>JANQMH010000021.1 GCA_028280195.1 Exilibacterium sp.
CAGTCGCTTATTTGGAATGACCAAACTGCGCTCCTTCTGCCTTGCTGGGTGGCAGTAGAGGCCCAGCAGAGCTAACTCAATGAGTGTCAACAGGCCCTAGAGAAAAATTGCCCCTTTTGCTCGCCATTCCGGTCGCCGTCGCACCAGTATGAGTCCCATCACTGTCGCTTTACAGCGACAGTACTATGGCTTAACACAAACTCCCTGCCGCCCTTTACCCTGCCCGGCCCGTTGCAACCGGCCCGCCTGCAAGCTGGAATATATTTTGCTGGATCGACGCGACAGTTGGCCCGATACCGCTGTGACAGGCAGTGCACGGGTAAACGCAGCGGGAGGTTTCAGCGCAGGTTATGAACACTGACAAGTCCGGGTTATTGCCCGAGGGCGGGCCGTCGCCGCCGGGCGCCATGCTGATCTGGCAACAGCTGCTGGTGCTGGCCGAGTGCATTAGCCGGGCGCGGTTGCTGGGCGCGGAGGTGGCCGAGTCCGGACAGTGCGACAGCGCCGCCCGTATCCGCCTGAGCTGTCTGCGCGACAGCATCGAGGCCACCGCACAGCGGGTGTGGCCGCAACTGGGTGGCAGTGATCGCGGGCAGCGCGACCTGGCGGCCCTGCTGCAGTGTATGGACAGTGAATTGCTCACGGCGCGGCCGACGCTTGCCGCCGACCGCTACTGGCATATTGCCACGCGCTTGCTCGACACCGTGTTTGAGCAACTGGACCGGCAGTTGTCGCAGTTAAAGCACGAGGCGCGCTAGGTCAGTATTTTCTCCTTTATTTGCAGCGTATTTCCTGTTTCACTAGCGCTATGCAAAAAACCATTAAACGCCGCGATGTCGATTTGTCCGATGTCCACTTTTCCACCGCTATCCACCCACTGTTACAAAGGGTTTATGCCGCCCGCGGCATAACGTCCGATCAGCAGTTGCAACACTCGCTGCGGCGCCTGCATCAGCCCCAGGTTTTTAAGGGGCTGTCGCAGGCCGTAGAACTGTTGGCCGATGCCGTTACCCGCCAGCGCAAAGTGCTGGTGGTGGGCGACTTCGATGCCGATGGCGCCACCAGCTGCGCGCTGGCGGTGCTGGCCCTGCGTGCCATGGGCTTGCAGCAGGTGGACTTTCTGGTCCCCAACCGTTTCGATTACGGCTATGGCCTGACGCCGGAAATTGTCGCTGTGGCCGCCGGCCTGCGCCCGGAAATCATTGTCACGGTCGACAACGGTATCTCCAGTATCGACGGAGTGGCGGCGGCCAAGGCCCGCGGTATGCAGGTAATCGTCACCGATCACCACCTGCCGGGCCGGCAGTTGCCCGCCGCCGACGCGATTGTCAATCCCAACCAGGGGCAGTGCGGTTTTCCCAGCAAGCACCTGGCCGGGGTCGGCGTTATTTTTTATGTGATGAGCGCGCTGCGCACCGGCCTGCGCGAGCGGCAGTGGTTTGTCCGGGCCGGTATCAGCGAGCCGAATATGGCCGACTATCTCGATCTGGTGGCGCTGGGCACGGTGGCCGATGTAGTGCCGCTGGATGACAATAACCGCATCCTGGTGCACCAGGGCATTCAGCGCATCCGCGCCGGCCGCGCGCGGCCGGGTATTCTCGCCATGCTGGAAGTGGCGGGGCGCGAGGCGCGGCGGCTGGTGGCGGCCGACCTGGGGTATGTGGTCGGCCCGCGGCTGAACGCCGCCGGGCGCCTCGACGATATGTCGCTGGGCATTCAGTGCCTGCTCTGCGACAGCGCGCAGCTGGTGAGGGAAATGGCGCTGGAACTGGATGATCTCAACCGCGATCGCAAAGCGATAGAGAGCGGCATGCAGCAGGAGGCGATGAAGTCCCTGGACGCGCTGCATATCGACGGCGACGGTGACTTGCCCTGGGGCCTGTGCCTCTACGACAGCAACTGGCACCAGGGAGTGATCGGCATTCTCGCATCGCGCATCAAGGATCGTTTTCACCGGCCTGTGATTGCCTTTGCCGATAGCGGTGGGGGTGAGATCAAGGGGTCGGCGCGCTCGATTGCCGGCCTGCACATACGCGATGCGCTGGATGCCGTTGCCGCCGCGCACCCGGGCCTGCTGTCCAAGTTCGGCGGCCACGCCATGGCCGCCGGGCTGAGCCTGCAACGCGAGTGTCTCGAGGCGTTTCAGCGGGCTTTCGATGCGGTGGTGCGCGAACAGCTCACCGAGGCCGACCTGCAGGCGCAGATTCTCAGCGACGGCGAACTGCAGCCTGTGGATTTTGCCCTGGGGCTGGCGCAAACGCTGCGCGAGGCCGGACCCTGGGGGCAGCATTTCCCCGAACCCTTGTTCGACGGTGAGTTCCAACTGCTCAAGCAGCGCCTGGTGGGGGACAAACACTTGAAAATGGTGGTTGCGCCGACACAGGATGATCAGCAATTGATCGATGCGATTGCCTTCAATATCGATCCTGAGGTCTGGCCCGATCCGCAAGTCAAACGGGTGAAGTTGGCCTACCGGCTCGATGTCAATGAGTTTAGGGGGCGGCAGAGTGTGCAGTTGATAGTGGAGTACCTGCAGGGCCTGTGAGGTTCATTGGCATCATTAAGGGGCGCGCGGTGCCGGCTTGCGGCCGTCATCAACAATGCAGATGAGCCCGCCCCTATCGCAATAGCTGCGTTTTGCTGATGGCACTTTGCTGCCTGTTCTGTATAGATAAAAGTTGGAGCAAATACTTCCGCTGCCGCATGGCGGGCCTCGACCGGACCAGCCTGCGTCACGTGATTTGCTTTGGTGGAGTAAAGCCAACCCTATAGTCAAGCGCGATGTGAATATGTCACAGTGAATCGGTGTCATGTTCACTATCGACAAGGCCCGCGTCCCTGCATACTGTCGGCGTCAATTCAATTTCGGCCCTAGTCGGGTTTTGACGGCGAGGCAGCCGGAGCAAGCGGGAATCGACACGGAAGTGGAAATGGCAGGGATGCTACTTTATTGTGGCGTTTAAATCTTTTTTCATACGGGCTTCCCCCAAGTCCATGTGACCTGTGTCGCAAACACAGTGCGATTCGTTGTTTTATTCTGTTGGCGTCGGCGTTAATATTACGCCGCTGCGTGGCTTTACGCGCAGCCCGGGCCAGGGCCGGCCACGCTGATCGATGTGAAAAACAAAATCCACTAATCCTGGGGGCATTCATGCTAATAACCAGACTACGCCCAAGAGCCACTGGGCGTTGGGCCGGCTTGGCCGTATTGTTGGGAGCCTTTGGCGCTGCCGGCTGCGGTGAGAAGCCCGTACAACATCTACCTACGGAAGAAGTAGAAATA
The DNA here is from genome assembly GCA_028280195.1 of Exilibacterium sp. Classification (GTDB taxonomy): domain Bacteria; phylum Pseudomonadota; class Gammaproteobacteria; order Pseudomonadales; family Cellvibrionaceae; genus Exilibacterium. The sequence continues at coordinate 3,284 of JANQMH010000021.1, forward strand.
TTCCTTAAAGAAAACCCGAAAGGCCTTCTAGCACCCGCAACTGTCGAAGGAAAACTCTGGCCTGAGTGTGAACCGGCGCAGTGCCGCCCACTACTGGAAGAGAAACCCGAAATTCCCAATGCAGCGGAGTTCCCGCTGGTATTGGTGGAGAAGATAGCCAAAAGCAACAAAAAAGGTGAGCGCGAGCAGAGCGCGGCCAAAGTCTCTGCCGGTGGCCTTGTCAGTGTGGCCGAGGCCAATTCCGGCTCTGATAATAACTGCACCGTGATATGGGTGCACTATCCGCTAATCGGCTGGATTCCCTATTACAATCCCAATGACCCCGATTGCCCTCCATAGCCTTCCCCGGTCCGGGCAGAACCGGCAGGCGATACATCTTATCGCCTGCCTTGTTCAGAACTGGAAATTAACCTTCAGGTAGACCGAACGTTCCGGCAAGAACCGCTGTGGTCTCGGCCGGGTGGTGAAAAAGTTAAAGTCGCGGTATCTGAACTCTTCGTCCAGTATATTCCTGAGTTCCAGGCTGACGACTCCCAGGCGTCTCGGCAGTCTCAATGCCAGGGAAGAGTCAAGCGTCCAAAACCTGTCGTCGTCTCTGATCCCGGTGTTGAGCTCTCCGCCTTCAGTCTGTATCTTTTGCTCTACTGTGTTGGCGGTAACATCGATTGACAGCCTTTGGCTGGCGATAAAGTTCAATGTGACCGGAATGACCCGGGTATCGAGGTTAACTGGAATCGTGGGGCTGGACACCTCGGTGAGCAGGCTGCGCTCGAACTCTTCTTGCCGGTAACCGACATAGAGGGAAAACTTCTCATTGAACTCGTAGTAGAGATCCAACTTGATAATATCATTGTCGATATCGAAGGTATTGGCAACCGTTGCAAAGGTCGGCACTTCCAACTCGCGCGCAACATACTCTATATCGAATTTTAAGTTTTCCGGTGGGACATAGCTCAAGCCTATTCCGTATTGATCTGTCGAGGTCGCCTGGGATTCATCGTAAACCTGAGAAAAACCGGCGACATGGGTTGGCTCAATCGATACCAGCGCATCGTCGTTTTTGGCAAGCGACTGAAGGGCCGCTGCCCTCAGCGTCAGCGCCGGTGACATCATCCATTCGAGACCGAGTTTAGGGTTGAACTGCTCTTCGGAAATTGGGTTTAAGGCGAATGCCCCACCCTCTGTTTCCTGCCGGTAGTCATCGTAGCTGAGGCCGGCTGTCAGCTTCGTGTGTTCATCAATATTCCAGTACGAGTACAAATAAGCCCCTTGGAATTCTGTATCGAAAAACTGCGGTGGCGGAAACCCCGACAGGTTGACGAGTTCGGCGTCGACACTGAAGTAGCTGGCACCGGCTATCCAATTGGTTGTTTGGCCGGAATAATGGTACTGCAGCTCACTTTGCTCCAGTTGCGTATCGGCCCGCGATGAAAGGTCAATTTCGAAGCCGGGAAATAATTCCTCGCGGCGCTGGGTTTTGATGTCGGTTTCCTTGTAAACCAGCGAGGCCAGCAGTCGCGCATTGGGTGACAGCCGGTAGTTTGCGCCGAGCCTGGCGCTGTCGGTATCCTGGTTAAAGCGCAAATTATCGGAAAAGGTATCCAGATCGAACTGCAGGGCAATATCACCGCGCTCCTCCTCGCGTCGTCTCAGCTCCAACTGCAGGCCGAGGTCCGGCGTCGCCTGGTGCTGCAACAGCAGATTGGATATCTCATACTCCACATCGTTGTTGGCGCGGAAGCCGTCGGTGTTATACCGATACTGGCCCAGGTTGACGAAAGTGCTGCCCCACAGCCCGTTGAGATTCCACTCGTAGGCCTGGGTATCCTGGGTGCCTCCCAGGGCGGACAGCCTGCCGCTCCAGCCCTCTTCAATAAACAGCGGGTTGTACTCGTTCAGACCCATATCCGCGGGCCCGGCGCCGTCCACCACCAGCAGCCCGGTCTCGCGTATGCCCAGGGGCAGTGGCTGTGCCCCGAGGGGGGCCAGCAGGGTTGCCAGTAAACTTTCACTGCCGCGCAGGTTCTCCAGTTGCGGCCGGTCTGCGTAGGCCTCTGCCAGCAGGCGGTGCCCGCTGTGCTCCGCCGGTGCCTGATCGACGGCGCGGGCACCGCTCAGTATGGCCAGCTGATCGAAATTCAGGGCCCGGTAAATACGTGCCTGGCTGGCGCTGCGCGCGGCGTTATCGTTGTCCAACAGCAAGCGCGAGCGATACACGGCGCGATTGTCATTCAGGGCGATGGCAGTATCGAGATCATCGAGTGCGGCAAGCAGCTGATTGTCGCTCTGGCGCTGTTGCGCGCGATAGAACCAGGGCGTGGGGTCGTCGGGGTCGAGTTGCTGTGCCAGGGTAAACTGCCCGGCGGCAAGCGGGTTGCGGTTTTCAGCGTAATAGGCCTTGCCGAGATAACTGCGGATCAGGGCATTGCCCGGGTCCTGGGCCGCCGCCACCTCAATCGACTCGCGGCCCGCCGCCGTGTTGCCGCGGCGGATATCGATCAGGCCCAGCCCCAGGTGCGGCAGCGGGTCGGCGGCATCGAGGTCGAGCGCCCGCTGAAAGGACTGCTGTGCCCGCTGCAACTGGTAGCGGTTGAGCGCGGCGAAACCGGCGACGCTGTGGGTGCGGCTCAGCGACGGACTCAGCTGTGCGGCGCGCTGCGCATAGCGGTCGGCCTTTTTGTATTCGCCCAGCATCAGCGCCAGCTCTGCCGCGCGGGCCTGTAGCAGGCCTTGGTCCGAATGCAGTTGCAGCGCTCGCTGGACAGTGGCAAAGGCTTCGGGCAGCTGGAATGATCCCTGCTGGGCATAGGAAAGCGCCAGCAGGGCCGCCGCCGACTGCGGTGCAGCGGCTACCGCCTGCTGCGCCTGCCGCAACGCACCGGCGGTATCGCCGCCAAGCAACTGCCGTATACTGTTGAGCGCAATTGCCGCCGGGGCACTGCCATCCCGTTGCAGGGCGCGGTCGAGAAACTTGCCCGCAGCCTCGACTTCGCCGCGATAGAGGGCCAGCGCCGAGGCCAGGGCCAGCAGTGGGGCGGTCTGCTGTGCTGCCGGTAAACTTTCCAGCAGGCGGCCGGCTTCGGCAAAGCGCCCGGCTTCAACGGCCTGCCTGACCGCAGGCGGTGCGCTGTCCGGCACCGGCATCGGCGGGTAGTACAGGGCCCAGGCCACAGCGTCGCGCAGGTTGACGCTGGCCACCCTGACAGGCGCGCTGTTGGCTCGGGTTGTGGCCGCCTGGCCGGCGCCCAATGCCAGCCGGCCGGCGCTGTTTGTCACTTCGACACGCCCTTCGAATACTGCCACCGTGTCGGCCTCGGCGGTGACACTGACGCTGAATTCAGTGCCTTCGATACCCGCATTCGAATAGGCCCCTTTGACCACAATCGGCTCCGGTGTGCGGCTGATAAAGTGGGCGATACCCTCGATCAGCTGCAGCCAGAAGCCGCGTTGCGGCGGCAGAAATTTCAGCGTGGTGTTTTCCTTCAGCCGCACCACGGTGTCGTTGGGCAGGCGCAGTGTAGCGCGGCTTTGCTGGATACGCAGGGTATCGCCGATACAAAACTCCTGCCCGCGATTTACCGCTTGCCACGCACTGCCGGCGCCGGCGCGCCACTGTGCCGCGCCCTCCAGGCTGACGACGGTGGCCGCCTGTTGCGCACAGCGGCCGGCTGCGGTCTGGGCCTGTGTCGCGGCGGTGGTTATGCAGAGAATAACTGCAAGCAGGCAAACTCCGGACAGCCCGGTATGTCTGCCTGTGTTTAATCCTGGCCGTTTCGCCGAATCGCGCATACCCCGTCCCCCGGAAAATTATTGGCCGGCACTGGCGGGCCGGTATTATTTATCGATATCGTAAAGCAGATCGCGTCAGGCCACATACTCTCTGCAGATGTTCTGGTAGTAGCGGCTCGGGCCGTCGTCCGGAAAGCGCCGTAATAATAGGGTAAAAGCCGCCAGCGCCCGTTTTTTTTCTCCCATTTCGAAATGGCTCAAAGCCTCGGCAAACTGGCCGATCAAAGCCTCGCAACCCGTATCCAGCTGTGAGCGGTGGCCGATCAATTCGTGAACAACCAGGGGTTGGGTCTTGTTTTTTACTTTAAAGTGCCCGAGATAGCGAATGATAAAGTCTGCGCTCCGCTTTGCAATCATCTTTTCCGCCACGGCCTCGGTCAGCAGGATCTGGGTGCCGAGTTTGCGGTTCAGTGCTTCCAGGCGGGTGGAAGCATTGACGATATCACCCACCGGAGAGTACTCGTAGTGGTCCATTGCCCCCAGGTTGCCCAGTGAGAAGGCACCGCCGTGGATGCCGATGGAGGTGGGCAGCGCCACGCCCTCGACGGTGGTTTGGCGGAAGCACTGGCGGATTGCCAGCGCCGCATGGCAGGCTTTTTCGCAGGCCTCTTGTTGCAGGGTGTCGGCAGTCCAGAGCGCCAGCAGGCTATCGCCGACAATATTGCCGACCTTGCCGCCCTGTTGTTTGATATTGGCCATCAGTCGCGCGTAGTACTGGTTCATGACACGGTGCAGGTCGTGCGGTGGCAGTCTTTCGGCAATGGCGGTATAGCCCTGGATATCGGTCAGCAGGCAGATGCCCTGCACCAGCCGGTGCCGCTCCCGGTAGCGGCTGAAATCATTGCTCACCTGTTGTGCGACATCGCTCGGCAGGTAGTGTTGCAGTGCTTCGGTAATTTTCAGCTGTGCCGCGCGGCTGCGCTGATAGCGGGTCGACAGGGCTGCGAGGTTGACCGGCAGCAACAGCGCCAGGGGCGTCGCCACGGGCAGCCACCACTGCAGGTGGCTGAACAGCAGATAGGCCGTGCCGGCATAGGCAGCGCAGATTACAGCTTGCCATAGCAGGGCTGTTTTCACCGCCAGACACACCATCAGCAGGTAGAGTACGGCAGCCCAGCAAACCAGCAGCGCAGCGCTGCCGGCCGCGCCCGGGCGCTCGAGCGCACTGCGCTGGTGCAGATTGGCAAATACGCTGGCAGCAATTTCAACGCCACTGATGTCGACGCCATTGGCCTGGGAGAATATGGTGTGGTAGACATCCCACTGCTCGGTTTGCCGTTTTTCCACCAGGCCCACAAACACTGCCTTACCTGAAATCTCATCGAGGTGTTTACCGGCCAGCAGGGCGTCATAGCTGATGGTGCGGACCGTGCGCGGCGGGCCGTAGTAGTTGATATAGAGCGGGTTGGCCTGCAGGGCGGCGGCCAGCAGGGTGGACAACTGCTGGCGCTGTGGCGGCGGGTAAGTGCGCAGCTGCCGTCGCAGCTGTTGCGCCGTGACTTTATCTGCGGTCAGTCTCTGCCGCAGGGCCAGCAGCACTTCATGGGGGCGCAGGCCCTGGAGCGCCAGGTGCAAATCCGGCGCAATGCTTTTGATCGCGGTCAGCAGCGCCGGCAGATGGGCGCGCAGATGCAGCGACAGCGCCGCCAGCGGCAAAGTGACCTCGGGCCCGGCAGACAGCTCGGTGTAGATCATCACCCGGTCCACTTTGACAGGTATTTTCGGCAGCGTGAAACTGGCCACCACCGCCGCCTGCTCCGCCAGGTCGGGCAGGGGCAATATCTCCCGCTCGATATCCAGCACCAGCAGCGCCCGGTCGTCGATGCTGATCGGGTCCGGCTGTGGTCGCTGCAGATATTTGAACAGCGCGACATTGCCGGCCGCGCCGATGGCTTCGGCCAGCTCCCGGTCCTGCGCACCGGGGCGCGCCTCTTTAAAGGCGATGTCGAAGGCAATGCTGGTGGCACCGGCGCCGTGCAGTGTGCGGATCAGCCCGGCATGCAGGCTCCGCGGCCAGCGCTCCACCTTTGCCGGCAGGCCCATGCGCTCGGCGGTGTCGCTGTCGATCGCGACGATTACCACGGAATCTGGCGGCTCGATTGCCCCGCGCCACTGAAACAGCCAGCTGAGACCCACGGCCTCCTCCAGGCGGGTGAACCAGGGTGACAGGCCAAACAGAATTAACATGGCTGTAACAAAGGCGAGCGCTGTCGCGTTTTTACCCCGCCCGTTGCCCGCATTGTTATTGTCACTCGCGCTCGGGGGCATCATTGAATTCTCAAGGTCCGATCCTTTATATAGAATCACCCGTCAACACTGGGGTATCATACCACCATGTGCGTCATCCCGTGCTGCATCGGGTCTGCGTGCATAGCTGCTGCTTACTAACGATTCTAATTAACGACAACGAGTTAGCGACGGCAATTCACTGACAATAACGAAGATATCTAGCATGCTGGAAAACGTCAGACTGTTTCAGGACACGCCTAAGCATATCACCGATGCCCTGGCGACGCTGAGTGTGCGCCGCAGTTACCCGAAAAACACCATCCTGTTTATGGAAGGCGATGAAAACAACCAGCTGTTCATCATCGAAAGCGGCAAGATCCGGGTGTTCGTCAACGGCGAAGACGGCAAGCAGGTGACCCTGAATTTCATGGGTGAGGGGGAGTATTTCGGCGAGCTGGCGCTGATTGACGGCAACCCCCGCTCGGCGTCGGTGATGACGGTGAGTGACTCGGTTTTCGTCACGGTCTCACGCAAAAACTTCCAGCAATTTATCGCCAGCCATCCCGAGTACGCGCTCGATATGATGCAGCAGCTGGTGCGGCGCATTCGCACGCTGACAGAGAGTGTCAAGGACATGGCCCTGCTGGATGTCTACGGCCGTGTCAGCCAGCTGCTGCGGCGCCTGGCCGACGAGGACGACCGCGTCACCAACCCAAAACCGACCCACCAGGAAATCGCCAATATGGTCGGCGCTTCCCGGGAAATGGTCAGCCGCATTATGAAGGAACTGGTCATCGGCGGCTATGTGGAACAGCTGCCCGATGCGCTGGTGTTGCGCAAGCAGTTACCGGCGGGCTGGTAGCCTCAGGCAGAGGTGAGGTCTTCTTCACTGTCCAGTCGTACCTTGATGTGCTGCATACGGCGGGTCTTCTTTTCCGCCGGGCCGGGCAGCGACTGTTCATATAACACCAACTCGCAGTTGCCGTCCGGTATGGGAATCAGTACCTCGAAAGTGGATGCCGTGTTGTCGCTGCGATGGTCCTTCAACGTGGCCTCCATCTCCACCAGGTAATTAAGCGGCAGCACGTTGTGCAAAAAGCGCCGGTACACGGTATCGCCCCGATCGTCTTTCAACTCCACCCAGTGGCCGATAATCGTCGGTTCTATCGGGTCGAATGGCTGCTGCTCACCCTGGGGCGGCGCGATTTCCTCGCGGTGGGCGCGGGTTAAACGCAACTGCTTGGATTCGATATTAAAACGCAAGCGAAGTGATTCCTGTTTGTCCATGAAACGTCTCCCTTGTGTGTCCCGGCACCGCAGTGCCTGGACCTTACAGCTATCGCCGGCCGACCGCATACGTCCATTGCAGTTGCCGCTACCACTTTGTCATCTCAGTTTGCTTAGCGTAAGGGGAGGGGAGGTGGAGGTATGTGAAGTCATGCCGGCGGCGGCGGTGACATATTCACCTGTGCCTGCCGGTCATTCCTTCGAGGTGAACCTTCGAGGCGAACCTTGGGGGATCACCTCGAAGGGGGATAAGCGCGGGCGCATAACCGTGTCAGTTAACGCTGATATCGTGCAGATCGTTGGCCAGGGAATCGCGCACGGCGTCCGGCACGCCGAGCGCCCGATTGGCGAACGCCGGGTGGTCAATACCCGCCTGCAGGCCGGCGCCCTGCTTGACGGCCTGAATCATGATGGGGGTCAGCTCGAAGCGCAAAAAGTGCACGCTGGAGGTTTTTTCGTCGTTGCTGCGCTCCAGGTCTTCATTGCAGATCGGGTAGACCTTGTCGCAGTCCTTTACCTGCAGCCACACCGTGTCTTCGATACCGCGCAGCTGCGCCAGGCGCTCTCGGCGCTGTTCGACGTCCGGATACTCGAGCATCAAGGTCGCCTTCCAGTTGTGACCGTCGGGAATCAGCGGATTGTAGGCGTCCAACTCGTCCTGAATGCCCTCGGCTTCAAAGACTTTCTCGATACGCAGCATTTCCTGAATCTGATAGCGGATCGACAGCTCGTCTTCGAACAACAGGCGCGCATGCCCGCCGATAATCAGCTGCCGGTGTCGCTTGTGCTGCATGACCTGCTGGCGGAACTGCGCGCGTCGCTCGGCGTATTCTTCCAGGCTCCACAGGTCTGAACGGTTGAGTGAGGTCATAGTCGCGCTGCTCCTTGTCAATCGGCTGCCGGCCTACAGGCCGTAGGCCCTGCGCAATAAGGTCATCGGATGTGCGGCCCTGTCGACGCTGTCCGCCAGGGCGGCGATATGGTTGCCCGCCATCGGGCAGTCGCTGCTGAAATGATCGGGCTGTTTTTCGTCCACCTTGCGCACCACCGGGCGGGCGATTTTTACCGACTTGGCGTGGGTTTCACGCTTTACCGCATAGGTGCCGTCGTGGCCGGAACAGCGTTCGATGGTGTCGATGCGGGTGTCCGGCACCAGGCTGAGAACATCGCGGGTTTTCAGGCCGATATTCTGTACCCGCAGATGGCAGGCGACCTGGTAGCTGATATCGCCCAGCGCTTGTTTGAATTCGGTATTCAACAGCCCCTCTTTGTGGCGCAGCCACAGGTACTCGAAGGGGTCGTAGAAGGCGGCCTGCACTTTTTTGACGTCTTCGTCGTCCGGGAACATCAGCGGCAGCTCCTGTTTATACATCAGTACACAGGACGGTATCGGCGCGATCAGGTCGTAACCCTCGTCCACCAGTTTGCTCAGCACCGGGATATTGGCCTGCTTGAGCCTGGCCACGGCTTGCAGGTCGCCCAGTTCGAGTTTGGGCATGCCGCAGCACTGCTCCTTCGGCACCAGTTCGATGGGGATGTGGTTGTGGTGAAAGACTTTGACGAAGTCCTCACCCAATTCCGGGCTGTTGTAGTTGCCGTAACAGGTCACATACAGCGCGACTTTGCCGGTGGTGGCGCCGGCGGCCAGCGCGGTGGGCAGCTCGGCGGCGCTGCGGTGGTAGCGCTTGCGCAAGGTGTCGCTGTGGTAGCGCGGCAGCGGTGCCTGCTCGTGCACCTGCAGGGCGCCGGCCAGGGTTTTGCGAAACAGGCTGTTCTGGTTGAGGGCGTTGACGGTGACATCGACGACCGGAATGGATGCCAGTTTGCCGACGGTGTCGGTGCTGGTCATCACCCGATTGCGCAGGCTGGTGCCTTTTTCCTTAAACTGCGCCGCCTTGTCGCGCAGCATAAGGTGGGGGAAATCCACGGCCCATTCGTGCGGCGGCACGTAGGGGCACTTGGTCATATAACACAGGTCGCAGAGATAGCACTGGTCGGCAACCTTGTGGTAATCGGCCTTGTCCACGCCGTCGACCTCCATGGTGTCCGATTCGTCCACCAGGTCGAACAGCGTGGGAAAGGCGTCGCATAAACTGACGCAGCGGCGGCAGCCATGACAGATATCGAACACCCGTTCAAGTTCGTCGTTCAGGGACTGGCGATCGTAAAATGCCTCCGACTGCCAGTCGAGCGGGTGGCGCGTGGGCGCCTCGAGGCTGCCCTCGCGCACCGATTTCTCACTTCTCATAGCTGCTCCGATAATGCCTGCCGGGTTATGCTCGCCTCTCGGCTAAGGGCGTCTCAGCCGTCCAGGCCGTCGAGGGCTTTCTGAAAGCGGTTGGCGTGACTGCGCTCGGCTTTGGCCAGCGTTTCAAACCAGTCGGCAATTTCGTCAAAACCTTCGTCGCGGGCGGTCTTGGCCATACCCGGATACATATCGGTGTACTCGTGAGTTTCGCCGGCGATTGCCGCTTTGAGGTTGTCGGCGGTGGAGCCGATCGGCAGGCCGGTGGCGGGATCGCCGACCGCTTCGAGGTGTTCCAGATGACCGTGGGCGTGGCCGGTCTCACCTTCGGCGGTGGAGCGGAACACGGCGGAGACATCGTTGTAACCCTCGACGTCGGCCTTGGCGGCAAAGTAGAGATAGCGGCGGTTGGCCTGGGATTCGCCGGCGAAGGCTTCCTTGAGGTTTTCTTCAGTCTGTGAGCCTTTCAAAGACATGGTCTTTTCTCCTTACTGGGTTTGGGATAATCAACGGTTGCTGCTTGTGTCTTAGTGCCAGAGTTTCGGTACCTTGATTTCGGTATCTTGGTTTCGGTGCCTTGGTCTCGGTACCTTCACCTCGGTACCTTCACCTCAGTACTTTAGCCTCAGATACTTTGGTAATTTGCTTTGGGTACTAAGAATAATGATGTCCATAGCATCAGAATTTGGCTTAGTGTAGAAGAGTCCGTATACTTGTAAAAACGGATTTTTTAGATCAACCTGATCGTATTTTTCGATGATGCACTTGCCGAGCCTGAAGCAACTCAAGTACCTGTGTGCGGTAGCCGAGCACCGTCATTTCGGCCATGCCGCCAAGGCCTGCCACGTCTCCCAGTCCACCCTGAGCGCCGGTATTCAGGAGCTGGAAAGCCAGCTTGGCACCGGGCTGGTGGAGCGCCACAACAAGCAGGTGATGATGACGCCCCTGGGCGAGGATATCTGCCGCCAGGCGCAGTCCATCCTGCTGGCGGTGGACGACCTGATGGCTACCTGCGAAACCCAGGCGGCGCCGCTGAGCGGCCGCCTGCGGCTGGGCGTGATCCCCACCGTCGCGCCTTACATCCTGCCGAAACTGCTCAATCAGCTGCGCCGTACCCACCCGCAGCTGCGGGTTTTCATCCGCGAGGAGATGAGCCGGCCGCTGACTGAGGCGCTGCACCGCGGCGAACTCGACGTACTGCTGCTGGCGCTGCCCTACCCGGCCAATGGTGTCAACCTGATGCCGCTGTTTGACGACCGCTTCGTGCTGGCGGTGCCCAAGGACCACGCCATGCTGGCGCAGACCTCGGTTTCCATCGATAGCCTCGGCGGTTCCGAGCTGCTGTTGCTGGAGGATGGTCACTGCCTGCGCGACCACGCACTGGAGGCCTGTAAACTGAATCCGCGCGACCTGCGTGTACCCTATCAGGCCACCAGCCTCACCACCATCGTGCAGATGGTGGCAAACGGTATCGGTATTACGCTGCTGCCGCAGATGGCGGTAAATGCCAGGATTTTGAGCGGCACCCAGATTCGGACGCTGCCTTTCGACGATGCGCATATCGCCCGCACTATCGGCCTGATGTGGCGCGCCACCTCGCCGCGGCAGACTGAATACCGTATGCTCGGTGATTTTATCAGGCAGTTTTATCTTTAGACGGCGCTGCGGCGCCGGCGGGCGGCCTACAGCAGGGGCTCCAGGTGGGGCCAGACATTGTCGAGCATGCGTGGCTGGGCGCTGGCGCTGGGGTGAATGCCGTCGGCCTGCATGCCGCCGTCGGTCAGTACCACCCCCTCGAGAAAAAACGGTACCAGCGGCACCTGCAGATCCGCCGCCACCGCCGGGAAGAGCGCGCTGAACTGATCGGTGTAGCGGGCGCCGTAATTCGGCGGGATCTGGATGCCGAGAATCAGGGTCTGGGCGCCGGCCTCGCGGCTGAGGTCGGTCATGGCGATCAGATTCTGCCGAATGCGCCCGATCGGGTGGCCGCGCAGGCCGTCGTTGCCGCCCAGCTCCACGATGACGATGTCCGGTTTGAAGGTTGCCAGCAGATTGGGCAGCCGCGCCAGGCCGCCGCCGGTGGTTTCACCGCCGATACTGGCGTTGACGACGGTGAACTCCCCGCGCTGTTGCAGGCGCTGGCGCATCAGGTTTACCCAGCCCTGCTCGAGGTCAATGCCGTAGCCGGCGCTGAGGCTGTCCCCTATGACCAGCAGGGTCTTTGCCTGCAATCCGGCGCTGCCCAAAAGCAGTGCAAACAATAGAATCACTCTTGCCATCGTCAGGCTAATCGGTATGCTCATCGGTATTGGTGTTCCTTTCACTAACTGTACAATCAATAATCGCGCGCAATAACCGTACGATAACTGCCAATATCAGCCGCGAGATATTGCCGGCCCCAGTATAAATGCGATCAGCGCTATCCGGGTCGCAGTTTCTGTAAAGTTGTGTCAACTGTTTTGACAAGGATTTCGTACAAAGTGAGTATGCCGCAAGGTCAGAGCCTCGGCCCACGCCCCTTAATCACTCGGAGTTCGATAGTCGGTTTTATGATTGAAGCGTCGCAGATCAGCAAAAGCGTCACTACCAGCGAGGGTGAGCTGGTAATCCTCAACGATGTCTCCCTGTCGGTCGGCGGTGGCGACAGCCTGGCCATTACCGGCGCCTCCGGCTCGGGCAAGTCGACCCTGCTGGGTATTCTGGCCGGGCTCGATCTGCCCACCTCGGGCTCGGTCAGCCTCAACGGCCAGGTGCTGACCGATATGGATGAAGAGGGCCGCGCCCGGGTGCGGGCCGCCAATGTCGGCTTTGTGTTCCAGTCGTTTCAGCTGTTGCCCGGCCTCAGCGCGCTGGAAAATGTGATGATGCCGCTGGAGCTGCACGGCAGCCGCGACGCCGAGCAGCGGGCGCGGGAGTTTTTGCAGCGCGTCGGCCTGCAGGAGCGCCTGCGCCACTACCCGAAGCAGCTCTCCGGCGGTGAACAGCAGCGGGTCGCCATTGCCCGGGCCTTCGCCAGTGAGCCGCGGGTGCTGTTTGCCGACGAGCCCACCGGCAACCTCGATACGGCCACCGGCTCGCGGGTTATCGACCTGCTGTTTGAACTCAATCGCGAGCAGGGCACTACGCTGATTCTAGTGACCCACGAAAGCCGCCTGGCCAGGCGCTGCAGCGCGCAGATGGCGCTGCAGGCCGGGCGGGTGATGGCGCCGGCGACCCTGGTGGCGGCCGATGCGCTGGCCCGCTAAGTAAATACCGGCAAACAGTGGGGGACGGCAGATGCTGGCACTGAGACTATTGTGGCGCAACTGGCGCAGCGGCGAGGTAAAGATCCTGGCCGGCGCGCTGGTGCTGGCGGTGGCGGTGGTCAGTGCCATCGGCGTATTCACCGAACGCCTGGAGCGCTCACTGATCAAAGAGAGCAGCAGTTTTCTCGGCGCCGACCGCATCGTGCGCAGTTCCCACCCCATCGACCCGGCCTGGTTCGAGGCCGCCGATCGCCGCCAGGTGCGCCAGGCGCGCACCGCCATGTTTTCCTCCATGGTATTTGCCGGCGACAATATGCACCTGGCCTCGGTCAAGGCGGTCACCCCCGGTTATCCGCTGGCCGGCAGGCTGGAGATCAGCACCATCCCGTTTGCGGTGGCGGCGGCCGATATCGCGGTGGCGCCCGGCGTACCGGCGCCCGGCGAAGCCTGGGTGGATTCGCGCCTGCTGCCGCTGCTGGATATCGAACTGGGCCAGCGCGTTCAGGTTGGTGAAAAAACCCTGACTGTCACCCGGGTGGTGATACGCGAGCCCGACCGCGGCGACGGCTTTTCACTGTTCGGCGCCCGCTTGATGATGAATTTCGCCGACCTGGCCGCCACGGAGGTGATTCAGCCCGGCAGTCGCGTGCGCTATCACTGGCTGCTGGCAGCCGAGGGCGCGCGCCTCGATGCGTTTATGCAATGGGTCGAGCCGCAGCTGACCGAACACCAGCGCATTGTCGATCTGGAGTCGGCGCAGCGCGGGCTGTCCTCCACCCTGCAGACCGGGCGGCGCTTTTTAATGCTGGCCGGTGTGGTCGGCGTGCTGCTGGCGGGCGTTGCCATTGCCATCGCCGCGCAGCGCTTTGCCGGGCGCCACGTCGATCAGGTGGCGCTGATGAAGAGCCTCGGCGCCAGCGCCTGGCGCATCCGCGGCCTGTATATGGGGCAGCTGCTGTTGCTGGCGGCGGTGGCCTCGCTGTTGGGCATGCTGGCCGGGGATCTGGTGCAGCGTGCGGTAGTGGCGGCGCTGGCGGCGATATTTCCGATCAGCCTCGGCGCCGCGCCGATCGGCGCGTATGGCATAGGGGCGATAACCGGCCTGGTATGCGTATTGTTTTTTGCCCTGCCGCCGCTGTGGCACCTGCCACTGGTGCCGCCGCTGAAGATTTTGCGCCGGGAAATGCAGGTAGGGGCGATCCGCACCTGGCTGCAGGGGGCGCTGGGGCTGTGTGCAGTGGTGGTGCTGGTATGGTTGTACAGCGGCGATGCGCGGCTGACCGCAGCGGTAATCGTGGGCCTGGGTGCGGTTATCGCCCTGTCTGCGCTGGTGGCCTGGCGCCTGCTGCACGCCGGGCGCTATGTGGGCATGCGCGCCGGCAGCGTCTGGCGCCTGGCGCTGGCCAACCTGCAGCGCCGCCGCGGTCAGAGCGTGGTGCAGATTCTGGTGTTCGCCATCGCCCTGATGCTGCTGCTGACGCTGACCACTGTGCGCACCACACTGATCGACGAGTGGCAGGTGCAGTTGCCGGCGGATACGCCCAACCATTTTCTCGTCAACGTGGCGCCCTACGAGGTGGAGCCGATTCAGCGCCTGATGACGCAGCAGCAGGTGCAGGCCAACCACCTGTTTCCGATGGTGCGCGGGCGCCTCACCCATGTCAATGACGCCGTGCCCGCTGCGCAAGTGCAGCGCGAGGCCGAGGTGCTGCGGCGCGAGGCCAACCTGAGCTGGGCCGAGTCGCTCAACCCCGACAACCGCATTACCGCCGGTGTCTGGTGGCCGGACTGGCCCGCCGAGCGCGGCGTGGGGGTATCGGTGGAGCAGGACGTGGCCGCAGAGCTGCAGCTGGCGCTGGGTGACCGGCTGCGTTTCAGTATCGGCGGTCTGCGCCTGGACGCCACGGTGGCCAGTATCCGCTCGCTGGAATGGGATTCCATGCGGCCCAATTTCTATTTCCTGTTTTCTCCCGGCGCCCTCGACAATTATTCACCCATGTACCTCACCAGTGTCTACCTGCCGCCGCAGAAAAAGCTGTTTATCAACGATCTGCTGCGCAAGTTTCCCACGGTGGTGGTGATCGAGATGGACAAGGTGATCGAGCAGATCCAGACCATCGTCGCTCAGGTCAGTCAGGGGGTGGAGCTGGTGCTGTGGCTGGTGCTGGTGGGCGGCCTGTTCGTGCTGCTGGCGGCTGTCAACGCCAGTATGGACAGCCGCCTGCAGGAGTCCGGTCTGCTGCGCGCGCTGGGCAGTCGCCGCGGCCTGGTAATGGGCAGCCTGTGGGCGGAATTTTCCACGCTGGGCTTTTTTGCCGGCCTGCTGGCGGTGCTGGGTGCGCAGGTGCTGCTGTTTGGCCTGCAGGCCTGGGCGCTGGATATTGCCGTCAGGCCCCACCTGTGGATGTGGCTGCTGGGGCCGCTGGGGGGCGCGGCGCTGGTGGGTGCGCTGGGTGTGCTCAGCTGTCGCCGGGTAGTGACGGTGGCGCCGGCGGTGGTATTGCGCGAGGTGGGTTGAGTCCGACTATAATAGCGGCCGCAATCGTCCGGGCCCCTATGGCCCGTGGCCGGTGCCGCGAAGCCGGCGTCTGCAGACCAGCGTCACCCGATAACAGTACTCCGATAACAGTACTCCAATAACAGTACCATGCCCCAGGACTCATGCCCCAGGACTATGACCGATAAATCCCCAGGGATCGATGACCCTCCCGGGGAGGATAAACCGGGCGTCACGCTTGCCGCCCTCGGCGAGCAGATTCAGCACAGCGCCAGTGCCGACCGGTCGCGCCTGCAGCGGCAGTGGCGCGATCTGCAGAAGCGCGCCGCCGCCGGCAGGCCCTTCGACCGCGACCTGGGTAAACTGCAGCGCGCCCTGGCCGCCTCTACCGAACGGGTGGCGGAGCGGCGCCGGCGCCTGCCGGTAATCGATTTTCCCGCGCAACTGCCGATTTCCGCCAAACGCGAATTGATTGCCGAGACCATCGACAGGCACCAGGTGGTGGTGCTGGCGGGAGAAACCGGCTCCGGCAAAACCACCCAGCTGCCAAAGATCTGCCTGGACCTGGGGCGCGGCGTGCGCGGCCTGATCGGCCACACCCAGCCGCGGCGCATTGCCGCGCGCACGGTGGCCAGCCGTATCGCCGAGGAGCTGAACACGCCGCTGGGGGAGTCAGTGGGCTACCAGGTGCGCTTTACCGACCACACCAGTGCCCATACCCATATCAAACTGATGACCGACGGCATCCTGCTGGCGGAAATCCAGCACGACCGCTACCTCAGCCGCTACGATACGCTGATTATCGACGAGGCCCACGAACGCAGCCTCAATATCGACTTTCTGCTCGGCTATCTGAAACTGATTCTGCCGCGGCGGCCGGACCTCAAAGTCATCATCACTTCCGCCACCATCGATGTGGAACGCTTTTCCCGGCACTTTGACGGCGCGCCGGTTATCGAGGTTTCCGGGCGTACCTACCCGGTGGAGGTACACTACCGCCCCGTGCTGGAGGGTTCGGAAAACCAGTTCGAGGCGATTGTCGAGGCGGTGACTGAAATTCAGCAGTGGGAACGGCGCGGGCAGGGCGGCGGCGATGTGCTGGTGTTTCTCAGCGGCGAGCGCGAAATCCGCGAGGCCGCCAAAGCGCTGCGCGAGGCCCGTATCGCCCATACCGAGGTGCTGCCGCTGTACGCGCGCCTGAGTCTGGCCGAGCAGAACAAGGTGTTTCAGCCCCATCGCGGCCGGCGCATCATACTGGCCACCAATGTGGCCGAGACCTCGATCACGGTGCCGGGAATCCGCTATGTCATCGATCCGGGCTTTGCCCGTATCAGCCGTTACAGTTACCGCACCAAGGTGCAGCGCCTGCCGGTGGAGGCCATTTCCCAGGCCAGTGCCAACCAGCGCAAGGGCCGCTGCGGCCGGGTCAGTAACGGTGTGTGCATTCGCCTCTACGAGCAGCAGGACTTCGACCGGCGCGCGCCTTTTACCGATGCGGAAATCCTGCGGACTAATCTGGCGGCGGTGATTCTGCAGATGCTGCAACTGCGCATCGGCGATATCCGCGATTTTCCTTTTCTGGACCCGCCCGACCAGCGCCTGATCAACGACGGTTTCAAGCTGCTGCAGGAATTGCAGGCGGTGGATGCGGCCGGGCGCCTGTCGGCCATCGGCCGGCAGTTGTTGCAACTGCCGCTGGATCCGCGCCTCGGGCGCATGCTGCTGGCCGCCGGCGAGCGCGGCTGTGTGGCGCCGGTGCTGACGATTGTCAGCGCGCTGGCGGTGCAGGACCCGCGCGAGCGGCCGGCGGAAAGGCAGCAGGCCGCCGATGAGAAACACCGCCGCTTCCGGGACCCGCAATCCGACTTTCTGGCCTATTTGAACCTCTGGCGCCACAGCGAGGAACAGCGCCAGGCCCTGTCGCAGAACCAGTGGCGGCGGCAGTGTAAAAAGGAATTTCTGTCCTATCTGCGCCTGCGCGAGTGGCGCGATCTCCATCACCAGCTGCGCCTGGCCTGTCGCGACCTGGGGCTCGGGCAAGCGCCGGCTGGTGCCGGCGCCGACGATTACCAGGCGATTCACACCGCGCTGCTCAGCGGCCTGCTCGGCAATATCGGCACTAAAGGTGAGGAGCGCGAATACCTGGGCGCCCGCAATCGGCGCTTTCATGTCTTCCCCGGCTCCTCGCAGTTTAAAAAATCCCCCAAGTGGCTGGTGGCGGGGCAGCTGCTGGAGACCTCCAAGCTCTACGCCCATACCAACGCCAGGATCGATCCGCAGTGGGTACTCGGCATCGCCGCCCACCAGCTCAAGCGCCAGCACTTCGAACCCCACTACGATGCCCGCCGCGGCCAGGTCATGGCATTTGAAAAAATCACCCTCTACGGGCTGGTGCTGGTGGAAAAGCGGCGTGTGGCCTATGCCGATATCGATGCGGCGCGCGCGCGCGAGGTGTTTATCCGCGCCGCACTGATAGAGGGCCAGTACCGCGGCAAGGGCGAATTCCACGCCGCCAACCAGCGCCTGCTGGCCGAGGTGGAAGCGCTTGAGGCCAAGGCCCGGCGCCGCGATATCCTGGTGGACGAGTCAGTGGTGTTTGACTTTTACGCCGAGCGCATTCCCGCCGCGGTGGTCGGTCTCAACAGCTTCGAGCGCTGGCGCCGGCAGCGGGAACAGGCCGCGCCGGCGCTGTTGCGGCTGTCGCGCGAGCACCTGATGCGGCACAGTGCCAGTGAGGTTACCGAGGCACAGTTCCCAAAGCAGCTGCAGTGGGAGGGCATCAGCTTTGCGCTGCACTACCACTTTGAGCCGGGCCATGCGCAGGACGGTGTCAGTTTACAGGTGCCGGTAGGCGCGCTGCACCTGGTGCCCGAGCACCGCCTGGAGTGGCTGGTGCCGGGCCTGCTGCGGGATAAGTGCATCGATATGATCAAAGGGCTGCCGAAACAGTGGCGCAAGCACTTTGTGCCGGTGCCCGGCTATGTGGACAAAGCGCTGGCAGTGCTGCGCGCCGACAATACGCCGCTGAGCGAAGCGCTGGGCCGCCAGCTGCTGCGCCACAGCGGCGTCGAGCTGCCGGCGTCGCTGTGGGCGCAGGCGCGGCTCGAGGACTTCTACCGCATCAACATCCAGGTGATGGACGAGGACGGCCACTGTATCGATCAGGGCCGCGACCTGGCGGCGTTGCGCGAGCGCTACCGGGACCGCGTGCAGCACAGCCTGCAGACCGCCGATAACAGTATCGAGCGCGAGTCGATCACGCGCTGGGACTTTGGCGAGTTGCCGCGGACTGTGGAGCTGAAGCGCGGCGGCATCGCCATTCGCGCCTACCCGGCGCTGGTGGACGAGGGCGACAGTGTGGCGCTGCGGGTACAGGACAATCCGGTGCTGGCCGACTATCTGAGCCGCCGCGGCCTTACCCGGCTGTTGATACTGGCCCAGGCGCAGTCGGTAAAATACCTGCGCAAGCAATTGCTGCGCGGTCGCGATATGGGCCTCAGTGTCGCCGGTCTCGGCAAGCGCGACGCGGTAATCGACGACCTGCTGTGCGCCGCCTGTGCCGCCGCCTGTCTCGATGGTGCCGATCTGCCGCGCAGCGAAGCGGAGTTTTGGCGCTGCCTGCAGGCCGGGCAGGCGCAACTGCTGGCGCGCGCCAACGAGCTGGAGGCGCTGTTGCTGACTGTTGTCGATGGCCTGGTGGACATCAAAAAGCGGTTGAAGGCGAAAAACGGCGCTCTGGCGCTGGCCTTTGCGGTGAGCGATATCAGTCGACAGCTGCAGCAGCTGGTGTACCCGGGCTTCCTCGCCGCCACGCCGCTCAACTGGCTGCGCCAGTATCCGCGCTACTTCAAGGCAATTCTGCTGCGGCTGGAAAAAGCGCCGGCCAATCTGCAGCGCGACAAGCGTCACAGCGACGAGTTGGAACCGCACTGGCAGCGCTACGTGCAGCGCGCCGAGCAGCAGGGTCAGGCGGCGGTAGCCGCCAACCCGGCGCTGCAGCACTACCGCTGGATGCTGGAAGAGTTGCGCATCTCTCTGTTTGCCCAGACCCTGAAAACCCTGATGCCGGTATCGGCCAAACGCCTCGACAAGCAGTGGCAGGAGAGCCTGAATCCGGACGCGGCGCGTTGATGCGGCAGGGCCAGTAGAGCCAACTCAATGCGCGTCAACAGGCCCTGGGACATTTATTGTTTTTGGTATCGTCTGGATTTTTGGTATAGTCTGGAGCAATTCAATAACCAGAGATAATAACAAACGGCAGAAATACCAGCCCGAGTGCCTTATGCGGACCTACTACTGGCGTCAGGGCCAGCTCAAACTGGATGATTACCGCGTCAACGTGGGCGGCACTCAGCAGCTGCAGCTGCAGCGCTGCTACCGCGATCCCACGGGGATGCCGGTGTTATTGCTGCCGGGCTTCCTCAACGATGCCTCCGTTTTCTTCCCCAAAGTGGCCGGCGCCGGTCTGGCGCCGTTTCTGGCTGCCGGCGGCTTCGATGTCTACACCGCCGAGCTGCGCGGCAAAGGCGGCAGCTGGCCGGCGCTGAACCGCAAGTCGGTTGCCGGCCTGCACGAAGCCATCACTGAAGACCTGCCTGCCCATATCGATAAACTTGCCCGGCTGCGGCCACAGATGCCGCAGCTCTGGATCGGCGAGGGGCTCGGCAGCGTGCTGCTGGCGGCGACCTATGCCCGTTGCGAGAACTTACCGGTGCCGGTGCTGGGGATGGCGCATTTTGGCGCCGGGCGTTACTGCGAGCTGAATTCGTGGTCCAAATCGCTGCGCTATACGGCCTGGCAGTGGCGCTGGCGCCTGCGCTCGCTGTTCGGCGGCGCGGTCAGGCGCGGCTGGCGCGAACCGACGCGCGAGTCGCGCACCAGTGCCAGAAACTGGCGGGTCTGGCAGCGGAAAACGGATTGGTGTGACCCAGTCGACGGTTTTGACTATCGCCGTGCAATCCGGCTGAAAGGCATGCCACCGAGCTTGTATTTTGCGATCCGCAACCAGATACTCTGGGGCACCTTGGAAAGTGCCCGTTTGTGGATAGAGGAACTGGGCGAGCACGACGCGCGCCTGCTGGGGCTCGGTAAGGCTGCGGGCAATCAGAGCAACTACAGCCAGCGCAGCATGATCACCAGTGCCAGGGCCTGTGACGACCATTTTCCCCAGCTGCTGGCCTGGCTGCAGGAACGCGGCGACAGCTGGTTGACAGTGGATCAGCCGCGGCCCGACAGTCGTTATCAGCTGGCTACCGCATAAGAAAAATTCAGCTTGGACCAGCACCGATATGATTTGTTCAGCTACACTGGAAAGAAACGACAACGACAGCCTGTTGTGAGAAATTAGACTAAAAATTGCCAGCAGTTGACGCAAATCAATGCAATTTGTCGAAACTAATCAATAAGACCCCGGTCATAGTAGGCGCATCACGGCGCTGCTGTAGCCGAGGTGATTAGTCTTATTGTTGAACCCAAAGCAAACTCGCGTAACCAGGAGATAACTATTATGGCGAAGAAAACTTTGACCCCTCTGGCAGCTGCAGTCGGCGCCGCATTTCTGGCGTCTGCCACATTAACTTCCGCTGCGACCACCACGGCTGAAAACCCGTTTGCCGCTGAAGAACTCAGCGCCGGTTACAACCTGGCCGGCAGTCACGGCAAGGACGGCGAAGGCAAGTGTGGCGAAGGCAAGTGCGGTGGCGACAAAGCCGGTAAAGAAGGCAAGTGTGGCGAAGGCAAGTGCGGTGGCGACAAGGCCGGCAAAGAGGGCAAGTGTGGCGAAGGCAAGTGCGGCGGCGACAAGGCCGGCAAAGAGGGCAAGTGTGGCGAAGGTAAGTGCGGCGGCTAATGCCGGATACCTTGACGTTGTGGCTGGGAGCTGAGTTTTGAGGCTCTCCCGCCACTGCCATTAGCCCGACATCAGCCTGCAGGTATTTTCGCAGGCTGGTCCGTCTGCAGAGCTGGGTCTATTCTCTACATAGCAAAGCAGCGGCTGTTTAAAGTGGTAACCATCAAAGTAGTAACCATCAAAGAAGTAAACAGCAAAGAAGTAAACAGCAAAGTAGTAGACAGCTAAAGCAGTAAACATTTCGAAAAGTTTCCTCAACGTCTTCTGTTTTTTAGTCCGGGGAGCAAGCAGTGTGAAAGATCAACTTCAACCAGCTACCGATTCGACCCGCTTTGCCATAACCGGCGCCGGCCTGGGCCTGCGGCGCAGTTTGTTGGATGATCTCGACGGCTTGACCACCGCGGATGTGGATTTTATGGAAGTGGCGCCGGAAAACTGGATCGGTGTCGGCGGCCGCTTCGGGCGCAAATTCAGCCAGTACACGGAGCGTTTTCCCTTTGTCTGTCACGGCCTGTCGCTGTCGATCGGCTCGCCGGGTGCGCTCGACTACGAACTGGTCAAGAGTATCAAGGCATTTCTCAAACAGCACCGGGTGCGGCTCTACACCGAGCACCTGAGTTATTGCAGCGACAGTGGCCA
The DNA here is from genome assembly GCA_028280195.1 of Exilibacterium sp. Lineage (GTDB taxonomy): Bacteria > Pseudomonadota > Gammaproteobacteria > Pseudomonadales > Cellvibrionaceae > Exilibacterium. The sequence continues at coordinate 25,063 of JANQMH010000021.1, forward strand.
CCTCTACGATTTAATGCCGATTCCGTTTACCGAGGAGGCGGTGCACTATGTCGCCGGGCGCATCCGCGAGGTGCAGGATATCCTCGAGCAGCGCATTGCCATGGAGAATGTGTCCTACTACGGCGCTCCACAGCAGGAAATGCGCGAAATTGATTTTATCAATGCGGTCATCGCTGAGGCCGACTGCGACCTGCTGCTGGATGTCAACAATATCTACGTCAACAGCATCAACCACGGTTACGATCCGCTTGAGTTTTTGCAGCAGCTGCCGGGCGAGCGGGCGGTTTATGTCCACGTTGCCGGCCACTACGACGAGGCCGAGGACCTGCGCGTCGATACCCACGGTGCGGCGGTGATTGCCTCGGTGTGGGAGCTGCTGGATCAGGCCTACCGGCGCTTCGGTGTGATGCCGACGCTGCTGGAGAGGGACTTCAACATTCCGCCGGTGCCGGAATTGCTGGCCGAGGTCGAACAGATCAAAGCGATTCAGAACCGCCATAGGAGCGCAACGGGGACCGAGTCAGTTGCGGCCCGGATGCAGCGGACCCCGGTGGAGATGGACTCTTGAGCGAACCCGCCTTTAAAACCGCGCAATACCAATTTGCCGCCCATCTGCGCGACCCCGATGCCAACCCGGCGCCGGCGGATGTGGAACAGCGGCGCATGGCGATCTACAGTAATCTGATCTACAAGAACATCGAGGGTTTTGTCAGCGGCGCCTTTCCGGTGCTGCGCCAGTTGCTGGACGACGAGCAGTGGCACGCCATGGTGAGGGACTTCGTCAGTCGCCATATCAGCCACTCGCCCTACTTTCTGGAAATCAGCCAGGAGTTTCTCAAATACCTCCAGGACGAGCGGCAGCCGCAGCCGCACGATCCGCCCTTTCTGCTGGAACTGGCCCATTACGAGTGGGTTGAGCTGGCCCTGGATGTGTCGCAGGAGCAGCTGCCTGTCAGTCTCGAGAGTGTCGATTACCTGGAGGCCGGGCCGCGGGTATCACCGCTGGCCTGGTGTCTGTCCTACCAGTACCCGGTTCACCTTATCGGCCCGGATTACCAGCCGCGGCAACCTCCCGAGCAACCGACTTTTCTGATTGTCTACCGCGACAGATCTGACTGTGTCAAGTTCATGGAGAGCAATGCGGTTACTGTGCGCTTACTGTCTGTGCTGGAAGAGCAGCTCAGCGGCCGTCAGGCGCTGCAGCAGCTGGCCGCGGAAATGCAACACCCCGAGCCGCAACAGTTGATTGCAGCGGGCGAGGGGCTGCTGCAAAAACTTCACCGTGCCGATATTCTTTACTATTAACGGCTGTCCTTACACTCGCGCTACGTCCGAACGCTCTACCTCAGCTCCGCAACGCTCATCGGCAAAAACTGCCTGCTGATACCGCCGGCTGAAACGACCCCGGGCAGATTAAATTTTGCCCAAGGCTTTATTCCCTGCACCAAAATGTAGTATTGTCCCGCGCACGCAATACACGTAATAAAAGCGTCATATTTCTGCCGAATCGCGGCGCCCGACTGACATTGTCTGACCTTCCGGATGGGGATAAATTTATGAATAGAACGCTTCTGCCCGCGGGACTGATCGCAGTGATGGCTGCTCACACCTATGCGGGTACCGTGACTACGGACGGCCCCGATATTGTAATTAACACCAAGGGGGGCTTGTCCATCAGGACTGTCGACGACAAATATTCCTTTGGTATCGGCGGCCGTATCCAGTGGGATTACAATCGTGCGGAGCTGAACGGCGAAGCCGATGAAAACGATTTTTCCGTGCGCCGTGCGCGCCTGGCGTTTACCGGCAGCGCCGGCGACTGGTCTTTTAAGTCCGAGTTCAACATCGGCGAGAGCGGTACCGATGGCGGCGATGTCGAAGACCTCTATATCAGCTACAACGGCTGGGGCCCGGCCGCCCGGCTGAGCATCGGCCGGCAGCGGGAGCCGTTTGGGCTCGAGCAACTGACCAGTGCCAACGATATCAGCGTGCTGGAGCGCTCCGCCATTACCGAAGCCTATGCGCCCGAGCGCAACAGCGGCGTGCTGTTGTCCGGTGCGCTCGGTAAATCGCTCTACTACGGTGCCGGTATATTTGAAGGTGATGACGAGGATAATCGCGCTGCCGATGATCTGACTGTTACGGCGCGTTTGGCCTATGCGCCACTGGTCGGGGGGGACCGCCTGCTGCATTTTGGGGCAGCCGTTTCCAGTCGCGGCGATGCCGATGTGGTGGGCCTGGAGGCCGCCGCTGTATTCGGCGCTGTGCATTTTCAGTCCGAATGGCAGCAGGCCGACAGAGATGACCTGGACGACGACCTGGACGGCTATTACCTGCAGGCCGGCTGGATAGTTACCGGCGAGACGCGCCCCTACCGCGACGGTGAGTTCAAGCGCGTCAAACCTCGAGGTCCCGGCGGCGCCTGGGAGCTGGTGCTGCGCTACGACGATGGCGACGGTAACTTCGCTGATATCGAACTGGGCGAAGACGACGCCGAGGCCTACACCCTGGGTTTGAACTGGTACTACAACAATAATGTCCGGATTGGCGTCAATTATACTGAAGGGGAGAGCAACAGCGGCGGCGGTGACGGCGAGGAATTTCGTATTCGCACACAGTTTGTGTTCTGAGTCCAGCACCAAAGCCCGGCCACAGCGGTTTTTTTCCGCCCGCCGAACCAATGGCCGGCGCCGCGGTCACACTGGCTAGCTGCCGGTGCCGGCGACGGTTGGCGCCTGCAGCGCGGTGGTGTCGGGTAGCCTGTTCGGCTACACTCTTCACGCCGCTCATGGAAGTCCTGTTCAGTCGAGGTGTTTATGCCGCAGTTTCTTTGTCGTCTTTTACCCGTAATGATTCTGGCAGTGCTGTCGCCCTTCGGCGCGGCGCTGGCCGAGGATACGGAAGAAAACCCGGTGGACCCCTGGGAGGGGTTTAACCGCTCCATGTTTGCCTTCAATGACACCCTGGATACTTACTTTCTCAAGCCGGTGGCAAAGGGGTATCGGGCCGTGACGCCCGACCCGGTGGAAAACAGTGTCAGTAATGTGTTCGACAACCTGGGCGAGGTGCGCAATGTGCTCAACGACCTGCTGCAGGGAAAGTGGGCCCAGGCCGGCAACGACAGCGGCCGCTTTCTGATTAACTCCACTATCGGTCTGGCGGGGCTGTTTGACGTGGCCGGTAAAATGGGTCTGGAAAAAAGCGACGGTGAAGACTTCGGTCAGACCCTGGCGACCTGGGGTGTGGGCCGGGGGCCCTACTTGGTGCTGCCGTTTTTCGGCCCGAGCAATGTCCGCGACGGCCTCAGCCGGCCGGTGGACATCTATTCGGATCCGATAACCTATATCGATGATGTGCCGACCCGTAACACCATTACCGGCGTCGGCCTGATCAGCTCACGCGCCGGCCTGCTGCAGGGCGAGGACTTGATCAGCGGTGACAAGTACTTGTTTATCAGGGATGCCTATCTGCAACGCCGTGAGTTCCTGATTAAGGACGGCGAAGTCGAGGATGACTTCGGCGGAGATTTTGACGATTTCGAAGACGATTTCGAAGAGTAGGACCCCTCGAGCCCAAGCCCCTCCGCCGCGCGCCCGCGTTTCAGCTCAGCATTTGTTGAATTTTCAGGCCCAGTGTACAGGTGCCGGAGTGGTTGGCCTGAACCCGGGCGATAGTGGTGATCGCCTTCAGCATCGGGTGTTGGCTGTGCTCGGAGTTTATGGTCACTTCCAGCTCCGTGCCCACCGGCAGCGCTTTATCCACTTCTATCAGCATGCCGCCGCCGCTCAGATCGCGGCAGGTGCCCGACAGGCTGGTGTCGTCGCTGCTGACACTGACCTCCACCGGTGTGTCGATTTTCATGCGGATAAAATTGCGCTTCTCGCTGTAATCCTGGTTCGCAAGGTTCATGCGGAACTCCTTCTAATTGTTAAAAATGGCGGGTTCTGCAAACCGGCCTTGATCATCGAACCGGTTTATACAAAGTTACTTTAAAAAAGGTGATTTGAATAGCTTGCGAAGGCGGTAATAAGGGAGTAGGGTTGGGTTTTCGGCAACTTGTCACATAATTCCTTCCAGAATCCGTGCTCAACCAATTCATGCTCCGCCAAGTCATAGTCTTACAAGCTGGGTCTGCCTGCTGCTGTGGCTTGCCGGCTGCCGGCCGGGGCCGTTGATGGCCAACAGCGGCAGAAAACTGCTTATCATTGACGACGATACCATCGTGCGGCAGGGCATCGTGGCCTATCTCGAGGACAGCGGCTTTGAGGTGTGCGAGGCCGAGGACGGCAGCAGCGGACTTGAATGCTTCCGCCGCGAGACCCCCGACCTGGTGCTGTGCGACCTGCGCATGCCGGGGGTCGACGGGCTGCAGGTACTGCGGGATATCCACCAGCAGTCTGCCGATACCCCGGTGATCGTGATCTCCGGCGCGGGGGTCATTAGCGATGTGGTCGAGGCGCTGCGCCTGGGGGCCAGCGACTACCTGATCAAGCCGGTGGTGGATATGGAAGTGCTGGTGCACTCGGTGGAAAAAAGCCTGGAGCGCACCCAGTTGCTGGCCCAGAATCTGCGCTATCGCGAGGAACTGGAGCGCGCCAACCGCGATTTGCGCGAGCACCTGCGGGCGCTGGAGCGCGATCACCAGGCCGGCCGCCAGGTGCAGACCAACCTGCTGCCGCGCACGCCGATGATCTTTGACGGCTACCGCATCGCCCACCGCATTGTGCCTTCGCTCTACCTCAGCGGCGACTTTATCGACTACGGCTATCTCGCCCACCGCTATCTGGCGTTTTATCTGTCCGACGTGTCGGGCCACGGCGCCTCCTCGGCGTTTGTGACCGTGTGGCTAAAACATCTGGCCACCCACCTGGTGCGCGACGAGGGCCTGTTCAGCAGTGCCGAGTCCTTTGCCAGCGGCCCGGCCCGCTTTCTGGCGGAAATCAACGAGGAGTTTCACGAAACCACCCTCGGCCCGCATTTGACCTGTTTTGTCGGTGTGATCGATACCCGCAGCAACGAGATCAGTTATGCGGTCGGTGGTCATCTGCCCATGCCGCTGCTGATCACCCCCGGGGGAGCCCGCTATCTGGAGGGCAAGGGCAAGCCCATCGGTATCTTCAAGGGCGTAAACTGGCAGGTGTACCGGCAGCAGCTGCCGGCGCGGTTTTCCCTGGTGGCCTTCTCCGACGGGGTACTGGAAACGCTGGCGCCGGAGGCCCTGTGTGAACAGGAAACTCATTTACTGCAATTGTTGTCCAATACCGATGGCAGTCTGGCAGAAGTTTGCGGGGCCCTGGGTCTGGACGACCCGGATGCGGATGAAAGCAAAGAGGCGCCCGACGATATTGCCATACTGACGGTGGCCAAGGAGAGTTGATCATGCAGCCTGGGCAAATACTGGTGGCTGACCATGACGGAGTCTATGTCATCAAAATGACAGGTGATGTGCGCCTGACGCTGTGCATATCATTTGACCGGTTTATCGACGAGATGTTTGCCGATCGGGCCTTCTGTTCGGTGCTGTTCGATCTGACCGGAGCCGAAGCCATTGACAGCACCACGCTGGGATTGATGGCCAAGATCGCCATTCTCGGGCGCGAGCGCAAAAATATCGTGCCGGTGGTGGTGTCCACCAACCCCAGTATCAACCGCCTGCTGGAGTCCATGGGCTTCGACGATATCTTCGAAATCATTCACGAGCCCGGCGAGCAGATGCCCGCCGGCGCCTGCCTGCCGAGCACCGAGGTCAGCGAGCAGGCGGCCAGGAGCAAGGTGCTGGAGGCCCACCGCATTCTCATGGGCCTCAATGAGTCCAACCGCGAGACCTTTCGCGATCTGGTAAAAAGCCTGGAAAATTCTGACTGCTAGCCCGCCGCGCGCGCATCGCGCTTGGCGCGGATGAAATCCGAGTGGGAGACGTGGATCAGGTCGGCCACTTTGCGGATGATATACTCCTCGTATTTGTCGATGTTGTCATCGGCGTAGGCAATGCTCCACATCGAGCGAAGCAGTTCGAATTTCTCGCCCGCGCTGAAGTGCTGGTTGACCAGTTGGGTAAACTGGTACAGCGAGGTGGCGTCCTCGCGTTCCTGTCTGGCCAGTGCTGAGATTTCGTCCAGTTCGGACTGGGTCAGCTCGTATTGTTGCCGCAGGATGTCGAACAGCAGCTCGAACTCGTTGCTGTCGAAGTCGCTGTCGATGGTCGCCACTTCGATCAGCAGTGCGGCGACGGCGATATGCCGCTGGCGCTCGCTCAGCGCCTCATCCTCCTGCGGGTCGAATTCGGCGGAGAAAAACGCCTTGATTTTAGCCAGCATGGTTTTTCAACAGATTCTCGAGGTTAATCTGGTCCTTGACAAAGTTTCTGATACCGTCGGCGAGCTTCTCCGTAGCCATGGCGTCGCTGTTGAGGCTGAAACGGAACTGTGGCTCTGTTTCGCGCAGGGCCGCCTGTGGCTCGGCCCTGTTATTCGGACTTAGACGCCTTGCCAGAGTTCCTTCATCGGCTTCCAGTTCGGCCATCAGTGCCGGGCTGATAGTCAGCCGGTCGCAGCCGGCCAGGGCCTCGATCTCGCCGGTATTGCGAAAGCTGGCGCCCATGACGATGGTGTCGTAGCCGTGCTGCTTGAAATAGTGGTAAATCCCGGTAACCGACACCACACCGGGGTCCTCCTCGGGCAGATACTCCTGTTTGCCGGTATTGGCCTTGTACCAGTCGAGAATACGGCCGACAAAGGGGGAAATCAGCGTGGCCCCGGCAGCGGCGCAGGCCGCGGCCTGATGAAAGCTGAACAGCAGGGTCAGATTGCAGTGGATGCCCTCCCGCTCCAGTACTTCGGCGGCGCGGATACCTTCCCAGGTAGAGGCCAGCTTGATCAGCACGCGCTCGTTATCGACGCCGGCGGCCTGGTAAAGGTCGATCAGCTCGCGCGCCTTGTTGATACTGGCCTGCTGGTCGAATGACAGGCGCGCATCCACTTCGGTGGAAACACGGCCGGGTACGATTTTCAGGATTTCACAGCCGATGGTGACCGCCAGCCGATCGGTCGCCGCGCTCAGCTGCGCCTGTGAATCGCCGGGCCGGGACTTGCCCCAGGCGATAGCGGCGTCGAGATAATCCCGGTACTGGGGCAGTTGCGCGGCCTTGAACAGCAGTGAGGGGTTGGTAGTGGCATCCAGCGGTCGATAGCGGCGCATCGCCTCGATATCGCCGGTGTCGGCCACCACATCGGAGTACTGCTTTAACTGCTCGAGTTTGTTTGGCATGGGTTTGACAACCTGTTGTCGGTTTGGGGGCAGTTGTGTGAGCAGTTGATTTTAAAGGTTTTTTCCCCGATTTTACAGGTTCGGCACAGGCTCTGGAGGCTATTTGGGGCGCGGTTTGCGGGACTGGACACTAGCGCTCGCGGACACCGCCTGCTGCCGGTCGCGCAATTGCCGCCTCGATTGCCGCCATCACATCCGCCGGCAGCGCGCCCTGGTCGAGGGCGCCAACGTTTTCCTCGACTTGTGCGGCCAGCCGGAAGCCCGGCAGCGGCACCAGGTGGGGCGCCTTGGCCAGCAGCCAGCCCAGTGCGCCCTGAGCCGGCGTGCGGCCGCCGCTACACAGCAGGTCGCGCACTCGCTGCAAAGCGGCCAGCAGTGCCGGCGCGGCTCTGCCGTCTTTGAAATAGTCCATCCAGGCGAGATTGTTGCTGCGCACATCGTCTGCCGGCAGTTCGCTGTGGCGGGTGAATTTTCCGCTCAGCAGGCCCATCGCCAGCGGTGAGCGGATAAATGCGACCAGTGCGTTTTTGCTGGTCACTTCCAGCATCGATGCGGCGTCGAAGAACACATTCATGCAGTGTTCCACCGCCTTGAAGTTATCGCGCCCGGCGACCGCCGCGGCGTTCTCCGGGAAATCCGTGCTCCAGCCGTAGGCGCCGACCTTGCCCTGCCTGACTGCCTCGTCGAGAGCCGCGAAAGCCAGTTGCGCTTTAACCACGGGCAGGGCATTGAGGTGCAGAAACAGCAGGTCGATGCGCTCGCGGCGCAGGCGTCTGAGTGAGGCATCGATACTGCGCGCTATATAGTCCGGCGAATAGTCCTCTCCCAGCACCTGCCTGCTGGGTTCATCAAAAACCGGCCCCAGCTTGGTGGACACCAGTACATCGTGCCGGTTTCCCACCGTCAGGCCCAGCAGGCGCTCGGAGTGCCCGACGCCGTACACCGCCGCCGTGTCGAACAGTCTGATACCCAGATCGAGCCCGGTGGCAATGGCGCGCCGCGATTCCCTGTCATTGGCGCCGGTGTAGCCCAGAGGCATCGTGCCGGAAAAAAAAGGCCCGCCGATAGCCCAGCAGCCGAGGCCCATGCGGGGTATTTCGATATCGTTCCAGAGCCTGATTACGGGCATTCGCTTGTCCTTTTATTTATGAAATACGTATGATTATTTTCTTAGGCTACCTTTATAACTGTTTAAATTTAAAGATAAATATATGCAAAGGGCATTGCACTCATGAAACACGAACTGGACTGGAATGCTATAAAACTGTTTTTGAGCGTCGCCCGCTGCGGTGGCCTGAGCACTGCCGCGCGCCTCACCCGGATCAGTCCGGCGACACTGGGGCGGAGGATGGTGGCGCTGGAGCGCCAGCTGGCCGCGGTATTGTTCGTGCGCGAGAAAAATGGCTATCACCTGACCAGGGAAGGGGAGGCGTTGCTGGCTCATGCCGAACAGCTGGAGCGCTCGGCCCAGTCAATTGAGCAGTGGCGCGACCAGCGCGGCCTGGCCGGCAGGGTGCGCATCTCCGCCGGCGACTGGATCTGCCACTTTCTCGCCACCCACATTAACGCCCTGTGGACGGCAGCCGACAGTTTTTCCGTGGAACTGGTCAGCAATCCGCAGCGGGTCGATATCGGCAGGCGCCATGCGGACATCGGCATCCGCAATACCCGGCCGGAAGAACAGTGGCTGGCGCGGCGGCGCATCGGTGTGGTGGCCTTTGCGCCCTATGCCCGTGCGGCGAGTGACGCTGAGGCCGCGCAGGCGAAGTGGGTGGGTTATATCAATGAGAACGTCGCGCTGCCTTCGGCTCAGTGGCTCGATAGCCGCTATCCGCAAAAGGTCGTTATGCGCAGCAATAACCCCCGCTGCATTCTCGATCTGGTCCGCAGCGGCATCGGCCGCGCCGTACTGCCCTGCTTTGTCGGCGACACTGAGCCGGAGCTGGTTCGGTGTGGGGACACTATCGAAGAGTTGCGCCACGAACAGTGGCTGGTGCTGCATCATGAAGATCGCCATACCCGCAAAGTGCGCCGTGTCAGTGAGCGCATTGCCGAGCTGATGGCAAAGAACCAAGGGCTCTTTGCCGGTGAGGGTTGACGCCGCGCCTTAAACCGCTTCGCGGCTGCACTGCAGCAGCTGTGTCGCCGCTGTCAGCACGTCGATGCCGGCGTTCGGCTTGTGGGCGTTCTCGCTGATATAACGGCGAAAGCGCCGCGCGCCCGGCTGGCCCTGAAACAGCCCGAGCACGTGGCGGGACATATGGTGCAGGCGGGTGCCCAGGCGCAGCTGCGCTTCACAGTAATCGATATAGGCATCCATGACCTGGCTGCGCGCGGGGGGCGGTGTTTTGTCGCCGTAAAGGGAGCGGTCAACTTCTGCCAGCACAAAGGGGTTGTTATAGGCCTCCCGACCCATCATCACGCCGTCGACCCGGTCCAGATGCCGCCGGCACTGTGCCAGCGTGGTAATACCGCCGTTGATAATGATTTCCAGCCGCGGAAAATCCTGTTTCAGCCGATACACCTTGTCGTACTGCAGCGGCGGCTTTTCGCGGTTTTCCTTGGGGCTCAAACCCTGCAGCCAGGCTTTGCGGGCGTGGACGATAAAGGTATCACAGCCGGCTGCGGCAAGCGGCTGCACAAAGTCCGCCATACCCGCGTAGTCCTCCATATCGTCGATACCGATACGGTGCTTGACTGTCACCGGTATCGACACGGCGTCGCGCATGGCCTTGACACAGTCGGCCACCAGCGCCGGCTGCGCCATCAGGCAGGCGCCGATTTGACCCGATTGCACGCGGTTGCTGGGGCAGCCGCAGTTGAGATTGACTTCGTTGTAACCCCACTGTTCGGCCAGGCGAGCGCAGGCGGCGAGTTCGCCGGGATCGCTGCCGCCCAGTTGCAGGGCCAGCGGCTGTTCCCGGGGGTGGTAGTCGAGAAAGCGGCGGCGGTCGCCGTGGAGGATGGCGGCGGTGGTGACCATCTCCGTATAAAGCACGGCGTGGCGGGAGACTAATCGCCATAGAAATCTACAGTGTCTATCCGACCAGTCCATCATGGGCGCAACGGTAAACCGCCTATTTAAATCTTTCACAAAATCAATGGCTTATCGAAAAAAATGCGTTTGAGTCGGTCCAATACGGGGTAGGAGCGACAGTTTCGATCAATTAGTTAAAGTCTTTGAAAAACATGCACTTAGGCCCGTAGTTTATCAGAATATTGGGTATGACAACTCAATATCAAGATAATTTCTGCAATAGGATGTCTCCAAAGTGTCTCCAGAAACATTGGAGACACCGAGTTAATTCATAGGAGTAGAGTGGGTGGTGTGCTTACTCTGTAAGAATCCCAGCTTGGCGAAATTTTCGTTTGACGGTGCGAAATACGTTATCAAATTCAGGTAACGAAGCCATTTGTGCACTGAGCCTTTTATCCCAAAGTTTTTTGAGCCTCGCTTCTTTTTTCTCAAACTGTCCCAGACGCTCATCGAGCGAACTGTTTTTGAATCGTAGTTTTTGATCAATATCGTCTATAAGAAAATCGATCTCGACGCCTTGTTCTTCAATCAGATAGTAAATGTCATATAAATCACGAGGTTCATTTCGCGAAGGCGAATGCAGTGCGCAAATTTTTTCTATGACAACCTTATTGAGGGAATAGACCTGAATGGTGGCATCATCGATAAAATCTGAATACTCGTCATAGGTTTGAATGATAGGGAGCTCTTTAATGGGTTGTAGTAGAGTTTCCCTGAATGATATATCCACCTTGACCTCTTTTGCCTTGCCTGGCAACGGGCCGATGTAGGTGAGGTAGAACGTATAATTGTTTTCATGCGGATCTTCCTGTTTTCCCAACCCAAATTCGATTCCGCACTCGTCGTTGATCCATTCGAAAATATCATCGAGGTTTTCAATAATATATTCCTGCGGTCTTTCTTCGGTCAGAGTAAAGTCGAGATCTTCCGAAAATCGGTAGTCTTTGAAGTAACAGCGCCGTAGCGCCGTTCCGCCTTTAAATACAAGCCACTCTCTAAGAGGAGAGTGAGCCAGACCAAATAAAAACCACGATAAGCAGTAGTCTCTTTCAATAACGGCCTCTGGCACCCGCCGCTGTCCTTCCCGGTGGAAGCTGTTGGATATTAACGAAAGGGCTCGCTGTTCCATCATGGTTGTCAGTCCTTTTTGAGAAGGTGTTTTTCAAGTGCTTTAAGTTCGCACAATGGCCATCAGTTCGTCAGGCTCCAGATTAAGGTTAAGTCGCCAGCGAGAGAAGTAGCGGCCGCCTTTGGGTAGTGTTGGATCCAATGTCGCATAGGATTTGGTTAATTTGCGTTGCAGTCTGTCCAGGTCATCAGTAGTTGCCACATCGTAGGTTTCTAATAGAAACCCCAGGCGCCGGTAAACTGCCCCAGTGTCCATTCGTTCGGCATAGTCTATCAGCTTGGCTATCTTGATTTTGTCCCGCTTCATCCAGAAGCCCTTGGCGACCTCAGAGATGCCGCCACAGTGTTCAGGCATTTTCAGGCCATCCAGTACCGTTTTTTCTATATCGCTGATGTAAACCATTTCGGATTTATCGATCCAGAACTTTTTAATGCCAAAGAAGTGTTTTTCCTGGGCTGTGACAAAGCGATATTCCGTCCCTGAAACTGTTGGGTGGGTTTTAACTTGGCTGTTTGTGGTGATATACACAACGAATTGGGGCTGGGTGACTATTTGGTGTAGGTCCATCGCTGAGGCATGGGAGATATAGTATTTTCCCTCGTTACCCTTTAACTGTTGCTGTGCGATAGCCCGCGCTACAAGATAGGGGTTGGGCATGTATTCTTTGGTCCGTCCCAGTTCAAAGGGCACTGTGGCATAGAGGCCGGACTTCAGTCGGGTAATGATGCCTTTTTTGGTTAGGCGATGGATCATATTTCTTAAGCTTTGCCCGCTGAGGCCGGTCAGTTCTGATGCGTCATTAAGTATAAATACGGGTTTACCGATCTCATGGAGTCGTGTGATTAGTTCGGCTTCGCGGGGGCCTAGAGTCTTTGTATTTGGAGTCATTGCTTATATCCAGTAAATACTTTAATGAGAGTATATTTGTGGTATAAAAAATAATCTATAGGGAGGTTGACTATGCTTTATACCATAAAAATATCTTTTTATGAGTATAAAATGGATATAAATAGTTTTAGTATGCTTTCCAGAGAATGCATTGATGATTGTTAACTGTATGTTTTTATTGGTCTTTCGGCGAAGATAGAGAAAGGATACGAAAATTCAGTAATATAGTTGGATAAAATATAAGCAGCCCCGTATGTAGTGGTAACGGTCTGTATTTGATCAAAACATAGTGCTGTTTTTCGAAATAGGCCCCAACTATAGGGGCAATTTTACTCTAATGGTCTTTTAACGACCCGAAGCGGTCACTGGTACTGAGCGATACGAAGGGCTGCTAAGCGGGACAAAGCGGCTTCGCGCCAACGAGCGCTATCCGTCGCTTTGGGCGGAAAGCTGACTTATGCTGCACTTTGCACAAAAGTCAGCTATGCGGGACGAAGCGGCCGTTCGCTGCATTTGCGGCACTGGCGGTTGTTAACTGTAGATATGAGCATTGAGGGCCTTGCGAATTTGAAACGACGGCCTGGAATGGCCAGTCACGACAAATAGTTTTTTTTGCCTTCTTCGTCATCTTGACAGAGCCGTTTTGCTTTTGTCCTGAAGTTCTCCGGATTTTCAATGAAGGCTTGGAAGTCAGGATAGACCGTCTCTTCCGTGTATCCACAATACTTAAAAAACACAGCCTTCAACCTTGGCGCGATCAGCAGGTTTTCTATCTTGTGACCGTTTTCATCTCTAGCGGCATACCCTTTACAACAGTAGAGAAATACACTTTTTTGGGCCTCAACTCGATTTCCAGTTATTTCAGTTCCCTCAGGACGGATCAAAAAATCTTCTTCATTTGGATAAGTAATATTGTCCTTACTCTCGTATTCTGATTCTCTTAAAATCAATAACTCTGCGATTGACGCAGAGCGATCGCTAGGACGTTGACAAGAAAAAAACAGTGCGACTTTGTAGCCTTCTGAGAAATCCAGCAGGCAAGTATCCTTCCCGCTATGTCTTAAATCGGTAAGCGCAGAAACAGCGCCCCTTTCACCTGATTTGTAAAAGCTCTTGCTAAGCAAGTTTTCAACAATTTCTCTTTCATGCTCTTGTAACTTCCCGTGCTCTGCCAAGTCTCTGTTGTTCCTGTATATGGATGCAGCTATCCCATCGTTTTGGAAGTAAAACCTATTTACTCCACGAAACAGATGACCGTCTTTGCGTTCTTCAAGTCGGTTCAAAATGAATTGAATATCAGCCTCATCAAGACCGACAGACTTACTGTTATCAAATTGAAACAGCGATATTTCATCAATTGATTCAGTTGTTATGCTCAGACGGTTCTCTGATGGGCTGTACTGAAAACTCCAATCTGGAACAAATGTTTTGAGCCCAACAATGAATGACCTTGAAAACCCGGAAGACGCACCACTGAATCTGTTGTGCAGATGACATTCCACCCTCTCAAAATCGAGAAGCACATCTGTTGCCAAAAGGTACTCAGATTTCTCTATAGCATCCTGTCTTATGTCCAAATTGACTAGCTCAAGCAGAGTTTGGAGTACTTTCTTACTGCTCTCATCAACTCTGACAAGGACATACTCATCTTTCGTGATTGGAGACTTATAGTCGTCAATACAAACACTTAACATGTACAGGAAGCTCTTGCGTCCAGCACCATGTGGAAGCTTCTCCAACTCAATTTTGTAAATTTTCGTTAACAAACACATACGACACGGATCACATATTGAGTCTTTGTGGAGTGGTGATTTGATGCCCTCAATACCACATCGACTGCAAACAAAATAGCCTTCTCTATGCACCTATTTTCCAATCAATTCGATAGTTCGCGGCGCGGCGCGTCACTGTGTAGTATTCCACTAACATCTGATTTCACTCGAAGAAAGCCCGCGATCTGCTGCTCGCATTATAGTATCAAAAAAGTAACGGCAACGGCAACTGAGGGTTGATTGTAGCCCGTCAGAATATCTCTGTCGAAAGTCTGTTTGTAGGCGATTCTTGCCAATCAGCAATTTTGGAACATCGATGATACTCTGACTGACAAAAAAACGCCTAAAAGCGGTCAGCCTTATGATAGAATGGCGTCGGGCGGTAAACGACCCTAAGCGGATATGAAGATAAAAATTTAAATTCAAGGAATATCAAATAATGGATAGCCTATATGCTGACGCTTTAAAGAAGATGTTAGCTTTTTTTGAGAGCCTGGCTAATCGTGTCGAACAACCTAAAAAAGTTCAAATAGGTGATGGATATACATATCGTTATGAAAGATCATCTATTTATGAAGCAATATTGCAGAAACTCGCAAGAGTATTAACTGGAATTCAAGCTATTTACACGCTGAACACTCATGGTTTTACTCAAGAGCAAGCAGCTACACAAAGAATACTTGATGAACTGACAGAAGATATCTCATTTTTAGCTTTCTCAATCATATTTGATAAGCGTACTCGGTTGCATGATGAATATTTAGAGGCGTTCTATGAGGAGGAATGTGACAATCCATCAAGCATGATGGAATCGTCTCAAAAACGTCCCATGGTTTCGAGAAAGAAAATCAGAGCATACATCAACAATATTGATGGTGTGGATGATCCAAGTACAGGAATAGAAGCAAGCAGAACAATATATAAGGGGTATTCGGGATATGTTCACGGAGCATCACCTCACATAATGGAGTTGTATTATGGCAGCCCCCCAAGGTTTCATTTACAGGGTTCTAAAAGTTCACCTCTTTATCGAGACCATGTTGACGACCTATTAAACCATTTTTACCGTGGAATATTAGCCTTTGCTTTTGCAGCAAAAGCCTTTGGTGATGACGATATGTTTAATGAAATGCATATTTATTCAAAAGAGTTTGCTGAGAGTTCCGGAAATGCAGAGCATCTAATGCCGTATAATTGATTGAAAGTTTGAATGTCCGCTCTTGGCCGAAAGCCGACTAACCGATCAACTCATACTTTCTATCTAAAGTGTCGGACTATGTGCCGTGATAAAACCCCGTGTTTCTTTCTACGGGCTTGAATCAATAGTCTTTTAAAAACTTTCAACTACAAGCCGTCAATTCGATACCTGGTGTCTCCAAAGTGTCTCCCTCTGATTGTGCTGATCTATAATCCATTGAAATAAAAGAAAAGTAAAGCAAGTCTATCCTTTCCATCATCGGGGCAATTGAGAAACGTCTGTTAATACTTTTCATAAAGTTACTAAGCCAATTTTCTTCATACACTGGAGAGAACCATTAATATAATAAAGTTCTACCAATCTCTAATTTAGATAGTGTACTCGGAAATAGAATTTTTAAAAATTACCATTTGGATGTCACAATGACTCTAGAAGGAATCGCCACACAGGTATGATAGAAATAAGGCCAGATTCCGTTTCAACCCTTTCTTCTTCGCTTCGAGTTACTATTACACCTTCTTTTAAATTTTGTTCAACCATCGCTTGTTCTAGTGCTTTGATTTCACGTTTACAGGTTTTGGCATCAATAAGAGTCTCACTCACTTGAATCAACTGCTTAGCGCGATTTCTTTGTAAAACGATAAAGTCGACTTCAAGACCACTTTGGGTTCTATAATAATAAATATCTGTGTATTTACGTCGAAGTTCGATAAAGACTACATTCTTCAATAAATGACCTGTATTGATAAGAATGCCCGACGATACTGACATGATTAGCGCGTGGTCGATACAGTAAATTTTCTTGGTATTTACATTCCTGCGTGAAACTGATGCATCAAAGATTTGTACGGTAAACAGAAAGTAGGCGTCTTCAAACCATTTAATATAGTCGGATACAGTCGATTTTGTGATTTTATGCCCCTGAGACTTTAGGTATTCTGTAAGGCGGTTTACTGAATATAGAGAAGCTATATTATCGATTAACCAATGTGCTAAATCTAACGCCGCTTTGGGGTGGGAAATATTGTGCCGTTCAATGATGTCTCGGGCGAGTATTGTGTGAAAATATTCTTGATGAATTCTAATACGAAGATGTTTGTCGACATTCACTACCTCTGGAAAACTTCCTTTTTCCCAATATTTATCAAACGCTTTTTTTACTAACATTTGTTTTTTTGAAGAAAGGGGCCCCTTGGCCTCCACTTCGTGATAGTCTAAAAATTCATGTAGAGAAAAAGGAAACATTTCCCAAGATAGAGCCCTTCCTCGCATTTGAGTGGCGATCTCTGTCGATAGCATCTTGGCAGAAGAGCCAGTTATGAAGATTTCACATTTTTCGGTTCGCATCAACCGATCTACAAAGGGCTCCCAGCCTTCGATTTCCTGAATTTCATCAAAAAAGCAGTAGACTGTTTCAGTATTTTTTTTCTCGGGGTAGAGTGAGTAATAGGCTTCTATCACTACCCCGATACCTTCATGTTGTAACCCATGTAATCGATCATCAAAAAAGTTTAAGTAAAGGATATTTTCAGGTGAAACCCCGTCTTTCAATAGTTGATCAATACGTTGAAACAGGTAAGTGGATTTACCGCAACGGCGAACACCAATACAGATAGTGGCTTTGTGTGTGACCGGCTCTATAGATAGATGGCGGAGTACGCCGATGTCTAGCTTTGTTTCCTGAGAATCAAGAATGATCGTTTTAATGGTATCCAGCATGGCGCCAATTTAGCCTATTTTTAGAAAATGTCAAAATCGGTCGTTTATTGACCCAGTTATTATTAAAATTGGTCGCCAAAAAGACCGATTATAGGTGAATTTGGTAGCTAAAGCTACCTAGGATAGGGGAAATGCTCTAAGAATGTTGTATAAATAGGCTTTTTTGGAGGGAGCAGAATTCAAGGAAGTGCTACCAAATTACTACTGCCGTTTTTTCCCTCTTTTAACTTATTGAATCATAAGAAAAAGCTGGAAAACCTCACCAGCCCATCATCGGGGCTACGCAGAAGCGTCTGTCCAATATTCTTAAGCACAGCATAAAGGTTTTCTGTGGTTCCGGTGTCATACGAATACGGGATTCCAGAAACCTTACAGTTTGGAGTCAATTATAAAGACAACGCTAAACGCGAGAGAGCCTTGAGCAGTAAACAGAAAGTAGACAAAGACCCTGGGAAGAAAAAGCCATCGTCGTCGATTCTTGGCGCTTATGAGCAGCACTTAAGCGCCTTGAAGCGCTATGTTATGCGCATACTTCATGTTGAGAATGACGTTGACGATGTGGTGCAAGAGGCCTTCCTGCGGGCCTACAAAGCAGAAGGTGCTGCGGATATCCGTCAACCCAAATCCTATTTATTCCGGGTAGCCAAGCATGTGGCGCTCGGTCAAATTCGACAAAAAGTGAATCGGCCAACCGATTATATAGAGGATTCTGACCTCACGAGCATCTTAACTGGCGAATCGACGCTGGAAGATGAGATGTTGGCGCAGGAGCGGTTAGGTATTCATTGTATGGCTGTGGCCGCACTGCCACCCAGGCGTCGTAAAGTGTATTTAATGCGCAAGGTGTATGGTATGTCGCAAAAAGATATTGCTGAAATATTGGGTATTACAGTTAGTACGGTTGAGGCGCACTTAGCCAAGGCCTTTAAGGAGTGTCATTTGCACGTAAAAGCACGTTTGGCCGAGGAGGGTGGTGACGTTGTGCGGCCTTCCAGTGAGCGAGGGATTTAACGATGAATAATATACATGAGTTCCAGCGCAGCGAAGATGTGATGGATGAGGCCTATGCTTGGGTGCTTAAATTTAACAGTGATACGCCAGCAAGCGGTGATGATATCGCGGCAATGCGTGAGTGGGTAAGCCGTAGTCCAGCCCACCGTCGGGCCCTCCGTGAGGCTGAGGAATTTTGGTGTGAGGCAGAGCTTTTGTCCGGTTTGGCGGTGCCCTTGCAAAAAAAGCAGCGGGGCAGGGCGAGTGGTTTTTTTAGCGCGCTTTTCGGTGCGTTCTCTTTTTCTGGTAGTACAGCGTCAGTAGCATGGGGTCGGTCGGCCGCCTTTGCATCGGTAGTCTTTTTAAGTCTGGCTTTAACTTGGGTGTGGCAGTTCTCGAATTCGGTTGGTAATGGCGTGTACCGCACAGCAGTAGGTGAGCAGCTTACATTGACATTGAAAGACCAAAGTCAGGTGCTATTGGATACCGATAGTGAGGTGCGCATTGCTTATGATGAGGGTGTTCGCAAGATCTATTTACTGAACGGTAGGGCGCATTTTGACGTAGCCAAAAACCCGGAAAAGCCCTTTGAAGTGCATGCTGGTGATGGTTTGGTTCGGGCTGTGGGTACCGCGTTTTCTGTCTATCTGGCCGAAAGTAATGTTGAAGTAGTAGTGGATGAAGGAAGGGTGGATCTTGTTCGAATCTTGGGGGTTGAGCCGGGCGGTGCCGAAACAACCAATTTACAACCTGAGGAATCCCCGCTTGTGCGTGATAGTTCGGTTGAGGAGTTTGGTGGCTTGCAAAGCCTGCCTGCTAGAAAATCGATGCAGCTTGCCGATCAGGAAGGTGTTGGTGAGGTTTTTTTATCTTTAGATGTAGGGCAGGGCGCGAAGTTTGGTCGCGCGCAGCAGATTTTGCTCCAGCTCAGTCAAAAAGAACTGGATAATGCACAGGCCTGGAGAAAAGGCACCTTGGTGTTTGTACGTGATCCGCTGAGTGATGTTGTTTATGAGGTTAGTCGTTACACAGATACCACTATCGAAATTACTGATCCCCAATTGGGAGATCTAGTGATGGGTGGTCGCTTTAAGGCGGGTGATCTTGATGCCTTGTTGGAAGTTTTGGAGATTGGTTTTGGGGTGAGGGTTTTTTACCTTAATGAGCGCCATGTACAGCTTAGCTTGGCATCTAATGAGTAGGTTGTTAATGCTGCAATGTCTTTCTGGTATTGCGGTATATTATCTGTCAAAAAATTCTGACGAGCTTATTCGAGATCAGAAAAAAGAGTCTCTACAAAAAAAGTCAAATTCACAGTAAAGGTTATTGATTCTCGATGTGTCATACAGTTTGTAAGCTCATCGGAGCTCTTGCAATGTGCAACACTTTTATTGCTCATAACACAAAGTGGTGTGGCTGTCACAGACAATGATGCCAAATGGCAAGCAGTCTACTACATAAACCTACCGCGACAAAATGTAGCCAAGTCGTTATCTGATTTGTCAGAGCAGGCCGATCGGATGTTGCTGTTTTCTTACGAAGAGGTTGAGCCCTTTAGTGCCAATCCCATCGCGGGAAGATACACCCTTCAGCAAGCATTGGAAATTATGCTGCGAGGAACGGGTCTCTCTGGAAGTCTTACAAAAAAAGAGGTGCTGATGGTTTCGCAAAAGGAATCTTCAGAAGCCAAAAAACAGACTGAGGGGATAGATAAGATGAATGCGAAGAAAAGTTTATTGGCGTCTACGATTGCGTTTTTTATGGGAGTGAATGGTGCTCCAGTGAGTGCTGATCAGGAGGAGGTTACCAAAGAGCGGCTGGATTGGGTGTTGGAAGAGATCGTGGTTACTGCGACAAAGCGGTCACAGGGATTGCAGGATACGGCAATGGCTATTTCCACGTTGTCTAATGACACGATAGATAAGCGGAACTTGGTGGGTATGGGGGATTATTTGAGTGCACTACCAGGTGTGACCGTTCTTGATCAGGGGCCGGGTTTTAATTCCGTCGTTATACGAGGTCTCTCCGCTGATCCTCAGTCTGAAGGAGCTGAGAGCTCGCCAGTGACTGGTGTCTATTTTGGAGAGGCAGCGATTCCAGGGCTTGGTATTACCGGAAATTCGGCCGATATTAAACTAGTGAATATGGAGCGGGTTGAGGTGTTGAGGGGTCTGCAAGGAACATTGTATGGTGCAGGTGACCTTGATTTGGAAGGAGGGTTTTCACAGAATCGCTTAGGTGTCCGTACTAGCACTAGTCCGCCTGCGGTTAGTGGCCCTGGGAAGCAGGAGGGGCTGGAAGATGATATTGAATTGACCAGCCTCAATGTTGAGTATGATATGGGGTGGGCCACACTATCATCTTCAACATCTTAGGTTGATCAGGAAAGTCAATTAAATAGAGGTCTTAGTTTCTTCTTCCCAGATGCATACCCATTTAGTCAATCTATTGGTTACTCTGCAAATCTTTTTTCTGAGGAGGTTCGTATCGCCTCTAACCTGGATGGCCGTTTGCAATTTTTGCTAGGTTTCTATTACGAAGATAAAGAGACGGAGTTTGTCAGAGTTAATCTGTTTGGGGGTGTTGATCCTGCCTTGAATGGGGGTAGTATTTTTATTGGCAGCAATAATACAAAAAGAGAGCTTGAGCAGAAAGCAATTTTTGGTGAGTTGGCTCATGATGTGACCGACGATATTAAGTTTACATTTGGTACGCGTTCTTTTGATATAATGGAAACTTTTAGAGATAGGCGTCCAGTGGAAGTTCGTTCCGATGTATTGACCTATATAACTGCTCCCTTTACTGAGCCCTTAACAATATTAGGTGATATTGAACTAGCTGTTTTTGGTATCCGCGTATTAATGGGTTAGACACTGAGTACCGACTGGTGGATGCCAAAGCGGCGACAAATACAGCTGCTTTTGATCATAAAAAATTGGCAAAGGCGTTAGCCAAACAGACTGGTGAATCCGTATTAGATACAGCGCTGCCGATTTTAGATCTTGAATTATCTGTTTTAAATGCAAGCTCCACAGCATTTGGAAAGTCTTGGCAATTTAATGATGATTCAGGCTTGACCGAATCGCCAATAACATCTATTGTACCTGCAAATTGGCTTGTGTCACCAGACGGTAAGAAAGCTGTTTTTATTAAAGACTACAATCTTTGGCTACATGATACAGAGAGCGGAAATGAGACAGCGCTTACCACTGATGGGATTTGTCACTATAGCTACGCTACACAACCAGAAGGTCGGGACTTGGTTGCGGGGCTGGAGGGTGTTCTGGAACCAGCGGCGATGCCCGAGGCTTTATGGTCGCCTGACAGTAGCAAGCTCTATACAGTACAGTTAGATGAGCGGAGGGTAGGTACTCTGCCATCAATGCTTTATATTCCTCTGGATGGATCGTTTAGACCTCGTGTGATTGAACGCAAGTATGCATTATCTGGAGATACACATATTGCTGCGTATCGTTTTTTAATACTTGATGTGGCCATTGGCTTTGAAATAGCGGCTGACTACCCTTTAATAGAAGACTCGTTTCTCTGGTGTGGTGTTTTTAGTGGCAATCGGGCCTGGTGGTCTGGTGATGGCAAAAAACTTACTTTCTGGATATGTCTCGCGGGCAAAAAGCGTGCGTGTAGTTGAAGTTTTGGTTGAGAATGGACAGGCACGAGTGTTATTTGAGGAGAGGGCCGAGACCTATTTGGAAATTGGTCATAACTTGGAAGCTCCTACCGAGATAATACCGATCCCCGCTACCGATGAATTGATTTGATTTTCGCAGCGGAGCGGCTTTGCACATTTGTATGACCTAATAACAGGTGAAATGAAAAAGCAATAACTTCCGGCCAATGGAGCGTCAGTGGCATCTCAAATGATAGAAACAGGGCTGGATTGTTAGTAGGTATATGGTATTTTTTCGGTTTCTATTTTTTATAATATTTTTATTTACTGTGTAAATGTTTATGAAAATATTAATTTTAAATATATTAAAAGATGAATTTCTTATAGATGCGTTTGACAGAAAAGTGGGTGATTTGTTTTCTAAAAATCCGGATATAAAAGAAACATTCTATATAAAAAATATGGAAGAAATAGAATCCGTGGATGGATATAGTCATTTTATAATTTCTGGTTCAGAGGCCAGTGTTTTGGAAAGGGAGTGCTGGTTTGAAGTATTGTCTTCTCTAATCCAAAAGTTTGTCAATGCAAACAAGCCTATTTTGGGTATATGTTTCGGACATCAATTTTTGGCGCAGTTTTTTTGTGGGAAAGGAGTTGTAAGAAAGGCAATTCAACCTGAACTTGGTTGGGTTGATTTGACATGCGAAAAAAATGATACATTATTCTTAGGGATTGAAAGCTTAAAGTCCTTTGTTTTGCATTATGATGAGGTTGTAGATCTGGATGACAGGTTTGATGTTATTGCTCACTCACATCGTTGTTCTATTCATGCTTTTAGAATGAGAGATAGACCCGTCTGGGGGATTCAGTTTCATCCTGATTTTTTGTATTCGGATACTGAAAGAATACTTGGATATTTTGGAGAGTGTGATCCTTTCTTTGAAAATCATTGTGTTTCAACAATTGTTGATAGAGAGGAATATGAAGCAAATGAAATCATATTTATGAATTTTATATCTGTTTCCGGTAACTGTTCATGAAATATCACAGCTCATTCAAACGTAAAGCATGGCTTGGCTTAGATGTTTCTACTATTGTGTAAAAACTTACTAAAAGCTGGTTATTAATATCATACAAAAGCAGCCCTTAACTGTAGTACACAGTATTGATAGCCGTTAGCTTTGATATGGGCAGTATCTAAAACCTTCTTCGTAAAGGTTATCAAGGTCTTGATCTGCTTCATCGCTAATCACTAATTGATACCTAGCCATTTTGTTTTAATCTAGCTTTGGCTGCGTCACGAATTTCTTCAGGCGTTCGGTTACTGAAACCGCTTTGTTCTGCATGAACCAGCTTGGCGCGTATCATTTCAATCTCATCATGCTCTTTGCGTGCCTTGCGGATCAGGTCATTAATCACGTCACTTTTACTGCTGTATTCTTGGCTTTCAACCTGCGCTTTTAGCCAATCGTCATTGGGTGGCGTAAACGTAATACTTTGCCGTGGCATAGGGTTATCCTCTGTTGAATCTGGCTGGGTCAATAATGCACCAGTATCGCACCAATGGTAAAGATAATATTATGTCGAGTTGAACGGTGCCAGCAAATTCGCTGTGGAAAGTTTGTGGGGATAAGTTGGAAATTTTTGGCCACTATGGGGCATTCTATGTAATAGATATCTTTCTAACTGTTTGATTTAAAAGAAATATTTTTCCTTGGGGCAGCCTTTGACCAACTGGTCATTGGTTTGAATCCAGTACAATCCATCTTTCGTAGTTAGTTAGCGCATAAGGTGGAATTGACGGCTATAAATTCCAGTAAGTGCTACAAAAGTGCTACAAGAGAATTTGTAGTGCCTTTAAGTGTTTGATAAATAAAAGAAAAAATAAGAATCATACCAGTCCATCACGGAGGCACATCCAAAGTGCATCGAGAAAATCTGGATGCACTGAGCTAATGGCTACAGACAGTAGGGTTCAGTGACTGTATTCGGCCGGACTGTGACACACTTACCCGCAAGCGCTCGGCGCTACCGTTTTTTAATTAAAACTTCGTATGGCGTCTTTCCTCTCAAGACCGAGCGGGGTCTGAAGACATTTCCATTGGGGTGAGGGCTGGCAGGTTTTATATATAAAGTGTTTTCACTGATTAAATGAGTGCAGGTCATTCCCCGCGATGCAGCGATATCGTCCGTATGGATGAAGAGGCGATTTAGGCGATGCTATAGATTGAGCAGTCATAACCGAAATGCAAGCCACTTGCCGGAATATACAACACATGACTGCCAACCCACTAACACTGGAACATATCGAAGCGACACTGCGCCGGCTGGCCTGTCTGTATGCGCGTGCGGTGGATCGCAATGACCCCGGCCTGCTGGAAACCGTGCTCACCGGCGATGTGGTCCTCAAGGGGCCGGGGTTTTCCGCCAGCGGGCTGGCCGAGGCCTGCGCCATTCCCGCCATGCTGCGGCAGATGTATCTGGCGACGCAGCACCAGGTCCACAACCAGGCGGTGACTGTGTGCGGTAATACTGCTGAGGGGGAAACCTATTGCACCGCCAACCATCTGCTGAAGGCACCGGCAGAGGGGGAGCAAGACGCCCAGCGGCTACTGGTCTGGGCCATTCGCTACCAGGACAAGTTTCGTTGCCAGCACGGGCAGTGGAGGATTTGTGCGCGCACACTCATTGTCGACTGGACGGAAACCCGAGCGGTAGATGGTATTCAAGGTTTGAGCAATATCTGAGTAAAGTGAATCAATTGTCGAGGAGAGAAAAGGTGAAAACACTGGTTGTTGGCGGCACGGGCCTTATTGGCGGACACGCGGCCCTCTATCTCAAGGGGCTGGGCAACGAGATCACTTTGGCAGCGCGTAAGGCGCCTGCGCCCGCAATGCCAATGGCGGGTTTCGATACCCTGTTAGGGGATTACACCAGGGATGAATTCGCCAAGTCCGACCTGGCCGGTTTTGAGGCTCTGGTGTTTGCCGCCGGTCACGATATCCGCCATCTGCCCGAAGGCGCCGATGAAAATGTCTACTGGGAGAGCGTCAACTCTCAGGCGATACCGCGTTTTTTTGCGCTCGCCCGCGAAGCGGGGGTGAAAAAAGCTGTCTATATCGGCAGTTTCTATCCACAGGTGGCACCGGCACTGATCGATACTGTGCCCTATGTTAAATCGCGGCACCTCGCCGATACCGGGGTAAGGGAGCTGGCCACGCCGGCATTCAGGGTGTGCAGTCTCAATGCGCCCTTTGTCGTGGGAACCCTGCCCGGCCTTGCCGTACCTATGTTCGAGGCTTATACCCGCTACGCCGAGGGCAAACTGGAAGGACTGCCGCCCTATGGTCCCGCCGGCGGCTCCAATTTTATCTCCACCCAGTCGTTGTCCGAGGCGATCTGGGGAGCCCTGCAGCGCGGGGAGCCGGGTAAGGCCTATCTGGTCGGCGACGAAAACCTGACATTTGCAGAGTATTTTGCCGCCTTTTTCCGCGCCGCTGAAAATCCCACACCGGTTCCGGAACTCGATCAGGAGCACCCCCTGCTACCCGATGCGGCAATCTATACCGGACGGGGCAGCGTGGTTTCCTATGAGCCGGATACTGTGGAAACGGCACTGCTGGGTTATCGCCGTGGCGATGTTCAGCGTGCCGTCGATGAAATAGTGGCCCAGTATCGCTCAGGCTGAAGATGACCGGTATTTTTGGTGCTGTGCAGGGAAACAAACTCGTCCATACGGATGAGGTGACTGCCTCAGAAGTGGTATAGCCTTTGTTGCAGAGGCATGGAAAGACATCGCGCCTTACCGGTGAGGCCATATTTGCGACGCCGATACTAAAGATAACAATAACCGGTACAGCCTACCCTGATCGAGGGCGCTGACCGGGATAATGAGAGGTTGCAATCAAATGAATACCCGTTTAAACAAACCAGTCGCTGTTAATGCGCTTGCCCTTTCAATCGCCTGTGCGAGCGGTTGGGCGGAGAACGAAGTGCGGGATGCGAGCACTCGTCCCTATGCCATCGAAGAGGTTATTGTTACTGCACAAAAACGGGAAGAGTCCCTCCAGGATACACCGATCGCCATTTCGGCCTTCTCAGCGCAGAGCATCGAGAACATGGGCATTACCCAGGCCAGCGATATCGGCCGTTTCGCCCCCAATCTTACCAGCGAGAAGCTGCCGTCCAGCTTCGGTGCGGTGAATTTTACCATTCGCGGTATCACCGAAACTGAGCCGTCCATGAGCGTGGATCCGGCGGTGGGGATTTACATGAACGGCATCTATATGGCACGCAACAACGGCCTCGCATTCGATGTGGTGGACCTGGAGCGGATCGAAGTACTTCGCGGACCGCAGGGCAGTCTCTACGGCCGCAACAGTACCGGCGGGGCGGTTAACCTGGTGACCGCCAAACCGAAGGGAGAGTTTGGGTTCAAACAGGTCATTACATCGGGCCGTCGCGACAAGCTCAGATATCACACTACGGTGGATCTGCCCAAGGCGGGTGATCTCAGCGCCAAGCTCTCCTATCTGCACAACGAGCAGGACGGCTATGTCAAAAACAGCACCACCAATTTCCTGCAGGGCCGCGCCGGTGACTTTGGTGAAATTGATGCCGATGCCTACCTGGTGGCGCTCAACTGGGAGCCATCTGACAGTTTCTCCGTCGATTACAGTTACGACAGCTCTGACTCTACCGGTATGCCGCGTGGTTTTCAGCTGACCTTTGCCGAGGCCGTGCCGCCCTCGGTATTTGGGCCGAACTTTGATCAGACGCTCACTTTTGGTCCCGGTGCCAATGATCTGGGCATTGCCGATCAGGTATTGCTGGGTACCTATGCCGCTTTCGGCAATGCGCCTGCGGCACAGCTCTGTTCGCTGGATCCGGCCTGCGTGAATTTTGCTAATACAGCCAACCCCGGATTCGGCGGCGCCACCCCGGCTCAGGCGCAATTGGGAACTTACCTCGGGGTTTACGGCCAAGCTGCGGCGGTAGCCGATCCCGATCGTGTCAGTGCGCTGAACATGCCCTATGCGGGAGAGCAGGAGCTGGCTATCGAAGGCCACAGTGTAACTCTGGTCTGGGATCTAGCGGAGAATCTGACGCTGAAGTCTCTGTCGGCCTATCGGGAGATGGATATAGAACTGCGCACCGATCTTTCCGGTGGCGGTCATCTGGATTTGACGGCCATGGGGGGAGGAGTCGTGACACTGTTTGCGGCGGGCAGCCCCAACAGGAAATCTCAGGAGCAGTTTTCACAGGAGCTGCAGCTGATCGGTTCCGGCGATCGACTGCAGTATGTCGCCGGGCTCTACTATTTCGAGGAGGAGGCGGGGGAAAGCACGCAGGAGCAGACGCCGTTCTTTTTTGGCAATTTTGGCTCCGGGCGACGCTACGAAACGGACAATTCGGCCTGGGCGGTCTTTGGCCAGGTCACTTATACGCTGCCGGTGCTGGAGGATAAACTGGATGTGACCCTGGGACTGCGTTACACGGAGGATGACCGCGCGATCAGCATTGACGAAGTGGTGGCAGACACCCCGGCCAGCGGCACATTTTCGGAGCAGTTTGACAATGTCAGCGGCCATCTCACCTTGGACTACAGCTTTACTAATGAGGTCAACGGCTATTTCCGCATAGGCACCGGCTACAAGGCGGGAGGCTTCCTGTCGCGCACCTCGATCGCCAACCAGAGGCCCTTTGACGAGGAAACTCTGACGTCCTATGAGTTCGGCTTGAAGTCCCAGTGGTGGGACAATCGGATGCAACTCAATGCAGCGCTGTTCTACAGCGAATATGACGACAAGCAGGTTACACAATTCGTACCCACTGACACGGGGGCCGAAAGTACTATACAGAATGCGGCACAAACCACCTATCAGGGATTCGAACTGGAACTATTGGTAATCCCGCTCGCAGGATTGACGCTGAACCTTTCCTACGGTTACCTGGACCCCGAGTACGAGAGCTACACCTTCTTCGATCCCAGTGGGGCTGTCTGCGGAACCCAGGGTAGCGTCTGTGATGTGGTCGATCGTGGTGTCTTTCCGACAACGCCCGATGAAACCGCAGCCTTGGGAATGGAATACGAGTTTGAACCCTTTGCTTGGGGTCAATTGCGCGCCCGCATTGATGCGACCTATAACAGCGGCTATACCCACGATACCATATCGAGTCGGGTCGATGATTTTATCCGCGCCGATGCCCACACCCTGGTGGACGCAAGGGCGACGCTGTCCGATATCGCCCTGGGTGATAAGGGGCTTCTGCGAGTTGCCCTGTGGGGTAAGAACCTTACCGATGAAGAGTATCGCAGCCACGCCATCGGGGCCTTTGAATCGATTGGTTTCGCTGGTGCGGTATACAACGAGCCGAAAAGCTATGGCATTGACATTATTTACGAGTATTGAGTTTTCCAGTCGATGATGACAGTGTAAAGGGCAACTTCAATGGCAACAACCGCAGAATACAATCTGGGTGAATATCCCTTCCCGCGCGGCTGGTTCATGATCGCCGAGACTTCTGAAATCATACAGAAACCGCTGGCGATACGTTACTTCGGTCAGGAGATGGTGATCTACCGCGGCAACAGTGGCCGGGTCGTGGTGATCGATGCCTACTGCCCCCATATGGGAGCCCACATTGCCAAAAACACCACCTCCTATGTAGTGCTCGATGGCGAGCATATCGAAGGGGATTCAATACGTTGTCCCTACCACGGTTGGAAATTTTCTCCCGATGGTAACTGCGAGGATATTCCCTACTCACCTGCACCCATTCCGCCCAAGGCCTGCGTTAAATCCTGGCCGGTGGTGGAGCGGTACGGTTGTGTGTACATGTGGCACGATCCGGAAGGCGGCGAGCCTGACTACGATGTGCCTGACCTGCCTGAGTGGGAAGATACCGACTGGGTGCGGTGGAAAATCGATCACCTGGGAGAATTGGACTGCCATCCGGTGGAGATTATCGATAATATGGCGGACAAAGCCCACTTTTCGCCAATCCACGGCAGCTCCGGTATCGAGCACTTCGAAAACAGTTTTGACGGCCATATTGTGGTGCAGGACTTCGCTGCCGGTCACCGGACCCTGGCGTCGTCGGCATTGCTGAAAACCCGCACCTGGTATACCGGCCCGGCCATCCTGCGGTCGCGCATGGACGGCGATCATCCATCCATCATTCAGATTGCCCACACGCCCATCGACGATGGGCGTATCAAAGTCTGGCACGCGTTGTTGGTGAGATCGGCGGATGCCGACGACCGTGAGAGGGGAGTGATGGCGGCGCGGGCATACCAGGAAGCCAGTCGCCTTGCGTTGATGCAGGACTTTGAAATCTGGACCCACAAAAGACCCTGTACCCAGCACTTGAAAGTCATCGGCGATGGTCCTTTTGGCAAATTGCGCACCTGGTATAAGCAGTTTTATACCACCCGGGAAAAAGGTGCGAAACTCCAGGCCAAAGCTAATGGTCATGTTGTGACCAAGGGTACCAAACGCGATCCCTGGCCGGAAAAAACCTAGTGCTTCGGGATAAAATGATAAATGGCTGAGCAAAGCCTTGGCCGGATTGCACAGTCTCCGCCAGATCAATAGGGGCGGGATGATACCCGGGTGATGGTATTGTTGCCGTTTTCCAATACGCCTTGATAGACGCCAAAATGGTTTCGCGCCATGTCACGGTAGAACAGTTCCACGTTCTCGGCCAGCTCTGGGAAAGCAAACTCCTCCCAGGGGAAGTCTTCGCGGCTGAACAGGGCCACTTCCATGGCTTCGTCAGTCACACCAAATTCGGGTTTGAGCAAGGGCGCGCGAAATACGATGTAGACCTGGTTCATATGCATGAGGTTGCCGATGAGATGCAGTTGTAGTTGTGATGTGTCCACTTGCGCCCGGGTTTCTTCGTAAAGCTCGCGAGCAGCTGCCCCCGCCAGGGTTTCATGCTGTTCTACAAAACCCGAGGGCGCCGCCCACTTGCCCTTAAAGGGCTCGGTGCCGCGTCTTATCCAGAGTACTTTATCGCCCCAGGTAGCGTAACAGGACACCAGTACCTTTGGGTTCTGATAGTGAACCATACCGCAGCCGGTGCATTGAAAGCGGGCGATACTGTCACCCGGGATCAGGCGCTTTTCAACCAATTGTCCGCACTCGCTGCAATAATTCATGTTGAAGCTCTGTTTGCTTATTGTGTAGAAGCCAGGCTGGTGAGCACCAGGGACACCAACATGGATTGTTGGGTAACGCCGGTTTTGGCAAACATAGCGCGCAGATGAGCACGCACCGTATTCTTCTTGATGTGGAGTTCTTCGGCAACGTCGTCAGTCGTGTGGCCTTCGGCGAGTAAAATGGCGATGGTCGCCTCGGAGAGGGTCAGTTGATAGAGGTTCATCAGGGTGCGCACGGAAATTTCCAGATTCTTGTCGGGGTCCTGAATAAAGATGGTCAGATAAGGCGTGAGTTTTGAGGCATCCTCATCATTTACCGGTAGAGGTTTGACCACGATTTGATAATCGACTTTCCCCGAGGGACGCGGCACCGAAATTGCCTGACTGAGAACGCGGGTATTACCGCTGCCTTGAAGCGTAAAGGTGTTCAGAGTATCGTAGAGATATCGTTGCAAGGTATCGTTGCGCGACACATTTTCTATTTTGATTTTCTGTTGTACCTGGCTCAGGCCGTCGTTTTCGCCCAAGTAGTGTCTGGCGGCGGTATTCAACTTCAGGATATTGCCGTTTTTGTCCAGTGTGACCATGCCGATGGAGCGTTTCGAGATGGAGTCGGCGTAAATCTGGCGTTCGCTGTCCAACTGGCGCAACTGAACACCCAGCGATACTGATTGTTGCAGGTGGGGTATCAGTAAGTGTAAGAACGCTTTCTCCGTGTCGGTAAAGTTGCCCTGTTTCCTGGTACGTACAAAGCGGATGGAAATGCGCGAATTTTTGCCGGGGGTATCGAATTTATCTCCACTGGCTTGCGGGAAATACCAGTCGATGCCGGCGATATAGTAGATGTCGTGGGGCTTGAGAATCATCTGGTAGAACTCGCTTTCGAGCAGCAGTGCACGGGGGATCATATCCTCAATGGTCACAACTTCGTTCAGTGGCAGATTTACCAGGGGGTCCTGCGCATAGACACTGGTGTAAGCGCCTTCTGCTGTGCCGATGACGGGGATATCGTTTTTTTCACCGCTGGTGAAAAGCAGGCCGCTGTCGGTGGTGGTGGGGGGGCGCGTAATCAGGGTGGCGTGCAGCAGGTTGAGCTTCTGTTTGAGCAGGGTGAGAAAGTTTCTGTTGGTGTCTCTCGTGGTCGCGGCACCATAGAGTGTGTAGAGCAAATTGGACAGCGTTTCGTTGTCGATGTGCAGAGGCATATACCGGGCTCTGTCATTGGGAACTGTCGATACAATTTTATATGCTGTCCCTGCCATGAGAATGGATCAGGCTTTCGCCATTTCCATTGCCACATCCTCAATCAAGTCTTCCTGACCGCCAATAGCTTTCCGGCGTGCCATTTCCAATAGAATTTCCTGAGAGGCGACACCATATTTATCACCTGCCCGCTTGGCAAACAGCAGAAAGGAAGAGTATACACCCGCATAACCCAGAATCAGGGAATCGCGATCCACCCGCACCAGTTCGTCCATCATGGGTACTATCTTTTCTTCCGCTACGGCCATCAGCTCAAAGATATCCACGCCGGTATCCGCGCCCATGCGCGCCAGCACGGCGGCAAAAATTTCCAGCGGAGTATTACCGGCACCAGCCCCCAAGCCCGCGGCGGAGCCGTCGATACGATTGGCTCCGGCGCCGACCGCGGCCATGGAATTAGCCACGCCCAGGCCCAGATTGTGATGGCCGTGAAAGCCCAGTTCGGTCTGTGGTTTAAGCCTGGCTCGCAGCAGGCCAATACGTTCGGTCACCTGGTGAGGCAGCATATAGCCGGCCGAGTCGGTGCAGTAAATGCAGTTGGCGCCATAGGACTCCATCAACAGGGCCTGTTCCAACAGCTCTCCGGCAGTGATCATATGGGCCATCATCAAAAAGCCCACGGTATCCAGCCCCATCTGGCGGGCGAGGCCGATATGCTGTTCGGAGACGTCGGCCTCGGTGCAGTGAGTGGCGACACGGATGCAGCTCACGCCCAGGTCTGCGGCCATTTTCAAATGCTCCACGGTACCTATGCCGGGTAGCAGCAGGGCGGAAATTCTGGCGTTTTTCATTTTCGGCACCACCGCACCCAGATACTGCGCATCACTGTGGGCGGGAAAACCGTAGTTGATCGATGCACCGCCCAGGCCGTCGCCGTGAGTCACCTCGATCAGGGGTATGCCCGCCTGGTCCAGGCCGGTTGCCACATCGATCATTTCATCGAGGGAAATCCGGTGGCGTTTAGGGTGCATGCCGTCGCGCAAGCACATATCGTGAAGGGTGACTTTCTTGTCGGTAAAATCCATGCTGCTTTCTCCCGCTTAGTATGACTGACCGTTGGCCAGTGTTTCTTTGAACAGGGCTTCGGCGTACATTTCGGCAGTGCGCAAAGCGGCCGCGGTCATGATATCGAGGTTGCCCGAATACCTGGGCAGGAAATCACCGAGGCCTTCTACCTGCATAAATACCGTGACACGATTACCGTCAAAAACCGGGCCATTTTTCAGCGTATAGCCGGGTACATACCTTTGCACCTCTGCAATCATGCTGTGGATGGACCCGGTAATGCGCGTCTGGTCAGGTGTCTCTGCGGTAAGGCAGTGGATGGTGTCGCGCATAATCAGTGGCGGCTCGGCCGGGTTCACGATGATGATAGCTTTGCCCTTGTCGGCGCCACCAATTTTCTCGATCGCATCGGCGGTGGTGCGGGTAAACTCGTCGATATTTTTACGCGTACCCAGACCCACGGATTTTGATGAAACCGTGGCGACAATTTCGCCGTACTTCACAGTTTGCACGCGACTCACTGCCCTGACTATGGGAATAGTGGCCTGGCCGCCGCAGGTCACCATATTGACATTTTCCCTGCGACCCTCCCTCAGCAGCTCGGCCAGATTTACCGGCGGAATGCAGTAAGGGCCGATCGCCGCCGGGGTCAAATCAATCATCATCACGCCTTTCTGGTTTAAGCGGCGGGAGTTTTCTGCATGTACGTAGGCGGATGTGGCATCGAAGGCAATCTGGATATTGTCTTCTTCCACCCGGTCGAGCATACCCTCGACGCCTGAGGTGGACACTTTCATGCCAAAATCTCGGGCGCGCTTGATGCCCTCGGATTCTTCGATGCCGGCCATCCATACCGGCTCGATCCAATCGCTGCGCATGGCTTTCATTAACAGATCCGTGCCGATATTGCCCGGGCCGATAATTACGGCGCGCAGTTTTTTACTCATATTCGCTGCTTCCTATTCTTGTAGCGGCTGCGTCAGCTCAGGGCTGTTTTTAGTTCCGCTCAGGGCTGTTTTCAATTTCGCTCAAGGCTGTTTTCGAACCGCTTGCCGGGCAGGGTGTTTATGCGAATGAGATCGTTGCCGACCCCAGTCCCACCAGTTCCATATGCATCCTGTCACCCGCGGTAACCGGTTCCAGAGGCACCAGGGAGCCGGATAGGATCACCTCACTGGCTCTTAGCGGGGTACCAAACTCACCGAGGGTATTAGCCAGCCAGGCCACCGCGGTCAGTGGGTTGCCCTGTACTGCTGAACCCTTACCGCTACTGATAGGTATACCGTTTTTGTAGACCTGGACTTCCAGGTCCGGCATATTCACCTTGTTGGGGTCGATTTTTTCATTGCCGGTTAGGTATACACCGCAGGAGGCATTGTCGGCTACAGTATCCTGGATTTTGATTTTCCAGCCGTCGATACGGGAGTCGACGATCTCGAAGCAGGGCATGATGCAGTCGGTAGCCCTGAGTACATCAGCTTCAGTTATCTTGGGGCCTTTGAGTTCTTCTTTCAATAAAAATGCAATTTCCGCTTCCGCCCGAGGCTGAATCAGGTTTCCTGCAATGACTACTTCACCGCCGTTGGGCACTGCCATCTTGTCGGTGAGGAAGCCGAAGTCCGGCTGAAACACCCCCAGCATTTCCTGGACGGCGGCGGAGGTTACACCAATTTTTTTTCCTACCACCTGCTCGCCATCCTTTTCCAGGCGCAGTGCCAGCATGACTTCGGAGATGCGATAGGCATCTGCAACGGTAATTTCTGTGTAACGGTCGCTCAGGGGCACGAGTGTGCGACATTCACGCAGGGCATCGTAGAGTTCATGGCCGAGTTCCCGGCATTGATTTTCGCTCAGACTCATCGTACGTCCGTTATCAGTTATCAGGCGCTCTGCAGGAATTCCACACAGCGCCGGTTGAACAAATCCGGGTACTCGATCATCACCCAATGGCCGCCCTGGCTCAGGGTAATCACCTGGGCGTTGTGACAAGCGGTCGCCAGCTTTTCCGCGCCGCTTACCGGACAAAAGCGATCTTTGGCGCCCCAGAAGCCCAGGACCGGGCAGCGAATGTCACCCAGGCGCTCAGTCAGGTTGGGGATACGCATACGGGTGAAGACGCTCGGCGTTTGGGTTTTCAAAATGCGGAAGCGCTCTTCGATCAACTCATCGGTGATATGCCTGGGATCGAAAACAATCAGTTTCAGCACGTCTTTCAATCGGGTCGGGGTAAATTCCGGTGACCCCAAGGGCACCTTGGTCATGGCCCGGATGCCTTCCATGTGCTGGAAGTAATAGGACTGATCTTCGAGGGCACCGCAGCCCATCAAAATCAGATGACTCACCCGTTCAGGCTGTGCCAGAGCGAGGCCAATGCTGACGGCGCCACCGAGGGAGTTGCCCACCAGTGCGAACTGCGGCAGATCCAGCTTGTCGGCAAACTCCAGCACCACGTCGACGAAGAACTCCAGGGTGTAATCCCGTTCGGGTTTGTCACTGTCGCCAAAGCCGGGCAGGTCGGGGATCATCACCTGGTAGCCGCTGCCGGCAAAGAATGCCGCGTTGTGGCGAAAATTCAGCCAGCCGCTGGCGCCGGGGCCGCTGCCCTGCAGGAATACTACCGGGAAGCCATCGCCCAGGGTGGTGTAGTGGAGTTTGATACCGCTATTTAGGGTGAGGTATTGGCCATCTGGTTTTACCGGCAGGTTCATGTCGCCCCCCTCAGATTGCGCCAGTCCGGATCAAAGGAAAATGTCGTTGTTTTCTACCCCCAGTTGCACACCGCCATAATTGCAGCCGAACTTGTAGGGATTGTTGGCGACGTGAGCGCGGCCGGCCAGAATATCCAGCACAAAACGCTGCAGCGGGCTGTCGATGAAAATGGCGCGTCCGCCACACACTTTTTGCAGTTCCAGCACTTCGTTCAAACAGGCTTCCGGCACCGCGGCCGATTCATAGCGGTACTGGATACGCTTGCCGATATCTGTAGCCCGTCCCTCGCGCGCATCGCTCATCAGTTGATCGAAGGTGGCAGACAGCTTCATTTTCAACTGATCCACCAAGGCCTGGGCACGAGCCACGGCCATTTGCGCCTGGGGATCTGCAGCGGTTTTGGTGCCGTCGTTGGTGCCCACCCGCTTAGAGGCCACTTTCAGGTAGGCGTCGATCGCACCCTGGGTAGCACCGATGGTGGAACTGGACACGGCGCGGGGGAACAGCTGGCCGAAGGGAATTTTGTAGAGCGGTACCACCCTGGAATCAATGCCCGGGTTGGTGCCCTGAAAACCGTCGAGCGAGCGGTGGGTGCGGTACTCGGGCACAAACGCCTCTGCCACCACAATATCGTTACTGCCGGTGCCTTGCAGGCCAAATGTGTGCCAGGTGTCCATCACCTTGTAATCGCGCTTGGGCAGCAGAAAAGTGCGGTAATCCGGCTCCGGGTTGTCGGCGCTGGGGGGGACCACGCCACCGAGAAAGGCCCAGTCGCAGTGGTCGCAGCCACTGGAGAATGCCCAGTGGCCACTGAGCTTAAATCCACCCTCCACGGGTTCCACCTTACCTACCGGCATATAAGACGAAGCGATTAATACACGCGTGTCTTTCTGCCAGACGTCTTCCTGGGCTTTGAGGTCAAATAATGCGATCTGCCAGTTGTGCACAGCGATAACACCGTAGATCCAGGCAGTGGACATACAGCCTTCAGCCAGGGCCATCTGGATTTCAAAAAAGACCTGGGGGTCCATTTCATAACCGCCCCAGCGCCTGGGTTGCAGCACGCGGAAGAAGCCCGCTTCCTGCATTCTGGCGACCGTCTCTTTGGGCACCTGACGCTCGAGCTGGGTCCGGGCGGCATGTTCCTTCAGGAAAGGAATCATATCCCGGGCGCGCTGCAGCAGCACCTCGGCAGTCGTATCTTGGTTGAGGGCGGTTTCGCGAGCTGTCATGGTATTGTTTTCCCGGTTTGAGATTGAACTCAGGAGCTATTGGCCGTGGGCAGGCCGGTGTAGCGGCCCGCATGGAAAACCAGAGGCGGCAGAGCCTTGTTGTCAAAATCCACCACGCGGCCGAGCAGAATAATATGGTCGCCGCCTTCGTAGCGGGCTTCGGTGTCGCATTGGAAGACTGCGCTGTAGTCGGTGAGTAGAGGTACACCGCCGTGCCCCGGGTTACAGTCGATGCCCGCAAAGCGGTCTGTTGTGCTGGTGGCAAATTGCCTGGAGACCTGCTGTTGATCGGCATTGAGAACATGGATCGCGAAGTGGTCTGCCTGATTAAAAGTCGCAAATGCGCCGGCGTTTTTGGCAATGCTCCACAGTACCAGCATCGGCTCCAGGGAAACCGAGCTGAAGCTGTTGGCAGTCATACCTACCTTGTTGCCGTCGTTATCCAGAGTGGTGACTACGGCCACACCGGTGGCAAACTGGCCCAGGGCATTGCGGAACTCTTTGGGGCGGTGTCGACGCATGTCCACAGCGGTTCACTTCTCGTGGTGTTGGGCTATCACGGCTTGGGTTTGTCAATCACTATCTTCTCAAAGGCCAGAAAGTGTGTCATACCCCAAATGGCGTAGTCCTGGCCATTCATCCGGGTGCGTTACGGTTCCGCAGCAGCCTTATTTCTGCCCGACGCTGAAGTCATGTCCCCAGAAGCTGTTGACGGTGCTCTGGAAAGCGGAATAGTTGCTCCAGTCCTCGACGGTCATGCCGTCGGCGCCGTACTCGATCATAAAACCGGAGGGTGATTCCATGTAGAAGCTCACCATATGATCGTTGGCATGGCGCCCCAGGGTACCCGTGAGTTTGACGCCGGCGGCCTTCATCCGATCCAGGGCGCGGCCCACTTCGTCGATACTGTCCACTTCCACCATTGTGTGCACACAACCGCTGGGAATCGGGGCCTCAAACAGGGCCAGGCTGTGGTGCCGCCTGTTGCAGTGCATGAAGAACAGGCGCTTTTCCGGTTCCGCCGGGTCGGGCGTAAAACGCACTTTCATCAGGTCGGCCATACCAAAACCCATCACCTGCCGGTAAAATGCCAGGGTTTTGTCGAAGCTGGGGGCAGGTAAGACCACGTGGCCAAATCCCTGCTCACCGGTGACAAAGGATTTTATGCCTACCGGCGAGACAAATGGGGCAAAGTCCGAGACCGGCCCCCAGTAAACCTCGTGCTGATTGCCCTCGGGATCGGCGAAGCGGATCATATCCTGCACTTGCCGCGCGGCGATCAACTCCCCGCTGGCACACTCGTAGGCCACGCCGGCCTCTTCCAGGGTATGGATCGCATCGGCGAAGGCCTCGGGGCCAGCCACTTCCCAGCCACTGAAGCCATAGCTGTCACGGTCGGATTTTTCCACCACAATGCGGAACCGGCGCTCGTCCATTTTCAGGTAAACCCGTTCGTCGCCGTCGCTGTTGAGCGTTTCGGAAACCTCCATCATGCCCAACACCCGGGTACCGAAATCGGCCCAGCGGGCGGGGTCGGTGCAGTTTACGCCGATGTAACCAAGGCTGTGTATTTTCATGATGATTTACCCCTGATGTGTTGATTAAAAGTCGCAGGCAGTGCTTTGCTTAGGCGGGTAGCCGCTCGTTACTGGCAGCCAGTTTCTTCAGTTCCGGCTTCAATACCTTGCCCGACGCATTCAGGGGCAGGGCCTCCACATAACGAATCTTGCGTGGCACTTTATAGTTGGCCATCTTTTGCCGGCACCAACTGACCAGATCACCGTCTTCCAAGCGGGCGCCGGGTTTTAACACCACAAAGGCCATGGCCACTTCACCCATGCGCTCGTCGGGCACACCGATAACGGCATTCATGGCAATGTCCGGATGACCTGCCACAATATTTTCAATCTCAGCCGGGTAGCAGTTAAATCCGCCGGTAATGAACATATCCTTCAGGCGATCGGTGATGCGCAGATTGCCCCGTTCGTCCATCACCCCGATATCGCCGGTGTGGAGCCAGCCGGTGTTGTCGATTGCTTCGGCCGTGGCGACGTCGTTGTTAAAATAGCCCTTCATCACGTTAAAGCCGCGCAGTACGATTTCACCGGGTTGACCGCGCGGGACTTCGTTGTTGTGGCTGTCCACACAACGTACTTCAATGTCGGGAATAGCCCGCCCCGAAGTCGTGGCGACAGTCTTTGCGTCGTCGTCGGGGCGGCACATAGTGGCTATACCACAGCTTTCAGTCAGTCCGTAGGCCGTAATCACCCGTTCGAAACCCAAACGCTCTTTCATTTGCCGGATCAATTCCACGGGAATGGCCGCAGCTCCCGTTGCCGTGCACCTGAGGCTGGCCATATCGTATTGATGCAACTGCGGATGGGCGAGCAATGACTGGAACAGGGTCGGGGGGCCGGGCAATACCGAGATCCTCTCCCCAGCAATGCGTTTTAGGATTTCCCCGCTGTCGAAGACCGCATGGGGCAGCAAGGTTACCCCTTTGATCAGGCAAACCAGAATTCCGGCTTTATAGCCAAAACTGTGGAAAAAGGGGTTGATTGCCAGGTAGCGGTCGCCCTCGGTAACGCCCACATTGTCCCCCCAGCTGTCGAATGCGCGCAGATTCTGGGCGTGGCAGGTCATAACGCCCTTGGGGTTCCCGGTGGTGCCGGAAGTAAAGAGGATGTCTGCAACGTCCTCACCGCGCACCTGTGCCATGCGTTCTGCAACGGCCGCAGCCGGTGTCTCACTCGCTTTTTCCAGAAAATTCTGCCAACGGGTATGAGGCGTTTCTCCAGCGCCAAACACCACAATTTTTTCCAGTAGCGGAAGGTCTTCGTCCTCCACCAATTTCGGATACTCGCAATCCAGAAAGGTGTCGATGGAGAACAGCAGCCTGGTCCCGCTGGTGCGCAGGATATAGGCCGCTTCGCTGCCCTTGTAGCGGGTATTGAGGGTCACCAGAACAGCACCGGCGCACTGTGAACCCAGCGCGGCGATTACCCACTGCGAGATATTCGGTGCCCAGACGCCAACGCGATCCCCGGGCTGGATGCCGCAGGCGATCAGGGCCGCGGCCACTGCCCGGGTCTGATCGGCAAAAGCGCGAAAGCTGAGTCGCATATTTCCCTCCTCCAGAAACCGTCGCTCGCCAAAGCGCTCGGCGGCCACCGCGATCAGCTCGGGGATGGTCGTGGCGGTACTGCCGGAGGCGGGTTGTAATTGCGGGGGCATAGCGGGTTCTCTGGCCTTCAGACGCTCTCTTCCTATTGTGCACAAGGTATCGGAACTGCTGCCGGCTGTCATAGTCCTGTTGGACGATGAGCCGTATAGGCAAAGCTCCCATAATTCCCGCTAAGCCCCCGGATCGGTAATGGCAATTTTGCTCTGAGCTAGAGAGGTTTTGTATGAGGGTTCTGCATGAGTAAGGTGCGTTCCGCACAGCAAGCCATTGCCGCTATCAAAGATGGCATGACTATCGGTATTGGCGGCTGGGGCCCCCGCCGTAAACCTATGGCCCTGGTGCGCGAGCTGCTGCGTTCCGAATGCAAGGATCTGACCGTGGTGGCCTATGGGGGGGCCGATGTGGGCATGCTATGTGCTGCCGGCAAGGTGAAAAAGGTGGTTTTCGCCTTTGTCTCGCTGGACTTTATTCCCCTGGAGCCCTATTTCCGTCGGGCCCGCCAAAACGGCGATATCGAGGCGATGGAGATCGATGAAGGGATGCTGCTGCTGGGACTGCGCGCAGCGGCCTGGAAGATCCCCTTTATTCCCACCCGCGTCGGTCTCGGTACCGATGTGATCAACCTTAACGACGATATCAAAGTGATCGACAGCCCCTACGATGACAAGGCGTGGGTGGCCATGCCGGCGCTGCCGGTGGATGTCGCGCTGCTGCATGTCGATCGCGCCGATGCCCGCGGCGTGTGCCAGATCAAGGGGCCCGATCTGTATATGGACGACTGGTTTGCCCGTGCCGCCAAGACTGCTGTGGTCAGCTGTGATGAGCTGGTCGAGACAGGTTGCTTTGCTGCAGGTGATGAAGCCCGTTTCGTATTCTGGGAACGCAGCCAGACCGATACCGTGGTGCCGATTGCCGGCGGCGCCCACCCTACCTCCTGCACACCGCTGTACGGCCTGGACGTGGCTCATTTCAAAGAGTACAGCGCCCTGGCCAAAGAGGAGGGCTTTGCGCGTTATCTTGAGAAATACATTACCGGCAAAACCGAGGCCGAGTATCAGCAAGCTGTCGGCGGGCTGGAGGCGATCCGCAAATTGCCACTGCCGGTCTATTAGTCTGGCCTAGGAATTTATCGATGAGTACGCCTGCAAAAGATTATAGCCTGGCAGAGTTGATGATCGTTGCCGCTGCCGAAGCCTTTCGCAACGACGGGGAAGTGCTGGCCACCGGTATCGGCCTGATCCCGCGCCTGGCCGCCAGCCTGGCCATGAAGACCTTCAACCCTGACCTGATGATGACCGACTCGGAAGCCTTCATGCTGTCCGAGCCCAATCCGGTCAGCGGCCGCCGTTCTCACGAAGGCCAAAGACAGGAATGCTGGATGGGCTTTTCCCGGATTTTTGATACTGTGTGGAGTGGCAAGCGCCACGCCATGGTGGGTCCCACCCAAATCGACAAATACGGCCAGGCCAATATCTCCGCCCTGGGTGAGAATTATCATCGGCCCAAAGTGCAGATGCTGGGGGTGCGCGGTTTTCCGGGTAACTCCATCTGCCACGCCAACTCATTCTTCGTGCCTTCCCACAGCAAGCGTGTATTTGTGCAGGGCGAATGCGACATGGTGGCCTCCATCGGTTATAACCCGGCGCGCTTGCCTAAGGGGTACCGCCTGGACGATATCGATATCCGCAGGGTGATTACCGATCTTTGTCTGATGGACTGGCAGGGACCCAAGCGTATGTTGCAGTTGCTCAGCCTGCACCCCGGCATTAGCGTTGAGCGAGTGTTGGAAAATACCGGGTTTGAAGTCCACATACCGGAATATGTGCCAGTCACCAGGGCGCCTAGTGAAGAGCAGCTGGCCCTTATCCGCCAGCTGGACCCGGAGAACTGGCGGGCTAAACAGCTGCGAGACAATCCGCCGGGAGATCGATCTTAGGCAACTCATAGTCCGCGGTGGTTTAGCCGGCGGGCCTGAATAAGCGACGCAAGCATGGGTGAAGGAACTGACGTGGTAACTGAAGAAAAAGACAGCGTGCTCTATGATGTGCACGCAGAGGTGGCGAGCATTACCATGAACCGCCCGCGGTACCGTAATGCCCAGAACGGGCGTATGACCTATGCATTGGATGACGCGTTCAAACGCGCTGTCGATGACGATTGTGTCAAGGTGATTGTTCTCAAAGGAGCTGGCCGACACTTTTCCGCCGGTCACGATATCGGCACGCCCGGTCGCGACATCAACGACAGCCAGGATCGCAAAACCCTCTGGTATGATCACGCCGACAAAACCGGTGGTGAATTTCTCTATGTGCGTGAAGCCGAGGCGTATCTCGGTATGTGTCGTCGCTGGCGGGATATTCCCAAACCCACCATTGCCATGGTACAGGGGGCTTGTATTGCCGGTGGTTTAATGCTGGCCTGGGTGTGTGACCTGATAGTTGCGTCCGATGACGCGTTTTTTTCTGATCCGGTGGTACGCATGGGCATACCCGGTGTGGAATACTTTGCGCACCCTTTTGAGTTGCATCCCAGAATCGCCAAGGAATTTCTGTTTACCGGCGAGCGCATGAATGCCGAGCGTGCCTACCGGTTGGGCATGGTCAATCGCGTGTGTAAGCGCGAGGAACTTGAAGCCGAAACGTTGAGGTTGGCCAACAAGGTTGCCGAGATGCCGCGCCTGGGGCTGGCTCTCACCAAGCAGGCGATCAACAACATCGAAGACTTGCAGGGCAAGCGCACCGGGATGGAGGCGGCCTATGCCTGGCACCATTTTGCCCACACACACAATGAGCTGGAAACCGGGCACAAGCTGGGTGGACAGGACGCCAAATCCATGGCCGCAAAAAACACAGAGCAAAACAAGCAGGGGATCTAGGCTGTGAGCGTGTTGAAAACGCCACTGACAAGACTGCTGGGCTGCCAATACCCGATCATCCAAACAGCCATGGGGTGGGTGGCTGATGCGGGCCTGGTGGCGAGTACCTGCAACGCCGGGGGATTTGGCTTTCTCGCCGGGGCCGTGATGACACCGGCCGAGGTGGAAGCGTGTATTCTCGATATCAAGAAAAAAACCGACCGCCCTTTTGGCGTCAACTTCCATATGTACACACCAGGTGCGGAAAAAATCGTCGAAATCTGTATCAGGCACGGTGTACGTGCGGTGAGTTACAGCCGCTCGCCGTCCAGAGACAAGATCGACAAGCTGAAAGACATGGGGGTGATCTGCATACCTACCGTAGGCGCACTGAAGCATGCCGTGAAAGCGGTGGAAATGGGCGCGGATGCGGTTGTGGTGCAGGGCGGTGAAGGTGGCGGTCATACCGGTGGTATCGCCAGCTCCATCCTACTGCCGCAGGTGGTGGACACGCTGGATGTGCCAGTCGTTGCTGCCGGTGGGTTTAAAGACGGCCGCGGCCTGGTCGCGGCGCTCAGTTTTGGCGCCGCCGGTGTTGCGATGGGTACCCGCTTCCTGATGAGTCGGGAAAGCCCGGTGCCGGACCAGACCAAGGCCCGCTATGTGGGGGCACTCACCGAGCAGATTATCGTCAGCAACAAGCTCGATGGCATGCCACAGCGTATGATCAACAACCGCTGTCTGCAGCAACTGCAGAGTACCTCAATACCGGCGACCCTGTGGCTGGCGCTCAAGAACGGCTGGGCATTCAGTAAAATCACCGGTGGTTCTCTCTGGGGTATGTTGAGTGCCGGTTGGCAGATGAAAAAAGCCAGCGGCATGAGTTTGGGGCAAACCCTGATGGCTGCCAACGCGCCGATGCTGATTCAGCAGGCCATGGTCAGGGGGTATCCGGACCAGGGCATCCTGCCATCCGGGCAGGTGGCGGGGACGATTGACGACCTGCCCACGTGCAAAGACATTATTGGCGGTATTGTCACGCAGGCTGAGGACACACTGGCGCGGTTGCGATGACGCCTTGCCCCATAACAGGAGAGCGTTTTATGGTTTTCAAAACCACTATTGAAGCCGGTATTGCCGAACTGGTGCTGGATTGTCCGCCGGTCAATGCCTTTGACAGTCGGGCCTGGTTTTCCATCGCCAATGAACTGAACCAGCTGGGTGAGGATTCGGCGGTTAAAGTGATTGTGATACGCGCAGAAGGCAAAGGCTTCTGCGCGGGGGTGGACATTAAGGAGCTGGCTGCCGACGGCACTAAAATCGTGGCGGTAAACAAAGGCAACTACGACACCTTCAAGGCCGTGCATCTCAACCCCAAACCGGTGATTGTGGCGCTGCACGGGTTTGTCCTGGGCGGAGGCATCGGCATCGCCGGCGCGGCCGACATTATCATCGCCTCCGACTGCACCCGTTTCGGCGTGCCGGAAATCGATCGCGGGGCCATGGGCGGCGGTGCTCACCTGCAACGCATGTTCCCGCTACAAAAAGTTCGCTACCTGTACTACACCGGCGAGTTCATCGATGCCGGCGAAGCATACCGCCTGGGTGCGGTGGAGCGGATAGTTGCCAAAGATGCTCTGCGCGAAACCGCGCTGGCGATAGCGGCCAAAATTGCCGAAAAGTCTTCGTCGATGGTACGGTTGGCCAAAGAGGCGCTGACCGGTATTGAAGACGGCAGCTTGGAAGACAAATATCGCTGGGAGCAGGGCTTTACCTTGCAGGCTTATACCGAAGGCGATTCCCGGGAAGCACGCGATGCCTTTGTCGAAAAGCGCGATGCGAAATTCTAACAGCCCTCGTTACTGTAGATGCCGCTTCCCACAGGCTGGAGACTGGCTGATCAGCAAGGTCGAGAAGTAGATATGGATCTGAACTATACCCCCGAACAAATCGCCTTCCGTGGTGAAGTGCGCGCATGGCTGGCCGACAATGTACCCGCCCGGCCGCTCCAGTCCTTTGACACTGCCGAGGGTTTTGAACAGCACCGTGAATGGGAGAAAACTCTCGCTAAGGGGAGCTGGGGCATGGTGACCTGGCCCGAGGAATATGGCGGACGCGGCTGCAACCTGATCGAGTGGCTGATTTTCGAAGAGGAATACTATCGAGCCAGGGCACCGCTACGTGTGAACCAGAACGGTATTTTCCTGTTGGGACCGACCCTGATGGAATTCGGTACTGATGCCCAGAAAGCGCGCTTTATCACCGGGATGGCCAGCGGCGACGAAATGTGGGCCCAGGGCTGGTCCGAGCCGGGTGCCGGCAGCGATATGGCCGCGATTCGCTCTAAAGCCATTCGCGACGGCAATGCGTATGTGATTAATGGCCAGAAAGTATGGTCAACCCGTGCGGTATTTGCCGATTGGGTATTCTGTATTTTCCGCACCGATCCCGAGTCACAGCGTCACCACGGCTTGTCTTTTATCTTGGTGCCGCTGGACGCTCCGGGAATTACGGTACGTCCCATCGCCCAGCTGAATGGCTTGCCCGGTTTTGCCGA
This sequence comes from Exilibacterium sp., assembly GCA_028280195.1. Taxonomy (GTDB): domain Bacteria; phylum Pseudomonadota; class Gammaproteobacteria; order Pseudomonadales; family Cellvibrionaceae; genus Exilibacterium. The sequence continues at coordinate 69,661 of JANQMH010000021.1, forward strand.
GATCTTTTTTGACAATGTGCGAGTGCCGCTGGAAAACCGTCTCGGCGATGAGGGGCAGGGCTGGCATATTGCCATGGCCACTGCGGGCTTTGAACGCGGTTTGATGTTGCGCAGTCCGGCCCGCTTCCAGGAAACCGCCAAGCGTCTGGTGGAGCTTTACCGCGCCCACCAAAACGATATTCTCGACCTGAGTATCGAAGACGCGGTGGTGCAATCCTTCATGGATGCCGAGGCCTACGCGCTTTTCACCTACCAAACCGCATCGCGGCTGATAAACGGTGGAAAGATCGGTGCCGAAGCCTCACTGAACAAGATCTTCTGGTCCGAACTGGATCAGCGTATGCACGAAACCGCCATGAGCATTCTGGCATCCCGCGCGGAACTGTTGCCAAATGCATCCGCGGCGGGTGATATCGGAAACTGGTTGGACGGTTTCCTGTTTGCGCAGTCGGGCCCGATTTACGCCGGCACCAACGAAATTCAACGCAATATCATTGCCGAGCGCCTGCTGGGCATGCCGCGTAGATAAGGGGAGAGCGCATGGACTTTACATTTACCGAAGATCAGTTGCTGTTCGCTGACAATGTCAAGGACTTTCTCCGAGCCGAGGTTACACCGCAATCTCTGCGCCGGTCCTGGGAGGTTGAGACCGGTCGCAACCCCGGGCTGTGGCAGCAGTTGGTCGACCTGGGCCTGAGTGCAATGTTGGTGCCTGAGGCACAGGGCGGCCTGGGGATGAACGAACTGGATTTCGTGTTGCTGGCGCAGGAGTGTGGCCGGGTAGCTCTGGCTGAACCGCTGGTGGAAACCGCGCTGGTTGCCACGCCGCTGTTAAGCAGTCTGGCGCCAAAGGACGACCGCTGTGGGACACTGTTGGCGCAGCTGACTGCCGGTAAGGCCAGGATTGCTGTAGGCCACGCCGCCAACGGTCTGGTCTGTGATGCCCATATCGCTGACTGGCTGTTATTGCCGAGCGGTGATCAGATCCATCTGCTGGCCCGCGACCAGGTTGCCCTGATCGCCCAGGACAGTATCGATCCGTGCCGGCGCTTATTTTTTGTGGAGTGGCAGGGCAGTGACGAAACCTGTGTTGCCAGCGGTGCCGAAGGCGTTGCCCTGCTGGCCGCCTCCCTCAACCGCGGCGCCTTGGGCGCCGCCGCGCAGATGATCGGGCTGGCTGAAGCCATGATCACTATGAGCGTGCAGTACGCCACCGGTCGTATTCAGTTTGGCCGGGCCATTGGTGCCAACCAGGCGTTGAAGCACCAGATGGCGAATTGCGCCGTGAAAACCGAGTTTGCCAAAGCGCCTTTGTACCGTGCCGCATATACCCTGAGCCGACGACCTTCCCATGCGGACTTTGCCGTCTCCCACGCCAAAGTGGTTGCGGGCGAAGCGGCTCTGCTGGCAGCCAAGCACGGTATGCAGGTTCACGGTGCCATGGGATATACCTGGGAGTATGACCTGCATATCTTTATGAAACGGGCCTGGGCATTGGACAAATTCTGGGGACACGCCGGTTTCCACAAAAACCGCCTGCACCAGTGGTTAATGAATCCCAACGCCAAGATAGGAGCCGATAAAACTTTCGGCGTTCAGGCGTAATCAGTACTCCGATCGCATACCGGGTGGATTGCACTGCGCTTTTGTGCCCTTCGGGTAAATCCGCCCAGAGCATGTAAACACAGGACAGATGATGGCCGAAGCCTATATTGTAGATGCACTGCGAACCCCCACCGGCCGTCGCAAGGGTGGCCTGGCCCATATACACGCCGCCGATCTCGGTGCCCATGTGCTTAAAGCACTGGTGGAGCGCAACGCTATACCCGACAACGAATACGACGATGTGATTTTTGGCTGCGTCGACACCATCGGACCCCTGGCCGGTGATATTGCCCGCACTTGCTGGCTGGCGGCCGGTTTGAGTCTGGCGGTCCCCGGCACGACCGTCGATCGCCAGTGCGGCTCCTCCCAGCAGGCGGTGCACTTCGCTGCTCAGGCGGTGATGTCCGGTACCATGGAGGTGGTGGTGGCCGGCGGTGTTCAGACCATGAGCCAAATTCCTATTGCCGCGGCCATGACTGCTGCAGAGCCGATGGGTTTTAGCAACCCCTTTACCGGTTCCAGGGGCTGGGCGGAACGTTATGGCGGTATCGCGCCGACACAGTTTGCCTCGGCACAGATGATTGCTGATAAATGGGGCTTCAGCCGCGAAGCGCTGGAAGTCTTCTCCCTGGAGTCTCATACCCGTGCGTTAAACGCCATCCAAAAGGGCCGTTTCGACAGGGAGATTGTGCCGCTGGAAGGCGTCACTATGGACGAAACGCCGCGCCATTCGAGTCTGGAAGAAATGGCGCAATTGGCCGGTATTTTCGGCTGCGACAAGGTCACTGCCGGCGTGTCCTCCCAGACCTGCGATGCCGCCTCGGCGCTACTGGTGGTGTCAGAAAAAGCCTTGCAGCGTTACCACCTGAGCCCGCGTGCCCGTATCCACCATATGAGTGTGCGTGCCGACGACCCGATCTGGATGTTGACAGCGCCGATTCCGGCGACCGACTATGCGTTGAAAAAATCCGGCATGAGGCTGGCCGATATCGATCGGGTGGAAATTAATGAGGCCTTTGCCTCGGTGGCCATGGCCTGGTTACAGGAAACCGGCTACGACCACGCCAAAACCAATGTCAACGGCGGTGCCATTGCCCTCGGTCATCCCCTGGGAGCTACCGGCACCAGATTGATGACCACTTTGCTGCACGAGCTGGAAAGAAGTGGCGGTCGTTACGGTCTGCAGACTATGTGTGAAGGCGGTGGCCAGGCCAATGTGACTATTCTCGAATGTCTGTGACCCATGTTTTTAACTGCACTTTTTAATTATGGTCTTTAACTATGGTTTTTAACTATGGTCTTTAACTATGGTTTTTAACTATGGTCTTTAACTACAGGATTTATCAGAGGATCTATCCATGGGGATTTGTCAGGACCGCGTAGTGATTGTGACCGGGGCCGGCGGTGGCCTGGGTGCAGCCCATAGCAGAGTATTTGCTGCCGAGGGCGCCAGTGTCGTTGTCAATGATATTAATGAAGCTGCAGCACGAGCGGTTGCCGACGAGGTTGTGGCCGGCGGTGGCAAGGCTGAGGTCAGTACCTGTGATATCACCGACTACGAAGATAGCCAGAATGCGGTAAAACAGGCGCTCGACACCTTTGGTGATCTGCACGTGGTGGTCAACAATGCCGGTATCAATCGCGATCGCATGTTTGCCTCGATGACCGAAGCCGAGTGGGACAGTATTATGGCGGTACACCTGAAAGGCCACTTCTGTATTGTGTCCCATGCCGTTCACTATTGGCGCGATCAGTACAAAGCGGGCAAGGCGGTGGCAGCCCGCATTATCAATACCACTTCCGGTGCCGGCCTGCAGGGTTCCATCGGTCAGTCCAACTATGCCGCCGCCAAAGCCGGGATTGCGGCCCTGACATTAAACCAGGCAGCCGAGTTAGGCCGCTATGGTATTACCGCCAACGCCATTGCGCCTGCAGCGCGCACCGGGATGACCACCGCAGTGAAATCGATGGCGAGGCGAATGGCGAAACCCGAAGACGGCAGCTTTGATTACTGGGCGCCGGAGAATGTGTCCTCGCTGGTTGTGTGGCTGGGTTCGGTTGAGGCTGCCACCATTACTGGTCGCATATTCGAGGCCGAAGGCGGCAAGATCTCCATCGCCGCCGGTTGGCGTACTACCGAGGGCGTTGACAAAGGTGCTCGCTGGAAACCGTCGGAAGTTGGCAGTGCGGTGGAGCAGTTGTTAAGCAAAGAAGTGCCGGCACAGAAAGTTTACGGTAGTTGATATGAAGTTTGCTTTTAGCGATGAACAACAAATGATCCGCGACACCGCGGAGTCATTTCTCGCCGAAGTCTCCACCGGTGAAGCGGTGCGTGCTGCAATGGCCACCGAGCTGGGATACGACGCTGAACTCTGGCAACGCATCTGCGGCGAACTTTATTGGCCGGCCATTCATATTCCCGTGGAGTTTGGTGGACTGGGCCTGGGGTATGTGGAACTGGCGGCCATGCTCGAACAGATGGGGCGCTACCTGTTGTGTTCGCCGTTTTTCTCCACTGTTTGCCTGGGCGCCAACGCCCTGATGATCGCGGGCAGCGACGAGCAGAAAGCGCAGTACCTGGCGGAAATTTGTGCAGGGCGCACAGCCACTCTGGCGTATACCGGTAAGGCGGCAGCTGCGTGCGGTGGGCAGTGGGGAGCAGAAGCCGTCGAACTGGTTGCGCAAAGGCGACATGATCAGTTTGTGCTGAACGGTACCCTGCGTTATGTACCCGACGGAGCCAGTGCGGAACTGCTGATCGTCGCCGCCCGCAGCCTTGGGTCGACAGGTGCAGAGGGAATTAACCTGTTTGTGCTAGCCGCCGATCGGGCCGGAATCGAGTGCCGGCTACTGCCGACCATGGATCAAACCCGCAGGCAGGCAGAGATCACTTTTGACAGTGTGACGCTGCCGATCTCGGCATTGATGGGCGAGGAAGGGGCGGCCTGGCCGGCGCTGGCAAAAATTATCGACCTGGCAACGGTTGCCCTGACGGCAGAACAACTGGGTGGCGCTCAACAGCTGTTGGATATCGCGGTTGACTACACCAAAGAGCGTACCCAGTTTAATCGCCCTATTGCCAGCTTCCAGGCCATCAAACACATGGCCGCCGATATGATGACCCGCGCTGAAGTAGCCCGATCTGGTGCCTACTATGCGGCCTGTGTCGCCCAGGAAGCCCTGGAACACGGCGAACTGGCCTCGCAGTTACCGGAAGCCGCCAGTGTTGCCAAAGCGTATTGTTCCGACGCCTTTTTCAGAAATGCCGGTGACGCGCTGCAGATGCACGGCGGTGTGGGCTTCACCTGGGAATACGACGTACACCTCTACTTCAAGCGCGCCAAGGCAAGCGAACATTTCCTGGGCAGTGGTGACTACCACCGGGAGCGCATTGCGCGGCTAATCCTGGATTAATGTCGAGTACTGGAGTTGCATCGATGAAATTGAGTTTCAGCCTCGAAGATGAACAGTTTCGTCAGGAGGTTGCCACCTGGTTGCAGGAGAATCTGATTGGCGAATTCGAAAAACTGAAATTCCGGGGTGGTCCCGGTGACGAACATATGTTTCCCGAAGAGCGCAAGCGCTGGGAACAAAAACTCGCCGCCGGCGGCTGGACCTGTGTCGGTTGGCCCAGGGAATACGGCGGTCGTGGCTGTTCCATTGAGCAACAGGTGATTTTTTACGAGGAATACGCCCGCGCCGGTGCCCCTGGCCGTGTCGGCCATATCGGTGCAGGTCTGGCCGGCCCCACCATCATCGCCTTTGGTACCGGCGCTCAGAAAAGCAAGTACTTACCGGGTATCGTCGCCGGTACCGAGCTGTGGTGCCAGGGGTATTCTGAACCGGGTGCCGGCTCCGACCTGGCCAATATCAGAACCAGAGCGCGCTTTGACGAGGCCGGGGCCAGATGGATTATCAACGGCCAGAAGGTCTGGACCTCTTTAGCCCGCGAAGCCGACTACTGCTTTGTTATTGCCCGCACCGATCCCGGTTCTGTCGCCCACAAGGGTTTGGGCTTTTTCCTGGTGAAAATGGATCAGCCAGGTGTTGAAGTGCGCGGTATTCAACAAATCACCGGTACCAGCGAATTTAATCAGGTGTTTTTCGACGGTGCTGAGTGTAATGCCGGAGATATCGTCGGTGCGCCCGGCGATGGCTGGAAGGTGGCCATGAGTCTGTTGGATTTTGAACGCGGCGTTTCCACGCTGGGGCAGCAGATGCAGTTTCAGAATGAGCTGAATGAGATTGTGGGTATCGCCAAGGAAAACGGCGCAGCCCGGGACCCGGCTATTCGCCAGCGCATCGCCAAGGCTCACACGGAACTGAAAATCATGCGTTACAACGCCATGCGTATGTTGTCCAGTCAGGGCAGTGGCGCTGGCAGCCTGCAACAGGAGGCGCTGATCTACAAGATTTTCTGGGCCACCTGGCACCGGGATCTCGGTGAGCTGGCCTTGGATGTGATGGGAGCGGAAAGCCAGATTCTGGAACACGGTCCCTATCAATTAAGCCGTTTGCAGGCGCTGGCGCTGTTTGTACGCGCGGATACTATTTATGGAGGCACTAATGAAATTCAGCGTAATATCATAGCTGAGCGCGGCCTGGGTATGCCGAAAGAACGCTGGCAGCGGTGATTTCAACAGTGTGAACGGGCCTTTTCATACCGGAGAAAAAAATGGATATCCACAATCCCGCTTATGTGGCCGGCCACGGTCTGTTGGCGGACAAGTCGGTGTTGATCACGGCGGCTGCCGGAGCTGGCATTGGTTTCGCCGCTGCTTTGAGAGCGGTAGAAGAGGGTTGTCGCGCCATTGTGATCAGTGACATTCACCAGGGCCGATTGATCGAATCAGTGGCCAAACTGAAAGGGCAAAACAGCCTGGATGCGGTGTACGGCTTAAGCTGCAATGTTGCGCTGGAAGATGAAGTACAAGCGTTGATCAATTTTGCCGAGGACAGGTTGGACGGTGTGGATGTATTGATCAACAATGCCGGCCTGGGCACCACCAGGGCCCTGATCGAGATGGACGATGCCGAGTGGATGAAAGTGATTGATGTGACCCTGAACGGCACCATGCGTATGACCCGCTACATGATGCAGGTGATGAAATTACGCGGCTGTGGTGGGGCCATTGTCAATAACGCCTCAGTGCTTGGTTGGCGCGCCCAGAAAGGGCAGGCGCATTACGCCGCGGCCAAAGCCGGGGTGATGGCGCTGACCCGCTGTGCCGCCCTGGAGGCGGCCGAGTTTGGGGTGCGTATCAACGCTGTGTCGCCTTCACTGTGCGTACACCCGATGCTAAAGAAGTCGGCACCAGAAGCATTGTTGAGGGAGCTGCAAGGGCGCGAAGCCTACGGCCGCGGTGCCGAGACCTGGGAAGTTGCAAATATCATGATGTTCCTGGCCTCCGATTATGCCAGTTACCTGACCGGTGAAACGATTTCCTGTTCCAGTCAGCACGCTTAACTTATAAAAGAGAAATGCCATGACCACAGTCTTTGAAAGCCCACTCGATCTGGAAACTGCTGTTGGCCGGAAACTGGGTACCAGCGAATGGTTGATCATTGATCAAGATCGTATCAACTTGTTTGCCGATGCTACCGGCGATCATCAGTGGATTCATGTCGACCCGGAAAAAGCCAAATCCGGCCCTTTTGGCAATACCATCGCCCACGGTTATCTGACACTGTCACTGGTAAATCTGTTCCTGCCGCAAATTGTCGATGTGCGGGGCATCTCCATGGGAGTGAATTACGGTTGTGACAAGGTCCGCTTCCCATCACCGGTTGCGGTAAACTCCCGCTTGCGCGGTGTAGGAGAGCTGCTGCAGGTGGAAAATATCAACGGCGGTGTGCAGGCCACTGTCCGCGTGAGTGTGGAAATCGATGGCAGTGATCGTCCGGCCTGTGTGGTGGATACGATTTCACGTTATTTCCCCAAGTCGAATGGTTGATATGACCCCCTACCGACAGGAATCTCCATGCGCGAAGCCGTAATTGTCTCCACTGCCAGAACTGGCCTCGGTAAATCCTTCCGCGGCGCCTTTAACGACACGGAAGCCCCGGTCATGGGCGGCCGGGTGGTCAAAGCCGCTGTCGCCAGGGCGGGCATCAATCCCGCCCAGGTCGACGACTGTATTTTCGGTGCCGCAGCCCAGCAGGGTACCCAGGCGTACAACCTCGGGCGGCTCTGTGCCCTGGCCGGGGGCCTGCCGCAGACTACCGCGGGCATGGCCGTGGAGCGCCAGTGTTCCTCTGGCCTGATGAGCATTGCCACTGCAGCCAAAAGTATTATGTGTAACGAATACGACATCGTTGTTGCCGGCGGCGTGGAGTCAATCTCCCTGACCCAGAACAAGCATAAAAATACCTTTCGCAATGTTTCCAAAACGGTAATTGCAATCGACCCCAGCGCCTATATCCCGATGATAGAAACCGCGGAAATTGTTGCCGAGCGTTACGGCATCAGTCGCGAACATCAGGACGAGTACGCCCTGCAAAGCCAGATGCGTACAGCCGCTGCCCAGCGAGCCGGTTTGTTTGACGGTGAAATTGTGCCTGTAGTTACCACTCAGGCCATTTTCAACAAGGAAACCAGAGAAACCACCTACCGGGAAGTCACCATTGCCGCAGACGAGTGCAATCGGTCCGGCACCACACTGGAGAGTCTGCGGGGACTGGCACCGGTCTGGAAAGACGGCCATTGGGTGAAGCGGGGCAGGTTTATCACCGCGGGTAATGCGTCCCAGCTCGCTGACGGCGCCTCCGCCTGTGTGGTGATGGACAGCAGGCTGGCTGAGCGGCAGGGCCTCCATCCCCTGGGCGCCTATCGCGGTCTGGCTGTGGCCGGTTGCAGGGCCGACGAAATGGGTATCGGCCCAGTGTTTGCGGTTCCCAGACTGTTAGATCGTTGCGGATTGCGCGTTGATGACATCGGGCTGTGGGAACTGAATGAAGCCTTCGCATCTCAGGTGATTTATTGTCGCGATAAGCTCGGTATCGACAATGACATCATCAACGTCAACGGCGGTGCCATTGCCATCGGTCACCCTTTTGGGATGAGCGGTGCCCGCATGGTGGGGCATGTGCTGCTGGAGGGCAGGCGCCGCCGTGTGAAATACGTGGTGGTGACCATGTGCATCGGCGGAGGGATGGGTGCCGCGGGCCTGTTCGAAGTATTCTGATCCTGCAGCGGCTCGGCTTCCGCGCCTGCAGGCTCAGTGGCTTAGCGCAATGGCATCTTCCGCCAATTTCAGGAAGCCGGGCGGTTCACCAGCCCCGTGAACCTCCAGCGCGGCGCCGCTGATATAGGTGGAGCTGTCTGCCGCCAGAAACAGACAGGCATTGGCGATGTCCGCGGGGCGGGCCATACGGCGCATGGGCATGGCGCTTTCGATCAGATCGATACCCGCCTTGCCACCGTAGTGCGCCTCGGCGGCTTCGGTTTTGACCAACCCGGCAATGATGGCATTGACCCGTACCCTGTCCACTCCCCACTCCTGGGCGAGGGAGCGGCTAAGGTTGATCAGGCCGGCTTTGGCGGCGCCATAGGCAGCCGTACCCGGCGACGGGCGCTCGCCGGAGACGCTGGCAATATTTATGATACTGCCGCCGCCGGCGGTTTCACACATCGCTTTGTATGCCTGCTGTGCGAGGGTCATGGGCGCGATCAGGTTGAGGCGGATGATGGATTCGATCAGCTTGCAGGGAGCATCGGCAGCGACCATGGGAGGGCTGCCGCCGGCATTGTTAACCAGTACGTCCAGGCGGCCGGTTTTTGCAATCGCGATGTCGATCAGAGTTTGGCAGTGTTCCGGTTCGCGAACATCGGCGCTCACAAAGGTAGCGCTTTTGCCGGCACCGGCAGGTAGCTTTTCAGGGGCTTTGCGGCCGCAGATAAACACATCACCACCGGCGGCCAGAAAGGCTTCGCTGATGCCAAAACCCACACCTCTGCCGCCACCGCTGACAATGACAGTTTTACCGCTAAACGCCCGCTCGGAAAAATCACCCATGAAAACACTTCCCACTGTTCAGGTACCCACAGATTATGGCAACCACCAATACCTGAAACAATGGTAAATACCTGCCTTTAACGCCGCAGAGGTTTTCTCTAGTCCGTTTAGACTAAGAGCCGGGCGCAGCTTCGGAGGTAATCTGATCAAGGAAAAGTGTGCCCTCTGATTTCCTTGGAAGGTTATTTATGCCCAGCCATCAGATTGCAGAACAGCTTGCCGACAATTACATGCGCAGCCTGCGTGAAGGTGACCTCGATGCCATCATGGCGTTATATGCTGAGGATGCCACTGTGGAAGATCCCGTGGGATCGGCGCCTGTAAGGGGCAAAGAGGCCATCAGGGAGTTTTACCAGATGACGGTGACGATGACGGTGCAGGCCGAGCGGTTGGGGTCTGTGCGCTATGCCGCGGGTGAACTCGCCTTTCCCTTTGTGGTGACCTCCTACGCCTGTGGCAAGTGCCTGCGGGTCGAGGTGATCGACCACTTTGTATTGAATGGCGACAATCAAATAATGGCGATGCGCGCGTTCTGGAGCAAAGCCAATATAACCTAGCGCGATCCATGAAAACAGGTGTTACAAGGACAGCAGGTCATAAAGCATGTCTGAGAATAAGAATATCGTCGACGTTGTGGTTGTGGGATCCGGTGCCGGGGCAATGACTGCAGCGATCAAGGCCCATGACGAAGGATTGTCTGTGCTGGTGATCGAAAAAAGCAATGCCTATGGCGGGACTTCGGCCATGTCCGGTGGTGGTATCTGGATTCCCAACCACGGCAAGCCCTCAGCGGTTGAAGACTGCCCGGAAGATGCATGGCAATACACCCGGGGGCTGGTGGAGGACTGTGTCAGCGATGAACGGCTGAAAGCGTATTTGGAGCACGGCGCCGAGATGCTGCGGTATATGGAGGCCAACACGCGCCTGGCATTCGAGCCACAGGATCTCTACCCCGATTACTACCCGCACGAGAGGGGCAGCAAACCGGGCGGGCGTACCCTGGACCCTTTACCCTATGACGGTGGAGCACTGGGAGAGGCGTTTGACCAACTGCGCAGCCAGCACCCGCAGACTGTGGTAATGGGGCGCTATGCCATGACCATGGCGGAAGCGCGAAAGGTGTTCAGCAATGAACCCGGATGGTTGAAAACGATGGCCGGTGTAATACTGGGGTACTGGTGCAATCTGCCCGCGCGTCTAAAAGGGCGACGCGACCGGCGTTTGGTATTGGGCAATGCACTGATCGGTCGCTTGCGGCACTCGATGATGGACCGGGGTATACCGCTATATCTCAATACCGCCATGGGTGAGCTGCTTGCCAATAGTGATCGGGTGCTGGGTGTGAGAGCCAGGCGGAGCGGCAAAACCCTGGAATTCCATGCCCGCAAGGGTGTTATCCTCGCAGCTGGTGGTTTTGAGCGCAACCAAGCCATGCGTGAACAGTATCTGCCGGGGCCGACCTCTGCTCACTGGAGTGCGGGTAACCCGGGCAATACCGGCGATGCGATTCAGGCGGGCCTGGCGCTGGGTGCCGCGACATCTTTAATGCAGCACGCCTGGTGGGCCCCCGCTGTGTGTGTCGAAGGCGAGGAATTTTCCCGCATATTATTTGTGGAAAAATCACTCCCCGGTTTGATATTCGTTAACTGCCGGGGGGAGCGTTACACCAACGAAGCGGCTCCTTACCAGGATTACGGCCCAAGCTGTTACGGTGCCCATTCGACTGCAGCCAGGACTGTGCCGGCCTATGCCATCTTTGATGCAAACTACCGTAAAAAATTCATGCTCGGGCCGATGATGCCCGGTAAAGTGATGCCGGATGCACTTTTACCTGAGGCAGTGAAAAACGGATTTTACAACAAGGCTGATAGCATTGCCGAATTGGCGGAAAAGCTGCGGATGTCGGCGGATCGCCTGGGTAGAACCCTGGAACGCTTTAACGACTATGCCCGCCAGGGAGAAGACAAGGATTTTGGCCGCGGTGGCAACCTTCACGATCAGTACTATGGCGACAAAAATCATGCACCCAATCCCTGTCTGGGTGGAATTGCAAAAGCACCGTTTTACGCGGTGCGTATCTATCCCGGTGACCTGGGTACCAAGGGCGGTTTGCTGACTGATGAACACGCCCGTGTCCTGAAAGACAATGGTGAGGTGATCGAAGGTTTGTATGCCATTGGCAACAGCTCATCCTCAGTGGTGGGAACCAGGTACCCGGGAGCCGGTACCACCCTGGGGCCTGCCATGACTTTCGGTTATCTTGCCGCCTGTCACCTCGGTGCCGGGCGTGGCAGGGTCGCTACAGGTGCAGAGACCAGTGTGGCCAGGCAAGCAGCGGGTGTAGACAAATGGAGTTGAGAGCAAACGCCGTCAAGGCAACTGGCGAGTCGCCGTTGCGGCTCAGTCGTGCCAGCGACATCGATTGGCACGAGTGCACCGAGGTGGTGGTTGTGGGCTTCGGTGCGGCCGGCGCTTGTACTGCTCTGGAGGCCGCTGCCAACGGTGCCCGGGTCACCTTGTTGGATCGACTCTCCGGCGGTGGTGCCAGTGCCCTTAGCGGCGGCGTGGTTTACGCCGGCGGCGGTACAACCATACAGCAACAGGCCGGTGAGCAGGACAGCGTAGACAATATGTTTGCCTATTTGCAACAGGAGGTGCAGGGGGCCGTCAGCGATGACACCCTGCGTGACTTTTGTGAAAAAAGTGCCGCCAACCTGGCCTGGTTGGAATCCCATGGTGCACACTACGATGCGAAAGCCTACGATGAAAAAACCTCTTATCCACCGGATGGGTATTTTCTTTACTACAGCGGCAATGAAACTTCCGCACCTTACCGGCACCTGGCGCAACCGGTGCGCCGGGGTCATCGTACCAAAGGCAGAGGCCTGACGGGGCGGGTATTGCTCGGTGCTCTGCGGAATTCGATTGAAAAAAACACCCGCATTTCGGTGAAGGTTCATACAGAAGTCCGGCGGCTGATAACCGACGGGGACAATCGCGTGCTCGGAGTCGAAGTTCTGGCAGCTCCCACAGGGTGCTGGATGCGCTATCTGATGGATCAGCTCAATAAGCTGGGTAATGCTTTTATTATGCTGGCCCCCGGGTTGGGAAAGGTATTTCGTTCACGGGTACACGCGCTGAGAGCGCGCGGCAGTGTTCGCCGCCTGCGGGCTGAGCGCGGTGTGGTCCTCTGTACCGGTGGCTTTATCGCCAACAGAGAGATGGTAAAAAAGTATGCACCCGCCTATACGGGTGTGCGGCCGCTGGGGGAGGACTGCCACGGCAGTGGCATTCTGCTGGGCCATAGCGTGGGTGGCGCACTGAAGTATATGGATCGCGTTTCAGCCTGGCGTTTCTTTTCCCCGCCTGCCTGTTTAATCGAGGGTTTAATGGTGGGTGCCGACGGGCGTCGGCTCTGTAACGAAGACCTATACGGCGCCACGACGGCCGACCATCTGGTCCGGCACAGTAAGGGTAAAGGGTGGTTGCTTGTCGATCAGGCCTTGTTTGATCGGGCCAAGACCGAAGCGCGTCCCGGCAGCATGCCCTGGAATCAATGGCTGCCGGCGCGCCTGTTGCTGCATACCAGCGTTGTCAAAGCCGGCAGCATTGCACAACTGGCCGGCAAAATCGACCTGGATGCAGAGGCGCTGCAACAGGTGGTAACCAGATTCAATCGCGGTTGTACCCGTGATGACGATGAGTTTGACAAGCTTGGGAAATACCTGCGCCCCCTGGGTGAAGGCCCGTATTATGCGATGAACATCTCTATCGGCAACGCCAAGGTACCCTGCCTGTCGATGACCCTCGGCGGCCTGGTGGTGGATGAGCACAACGGTCAGGTAAAAAATGCCGATGGCAAAGTGATTGCCGGTCTTTATGCCGCTGGCCGGTCAGCCGTGGGCCTGTGTTCCCAGTCTTATATCAGTGGCCTGTCATTGGCGGATTGCGTGTATTCCGGCCGGCGGGCTGGCGCGCACTGCATTGGCTGTGATTGATATGGAAGTGGAGCTGGTTAACGTCTTTTTCTAAAGTTGCCATCTCGGAAATCGACGGTGGTGGGGCCAAGAAGGGTGTATCTATGACAGATCGAGTAGCAGGTAAAATTGCCATTGTGACCGGTGCCAGCCGCGGGGTTGGCCTAGCCGATGCGAAGTTGTTGAGTCGCGAGGGGGCTACCGTCATTATGACCGACATCAACGCCGAGCCGGGCCGACAGGCAGCGCTGGAAATAGGCGGCAATGCCCGCTTTGTCAGTCAGGATGTGAGTGACGAAGCCGGTTGGCAAGCGCTGATCGCCATGGTGGAAAAAGAATACGGTCGTCTGGATATCCTGGTAAACAATGCTGCCATCCTGCAGTTGGCGGATATCAAAGCGGAAACGCTGGAGGGCTGGCGTCGAGTGCAGGCGGTAAACAGTGATGGTATTTTCCTGGCAATCAAATATGCCCTGCCCTTAATGGAGCGGTCCGGTGGCGGTTCGATTGTCAATATGTCCTCTTCCTCCGCGCTTTGCGGCATGCCGGCAATTCCCGCTTACTCTGCCGCCAAGGCCGCGGTGCGCGGTTTGACTCAAAGTGTGGCGGTTTATTGCCACAAGGCGGGCAACAAGGTGCGCTGCAATACCATCCACCCCGACGGAATCGCAACGCCCATGATGATGGAGATTGCCGATAAAGGCCTGGTGGTCAATGGGGACAAGGCTGAGCAGGCGGCCAGTTATGTATGTATGCCGGAGGATGTGGCCAATACGGTCTTATTCTTGGTGTCGGATGAGTCCTGTCATATAAACGGTGCGGCGATCTGCCTGGATAATTCCGCAACCATCACACCGCCTTATTTATAGGGCACTTTGAAACTGCCGCGGCGATTTAAAGGGTGTTCGAAAACGCCGTAAGATCTGCTGGACTTGTTTATGAAACTGAGGCCAGGCTTTTCAACACCATACTTACCAGCATCGATTGTTGGGTGACCCCGGTTTTGGCAAAGATCGCTCGCAGATGCGCACGGGCTGTATTCTTGGTGATACCCAGATCGGCGGCGGCTTCATCCATGGTTTTTCCCTCGGCCAGTATAATCGCCAGGGTTGCTTCCGAGAGGGTCAATCCGTACAGGTGCATAAACAGACGTACCGAAACCTCCATATTCTGTTCTGGGTCCTGGATGAAAATCATCACCCGGGGCGTGCTTTCCGCCTCGATATTGCGATCTATGAACAGTGGCTTGATCACCATTTCATAGTCCGGTTTGCCGGAAGGACGCGGTATGGCAATTGCGTTAATCGGCAGTCGCGTGCTGGTATTCCTGGTGTTCAAGGCCTCGTCGATATAACCTTTCAGTCTGTGATTGAGTTCGCTGTTTTTAAGCTGCAAATGCCGGTGTACCTGATGGATTCCATCTTTGGCTGCCAGCAGTTTTTTTGCGCTGCCGTTGAGATGGAGAATCTGGCCGTGCTTGTTCAGGTTGACAATGCCAATAGCCCTTTTTGACATGGACTCAGCATAGACTTGCCGCTCGGAATTCAGCTGGTGATGCCTGAGCGCCTGGGAGACAGCGCGTTGCAGATGGGGGGCCAGAAGGGTGATGAAGGCTTTCTCCCGATCATTGAAATCCGCCTGCTCAGGGCTGCGGGTCAGGCGCAGGGAAAAGCGCTTGCCCTGGTTGTCCTGCAAATCCATGCCGGCGATATAGCCGATCTCTAAGGGCTGTAAAAACAGTCGGTAGTAGTCACTCTCGACCAGCCTTTGCTGAGGAATCAAGTCTCCCAGGGTGACCACTTCACCGAAGGGCAGGTCGATCAAGGGGTCCAGGGTAAAGTAGTTCTCCGTGTAAATGTTCCGTGAATCTTCCAGCAGGGTCGCCGGGGCGTTGCCGCCGGCGTTAAACAGCAGGCCGCTGTCGTTGAGAGAGGGGGGGCGCAACATCAAAGTGGCGAACTGCAGGGCCAACAGCGCCTGCAGCTGAGCCAAAAAACTTTGCCAGGGGTCGGTTTCTTCGGCGCCCTGGTAGAGATTGTTTAGTAGTTTGCTAAAGGTGGAAAGATCACCTATTGCCTGTTGGGAGTGCATTATTATCCGCTCTCATGACAGTTTATTCAGACTCACCTTGAGGTTGAGTTGCCAGCGGCACAGCCATGTTGTAACGAGTTGAAGGGTCAAGTGCTGGGAGTATAACGCTTGTTTTGGGCATTGTGTCCGGGTTATCGGGGAGAGTGGGTAAAAGTGTCTATAAATCAATAAGTTAAAGATTGTTATCGCGCCAGTGAAGGGCAGGGTCGACCGATTTGACTGATCGGCAAAAAAATCAATAAAAAACAAATGCTTATGCCATGGCTTGCCTGAATGTTCTTAAAGGGGGGCGGTGTGAGAAGCAGTTTTTATAAGGGCGGTGCAGGCGGAGATTTTGCTTGCACCGAGTTGATGGGTACAGAGTCCGTAGTGCCTGGGATAAAGGCGGCAGCGGGGGTGGAGATGGTGCCAATGCCACCGGCGCCAACCGCGGTGGCCATCGCCAACCGTCAATTAAAGAAAGCCTAACCCGTTCTGACGCCGAAGGGTTTTTTAGGTTTGCCGTTATTCACAACCGGGTCCATCATCACAATATTCAGGACTTTGGCTTTTTTTCGGCCTTTTGCTATGTATGAGTGTGGAATTTTTCCGGCGAACATGGCGCTGCCACCTTCGGGTATGTCAACGGGGTCCTGCCCTTCAAAATGCAGCGTCAATATCCCGCCCAGGACATAACAGAACTCGACGCCCTCATGCCCTTTGAGGCCGCCGGCATCGTCAAGGTTTTTCGCAGATACTTCAAAAATCAGCGGTTGCGCAAGATGAGCGAATGCGCTGTCAGTATTCGGCGCCCAGTGCGTGTAACCTTGTATGGAATTGGAGGGCGCTTCTCCAGGCATTGTCACACTGATAATATTGTCTCTTTTCTGCGCGTTGTCGGGGCTTATCAAGTCAGTCAGCGAGATCTTCAGGCCTGCCATAATTTTTAACAAAACAGGGAAAGTGGGTGACATTTTGTTGGTTTCAATACGGGAAAGTGTGGCGGCGGGAATACCGGTTAAATCACTTGCGGCATTAAGTGACAGCTTTTCCTGTTCGCGAAAGCGCCTTATCCTGGCTCCCATTTCACCACTTATTTGTTGTGCTTCACTGTCTCTGCGCCACACGCTTCTTCCAGGGTTATCCTGTTCTTTTTTGCGCGCTTTACCTGCGTTTTTGGTCGCCTTTTTTATGGCCGCCATAGGGTCGTCCTCAATATCGGGTTGGAAAAAGTCAACGGATTGTGAAAATTATACATATGTCCTTTGCGGTTTTCACAGAAACGCCTAAAAATGATTAGCTGTACCTGAAGCCGTCTGTCCATAAATTCGGCTTAAAGCCCCTGTGTTTCTCCGCCCGAGTCATTGCCGTTATTGGCAGTGACTGCCGCGTGTATAACAGTTGAGTTACTTTGCATGCATAGCCTGCGTTTATTTGGGGTTGATTTTAACTTACGGATATGTAATATTCAAATTTACGTATCGGTAATATTGCCGCACTGCTGCTTGAAATGATTCGACAGGGGAAACCGGTGCCCCGCTTGCCTGCGGCGGCGATGGCTCTGGAACAGGTTGTTCGCTGAACATAGCGGCTTGAGCGGCGAGAGGGTGTACCCGCTTTAGGTAAGGCGGCATCGAGCGGCCAACGTGTGTTGGGTAGCGAAGCCGCCTGTAGATTACGTCAATAGTTTGGGAAAGAAGCTATTATGAGAAAAGTTATTTTGACCTGCGCCGTTGTCGGTGAGAATGAGTACAATCGCGATCATCCGAACTTTCCTGTGACGCCCCGGGAGATCGCCGATGCGGCGCTGGAGGCGACTGACGCCGGTGCTTCTGCGGTACACCTGCATGTTCGCGACCCGCAGACGGGAGCGGGTAGCCGCGATCCCGACCTGTTTTTGGATATGGCGACACGCGTCCGGGAAAATGGGGTTAAGTCTGTTATCAATATCACTTGTGGCGGCGGCGCTACTTTTTGCCCTGACCCCAGTGACGAAAGCCGGGCTGGGCCGGGCTCGGATATGGCGTTAGCCGAGGAGCGGGTGCGGCATATCGAAATGACGCTGCCGGAAGTCTGCTCCCTGGATGTCACTACCCAAAACCAAAAGGATGGCGATAAGGAATATGTCTATCTCAATACGGAATCGACCCTGCGCAAGATGGCGAAACGTTTTCAGGGGTTGGGGGTTAAGCCGGAGATTGAAGTATTCGCTCCGGGTGATGTGCTATTGGCCAATCAAATGCTGGCAGAAGGGCTGTTCGATGCGCCGCCGCTATACCAGATAGTGACGGGGACTAAATGGGGATTGCCGTCAACACCTGAAACCCTGATCTATATGCGCAACTTGCTACCGCCGAATGCCGTGTGGAGTGCCTTTGGCATTGCGCGTATGCAGATGCCGATGGTGGCCCAGTCGGTATTATTGGGCGGCAATGTACGGGTTGGCCTGGAGGATAACCTCTATCTGAAACGCGGCGTCTTTGCCAGCAATGGCCAACTGGTTGAGCGGGCCAGAACCATTATTGAATGCATGGGCTTCGATGTCGCCACACCGGCAGAGGCGCGCGACATTCTGGGTTTAAATGCCAAACGCTGAAAACCAGGGGAGAAAGCGGTGAAGCTCTACGGCAAACAGATCGTGCATCCCTGGTTGTGCGACAGTATGGGCCATTTGACAACCCGCCATTATATGGCGTTATTTGATGATGCCTCTTATCACCTGCTGTCGGAAAGCAGTGGCTGGCAGCCAAACGATTCAGCGGGACCGTGGCGGGGAAAAGGATGGGCCGATGTCAGTCAAAACCTGCAGTATCTGGCGGAAATGCATTCTGGCTCCCTGGTTGAAATTTATGGGCAGCTGCTGAGGGTTGGTAATAAGTCGGTAACATTTGCATTGGAAATGCGCGAAAAGTTCACAGGCAATACCGCAGCAACTTTTGAGTCCACAGCCGTCTATTTTGATTTGGTCGAACGCAAGGCAACACCTCTGTGTGCAGCGATGCGAGACAAGATGAGTGCCTGCCTGGCGAATCAGTAAGGCCGTATAGGTTGGCGACAACAAGCTATTCCCGGACTTGGGTGCGGTACTGTTAATCGCGCCATGTGTTTTGGCCTGCCTGTCGTTCAGTAACAGTAGGAGTTAATCGACAAATGAATCGACAAAATGTGCTTATTACCGCCGGTGCTTCGGGCATTGGTTATGCCACTGTCAAGCGTTTTCTCGACGCCGGCGCAAGGGTTGCCGTGTGTGATATCGATCGACAAAAACTGCAACAAACGAAACAGCGCCATCCGCAAGTCATGACGGCGCAAGTTGATGTCGGTAACTCGCAGGCAATACGCTCTTTTGTCGGCGATGTAGCGGAAAATCTTGGCGGTATCGATGTGGTGGTCAACAACGCGGGTATTGCCGGGCCGACGGCAGCGGTTGAGGATATTTCGGACGAAGAATGGTTGCCGTCGTTCAATGTCAATATTCACGGGGTTTTTTATATGCTGCGCGAAGTGGTGCCGCTGATGAAAGCCCAGGGGGGAGGGGCGGTCATCAATATTTCTACCGGTTCAACCTTAACCGTGCCGCTAAACCGCTCCCCCTACATTGCTTCAAAGTGGGCTGTTGAAGGGCTGACCCGTGCTGTTGCGCGCGAGCTCGGTCCCGCCAATATTCGCGTCAATGCTATCCGGCCCGGCATTGTCGACGGTGAGCGGATGCGCCGGGTACTGAATCGTATAGCTGTTGCCCAAAACACGACTGTGGAGGCGTTGGAAGCCGAGATGTTAGGTTATATTTCCATGCGTACCAAAATACAGCCGGAAGAAATCGGCGATATGGCTGTATTTCTGGCATCGGAAAAAGCCACGCATATCAGTGGGCAGTTGATCTCTGTCGATGGCAATATGGAGTGGGAATAAAAGATACGATCGCTAGTGTGGAAGAAAGACCAGTAAAAAGCGGGAATATTTCCCCGCAAAAGTAGAGCGCAATGCAATAACAAAAAATAATAACAAAAAAGCGGAGTTTCCCTGGCAACAGTTCGGTACTTTGTCCTATTTTTAAATAAATGAACGGCGGTAGCCACCGCAACAAGAGCCAGTTAAATACGTGGAATCTTTCAGTTGAATTTGCCTTACGGATATGTAATGCTTGGGGTTACGTATCCGTAATTTTTTGTCTCCGCTGTTTCGGGAGCCGGGTGCAGTATCTTTATAAGAAGCTATGTAGGGGAGGTTAATATAATGAAAAGATCTAAGAAGCTTTTGAAGCCGGTGGGTGTTGAGCTGGCAAGTGCTGCCTGGATGCTGGGGTTGATATCGAGCCCTGTCGCCATCGCACAATCGTCAGTGCAACTGCAAATTGAAGAGGTTGTTGTCACTGCGCGCAAGCGCGATGAAGCGATTACGGATGTACCGGAGACCATCACCGCCTATTCCGGGCGGCATTTGGAAAAAGCGGGGATTAAAAATCTCGATGACCTTGGGCGCACCTTGCCTAACGTGGTGTTGAACCGTCGCGGCGACAACGAACCCAATGTGGTGATTCGCGGCATCGGTTCCTTTGGCAACGTACAAGGTATCGGCTTCTATATTGACGATGTGCAGAATTTTACCGACCAGGCCAGCCGCCTTGTCGATCTGCAGCGCGTGGAAATTTTAAAAGGGCCGCAAGGCACACTCTATGGCGGCAGCTCCATTGGTGGTGCAGTAAAATATGTCAGCAGCAAACCGACAGAGGAGTTTGAAGGCAAGGTTTCTGTGGAAGCCGGCAGCTATAGTATATTGAATGTGAACGGGTCTGTGAACGTACCACTGTCAGATACTGTCTATGCTCGATTTTCCGGCTATACAGATACGACGGACGGCTATCTGGACAATAACTTTACGGGTAATAACAACGATGAAGCTGAAGAGTACGGTCTGCGCGCTGCATTTCGGTTTCTGCCTTCCGATGAGACTGAAGCCAATCTGAGTATCCGTTATAGTGATCTCGATAATGGTGGTAACGATTACTATCTGGCATCAAGCACTACAGACTACAGGCTTAACTCGGACCTTAGCTTGGATATCTTCAATCGCCGTAAGGTGTTGGGCAGCATCCTTGATGTGCAACATCAGATCAACGACCTTGCTTTGACGTCTTTGACCTCCTACACCGAGCGCGAGAACGAAATCTTTTGGGACCTGGATTACAGCCCCGCGCAGGGTGTTTGGGTTGCTCAAAATCGCAGACCGGTAAAAACGAAGGTGCTGACGCAGGAGGTTCGGCTGCAGTCGGATAACGGTGAGGCTTGGAACTGGCTGGTCGGGGGGTATTATTCGAGTGTTCGCGATCGTTCACTGGTTATCTTGGCCGACGTTTTCCTCGGGGTCGATGCTGGAGGACCTGTCGATATACTGGACTTTCACGATAACACCAGCCTTGAAAAAACCTATGCCGCCTTTGCGACAGTCAACTATGAGGTGGGTGCATTCGAGGCCTCGCTGGGCGCCCGGGTGAACCGCAATGACTTCTATGGCAAGAATCGCTTGATCAACGACAGTATGCACGTCAAGGATACGGTCGTTTTGCCGAAACTGACGCTTTCCTATGCATTTGCTCCCACCGTGATGGTGTATTTTAACGTGTCGGAAGGTTATGAACCCGGCCGCTTTACCCTCTTCAATGAGACACCGTTAATTCCCTTTAAGCCGGAAAAATCGCAGAATTTTGAAGTCGGCGCCAAAGGGCAGACCGAAGGGGGATTGCTGACCTACGAAATGGCCGCTTTCTATATCGAGAGCACGGATCGCCAGCTTGAAACGCTTGTGCTTGTCAACGGAGTGCCAAACGAGGCAATCGGCAATGTAGGCGACGCTCGTACTCTGGGTGCTGAATTTGCCGTGACCGTGCGCCCGACCAACGAGTTGTCGTTTAGTGTCAATGGTGGCTGGATGGATTCCGAGTTTGACGCAGGCTTGTTCGATGGCTTTGCCGTACCCTTTGCACCCGACTTCACCGGCGGCGCCAGCGTGGATTATGTTATGGATATTTCCTCATCTCTAAGGCTTTCGCTGCGCGCCGATGTCTCTCACAACGCGGGTTTTTATTGGGACACCGTCAATACACTGGAGCAGGAGGCCTATTCTGTGTTCGGTGCGCGCATCGCTTTAGCCACTTTTGATGATCAATGGGAAGTCGCCGTGCGTGTGGACAATCTGACCGACGAAAAATATCACTCGGAACTGCAGCCATTTGATCCCGATCTTCTCGCCCGTCGCGGTCGTCCGCGTACCACGATTGCGACAGTGACTTATCGTTTCTAACAGGTGCTGGAAAAAGTCAGGATGACAATGGGGCGTAAAGGACTACATGCAGTTTCGCCATCATATTTATTAGACCCTTCTAATGTGGGTATGCCATGTCTGACTTATCGATACAACCTGATGCTAACGAGACATTAGCGGAACAAAAACGATTTGGCTGGCGAAGTGATGTCTATGCCTGGGGCGTAGTGGTTGTGCTGATACTGGCGCTTACCTTATCGATGATCGACCGGATGATCCTGACGTTGTTGGTGGGTCCTATTAAAGCTGACTTTGGCCTTAGCGATACGGAGATCAGTCTTTTACATGGGTTGGCGTTTACGCTGTTATATGTGATTGCCGGCCTGCCGATGGGGCGATTGGCTGACAATTACAGTCGCAGGGCCATCGCCGGATGGAGTGTGTTTTCCTGGAGTTTGGCGACGACCCTATGCGGGGCGGCCAATAATTTTGCCCAGTTGTTTATTGCCCGCGTTTGTGTCGGTATTGGTGAAGCGGGCTTATCGCCTGCAGCGGTATCGATGATTTCCGATTACTTTCCATCCGCAAAGGTTGCCAAGCCCATTGCTTATTATTCAATTGGTGGCTCGGCCGGTGCGGGGCTGGCTTATATCTTCGGCGGTGCCGTTGTCGATTATGTGTCGACCCTGGACTCCGTGACACTCCCGGTATTCGGCGTTATCCGGGCGTGGCAACTGGCCTTTTTTGTTGTTGGTTTGCCGGGTGTTTTGTTTGCTGTTGTATTTATGTTTGTGCGCGAGCCCAGGCGCAATAAAACTCAGCAAGATCGCGAGGCCGGCGAAACGGTACCGGTGTCGGAAGTGGTTAGGTTTTTTATGCGCCATAAAGACTTTTTAACATTGCAGCTGGGTGCGGCTTCCTTTGCGGCGCTGGCCGTTCTTAGTCTTCATGCCTGGATGCCGGCCTTTTTAATGCGCACCTACGGTTTGTCGCCAGGAGAGGCGGGCACAGGTTATGGCCTGGCGGTATTAATTGGCGGGGTGTCCGGTTTGCTGTTGACCGGGTGGCTGGCCAACCATTGGGCTGCAAAGGGGATGCGGGCGGCTCATATCAGGATTGCATGCTTTAGCGTGGTTGTCGGCACGATACCGGCAGTATTAGCGCCGCTGGTATCGAGTTTTTATATAGCAATAGTGCTTTCCGCCTTTGCGGTATTTGGTTTTGCCGCTGCCATTGCACTGGCGCCTGTTGCTCTGCAGGTGGCTGTGCCTAACAAAATGCGAGGCCAGATATATGCGTTTTACCTGCTGACGATCTCGGTGCTGGGTTATACCGTCGGGCCGATGGTCGTGGCGCTGATTACTGATCTGGTTTTCCAGGATGAAATGAAAGTGGGTCTTTCGATGGCCATTGTCACGGCAGTTGCAGGCCCTGTGTCTGCAATTGGGTTTTGGCTCTCGCGCAAAAAATATTTTGGTGAATAGCATTGGATCTTTACCGATATGTAATGATATATTGCGGATCGGTAATTAGCTTGATGGAAGGGTGACAGATTATGACAAAAACAGCTGCATTAACCAGGGTGGCCCCTGATTATAAGCCGGTCGGTGAATACATGCCCGCGGGCTGGATACAGTGGCCTGACAACCCGGATTATTCCTTCCAGTTCCTGCGCATATTGGGCGCGGCACAGGAAGGCGCCAGTACAATTAGCGAGTGCTTTTTGACGGGCACCCGTATTACGCCCGGCGATGATGAAAGCTGGTACCGTGAATGGACAGCGATGGGGCATGTCAACAAACAGCGTGCCGAACGAGCCATTGCGCAACATCATATTAACACCGCGCGGATGAACTGGTTGCGCGCCGCCAATTATTTTCGCTGTGCAGAGTTTTTTCTCCACCATAGCGATCCGCGCAGGCTTGAACTTTTAGACCTTATGGAAGGCTGTTCGCAAGCGTATATGCAGCGCATGTGTCCCGCCGGTGAGGTGGTGAAAGTACCCTACGAAAATGGCGCGCATCTCGATGCCTATTTCTTGCGCGCTCCCTACGAGCTTGAAAAACAACCCGCCGTTATTTGTTTTGGTGGTCTCGATGAGTTCAAAGATGAGTTGCTGCATGAAATGCCTAAACATGCATTTCCGCGCGGCATGTCTGTTCTGCTGGTTGATCTGCCGGGGCAGGGCGCTACGCTGCGGCGACAAAAATTGACCGCGCGCGTCGATACCGAAGTGCCGGTGTCAGCGTGTGTAGATTATCTGTTATCCCGTTCGGATGTGGACCCGGACAGGGTTGCTTTATATGGCGCCAGCCTGGGTGGCTATTATGCGCCGCGCGCAGCGAGTTTTGAGCATCGTCTGAAAGCGGTTGTCTCCGACGGCGCCATTTGGGATTTGCAACGCAGTGTCAAAACGACCGGCTATGACCCCAGCCGTATTGCAATCCGTCATTTGCACTGGGTGCTCGGTATTGAAGGTGAAGGTACGCAAGAGGGATTCGACGCCATTGTTGAGGCCTTAGGTCAATTCAGGCTCGAAGGTGTACAGGACAAGATTCAATGTCCTTATTTGATTGTAGAAGGTGAATGTGATTTTGCCGGTTTCGAGTTTGCGATTGAATCCTATGAATACTCAAAAAACCATGGCCTAGATGTGACATTCAAGGAATTCTCGTCGGAGGAAACCGGCGCGGCTCACTGCCAAATCGATAACCCTACCTTGGGCCAGGAAAGCATTTGTGACTGGTTGGCGGACAAGTTGGGCATTGATCAAAGCCGGCTGCCCGCACCGCTGCAGAAACCGTGGGTATAGGAGATCGTTGTGCGTCTAGCGTGTGATACCGGCGGTACCTTTACCGACCTGATTGTTGAGGACGACCACGGCAACCTCAATATGTTCAAGGCGTCCACTACGCCGCAGGATCCGGTGCTGGGTGTCATTAATGCGGTTGAGTTGGCGGCAGAGGCCGCCGGGCTTGCGCTGGCTGACTATCTCGCCTCTGTCGACACATTTATACATGGCACGACCCATGCAATTAATGCAGTGATTACCGGGAATACGGCGCGCACGGCGTTTTTGACAACGCAAGGCCACCCGGATGTACTCGTCCTGCGCGAAGGCGGGCGGCAAGAGCCGTTTAATTTTACTGTTAAGTATCCCGAACCTTATATTCCGAAGGCGCTGACGTTTGAAGTGCCGGAGCGGATCGGCGCTGATGGCGGCATCCTGCGACCTCTCGACGAAGAGGCGGTCATTACTATTTGTCAACAGATTAACGAGCAGGGCGTTGCAGCCGTCGCCGTGTGTCTGTTGTGGTCTGTTGCCAATCCGATCCATGAGCGCCGTGTGGCCGAGCTTATTGAGCGGTGTTGCCCGGGTGTGGTGTATACACTGTCACACGCGCTTAATCCTACCATTCGTGAATTCAGAAGAGCGTCGGCGGCGGCTATTGATGCTTCTTTGAAACCCTTGATGGGGTCTTATCTGGGTTCTCTTTCCACAAGGCTGAATAATGCCGGCTTTAACGGGCGGCTACTGGTGCTGACCTCTCAGGGCGGCATGATCGATGCGGATGAAATTGCCCAGTCACCTATTCGGGCCATAAATTCAGGGCCATCCCTCGCCCCTATCGCGGGTCGTTATTTCGGCCAGAACGCGATGTCGGGTGCAGATATTATTGTCGCTGATACCGGGGGCACAACCTACGATGTCAGCCTGGTACGGGGTGGGCGGATTCCCCTGACCAGAGATGCCTGGATCGGTGCGCCATTCCAGGGGCATTTGACCGGCTTTCCGTCCGTGGATGTGCAGAGTGTGGGTGCCGGTGGCGGCAGTATTGCACAGGTTGATAGCGGCGGTTTGCTGCAGGTTGGCCCGCAGAGTGCTGGCGCTGTGCCTGGCCCTGTTTGTTATGGCCGCGGTGGTACGCAGCCAACCTTAAGCGATGCCTGTGTGGCACTTGGCTATGTTGATCCCGACTATTTTCTCGGCGGCACCATGCCGCTTGATAAGAACGCTGCAAGACGCGCAATTGAGGAAAAGGTTGCCGATCCACTGGGTATGTCGATTGAAGACGCTGCCGCCGCCATTGTCACGCTGGCGACGGAGAATATGGTGCAGGCTATCGCAGATATTACCGTGAACCAGGGCATCGATCCGCAGCAGGCGGTACTGATTGGCGGCGGTGGCGCTGCCGGTCTGAATTCAATTTTCATTGCCCGCCGCCTTTCCATCCCGCGGCTTGTCATTCCCGAAGTGGGCGCTGCGCTAAGTGCCGCAGGTGCGCTAATGTCGGAACTCGCCGCCGATTATCGCGCCGTTGAGTTTATGACAACGGCTGACTTTGACAGCGATAGAGCGAACCGTATTCTCAATGGATTGAAGGAAAAAGCAGACGTTTTTCTGGCTGAAGTGGGTGAAGGGACATTTGAGCCGAAGATGCAGTTTTCAGTTGAAGCGCGCTATGAACAACAAGTGTGGGAAATCGAAGTTCCTCTGCCGGTTGCCGCTTTTAACAGTGAAGCGGACATTAATGGCCTGGTTGAATCGATGCATCAAACCCATGAGCGTATTTTCGCCTTCCGCGACGAGCAATCCGCTGTTGAAATCATCGGCTGGTCAGTGCGGGCAAGTTGCCGTGTGCATAAGCGAATAATCGGGCGCATGCGAGCGCATGTCAAAGAGGCCGAACGCGCGGCGACCAGAAAAGTATGGTTCCCGGTATCCGGTGCCGCGGAAGCATCCGTGCTAGTGTTTGCGCAGTTGGAGATTAATAAAAGATATAGCGGCCCAGCCATGGTGGAATCGCCGTTCTCAACCGTCGTTATTGATCCTGAATCGATTTTTTGGCGCTTGCAGGACGGCAGTCTCGTTATCGATACGCAGATAAAAGGAGACGCAGCATGCCCCTAGATTTACCTGCGCTGGACGGCGCACAACTTGCTGTATTGAATAACCGCTTCGAAGGTATTGCGCGAAAAATGGCGAATACGTTGTTGCGTGCCGGTCGTTCAGGCGTTTTGAACAGGGCGAGGGATTTTTCTGCCTGTATCGTTACGGCGGATAATCAACTACTCGCCGCGGCGGAAAGTCTGCCGATTCATGTCCTGTCGGGCCCCGACCTGATGGCTGCCGCTATGCAGCAGTTTCATCCGCAGTTACGCAAAGGGGATGCGTTTTTACACAATTCACCGTATCACGGTTGTTCGCACCCAGCGGATCACTCCATTCTTGTGCCGGTGATCGATGATGAAGGCATACACCGTTTTACCGTGGTGGCAAAAGCACACCAGGCGGATATCGGTAACTCAATACCGACAACCTATCACGGTACTGCCCGCGATGTATATGAAGAAGGTGCGCTTATCTTTCCCGCCGTTAAGGTTCAGCAAGACTATCTAACCAATAACGATATCGTTCGCATGTGTGAGATGCGTATTCGCGTGCCGGAACAGTGGAAGGGTGATTTTCTGGCCATGATAGGCGCCGCCCGTATTGGTGAGCGCGAGGTGTTGGCGCTGGGTCGTGAAATCGGCTGGAATCAATTGGAAACGTTCAAAACCCGTTGGCTGGACTACAGTGAAGAGCGCATGGCGGATGCGATATCGAAATTACCTTCGGGTACGCGTATTGCAACCAGTACGCATGATGCGATTGCGGGAACCCCGGAACAAGGGGTGCAGATAAAAGCGCAAGTGGCAGTGTTGGCAGATGAGAAAAAGATAATTATCGACCTTCGTGACAATATCGATGCCTTGCCGTGTGGCCTGAATCTGAGTGAGGCCTGTGCGCGCACCAGCGCCCTTATTGGCGTTTTTAACTCAATCGAGCATACCGTTCCCAAAAATGCCGGTGCTTTCCGGCGTGTCGATGTGCGCCTGCGCGAAAACTGTGTCGCGGGGATTCCCCGGCACCCGACCAGCTGCTCGGCGGCAACAACCAATATTGCAGATAGGGTCTGTGCCGCAACTCAGGCCGCGATTGCAGAACTTGCCGAGGGTTTTGGCATGGCTGAAGTGGGGGCCGGCCTGTCTCCGGCAAGCGGTGTTGTCTCCGGCGTTGATCCGCGTACGGGCAAGGTATTTATTAACCAGCTTTTCCTGGGCGCCACCGGCGGTGGCGCAACCGCGCATAATGATGCCTGGCTGACCTACCTGCATGCCGGTAACGGTGGCCTGTGTTTTATTGACAGTATTGAGCTCGATGAATTGTGCCAGCCCATTTGGGTAAGGAGCCGGCGCCTGCTGCCCGATACCGAAGGTGCCGGGCGTTTGCGGGGTGCCTCCAGCCTGGAGGTTGAATTCGGGCCTGTCAATTGTGCAGTGGATGTCGCTTTTGTCAGCGATGGCATGCTCAACGGCCCCAAAGGTGTGCGCGGTGGAGAAACGGGTGGTTGCTCGCGCCAGTACAGGCGCAACAGGGATGGAACACTCGTGGAGGTCGAGCAGGTCAATGTACTGCACCTGCACAATGGTGAAACGCTGGTGTCCATTACCAGTGGCGGCGGTGGTTATGGCAAGCCAAGCGAACGCGACAGGGCGCTGGTTCGGCACGATATTGCTGAAGGCTGGATTACGCCGGAGCGTGCAAAATCGGTGTATGGCTTATAAATCAGAATGAAGGGCAAAGAGATGAGGCTTGAAAATAAAGTAGCAATTGTTACCGGCGGTTCCCAAGGTATTGGAGAGGCGATAGCCCAGCGCTTTGCCAACGAAGGCGCGAGTGTCGCCATTGTCTACAGTCGCAACGATGCCGCTGCGAATGAGGCTGTAAAAAAAATGACCGCTGGAGGCGGCAAGGCTATCGCTGTTAAAGGTAACTGTGCGGATGTCGCAGACATTCGACGTTTTGTGGCGGATATTGCCGAGCGTCTGGGCGGTGTGGATATTCTGATCAATAACGCAGGCACCTTTAAAACTGTTCCGGTGGCGGATACCACCGAAGCAATATGGGATGCCCAGGTCGACCTGAATCTCAAAGGCACGTTTTTTTGTACCCAGGCGGTGCTTCCTCACTTTAGAAAAAAAGGGGGAGGTAAAATTGTCAATATTAGCTCGATTGCCGGTGTTTCCGCTTTCCCCAATTGTCCGGCATATTGTGCATCAAAGGGCGGTGTTAGCGTTCTAACGCGTGCGCTGGCGGCGGAACTGGCCGGCGAAAATATCAATGTCAATGCGATTGCTCCGGGTAATGTTGCTACGCCGATCAACGAACATCTGCGCGGGCCCGGGCATGAAGAGTATATAAAACTGATGAGTGACAACACGCCGACCGGGCGCGCCTTTATGGATGTCGACGATATCACAGGTGCCGCTGTGTTCCTGTCCAGTGATGACGCTAAAGGAGTGCACGGAGCGATCCTGATGGTGGACGACGGTTGGTCTGCATAAGCGAGATTTAACCGGCGAAATAATAGACTCGATGGCATATATACAGTAAGAGGCGGCTGGACTAAACAAATGCAGGCCTGCTCGCTCACAGTTGGCCGCTTTATTGATCACACTGCGTGCTGGTATGGCATTATGGGGACAGGTACAAAATGAAACTGTATTATTGCCCTCCTGCGGTTTCGATAGCTCCGCTGATTGCAGCGTTGGAGTTAGGCCTCAGTATAGCGCTTGAATATGTCGATCTGGAAAGCAAAAAAACGAAATCCGGGGAAGATCTGTTTACCATTAACCCTAAAGGGTTGGTACCGGTTTTAAAGCTGGATAATGGTAAGAGACTGACAGAAACATCAGCCATACTGCAGTATATCGCGGGCCTGAAGCCTGAATCTGGTTTAAGTGCGGTGGTCGGTACCCCTGATTACTATCGTATTATGGAATGGATGGCCTATTTTGCCTCTGAAATTCACAAGTTATTTACACTGTTGTTCTGGGAGATCGATGACAGGGCTAAGAAAGAAGTGGCCCGGCGGATTCTGCAGAAGTTTGACTTTATTGAGGCTGCTCTCGCGGATAAGGATTATCTGGTGTCAAACCGTTACTCAATTGCCGACCTCTATTTATATGCGGTGATTCGCGGCCTGCATTTAATCGAAGTCGATATGGCACTTTATCCCCGTGTGGCGGCTTTTAAGGTGCGCATCGAAGGGAGGCCGGCAGTCGTTGAGGCGCTGGAACGGCATAGTATGACTTAACAGTGTCGTCGTTTGCAGGTATATGACGTTTTTAAAATTTATGATTTTTTAAAAAACAATGTACGAATTTTTACTTGTCGTACTGTCTGATCCACAGCTGCAGATAACTGAAGTGATATTTAAATCACACAGGTCCATGATGAAATCATCCGGGTGGATAGCTCTGATATTATAAGGTTCCAGAGCTTCATCCGGGAAGTCTTTTAGATTGTAGATAACGATCACCTCCGCTCGGGTCTGAATAGCAGCGGCGACAACGTGGCGGTCATTCGGGTCAGGTAAGATGATACCAGGTATTAATGATTCATAGCCTTCGACCAAGCAACCGGGAATGTGTCTATTCATCATTGCTTTAACGCTTTGAAGTTTTTCCTCGGTAAGATCTGGCCGTTTTCTAAGAACGCCTCGAATCCACTCACGATGAATATCATTCGACCAACGGGCACGAAAATGCCCTGAAAGCGCTAAATACATTAACAGGCTTCTAAGCTCCGCGGGATAGAGAACGCAGGCATCATAAACAGCCGTAAAGTGAGAACTTATTTGTAGCCTAAACCCAGTTCCTGGTCCAGATCAGACAGCTCCTCCAGTGCTGCGAGGCGTTGAGCCCCCAGATTTGCTAGATAATCTCGAACATCTGTGAATTTCACCTTGCGCCGGTTACCGGTACGGGTATAGGGCATTACTTCATCATCCAGCATCTTAATGAAGGTGGGACGGGATACATTCAGCATGTCCGCTGCTTCCTGGGTGGTTAGCTCGGCATGAACCGGCACCAGCTTAACCGAGTTACCTTCCCCCAGCTCAGTTAACACATCAACCAGAAGCCTTAGAGCTTGACGGGGAATTTGGACGACTTGGTGCTCTGACTGAGGGTCGCCTATGGAGAGGGTTTGGGTATCTGCTTTGGTTTTCAGGAAGGTAGATAACTCTCGACTACAGGCTTTGGCCAAGGCGGCTTCTTCAGCCGTTGGCAGGTGGTCTTGTAGCGATTGCATGGCTTTTGCCTCAGGAAATATCATCCTGCGGAATTATCCGAAATATTCGAAAGTCTGTCAAGATTCGAAATATTCGAAATTGCCATTAGAGGACAGCTAAAGGTAATTAATGACTAGAAACTCGCGCAACTGCTACAAGAGAATTTCTAGTCCTTTTAACTACTTGATAAACAAAAGAAAAATAAGAATCAGGCCAATCCACCATCAGGGTAATGGCGAAGTGTACCTATCTAAAAATTTCATAAATCAATATGTCAGAGAAATAGCTGCTTGTACCGAGGTTGCGGTCGCAGGTATGGAAGGGTTTTTCGGGAGCGGACTATAGTTCTTCAAAAATACGACACTAACCCTGATAATATTATAGGTAATTCAATTATATATCAGCTAGTTATGCATAATTAGTGTCGTGTTTTTGTGCTTGATGTACTGATATGACATAGTTAATATATAACCGGTTTGCCGGTGTTAGTGATATGAAGAACAGTCCACTCAAACAAAAGATTACCCAGCGTCTCAAGCGCTCCAAACGGGAGGTGTTTTTGCGCTCGGATTTTGCCGACTTTGGCGGCTATGACCAGGTTGGTCGAGCACTCAAGCAACTGGTCGATGAAGGAAAGTTAGTTCGTATCGGCAAGGGGCTGTATACCCGCGCTCGGCCATCTGCAGTCACAGGTAAACCGACCATCGCAGTACCTGGAGGATTTAAGGCGGCTTCCCGTGCTGCCTTGACCCGTCTTGGTTACAAGTGGAAGCCGGATATTGCGGAGCAGCGCTATAACCAGGGTGAGACAACTCAAATCTCTGCTTCAGCAGGAGTTGTTGTTCAGGGACGGCTAAGCCGGAAAATCGGCTTTGGTAACCAGTCCCTTCAGTATCAAACGAAGCCCTAGCTAAGGAGAGCACATGGAAGTGACAAGGAAACTGGTTGAAGACGTTGCTGCTGAGTTGGGTATCAACGAACCCTCCCTGGTTGAAAAAGACTTCCATGTCGTTCATGCCCTTTCTCTACTGGCTGATTTCCACTCTCCCAATTTTGAACTTGTCTTTGCGGGTGGCACCTGTCTTTCAAAAACATTTGCCACTTTGCAGCGTATGTCCGAAGACGTTGATCTTAAAATATTGCTGACAAAGCAAGGTTTAAAATTGAACAACAGTGAGCGCCGTAGAGAATTAAGTATGCTTAAACACAATGTTCAGCAGTTGTTGGAGAGTGGCGAATTCACTATCTCCAGCAAGGTTGCCCATAATCAGAATCAGTATATCGAGTTTGAAATTATTTACCCTGCAATGTTTGATGTGAGTGATGCTTTACGCCCAAACATTAAAATCGAACTGACGGTTTGTAATTATGACTGTGACCGGGAAGATAAAGCGGTTACATCGTTAATTGCTCAGGTAATAGGTGATATGCCTGAGGTTGAGGCTTTTTCCTGCATTAACGTGAAATATACTGCTGCCGAAAAACTGGTTTCACTACTACGCAGAACGGCGGCTAGCCTTCGCGGTATCGATGAGTGGTCTGATGATGCACTCATTCGACATCTCTATGATCTGCATGTTATCAATAGAGAAACAATTCTGACAGCAGGTTTTATTCGTCTTGTGCATGAGACTGTAGTTAGTGACGGCAAGCAGTTTGCCAACAAGTATAAAGAATTTTTTGATAATCCCGAAGAAGAACTAAAAAAATCTTTGGCTGCTCTAAATAATCAGAGTCAGTATCGGCAGCAGTACGAACGTTTTCTTGGACCGTTGGTGTATGCACAGAAGAAGCCGACCTATGCTGAAGTACTGATCACATTGAATTCACTGGCTGAGGGAGTATGGGGGTCTAAGATATTGCCTGCTGATATTTCAGAAAACGCCCCAAGTATTGGCGTACCTGGTTGGAATTTTTATTGTCAGGATGTCGCCGGAGGAAAATATCAGGGTGTCGCGAAGAAGATTAATAAAAACGGCACTACCACAAGGATGTATGGATATATATCCACTGAAAAGCAGTTGGCTATTGATAAAACCATATCTTTGATTCGCAGAATAAATAGTTAGGTGGATTTTTAAAACTATACACGCCAGGGGTCATAATAAATACAGATAATAAACTATTTAACTATTTGGTCTTACAAAAACCTATCCAGCAAGCGATTTGAACTGATCAAACCTTTTGCTTGAAGGTAGGCTATCACTGATTAGGCCGCAGTTTTTATGTCAACTTCCCACTAGAAGTGCTTACTCTGTGGTCCATTGCCGGCACAGAGCTATCGGTAGCTCTTACCGGAAGCTATGAGTTATATGAAGCATGAACATATACAAATAGGCAGTCCCGGCGCCTAAGCAGGCTAAAAAGCTAGTTCGGTATAGTTGCCATATATATAGCCTTTCACAACACCGCAAATCGTGTAGTCAGCGCCGTTCAGTACCGGATAGTGCTGATTGAAGGCACAAAGGCTTACCCGATCTCCCTGTTTGGCGTATTGACGAATTATCGCCTCACCACCGCCTTTCGGCGCAACGATGACAAATTGCCCATTACTTGGCTGAATAGTGGTGTCGACTGCGATAGTGGCGCCCAGGGGAATGGATTCGCGGCGATATGAGTCAAACATGGCCTCTGACCAAACTTGCAATGCATAGCCGTTACTACCGATATCAAACTTGACTTGGACTAGCTGTCTTAGCTCAGCTGGCTTTTCCTTTGGCCATTTGGCGGCATGAGACCAGGAGATTATCGGTAAAATTTTGCGGGATATCGCACACGTTTTCCCGAGAGCAGGATGCTCTCTATCACTGTCTACAGCGCTATACTGTGCGCAGATTTCATCTTTAACTGTATGCCCGGACTTTGTCTCAGCGGGCCCTTTATCCGGTGTTTCCCGGGAGCCGGTAACAGGGAGTTCATCATTTCCCGCTTTTGAATACGTTTTCGATAACTCTTTGATATGCGCTATAAAACGGTAGCCTCGACTGTGTACGGTTTCAATGAACAGCGGACTTTTAGCGTCGTCTTTCAAAGCCGATCGAAGACTCCTCACTGCATGAGAGATGGCCTCGTCGGTAACGACTTTTCCATGCCAGACATACTGCAGTAAATCGTCTTTCCTGACCATTTCATGTGGCTTTGATAGAAAATGCTGGAGCAGGTTCCACTGCAGTTTCGTGAGTGGTACATATTGGTTGTCTTTATCATACAAACCTTCCGCCACCATATCTATCTTATAAGTGCACTCACCACTTGATATCCAAATATCGTTCTCCAGCATGTTTACAACCCGAGATTCAGTACTGTTATTGGTAAAATATTATGAGCATAGTAAATGGCAGCTTGTATTAAGCTCATTAACCAGATTACCGCCAGTTTGCTAAGGGCTGTTGCTACAATATTTGTTAAGATCTTTTTCCATCTTTTTATTCTGTTCATTTCTGCCTCCGGCTTAATACTTCGAAAGGTAATAAGAGTGGCAGAATATCTAAGCGAGTTCTCGGAAGACAATCGAATCGATATCGAAAATTTTCCACTGGGCTTTTGTGAAAAGTAAAGCGAAAATAGACAACTATTCAACCACAGCGGGCCAATGCTCATTACTGATCGACTGCAGTTTCGCTGCCCATTTGCCAACTGCCGTTGATTAGAAGCTGTTTCATAGCTCTCGACCTGCGGCGGCGTTTATCACTCGCCCCGCCATGGCCGGGAGTTGTGCAACGGCTTTTAGTCGACTGTAAAATCCACCTAGCTTCCCTTGTCTGGATCTCTTAACTTAATCAAGCCTTCGCGCAATGCTTTGGTGATTGCTCCGGTCGTTGTCTTGCAATTCAGTATGTCCCTTAGGTCTGCAGTATACTTTTTTATTGACGCTTCACTAATGCACAATATCTGCGCAGCTTGCTTGAGGTTAACATCGTTGTTAGCCAGCACGTCTAAGACTTTGAAGCATCGATATGGTATTTGTATTGTCGATTCCTGTTTGTGGCCAAATAGGTTTTTAGAAAATTTATGTGCGCCAATATAATCTGTGGCTACGGCAATGGCCATTAACTCCTTTTCGTGTTTTTTAACGAGTTGTTTAAATCGGATCTTATCAATACTCTTGCAGGAGACAGTGAACAATCCTTTGGTTTGTTTGAAGCAGCTTTTTATCGGGATAAGAAAATGATCGTGATACCCATAGTGTCTGCTGAGCTTTTTTAACTCTTTATTGCTAACGAGGTACTCAGAGGGGTTCGTAACCTCATCCAGCCATGCATCGATTTCGTTTTTGAAGACCGGCTTGTCTCCGTTGCCCTGGGCGTATCTCAGCGAGCAGTCGTACTTTTGCAAACTGCTCTTGGTATAGTTTTCGATAAGGCTTTCCGGCATGGTGGTAAAAGGCGCACAGCTTTCACTTTCTTCCGCAAGATAAGTGATGCTGAAGTCGGTAAAGCTCAAGTCGCCAACCAGGTTTCTAACCGACTGGAAGAAATCTGGGAAGCTCGGTGCCAGGCCAAGTGTCAGTGGGGCCTTGAAGTCCGCTATGATTGCTGCCTGCTGGGTTTTAAGGCTCACGGCATCTTCTGGCCTTTGGTGATACATAAGGTTGCTCTGTTTGCCTCTGAATAAATCTAGTTATATGGGTATCACGCGCGAGACTATCTATCACTCATGCTTATAGAGGTATATTCATTATATGAATTTGTATGCTAATGGCCAGCTTTATAGAACTAATTATTATATATATTGCCATATATAATAGCGCGATGATGAATAGCAGTATGCTTTAGTGTATTGACTTCCTGGTAACCGGCCTATTTTCCCATGCAGGTTGCGCAATTAGTGTACTTATAGTGATAGTGGTTAATACGGCGGGCAGTGCCGTCGGCATATGGGTGAGGTGCTGATCAGGTGGAGCCGGGCCGCTTACCCCGCCTCTGCAGCGCTTGCCGAGATAAGTGCTCGCTGGACTTCGACGGTGAATTGCCGCAGCAGCGCACTCATTACCGAAACCCTGCTTTCATAGCTTGACTCAACCTCGCCTGTGCGTGAAAAGTTGCCCGCCGCTATCACTGTTCCGCGCTGGTCCAGCCAGGCCCATATCGCTTCCAGGCGCGCACTGCCACTGAGCTGGGTATCGAAACGCAAGATATCAACCCGCAGTCGCATAAAAGGCTGTACATTGAGCATGCTCGGATGGTTGATATACAGATAGCCGGAGTCGAGACTGGAGAAGTTTTTCAACAGTGCAATTTGAAATTCGTTTTCGATATTGCCGGCCCACTGCCTGCTATTGGAAACCTCGGCTTTAACCTCTGAGCTGCGCTCGATTATAGAAGGCCGTTTTAAATAGTCGGCAAAAGTAATCGGGCCGAGTGCAATCATCTTGATATTGTTCCGCAATAGTTTTTGATCCGGCAGTTGTGGCGAGGAAAGTAAGTAGTAGTCGGTATCAACCGACTTTCCGGAAGACACACAGCTTGCCAACACGGTACATAACAGCAGGGTGGGCAGTCGAAACAAAGTGCTCATAATCGTATCCTACGGTTGCTTGCCGGTTAACAGGGACTCCGGGTTGCGTTGCAGTGTTTCGGCCAATTGGCGCACTTGGTCGGCGGAGCGCTCAAAGGCATCCAGAGTCTGAATCAAGGCGACGCTGAGTTCCGATCCGGGTTGTATGGCATCTTGATAAGTCTTGAGAGCAGCCATCGCCTGTTTCAGTGTGATATCCAGCAGGGCCAGCGATTCGGAGGCCGAACTGAGAGCGGGCTTCGCCGTATCGGCCGCTTCACTGATGGTATCGGCCATCCGCCGCACAGACTTTGTGGCGGCCATTAACTCCGACGACAGACTCTCTTTATCGTTATCTATCGCCGACAAGATGCTGTTTAAGTGGGTGATGGCAGCGTTGAGCTGCCTGGCGGTGGAATGGGATTCCTCTGAGCTGAGGATATTGTTTAAGCCCTGGGCGATGGCTTTGAAATCGTCAACCAGATTTTGCAATACGTCCGCCACTATCTCGTAGTCGCTGGGTACAGTGGGAATTACCGGGTAATTGTATTTGCTCGGCAGGGAAAATTTCTCCAGCTCGTCAAAAAACTCCAGCTGCACTTGCAGCCGACCGGTAACCATGTTTTCGCTCACCAGTTGTGCGGCAACACCCTGGTCCACCAGCGCTTGTATCAGTGCCAGGTGTTCACTTTGGCTGATCGTGTCGGTATCGTCGCTCTGGGGTACGATAATGCCGGTGACTCTGACAAAGATCCGGGTTTCCTTTTCGTCGAGTTCCAGGTTCATTGTCTGCACTTCACCGATTCTGACGCCGCGAAAGGTGATATAGGAACCAGTGGCCAGACCTTTGACATTGCCCTCAAAGGCCATCTCGACTTTTTGTTCCGCTTGGAACCAGTCGCCGGAACCAAATACCAGTAAGCCGGCTATTAGTACCGCGATGGCCCCGATGGTGAACAGCCCGATATTACGGGCACTTACTTGTTGAGACATAGTGTCGCTTCTTTAGCTGCTCCGCGCCGTAAAAAGCGCTGTACTTTTTCAATCTCACAGTTTTCCAGCAAATCGGCCGGCCTGCCGGTGGTAAGCATGGTTTTGGTTTCCGGGTCGAGAAACACCGAGTTGGTACCGATAGTAAAGATACTGGCGAGTTCGTGGGTAACGACGACGATGGTGGATTTCAGGCTGGCACTCAGCTCCAGAATCAAGTCGTCCAGCAGGCGTGCGCTGACCGGATCCAGGCCGGCGGAGGGTTCATCGAAAAACAGGATTTCCGGGTCCATGGCGATCGCCCGCGCCAGGGCGGCCCGTTTCAACATACCGCCACTGATCTCGGCGGGGTAGTAGTCGGCAAAGCCGGCCAGACCCACCATCGACAGTTTGAGCTGCGCCAGCTCCCTGATCTCCGCGCCGCTGAGCCGGGTATACAGCTCCAGTGGCATACCGATGTTTTCTGCCAGTGTCAGCGAGCTGACCAGGGCGCCGGCCTGATAGGAGACACCGAATTTCTGCATCATCTGCCGGCGTTCACTTTCATCGGCCTCCCAAAGACTTTCCCCGTTGATCAGGATCTTCCCTTGCGCCGGCTGCAGTAAGCCGAACATATGCTTTAGCAGGGTGCTCTTGCCGCAGCCGCTGCCGCCCATAATAATAAAAATATCGCGCCGTTTTACATCAAACGTCAGGTTTTGCTGGATCAGCTTGCTCCCATATCGCATGGTCAGGCCGCGTACTTTGATGTGGGCAGCGTCAGCGTTCATCGTTTTTATACGTCAGTTAATGCTTTCATATGCCGAGTATCGTTGTAACGATGGTAACCAGTGCATCGAATACAATGATCAGCACAATACCGAGCACCACCGCCGCCGTGGTTGCCTGACCGACGGCGGTGGCGCTGCGGCCGGAGTTCATTCCCATATAGCAGCCCGCCAGGGCGATTAACATACCAAAGATCACGCTTTTAAACAGGCCGATGGCAAAGTGTCTGAGCGGTACGCTGTCGATCATCTGTTCGAAATACAGCGTCCAGGAGAGGTCGAGCATCATAACGCTGACCAGGCCGCCGCCGAGAATGCCCATCAGATTGGCATAGATAGTCAGCAGGGGCATCATAATCACCAGCGCCAGGATGCGCGGCAACACCAGAAAATCCGCCGGTGCCACACCCATGGTCTTCAGCGCATCGATTTCCTCGTTTACCTGCATGCTGCCCAACTGCGCGGCAAAGGCGGCGCCGGTGCGGCCGGCCATAATGATGCCGGTCATCATCGCCGCCATCTCCCGGGCCATGGCCAGCCCCACCAGGCTGGCGACATAAATACTGGCGCCAAATTTTTCCAGTTGTACGGCGCCGACAAAAGCCAGGATCATACCGATCAGTACGCTGATCAAGGTGACGATACCCAGTGACGCCGGCCCGCAGTCGGATAAAAAAGCAAGAAAATCAGCGCGCCGGTATACGGCTTTACCGCTTAGCCAGCGTCCGATAGAGATCAGTGTTTCACCGATAAAGGTGATGAAGGCCATGAATTGATGATAAGCCGAGAGGGTGCTGTTGCCGATGCGCTCGGTGAAGTCGGCTCTGCCGCCGCTGTCCGACTGTTTGGGGTGGGCCGGTATGGCCTGGGCCAGGGCTATCAGGCGCACGACGCCTTCGGGGATATCGCGATTTTCAATGCGGATGCGGCGATTCCGGGCAGCCGCGGTAATGGGCAATAAGTAGGACACCAGTGAACTGTCCCAGTCTCCCAGGTCCCGGCCGTCGAGCACCAGCTGCCGTATATCGGCATTGCTCACCCGTTCAATGCCGGCAGCGGGGTTCTCCAGGCCGCCTGTTAACAACCAGTTGCCCGCCAGGGCAATATGCAGTGTACCGGTATCTTCCTGCGAAATATTGATAGATTTCCCGATCAATGGTCGCCTTACTGTGTCGAGCCTGCGGTGGATGATGATACCCGGATGTGGAATTGCGGCTGCCTGGGCCCCCAAGGCAGTACTTATACCAGAATTAAATTTAAATGGCCAAATGAATCAATGCTTATGGCCGGCGCCAGTCGGAGGTATAGTGGCTGCGGGGTGCGAGCCTGCCTGGAGAGCGATGGATGGCTTGGCTTTGTGCGGATTTTAATACTGCCTGTCGCGCAAATTGCGCGGTCTGTTCTCACCTGCGCCGACCTTGTCGCCGCAGGCAGGCTTACCCGGCAAGTGGGTTCGACTCTAGGGCTGCGGCGCCGCGATGGCGATATTTTCCTGTTTGAAGCGCTCACTGATGCGGTTGCGCAACGGCACTTCCAGGGCGTTGCCCCAGTTTCGTGCCACTATGCCACTTTGATAGATGACATCGGGCAGCTTCTCCAGTGCTTTCTGACCGGTGGCGGAGCGGTAAAATTTAACCAGCTGTTTCAGCTCTTTTTTGTTGAACTCGCGGTGGAAAACAAGGTACAGATCCTCGTTCAGCGAGTTTTTTTGCGCTATCTCACTGTCGATAAGGTCTGCGGTTATTACGGGAATCAAACTGAGCGCTTTGGCGTCGATATCCGGTGCCCGCTCCTTTAGCATCGCGGTATATTTCTCCGTATACTTTTTCTTAAAGTATTCAGCGGTATCGTTGGTATCAATCAGTAAAATCAGCTCGTCGATGAGCTTCTTTTTCTGCCTGTCCAGTTCGTCCGCGAGCGCGCCGGTGAAAAGCGACATACCGACCAGTAAAACGATTACCCGCTTCATGGCTGTCGCTGGATATTGGGTGTTTGTTTGCATATTGCCTGGATTTGCATGCTGTTGGGCCGATTCCCGGCAGGGCGTCTTTGCTGCCCGCTTACGAATTATCGGCAGGTGATTTCAAAGTACTTTAGGGTAATGGTAAATTATTGCAGATTTATGGCGGTATCTACGCCACACAACCCCGGTAATACCGCCGGGGTTGTGCGCTGCGGGAACCCCTTATCCCACTTCGATTTTTACAAGGTTCGCAGATAGAGAATCAGGTTGTCGCGCTGCGCTTGCGGCATCGCCAGGTAGGCATCTCTGGCCGCGGCGGCATCTCCGCCGTGCAGGCGAATGGCCTGGTCGCGGGAGGTGGCACGGCCGTCGTGCAGAAAGCGGCTGTGTCCGGAAATACGCTCCTGCAAACGCGATCCCCACAGCGGCGCCGTGCGCCACTCGCGGGCCGTTGCGTTGCCCTCGCCGGTATCGGAGGCGAGTTCCGGCCCCATATCCCAGAGTTTCATATCGGTAAAAGGCCGAATGGTGATATTGCGGAACTGCCTGATGGGGTGGCTGTTACCGGTTTGCATTTCCGGTATATGGCAGCTGTTGCAACCCGCCTGGTTAAAAGCCGTTTCACCGGCCAGGACATCGGCATCGGTAATGGTCTGTGAATCCGGTATTCTCAGGGCGACGTTGGGCCGCTGCGCGGCCTGCGCATCGGGGTGGCGGCGGATGGGCACACCCAGGGTGCGGATATAGGTTACGATACGATCGACGAAGGTTGCCGGCACTTCGTCGCCGCTCACGCCCATATCCTTGGCAAACGCTTTTAACACCTGATCGCGAATACTGGCTTCGGTGGCCTTCCAGCCGAAGCGGCCGAGACCGGATTTGCCGCCAAAGCCGTCCAGGGTGCTCTGGTCGACCGCCTCGAGCAGGCCCAGACCGATAAGCGCGGGGGCAACGCGCAGATCGCCGCCGCTGTTGACAAAGCCCTGTACCTCGGCACTGCCGACACCCGGCGGTGCGCCTTTGCCGAGATTGAAGTGACAGCTGAGACAGGCATCCGCCGCCGCGGTACTGTCGGCGCCGCTTGCGGTGCCGCCGTTACCCGGCAGCGGCTCGCCTGAAAAACTCGCGCGAAATAACTCCCTGCCCAGGGTAAACTGGTGCAGATTGTCCACGTCGATGCCCAGAAACGCCTGCGACAGTTCCATGCCCGCTGTGCCGTGGGCGAAGTTGGTCGTCGGACCGGCGGAAAAATAGCGGGCGTCATCGCGCTCGAAAGTCACGCCGCCGCGGCCGGCGCGATAGCGAATGATATCCGAGTAGTACTGGGGGAAACTGCCATTCAACTGCCGCCGCGGAGTAAACTCCAGGGTGAAAATCTCGTGGTTGGCGCGGCGCTCGGCCCAGCGTTCCGCGACGACGAAATACATGGAATTGACCATATTGCCGGCTGAATCGTCGGCGGGGCCGTCGAGGCTGCCCTTGCGCATAAAGCCGCCGCCTCTATACTGCGGTGGGTCGGCAAAGCCCGGATTGAGTATATGGTCGTAGGTGAAATTAACCATGCTCAGGGGGGCATCGGAATGCAGTTGTACCTCCAGTGCTTCGGGTCGGTCGATAAGAATAATCTGATAAGCGGAACCCAGGGCGTACTCGCTTATGTAGTTGTCGTGGTCGGCATCGGATTCGTGACGATTCCTGAATCGTTCCGCCAGCTCCGTGGTAATGGTGTCGCCATCGACGCTAATCAATCCGCCGCCATAGTCGCTGCTGTCGCCGGCGGGTGGCTGCGGACCGCCACCGCTGTTACCGCCGCCGCTGTTACCACCACCATTGCCACCCCCATTGCCTCCACCCCCATTGCCGCCGCCGGCGCAGGGTGAGGTCTCCACGCCACCCCCCGGGGCGATATTGCCGGCGACGGCGATGCACTGACCGCTGGCATTGTCCTGCACCTTGAATTCAAGGGCATAGGTCTGCCCGCTGCCGATACGCAACTGGCGCTGGTAACGCCCGTTGCTGAGAACACCCGGGCGGCAGTCGCCGTTCAGGCATAAGTAGTGCCAGGCTGCGGTGTGCCCGCCGTCCACATGATAGAGTGTGCCGTCGGCTTCCAGGCCGAATTCAAACGCGCCGGCGCTAATGGCTGTGAGTGAGAAAGCGGTATAGCAGCAGCTTCGGGCCATGGTTTTTTTAGTGCGCTTCCACAGCGCTAACGGCCTGCGCGAGTATGCAACTGCCTGCGGTTGGGAGTGGAATAAGTTCATGTCAGACCTCATCACCATTGATAATATTATTTAGGAATACTGGTCGAGACTGCTAACAGCGGATCGCTAATGCCTATTGCAGGCACTTTTCTTGGGAGCATGGCCAACCCTAATGGGCCGGTGCCAGAGGCCGGCCTGCTTTTTCATCGCCGCTGGCCCTGTGATTCAGGGCTCTGTCTGGCTCACTTTGCCGGTTTGGCTGCCCTGGATTTGCGGTGGCGTTGCCAATAATAATGTAAACGTTTACATTTTTCAATGATTTTCTGCACTTGACAACAAAGAGCGGAAAGATATTGGCGGGGAAAGTACTGTGGACTTAGATGGTGGGGCCTAAATTTTGTGGGGCTTACTTAGGCTCGTTATTCCCGCGCAGGTGGGGATGGCGGTAACGTTCGCTGGCGGGTGTTATTGCCGCTTTGCGGGCGATGCCGTCGAGCGACGGATCACCAGTTTGTGCGGAACAATTTCAGGTTCCACCCCGATATCCCGCCCGTCTATGGCCTGGCTCAGGCGCAGCATGGTTCTTTCGCCAATTTCTGCGGCGGGCTGGGAGATGGTTGTCAGCGGTGGGTCGAGCAGTTCCGCATAGCGTATATCGTCAAATCCGATAATGGAAATGTCCCTGGGAATCTGCAGGTTGGCGGATTTGATCTCGTGAATCGCCGCCATTGCCATTTCGTCGTTGGCGCAGAATATGGCTGTGGGGCGTTCGGCGTGGCTCAGCAGCAGGCGTGTAGCCTTGCGCGCACCGTCCAGGGTTAGACCGCCCTCGGTAACCCAGCCGTCGGCGACGGCAAGTTTTGCCGCCTTCATGGCTTTGCGGTAACCGCGCTCGCGATCCAGGGTCAGCGTTGAGCTTTGCAGCCCGAATACAAATGCGATCCTGCTGTGCCCCAGCTTGATCAAATAATCGGTGGCTTCAGCCGCTGCCGAGGTATTGTCAATACGCACAC
This sequence comes from Exilibacterium sp., assembly GCA_028280195.1. Taxonomy (GTDB): domain Bacteria; phylum Pseudomonadota; class Gammaproteobacteria; order Pseudomonadales; family Cellvibrionaceae; genus Exilibacterium. Next base: position 113,141 of record JANQMH010000021.1, read on the forward strand.
TCGGGTAACGCCCGAGTTCCGGCGTCACATTCTCACAGCTGAGAATAATCGGGGCCTGTCTCTGGCTGGAGGGCCGCTGCCGGCCGCCGGTGGCAAAGGGAATGATGGCGCTTAAGAGGATGATGCCGTCCGCCTGTTTGGAGAGCACCAGGTTGGTGTATTCGTCGTAGGTCAGCTGATTGAGCTGGGTCTCTTTGATCAGAATACTGTAGTGCATATCCTTGGCGATCGTCGATATGCCTTTCATGACATCGGCGAAAAACGGCGTGCCGATCGATGGCAGGGCAACCAGGATAACGCCGGTTTTACCGCGCCGAAAATTACGTGCCAGTGAGTTGGGCGCATAGTTGGTTTCGGCAATGGCTTGCTGTACCTTTTCCCGCGTGGGTTGTTTGACCTGCTTGGGGTCGTTGATATAACGTGAAACGGTAGCCGTAGAGACGCCGGCCACACGCGCCACTTCTTTGATTGACACCATTATTGTGTTGTTAAACCCTTTCCATTGTGTTTTTGAAACTTTTGTGTTTTTGAAACTTTGCCGCTGCCGTTTGCATGCCGCTGCAATGGCGTTGCTTTGATGCAGAATAAACCGCCGATTGATTATGGTAACTGTTCCGGTGCGGAATAGACAGGTGAGCGAAATTTTCTATTGATGGGTGTAAACAATTACATCGTAGCAGGGGTTGCCGCCGCACCGGGGGACAGGCTGCTGGCGCCTTGTCCCGGATTCAGCTTATATATAATTCGGCATGTAAATAAAATGGTGTGCTTTTTGTGTCACTTGGTCGTTTAATAAGCGATTTCTATAGAGGTTTGGCGTATATCAAGCACTGGGCGATTGACTTTGACCGCGGCTTGCAAGAGAATTAATTCGAAATGAAAAATAAATAGAGAGGCTTTATGTTTCTCGGCATTGACCTGGGCACATCCGCACTAAAGGCCATTGTGACTGACGCCGGCGGCGAGATTGTCGCTCAGGGCCAGGCGCCGCTCAGTGTGAGCAACCCCCGGCCGCTGTGGTCTGAACAGGACCCGCGGCAATGGTGGCAGGCCCTGTGCAAAGTGCTGGTCGAACTGCGGCGGCAGTGCCGGCTGGACGGGCTGCAGGCGATAGGTGTCGCGGGTCAAATGCACGGTGCCACCCTGCTGGACAGCCGGGGCCGGGTATTGCGGCCCTGCATTTTATGGAATGACGGCCGCTGTCAGAATGAATGTCAGGTGCTTGAGCGGGCCTTGAGCGATTTCAGGCAGCGGGCAGGCAATTGTGCCATGCCCGGATTTACCGCACCGAAATTGCTGTGGATCAAGCGGCACGAACCCGAGGTCTTTGCACAGCTGGCCAAGGTACTGTTGCCGAAAGATTATCTGGTCTTCCGTTTGACCGGCCGCTACAGCAGCGATATGTCCGATGCTTCCGGCACCCTCTGGCTCGATCCGGAAAAAAGGCAGTGGGACGAGGCGCTGATAACGGCTGGCGGCCTGCGGCGGGATCAGCTGCCCGAGTTGCATGAGGGCTGCGATACCGTCGGTTGTGTCAGCGCGCCGGTTGCCGCTGAACTGGGTATTGCCCCGGCCCCGGTGGTTGCCGGTGCCGGTGACAACGCCGCCGGCGCCGTCGGCATGGGCATCGTGCAAGCCGGCGAGGGCTTTGTCAGTCTCGGCACGTCGGGTGTGTACTGCGTGGTCAGCGACAGGCATTTTCCCGCGCCTGAAAACACCTTGCACGCCTTCTGTCACTGTCTGCCGGATACCTGGCAGCAGATGTCCGTCACGCTGAGCGCGGCAAACTGCCTGACATGGCTGGCGCGGCAGCTGGGGGCGACCGAGGCGCAACTGGTCGATGAACTCGAACAGACGGGGCAGCGCAGAACCCCGGTGGTCTTTCTGCCCTACTTGAACGGAGAGCGCACGCCGCACAACGACCCCTGTGCCAGCGGTATGTTTTTCGGCCTGCGCAATGAAACAAACCGCCGTGATCTGACCCTGGCGGTGCTGGAAGGCGTGGCGTTTTCGTTTGTCGACGGCCAGGATACGCTACTGAGCGCGCACAGCCATATCGACACCGTCTCCCTGATCGGCGGCGGCGTGCGTTCGCGCCTGTGGAACACCGTGCTGGCGGACGTTCTGGGTCGACCTCTGCAATTGTGTGACGGCGCTGCGGCGGGACCGGGCCTGGGTGCCGCCAGGCTGGCGCAACTGTCTACGGCGGCCGGCAACCGGCGCGCGGCCCTCAATCAAATCTGCAGCCGGCCGGCGGTTCAGGCGGTGTATGAACCAGGCGCAAGTCACAGCGAATACTATGCGCACAAGTTAGCGACCTATCGCCGCCTGTATACGCAGACCCGCGAACTCAACTGATTGGAGAGATGCAATGACAGCAGCTTACTTCGAGGAATTCGGCAGGATTGCCTATGAGGGTGAAGGCAGCACAAACCCCCTTTCCTTTCGTTACTACGATAAAGACCGCATTGTGCTGGGCAAGCGCCTCGAGGAGCAGCTGCGCTTTGCCGTCTGTTACTGGCACAGTTTTGTGTGGGGCGGCCAGGATATCTTTGGCGCGGCGGCGTTTGAGCGCCCCTGGCACAGCGCCGGCGACCCCCTGGTGCGGGCGGCGGAAAAAATGCAGGCGGCATTTGCCTTTATGGAAAAGCTCGGCGCGCCCTATTGGTGCTTTCACGACTTTGATATCGCCCCGGAAGGGGAAAATATTCGCCAAAGCCATAAAAACCTCAACACCATGGTTGAGCTGGCGGCGCAAAAAATGCAGGAGACCGGCCTCAGGTTATTGTGGGGCACGGCCAACCTGTTCAGCCACCCGCGCTATATGGCCGGCGCCGCTACCAATCCGAATCCGGAAGTGTTTGCCTATGCCGCTCATCAGGTTCGACAGGCGATGGATGCCACCCATCAGCTGGGCGGTGAGAACTATGTGCTCTGGGGCGGCAGGGAAGGGTATGAAACCCTGTTAAACACCGATTTGAAGCGGGAGGCGGCACAGTTGGGCCGCTTTCTTACCATGGTGGTGGAATACAAGCATAAAATTGGCTTTGCCGGCACCATATTGATTGAGCCGAAGCCGCAGGAGCCGACCAAGCACCAGTATGACTACGATACGGCAACCGTGTTTGGTTTTTTGCAGCGCCATGGTCTGGAAAAGGAGGTCAAGGTCAATATCGAGGTCAATCACGCCACGCTTGCGGGTCACAGCTTTCAGCATGAAATTGCCACCGCCGCCTCACTGGGTATTCTCGGATCGGTCGATGCAAACCGCGGCGACTATCAGAACGGATGGGATACCGACCAGTTTCCCAATAGCGCCGATGAACTGGTGCTGGCATGTTACGAGATTATCAAAGCCGGCGGTTTTGAGCGCGGTGGGTTCAATTTCGATACCAAATTGCGCCGGCAGAGTATCGATGCGGAAGATCTGTTCCACGGGCATATTGGCGGTATGGATACCATAGCGCTGGCTTTTATGAAGGCTGCGGAACTCTACGAGCGCGGCGATCTACAGCAGTTTGTCCAGCAGCGTTACAGCGGTTGGAACGGGCAGCTGGGGCAGCGCATTCTGTCGGGAGATATGTCATTGGATCAGTTGTCCGACTGGGCCACGGGCAACAATATCGACCCGCGCGGGCGCTCCGGGCGCCAGGAGTATCTGGAAAACATCGTCAACCGGCAGGTGCACGCCTGAAACAGGGGGAACAGCGGTGGCATGGCGGCGCGCGGTTTTCGCTCCTGGCAGTGGTGCCGCTATTGCCGTTTCGCGGCCGGCGGCGGCACAAATTCCTGTTCCTCCCACAATAACAGCGCACTTTTAATCGCGCCGATTTCGGTCAGATCGTCATGCCAGGGTACGGCTTGAATATCGATGCCCTGGCACAATTCGGCAACCAGCAGATCGTCTACAGTTTTCCGAACTGCCTGCTGCATGAAATCGAAAGCGCGGATACCCGATCCGGTAATCAGAATTCTCTGCGGCCCAAACAGTGCGATCAGATTGGCAATACCAAAGCCGAGCACGCGCCCCGCATGCTCGAACAGTTGGCGGATTTTTGTCTCGCCGCTGCTGGCATAGTCACATATCTTCATCATTTCCCGGTCGCTGGGGTGGTGAAAATCCACCTGCGGCAGGTCGACCAGCCGCATGGCGTCGCGGTAGAGCGCATAGTCGCCGATATAGGCTTCGATACAGCCGCGTTTACCACATTGGCAAATCGGGCCGTCGGGCTGGTACTTGGTATGTCCGAACTCCGCTGCGGCCCCCCTGGCACCGATGTACAAGGCATTGTTGATGATCAAACCCATACCGACGCCATAGCCGAGCATGATCACAGCCATATCGCCGCTGTTATTGAATTCGCTGTCCTGTTGAATGGCCAGCGCAATGCAGTTTGCATCGTTTAAAACAATTACCGGGCAGCCGAACTTTTCTCGCAGGGCGGGGGCCACGGCGATATTGCGGGCGGAAATGGCATAGGACCACACAATACTGCCGCGCAAAGTATCGACAACGCCCTGTACGGCGATACCGATGCCTATCACGGGGTGATCGGGCCCGCACTCCTGCTGCAGAAATTTCTCCAGCCGTTCGATCAACAGGGCGTTTAATGATGCCTGGTCGAGTTTCAAGGTGCCGACCTTGTATGTCCTGGAAAGCACGATACTGCCCGTATAGTCTCCCAGCACAATGTCAATCTGATTCAGTGTCAGTTTCACAGCCACGCTGTACCCGGCCGCGGGTACCAGGTCGATCAGTACTTTCGGGCGCCCGCGGCCGGCGGTTTTGGTCGCGCCGCCACCGACTTCGCGGACCAGCCCTGCGCTGATCAGAGAGGCGGTAAGCTCGGTGACGGTGGTGGCGCTCAGGTTGAGCCGCCCGGCAAGGTCGATGCGGGCAGTGGCGCCGTTGACGCGCAGATGGTGCAGCAAAGCCCGGCAGCTGTTGTGGCGGGTCTGTTCTAACTCACTGATTTTGTTCATAAACTAAGCGGGTCTGCGGCCTGTTGTCGGCGCTGTTAAGGATGCGTTAACAGCGCTTGGCGAGTCAAGGCATTTAACGCTAAAGCGCTTTGTAAAGGCAGGGCCCGCTTGTCGGCGGGGCCCTTGTCCGGCACCGGATCATTGGCTGCCGTAAAAGGCCGGGCAATAAATCTGCGGCGGGACGAGAAATTGATTGAATATTTTTGTAAACGATTACATAATTTGCTTGATCCAGCTTCCACGCCGACACCGGTTTTGTACGCAGCCGGTTGGTAATAATAAAAACTTCTAGAAGCCGTTGCATCACTCTCGGCCGCAGCGAGGCGAATGATAAATAGCGCCGCCGATTGAGAGTGATAAGACAGCTTCTAATAAGACTGAGGTGGAGAACAATGATGAGATTCCATACCCCACTGGCTCTGTGCATAGCGATAGTAGCCACCGGCCTTCACCCCGTTACCCGGGCGCAGGCGCCTGCAGACGCAGCCGCTGCTGTGCTCGAAGAGATTATCGTCACGGCGACCAAACGCCAGACGAGCCTGATGGAGACGCCGCTGGCGATTACCGCGGTAGGCGCCGATACCCTGCAGGCCGCCAATATCAGTAATGCCAAATCGCTCGATAAAGCCGTGCCCAGCCTGCAGATCCGCGATACCGGCTCCAATGGTCAGGGCTCTCTGGAAATATCGCTGCGGGGGATCTCCAATGCCAATTTCACCGAGCAGGGAGACCCGGCCGTAGGGTTTCATATCGACGATGTTTATACGGCGCGCCCGCAGGCGGCGTTACAGCTTATGTATGATCTCGAGCGTGTGGAGGTATTGCGCGGCCCCCAGGGAACTCTGTTTGGGCGCAATTCCACTGTCGGCGCATTAAACCTGATTACCGCCAAGCCGACTGTCGAATCACTCCACGGCCATATCGAGATCAGTGGCGGCGACTACGCGCAGCGAGGCGTGCGCGGTATGCTCAATATCCCGGTGTCCGACACCCTTGCCGTGCGCGCCAATTACTATCGGGAGGAGCGCGATTCCTATTATGACCTGCGTCTCGATCAGCGCCAGGCAAGCACCTATACCGACCTGGGTATCGGCGGGCGTTCGCCGGCGCACGAAGGACCGGGGTCACCGGGTTCCATCGACCAGCAGGCCTACCGCATCAGCGCGCTCTGGTCGCCGGTGGCGGAGTTTAGCTGGCACCTGACCTACGAGGATTACCAGAACGATGCGCCGCCGGCCCCGACCACGCGCGACTGCAGCTACGCCGGCACCACCGGCATCGCCGCCGCCAGCCAGTGCGAGGACAGGGACCACGACCCCTACGTCGCCTATATGAATATCCCTTCCTTTCAGGATCTCAGTATTACCAACCTGCGCTCGATCATGGCTTATGAATTCAGCGGTTTCGCGGAATTGAAATGGTCCTACGGCGATAGCACCTATGAACATGAGTTATTGCAGGATCTGGATGCCGGCCAACTGCCTGCCAGCGCCGGGCAGTTTGAACTGGTATTCTGGGATCAGCCCTTCGACAACGATTCCTACTCCCATGAACTGCAGCTCACCTCGCTGCACGCTGGCCGGGTACAGTGGATTCTGGGTTACTTCACCTTTGAGGAAGAAACCGAACGCAGCCTGGGGATCGATCTGCCGGCCTTTGGCGGCTGGCTGGATTTCTACCAGCCACAGCGGACATCGGAGTCGGAAGCGGTATTTGCCGATTTGAAGTTTGCGCTCAGCGATCAGTGGCAGCTCAATGTCGGAGTGCGCTATACCGAGGATGAACGCGAAGACCGGGACGGCGGCAACTACGCCTGCTTCGGTCCCAACTGCACGCCGTTTCCTGCAGACTCGCGGCCCAATCAGCGCATCGGCAATCGCGGCTCCGACAATACCGCCGCGGCCGAGTTTGACAATACCGACTATAAAGTGGTGCTGAATTACACGGTCAACGAGGATCTGTTTCTCTTCGGCGGTATTACCACCGGTTACAAAGCCGGCACCTTTCAGGATGTCAACACCATTGTCCGCACCGGTGAGCAGTTGTTGCAAGTGCTCGATCCGGAAGAGGTGATCAACTATGAAGTCGGCGTCAAGACCACCCTGCTGGAGGGCGCTTTGAATTTGCATATCGGCTACTACTTTGCCGACTATAAAGACAAGCAGGAGTCCGCCGTAGTCTCCTTTGGAGATCGCTACTGCATCGACCCCGCCAGTGACCCCGATGACCCCCAGCCGCTGCTCGATCCGGTGACGGGAAACTTCGCCACCAACTGCGAGCCGATCGGCGAGTTTCACGACCTGGAACCCGATTCGGTCTGGCCGAACCAATCGGAACTGATCAATACCAATGCCACCGATATCGATATCCAGGGTATCGAAGTCGAATGGCAGTGGGCGCTTACGGACAGAGATTACTTTAGCGGCTTTTTCACCTGGAACAAAACAGAAATAAACGATTGGGAAACCGCGCTCAACTGTGACGATGTCAACTGCGGTCTGTTGTTCGGCTCGGCCGACCCGGCAATCATTTCCCGCAACTTGAGGGGCAACGAGTACGCGGTAGCGCCCGAGTTTGCCTTTACGCTCAACTATTCGCACCGCTTTGAGCTGGGCTCAGCCGGCACGCTGACGCCGTGGATCTCCATACACTGGGAAGACGACTACTATCTGACGCCGTTTAACCTCGGCGAGACTTTTACCGCGCCGGTTGCCGATGATCCGGATACGCCTGCCGACGAAGGCCGGGCCAGCTTCCTGTCGGTCTACAACGACGAGCAGGACGCTTTTGCTACCGTGGATTTTAACCTCCGCTATACTTCCGCAGACGAAAAGTGGTATGCCGAAGTCTGGGCCACCAATATCACTGATGAGGAAATCAAAACCTACGCGCGGGGGTTTGGCGGCAACAGCTATATGTATGCATGGAAGGCGCCGACACTGTGGGGTATGCGACTGGGCTACAGTTTCTGATGGCGCTGCTGATCCGACACCGACTCTTTGCGGCCGGGCCCGCATAACTGCCATGCCGCTGCCGGCCGGTGCCTGCCTGTATTGTGTGCGGAGCAGTAAAAAGATGACGACCGCGCGCCTGTCATTCAGGGAGAAAATTGGCTACGGCCTCGGTGATACGGCCAGCAATCTGGTGTTTCAGGTCATGGTCAATTATATGATGATCTTCTATACCGATGTGTTTGGCCTGCCGGCGGCGGCGGCCGGTACCCTGATGCTGGTGGTGCGTATTTTCGATGCCTTCACCGACCCCGTCATGGGAGGGATAGCCGATAGAACCCGAACCCGCTGGGGTCGCTATCGCCCCTACCTTGTGCTCACCACCATCCCCTATGGGGTACTGGCGGTTGTGGCTTTTACCACGCCGGATATGGCGGACAGCTATAAACTTTTCTATGCCTATATCACCTATGCCTTGCTGACGCTGGCCTATACCGCGGTCAATATTCCGTATTCCGCGCTGGGCGGTGTGATAACGGCGGACACTACAGAGCGCGCCTCCATTCAATCCGTTCGTTTTGCCTGTGCCATGCTCGGTGGGGTTATTGTCACCGCCTTTATGATGGAACTGGTGGATGTATTTGGTGATGGCAACGATGCCAGGGGCTTCCAGTTGGCGATGGCATTTTTTGCAGTACTGGCGATGGGATGTTTTATCGTTTGCTTTCTGACAACGAAGGAGCGCGTTACCGCAGCAAAAAACGAGGCCAGGACTGCCGTCACCGCGGACCTTATCGCTTTATTTAACAATGATCAATTCGCGAAAATTGCGATAATTGCCGTTTTCCTGCTGATCGTGGTGTCCATGCGCGGTGCCGTCACCCCCTACTATGTCGAATATTTTCTCGGGCGCAGAGACCTGATGAGTGTCTATATCACTACCGGTATGCTGACGGCTTTCGCCGGTGCCGTTTTTACCGGTTTTGCCTGCCGCTTTATTGGCAAACTGACTGTGTTTAAATGGGCCGCCATGGGGCTGGCACTGTCTCACGCCGCACTGTACTTTATCGCTGAGCGGCAGCTGGCCTTATCTTTTTTCTGTTTTGCCCTGGCAAACTTCATGCAGATGATCCTGGTACCGATCATGTTTTCCATGGTGGCCGACTGCGCCGACTACGGTGAATACAAAACCGGAAAAAACACCATGGGCCTAGCGTTTTCCACCCATTTGCTGGCGATAAAACTCGGCTTCGCACTGGGGGCGGCAATGGTGGGCTGGATATTGGGCGCCGTTGGCTATATTGCCAATCAGGTGCAGTCCAGCTCTGCTATCGAGGGAATTGTGCTGACATTTTCCCTGATTCCGGCGATATGCGGGCTACTGGTATTTGCCTGTAGTTTTGCTTACCGGCTGGACAATTCCCGCCTGGCGGAAATTCACGCAAACCTGCGCCGGACGCGGGCGCAGGCGCACGCGCCGGCATAGCGCTGAGATTAATAGCGCTGAGATCAATAGTGCTGAGATTAACTGTAGTCGATATGAGTTGTATTGAGTGGGCAATATGATTGAGAACCCTGTCTTGCGCGGTTTTAATCCGGATCCTTCCATCTGTCGCGTGGGGGATGATTACTATATAGCGACTTCGACTTTCGAGTGGTATCCCGGTGTTCAAATTCACCATTCCAGGGATCTCAAACACTGGCGCCTGCTTACCCGGCCGCTGAGGCGGGCATCGCAGCTCGATTTGACCGGAGAGCCGGATTCCTGCGGTGTCTGGGCGCCCTGTTTGAGCTGGCACGATGGCGTGTTTTACCTGGTTTATACGGATGTGAGGCGATTTGACGGCAACTTCAAGGATACCCACAATTACCTGGTTACCTGCGAGTCGGTCGACGGCGACTGGTCTGAGCCGGTCTACCTGAACAGCAGTGGCTTTGACCCGTCCCTGTTTCACGATGCCGACGGCCGCAAGTGGTTGACGAATATGCTCTGGGACCACCGCCCGGAAACGAACTTCTTTGGCGGCATCTTGCTGCAGGAGTACTGCGCTGCGCGCCAGGCGCTGGTGGGAGAGGCTGTAAATATCTTTCCCGGCTCGGAGCTGGGTTTTACCGAGGCGCCGCATTTATACAGACACGGGAATTTTTACTATCTGCTTACCGCTGAAGGCGGTACCGGTTATGGCCATGCGGTAACCATGGCGCGCGCGAAAAACATTGCCGGGCCTTATCAACTCGATCCCGGCGGCAGTGTTATCAGTGCGCGAGATTTTCCCCACAGCCCCCTGCAGCGCACCGGGCACGGTGATTTTGTCGAGACCGCCGCTGGCGAACTCTACCTGGTTTTTCTGTGCAGCCGGCCGCTGCCGGGCTTGTCCGCGGGCAGGCGCCGCAGCCCCCTGGGCAGGGAAACCGCTATCGAAAAAGTTGCCTGGACGAACGACGGCTGGCTGCGGCTGGCGCGCGGGGACAGTTTGCCGGCACAACAGGTAGCGGCGCCGGACCTGCCCCGGCACCCCTGGCCGCCGGCGCCGGCGCGGGATGATTTTAACGGGGCAGGGCTGGCCATCGACTTCCAGTGGTTGCGCACCCCGCGGCCCGAGGAGTTTTACAGTCTGGCCGAAAGGCCGGGCTATCTGCGCCTGAAAGGGCGCGAGTCCCTCGGCAGCTGGTATACCCAGGCGCTGGTCGCCAGGCGCCAGCAGGCCTTTCGCTTTAGCGCAGTGACCAAAATCGAATTTGAACCGAGGCATTTTCAGCAGATGGCGGGCCTTGTCAGTTATTACAATGCCAGCAAGTATCACTACCTGTATATTTCCAGAGACGGCCAGCTGGGCAAACATCTGGCGATTATGAGCTGCCACGGAGACCCCGGCCTGGCGGCGGTATTTCCGCTGCAGCACGAGCCGATAGCGCTGCCGGACAGGCAGCCGGTTTACCTGCGTGCTGATATCGACTATCAAAGACTGGTTTTTTCCTGGTCTCTGGACGGCGAAAAATGGCAGCGGGTACCGGTAGTCCTGGACAACGGCCTGATAGCCGATGAGGTGGGCAGGGGCGAGGGGGCAAGCTTTACCGGCGCCTTTATCGGTATGTGCTGCCAGGACCTGGCGGGGACACAGTTGCCCGCCGATTTTGATTTTTTCGAGTATCTGGAAATATGAAAACGGCCCGGGCCCGGCGTGGTGATCCGTGTTTTCAGCGGCCCAGGATATTGCGCCAGGAGTATTTGGGCCGGTATCCGAGTTGCTTCGCGGCTTTTTCAATGCTCAACAGCGTGCAGTAATCGTCAGCGCCGGGCGCCAGCGGTACTTGCGGAAATACCGCGTCGACAAGTTGCGAGTTGCTGCAGTTCATCACAGTGTCGGCTGCGGCGACAATGAAGGTTTCGGCGGTGGTGATGCCGGACTCGAGAGCGAGCCTGGCGCAGCGTGCGGCATCGCGGACATCGACATAAGCCCAGAGATTGAATTTACGTGTGCAGGGATCGCGCCAATAGTCGGGAATGGCATCGTAGTTGGCCGCCTGCCTGTTATCGGTATAGTGGATATTTGACAGTCGCAGGCCGATAATCGGCATGCGATATAGCGCATTCATATGCCGGGCCAGTTCTTCACAAACCACCTTTGACAGTGCATAGCTGTTCTGCGGCTTGATATGGGCTTCATCGACAGGCAGATAATCGGGTTTTATTTGATCAAAAGGAAAGCCCAGTACTGTCTCACTGGAAGCCCAGACCACCTTTTTCAGCTGCAATGCCGCCGCGGCGTTAAACACATTGTAGGTACACAGGGTATTGTTTCTAAAGCGGCCGGCGCCGCTGAGAAAATCAAAATCCGGTTCCGGGTCGGCACCGAAGTGCACTACCGCATCGCAGCCGTGCAGTGCGGCAAAGACACCGGCATAGTCGGTCAGGTCTGTGCGGATAAACGCGCACAGGTCTGTTTGCGGGCTGGCGATATCCAGATTCAATACGGTATAGCCCTGCTGCTGCAGTTCGCGGATCACATAGGGAGCGGATGCGCCGCTGCCACCGGTGACGGCGATATTCTTCATCTCAATTACCCCGTTTGGCTGCCCGGAATCAAATGCTATTCTGCGCTAGTCAATATTATTTGTAAACGATTACATTATGCTGTAGATTGACCTCAGTCCGAATCGCGGGGGATGCCAGGGGGAGCGTGCCATGAGAAAAAACCGGCGGACAAACACAGGCATTCTTGCCTGCTGCCTTCTTTTGCTGAGCCCGCTGAGCCCGATGGCCGGCCTCACTTATGCCGTTGACGGTAAGTTTGTACCGCCTGCGGGCAAGCTGCTGACCATCGGCCAGGATGTCGACAGCATTGGCAGTTATGACAGCGCTATTGGCCTCACCCCCGGCGGCGTTGTCGGGTACACCGGTATCGATACCTTGGCCGGGTTTGCCGGCAACGGCGACTGGGGCGCCGGCAGAAACAACCTGGCGGAGCTGGCGGCGGCCTATCCGCAGAGTGTGCTGGTGCTGGGTGTCGCCATGAACGGGCAGCTCGGCGCGGTAAATAACGGCTCACTCGACAATAATATCAATGCGATTATAGACACCCTGGTCAGCTACGACCGGCCTGTTTTTCTCCGCTGGGGATACGAGGTGGACGGGCCCTGGAATGCCCACGACCCCGCTCAGTTTATCCGCGCCTGGCGGCGTGTTTTCAATATGATCCAAAACCGGGGCAATGCCAGACATCATATCGCCATGGTCTGGCAGGTCGCATCTTACTGCGGGGGAAGCTATAACGGCTTGCCGTTTACCAACTGGTACCCCGGGGATCAGTATGTGGACTGGATGGGGCTTTCTTACTTTACACCGCAGGACTGCAACTGGCGTGTCGTCAACGCCGCGGCCCAGTTTGCCCGCAGTCGCAACAAGCCGCTGTTTATCAGTGAATCGGCGCCCCAGCGCTACGACATACAGGACCTGACTTATTCTCCCAACCCGGCCGCAAACCAGGCGCAGGCCCGCACGGCTACCCAGATCTGGAGCGAGTGGTTCGAGCATTACTTCACTTTTATCAATGTCACTTACGGGGATATCGTCAAGGCCATTACCTATATCAACGCTGACTGGGACAGCCAGCTCCGCTGGGGACCGCCCTACCGCGAGGGTTATTGGGGCAATAGCGAAGTGCAGGACAATACCGCGATACAGAATAACTGGGTCAATCAAATCAACGACCCGCAGTGGTTACAGGCTTCTGCGGATCTGTTTACAAAACTCGGTTTTACCGCACACGGCGGTGGCAGTGGCGGTGAGGGCGACCCTGTGTTCGGTATCGACTACCTCGATAGTCACACCGGCCTGCTCTATCATCGGAAAACCGGGCATACGGGTGGTTTTGTCTACCTGTGTCTGAATGGTGACTGTCGCCCCCCGAATCTGCTCGATGGTCGCTATGTGCGCACCGTCAATGTCACGGCGGGGCGGGCTTACGAGCTCGAGTATAAAATACAGGACAATGCCAGCGGGCAATGTATCGCAACGGCAACGGTGACTTATACGGCAGCGGGCGCAGCAACGACAAAGTCAAATTGTTGGCACAGCCGCTAGCGGACCGGGGTTATGAGTTGGCCGGTAAAGGGGAAGGTACCTACCACGTTTCCCTGTTCCTGCAGTGGGTTCGCTTCCAGGTCAAAGGCACTGACAGTAATTGTGCCGCCAAGCTCGGTAAAGTCAGTGAAAGAAAAATCAAGCTGATGCATGATGGTTTATTGAGAAGAAAATAGGCATAAAAATAAAAGTTATAGATCACATTACAGCCGTTAATCTGTCATCCAAAAACCTATATTTGCCATTATGAATTTTCAATAATTTCTGCAAGCTAACTGCTTGCTTGTGTGGCGCTTATAGTCTTCACCCCCGCAAACCCCTGCAAATAGCCGCCTTAAAGACTCATAAAGCGACAGTGCGGCTGTTGTCATCGCGTTTAAATATGTTTTCGCAACGCCCGGCACGAATAAACTATCGCAGAAAAATCTACATTATTCTTATATTTCATATCATTATCGAATTATGGGTTTGACTTTGAGCGGGCATATAAATAGCTTACGGATTAACCTGCACAAAAAAATAAGCAGTATAAGGTTGATACCGGGTTTTTATGCGCAATGGGGTTTTACCGGTATTGGCGGTGAGATGACTTTTAAGCAAGCCTGTGGGAAAGCTATGAAGCCGCTTTATATACTGTGTTTTCTTTCACTGATAACTGCCTGCCAGAGCATACCTGACTGTGCGCTTGTCGAAATGTCCGGTAAAAAACAGTCACAGGTATTTAATTCGGACAGGGAGATGCTGGCCTATGCCTATGGTTTGGATCGCGGGCAGGGTTTAGTAAGACGCTACCGCTATCTCAAAGAGTTAGGTATCGACCTGGATATGGCGCTGACGCGGCAGGGTTTCTTGCATGCCATCACTGAAATTGACGATGGGGGAAAAACGTCGCAGCCCGCGCGTCTGAGTGTGGAGCAGATTAAGCGCGTTATTTACGACTTTGATCGCGAAGTGGCTGCCATTGAGCAAAATCTCGCGCGACTTGAGTCTTCCAGGCAACTGCGGCAGGGCAGTCTATACCTGCGCGAAAATGCCAGCTCGCCCGATGTTGTGATGCTGGAGAGCGGCCTGCAGTACCGGGTCTTGCGGCGGGGCAGTGGTGCCGGTGTCGATGATCGCGGCAGTGTGGTTGTGCACTACCGCGGCCGCTTGATCGACGGCACCGAATTTGACAGTTCCTATTCCATTAAAGGGCAGCCCATTAAAGGACAGCCCCGAACTTTTTCTCTCAACGGTGTTATTGCCGGCTGGCGGGAAGCCCTGAAACTGATGCGTGTCGGCGATAAATGGGAGCTGACCTTACCGCCGTCTCTCGGCTACGGGGCTTCCAGGTACGGCGCCGTTCCGGCCAATGCTGTATTGGTGTTTGAGCTTGAACTGCTCGAGGTGAAATAAGCGCGACAGCGAAAAAAGGAGAAACTGGCTATGAAAACAGTAAGGCGTGCCGGCAAGCGAGCACTGTTGCCGATATTTGCTTCAGCGTTATTGCCCCTGTCTCTGCCCGCAGCGGCGAGTGAGCAGGAAGGGCTGAAACAGCCCGTTGAGGTGACTGCGACAGCACTGGGTGAAAACCGGCGCCTGATCACTGTTGGCAGTACGGTACAGCTTATTTATGGCGACGGCAGTTACCAAAGCCGCCGCGCCAACGGGACTCTCGGCCGCCTCAAGCAGGCCAGTCCCCTGCTGCAGCTGCGGGGTGGCAGGTCGTTCGATCCACTGCGGGCCGGTGAATTTATTCGCGCGCAAAGCGCTGCCGGCCCGGCACCGGATTTATTTGTCGGGACCGAGACGAAAACTGTCGGCGCCTATATCGTGCAGTTTTACACCCAGGCGCTGCCGGACTATCAGGCGGCACTGCGGCAGGCGGGAGCGGATATCGCCATCGGCCTGCCCCCCAACGCCATTATCGCGCTGATGGGCACGGGGGCTAGGGCAAAGGTGGCCGGGCTGCCGTTTGTCCGGGCAGTGGTCAGTTTTTTGCCGGCATATAAACTGCAGAGCGGCCTGGATAAGGTCATCGCATCCGGCGGACACGACCGGCAGAACTACTCCGTTATGAGTATGACCAAGTCGCACCGCGCAGCGCTGATAAACTTTACAGCGTCCATAGGCGGCGAGGTGGTGGCGACTGGCGCACCTGAGGGCGCCGCCGGCAGCAGCCGTTTTTCGGCTAACCTGACTCCCGCCCAACTGCTGCAGCTCAGCCGGCAGCCGCAGACATTGTTTATCGACGTGCGCGGCGAGGAGGGCGAGGACCTGGACCAGATCCGCCAGCGCGAAGGCTTTAATTATATCCAGACGGTGGCCGGTTATAGCGGGCAGGGGGTGGGGCTGGAAATCTATGACCGCGGCTATCTGTTGAGCCATCAGGAGTTTGCCGGCCGCGCCGTGCCGCTGATCGTGCGCAGCCCCGCCGCCGCTGATACGAGCGGCGGCAGCGGCGGCGCCAAGTACAATCACGGCAGTGATATCGCCGGTATACTGTTTGCCGAAGGCGTTGCCCAGGCGCCCGGCCTGCTGAAAGACGCCGCCCGCCCCATTGTCTTCTCGCGTTTTTCCGAGTACGGCAGCCAGGCGCAACCGACCGAATCGCAGTTGCGGGCGCATCTGGCCGAACTGGTCGACCCCGCCGGCCCCTACCGCGCGGTGGTGCAGACCAGCAGCACGGACTACAGCACCACGACCGACTATACCACCTGGTCTGCCGAGTACGACGAAGTGCTGTTTGAGCTGGATCTGCTCAAGACACAATCGCAGAGCAATCGCGGCAACCGCAATTCGCGGCCGGCCGCCTGGGCGAAAAACATTGTGGCTGTGGGCGGTTTGAGTACGGCGGGCACCGTCGATCGCACCGATGATTCCTGGGGCAGTGCCAGTATCGGACCGGCCAGCGACAACCGTATCAAACCCGACCTGACAGGGCAGTACGGCGGTATCTATACGGTGGACGGTGGGCCCGGCAGCGATACCGCGTACAGAAATTTCGGCGGTACCAGTGGCTCGACACCGGTAGTGGCCGGCGCCTTCGGCATATTTTTTCAGATGTGGGCCGACGGGGTTTTCAGCGGCGGGCCCGGCCTGGCACGCGATGTCTTCGATTCGCGGCCGCACACCGCCACGGCCAGGGCGATGCTGATTAATACCGCCTATCGCTATGCTTTCTCCGGTGGCGACAGTGCCAATCTGAGCCGCGTCCACCAGGGCTGGGGTTTTCCGGATTTACAGAACCTCTACGATACTGCCCAGGCCAACGGCTGGGCCATGCCCATCCTCATCGATGAGGATGATATCCTGGCACCGGGTGCGCTGAACAGTTACGGCCTGGAAGTGGATGGCAGCGAGCCGATCAAGGCCACCATGGTTTATCGCGATCCGCGCGGCAACCCCGCTGCAGCGATACACCGTATCAACGATTTGAGCCTGAGGGTCATCAGCCCCTCGGGTACCCGGTACTGGGGCAACAACGGCTTGAGAGCGGGTAACTGGTCGACCCCCGGCGGCAGCGCCAATACCGTCGATACGATTGAAAATGTTTTTATCCAGGCGCCTGAGGCGGGCAGCTGGCGCATCGATGTCCTGGGTGACGATATCGTTGAGGACGGCCATGTCGGCACCGCTGCCATCGATGCGGTCTATGCCCTGGTGGTAACCGGCGGCAGCGCCGGGCCGGTGCAAAACCAGCCCCCGGTGGTCGACGCCGGTGCCGATACCAGTGCCGCTGTCGGTGTTGCACTGACTTTGAACGGCGCTGTCAGCGATGACGGCCTGCCCGCTTCTCCGGGTATGGTAACGGTCAGCTGGAGCGTGCTGTCGGGGCCCGGCAGTGTAACGTTTGGCGATGCCGGTGCCGGCATTACCGAGGCCACCTTTGCCGTGGCCGGTACCTATGTATTGCGCTTGACGGCAAACGACGGCGAGGCTGCGGTCAGCGACGATATTGTCGTTAGCGTCGGGGTGGAGCCGGTGATTCTCGAAGCCGAAGGCTTTGAAGCCGGCTTTGGCAATTGGGTGAACCTCAGCTCCGGTGACAATTATGACTGGCGCCGCGATGCCAATGGCACGCCCTCAAACAATACCGGGCCCGACACCGGTAACGGCAGTACCTGGTATCTCTACCTGGAAACATCCAGCAGCAACGGCGCCTTCAATGCCGGTGACAGCGCCATACTGGAGAGCCCCGATATCAGCGCCGCCAGTAATCGCAGGCTGAGTTTTTACTACCATATGTACGGCGACAATATGGGTACCCTGTATGTGGATGTCAACAGCGGCGGCACCTGGGACAGCGGGGTCTGGAGCATCAGTGGGCAGCAGCAGGCGTCCAGCGGCGCGGCCTATCTTCGCGCCGATATCGACCTCTCGGCTTACACCGGCCCTATCAAGGTGCGCCTGCGTGCGGTGGCCGCGGGTGGCTGGCGCGGTGATATGGCCATTGACGATATCGAAATCAGCGGTAATTGACAGCGCCGTCGCCGCTGCGACTGGCATCGACTCAACGGTGCCGGGCAGCGGCCGGTCAACTTATCAGTCGCCCGGCTTCAGCGCTGCACTTGGGCGCTTGCCGGCCAGCTTCATCTTCATTTTCATCAATAGCAAATAGCTGGCCGATGCAAAGAGAATGGCGTCGCAGGCGGGGATGGTGGTGACGACAATGATATCTCTGGAACTCGATACGGCAACGGCAATGGCGAGGCCCCAGGCGATAAAGGCGGGCGTATTGATACGGCCTACAGCAGCCAGGCGCTCCAGCCTGTAGTTGCCGCGGCGCAATAGAAAGAAATCGGCCATGTAAATACCGGCTATCGGCGGCACGGTAATACCCAACAGCAGCAGAAAATCGACAAAGTGCGACATGATACCGGTCAGCGCCAGCACGCTGCCCACGGTGCCCGCCGTTAGCGTAATCATCCAGTCCCGCGCCAACGGCAGCGCCTGGGCAATGCTCAGCGAGGCGGAGTAGAGATTACTGGTATTGGTGGTCCAGGTTGCAAAGATCATGATAATCAACGCCGGTGTGCCGAAACCAAACTGATACAGGGTTCGCATCAGGTCCTTCTCGCCGGTCACCAGCGTGGGAAGGCCCGCCATGACCAGTATCAACATGGAGAAACTGCCGTAGCTGCACACGGCGGCGATAACACTGTCCCGCGGCTTGCGGGAGAAGCGGCTCATATCGGCGACGATAGTAACCCCCACCATAAAGGTACCTACCACCGCCGATATCGCCACGCCGAAATCTGACAGCGGGCTTTGCCTGTTTCCGGGCACGGCGGCGAGTTCGGCCAGGCCGTGGCTGTTTATCACCGAATAAATGCAGGCGAACAGTGCTGCCAGCATCAGCGGCACTGACAGGCGGCTGAGCTTTTCAATGGCGCGAAAGCCGAAAACGGTAGTGGCGATCATCAACAGGCTGCCGCAGATGATATAGAATGCCAGCGGCCAGTCGACCCCGAACAATTCCAGCACCGCCCGCTGGCAGGCCTGTCCGAACAGCATGGCGGTAACACCGTACCAGCCGAACAAGGTCACCGCCAACACCAGGTTGACCAGTCTGGCCCCTGTTCTGCCGTAGGCAAACTGGGTAATGGCATAGGTGGTCAGCTTGCTCTTCGCCCCCACCGTCATGGTAAGCATGGCGATAAGGGTCAGTATCAGGCCACCGCAGAATATCGCCGCCACGCCTTTGACCGCGCCGAGGCCGTGGATGATCTCGGCGCCCAGTAAAAATGCCGGCAGGGTAATGGCGACGCCGACAATCACGACGGCTATGCGCAAGCCGCTGACCTGCTCCGACGGCGGCACGGTTTCATTGGCATGATTGCCGGTTAGCAGCTCGAGTTTCGACACAGCTTAATTGGCCTTATTCGGGCGAGTGGTCTGCGCCGGCCATCAGGCGCTCAGTGCAGCGAAGGCCTCGCGGGTCAGATTGCGCGGCTGGCCGGCGGTAACCAGCACATTGTCCTCAATGCGCACACCGCCGAACGGCATCAGCTTGTCAACCAGCGCCCAGTCGATGCTGCCGGGCTGCGTCTGCCGCAGCGGCTGCAACAGGCCGGGAATAAAATAGGCGCCGGGTTCAATCGTCACCACCATGTTTTCGGCCAGCGTGCGGGTACAGCGCAGCGAGGCGTGCTGCTCGGGCGGTGGGCGCAATTGCCCCTGCGGGTCGCACTGGTGGCCGCCGCGGTCGTGAACCTGAATGCCGATCAAGTGGCCCAGCCCATGCGGGCAGAAGGCGCGGCTCAGTCCCTGTTCTGCGGCCTGTTGCGCCGAAACTTTAATGACGCCCATGTCGCACAGCAGCTGTGTCAGCATGGCGTGCATGGACAGGTGCAGGTCGAGATAATCCGCCCCCGGCCGGCAGGCGCCGGCCAACTGTTGCTGGTTGGCCTCGATACCGGCCAGCAGCGCGGCAAAATCCCCGTCCTGCAACGGCTTTTGCGCCTGCGGGTCTCGAGCCTGTGGATCTTTGGTTTGCGGATCTGCTTGATAGGTACGGGTGACGTCGGCGGCGTAGCCGGCGCAACTGGCGCCGGCATCGATCAACAGCGAACGCTGCGCGGCCGGTGCCCGCTTGTGCAGGCGCATATGATGCAGAATCGCCGCATGTTCATTCAGCGCGCAGATATTGCCGTAGGGCAGCTCGCTTTCGGTCTGCTGCGTGGCTGTCAGATAGGCCTGGTGAATCGCATATTCAGAGCCGCCGGCGCGGAAAGCGGCCTGCGCCGCTCTGTGTCCCTGCACCGCAATCCGGTTTGCCGCGCCTATGCAGTCGATCTCATAGGCGCTTTTGCAGGCGCGCTGAAAGTCGATCAGGTGCAGCACAGCGGCGTTATTGTGCTGCTCTGCAGGGTGCGACAACTCGCTTGCTGCGGCGCTGCCGCCCTCAGCGATCAATACACTGGCCCGATCCAGTGCGAGATAACGGCGCAGCTGCGCCTGTGTGCGGTAGTGATCGATATCGAAGGCCGCGGCGATGTCAGCGGGTATTGGCGCCGGCGGCGAATGCCAGAAATCCTCCTGCTGTTTGAGCAGCAGCTGCGGCCTGGCCCGCTGCGAATCCACCAGCAGGTAGGCGTCGGGGCGGTCGGCCAGCGGCAGCCACTCGCTGAAATACGGGTTGGGCTTATAGGGGTAGGCGAGGTCGTCGAGAAACTGCATGTGCTCCGAGCCGGCGTGAACGGCGATCCTGCGCCAGGGCGTGGTGGCAAACACGCTTTGGTAAACCGCCATTTTGGCGTCGATATGTTGTGCATACAGATTATTCATGGCTGAGACTCGCCGAGGTAATTGGAATTTCCCGCTGCAGAAAATCGGTACTGCCCGCGCAGGCATAAATGGCTTCGAGGGTGCTGAAACCGGCCACCACCGCGCCGCATGCGGCGAAGCCCAGACTGTCTTCACTGCGGCGGCCGCCGCTGTCGAGGCAGGGGCTGTCCTCCATGCAGATGAAGAATGCGCCGTAGGGCCGGTTCTCGGCAAACCTCGCCGTCGAAAAGGCCCAGCGCTTATGGCGCAGGCCGCTGCTGCAGGTGGGCTCCAATGCCACCGGCGCCACCTGTTGCGCCTGGGAGAACTTCAGCCCGCCCTGGATGATACGGATGGGACAGTCGTTGTGGCGAATGTCGTTTTCCGGTGTGGTAATTCGGTAAATACTGCTGCCGCAGTACAGCCCGGCAGCGACGATATCCTTGAAGTACTGACTGGTGACAGGCGCGCGCCGGGCATCCAGCTGCACCGCGAAACTGCCGCCCGGCGTTTCGAAGTGTATGACGTTTCCCTGCTGCCGGCGCCGCGGCGCTAGGGAAAAATGGCCGGCGTTCCCACCCACAGCACCTGGCACTCCCGGTCGGACAGATTGATGGCGTTGTGATCGATCTGTGAATTGATATGGATGCTGTCGCCCTCATTGAGGTCGAACACCTCGTCTCCCACCACAATGCGCTTACTGCCCTTGAGCACGTAAAAGAAGTCGTCTCCCTCCTGGCGGTGTACTTTGGGCAGCTCGCAATGGGGCGGAATGGTCATCAGCAGGGCGGTCAGCTGCGGGTTTCTGACATCGCCGTCGAGGCGGTAATAGGTCACCGGCGAATCGATGTTGACCCGCACCGGATCGTCGGCGCGGCGCACCAGGCTTTCGATTTTCGGCGGTGCGAGAAAATAGTTGATATCGGTTTCCAGGGCCGCGGCCAGTTGCATCAGTGAGACGATGGAGGGCACCGCTTTGCCGCGTTCGGCCTGGGATACAAAGGCCGGCGACAGCTCCGCCTTGTCCGCCAGCGCTTTCAGAGTCAGCCCCAGTTCCTTGCGCCGCGCCAGCAGCAGCGCCGGGATCGATTTGCCGATGGACTTGGCCTTGTCGATATCTGTTGGCAAAAAGTGCCTCCTCGCTTGTTAATTACCAGTATCCAGTCGCTAATACCCAGTCGCTAGTATCTAGTTACTAGTGGTTAGTTTCCAGTTGCTAAGGCCGTTCGCGGTGCCAGCGATTTCTGTGTGGTGTGGAAATCGATGTGGGATGCCGCGGTTAATAGGATGAACTTTATCAAATTTTTTTACTTTATCAAATTTATTTTACATAAGAATTATATATGCTAAGGTATGGGTCAGGTTGGTTTCCAAACGAGGTCGAGCAGATAACGGCCGCAACAACTGACAAAGACTGACGGGTGAGTAGACCTTGTTACATATAGGCGTTGTTACAGACGCCGGTACACGCTGGTGGCCGCTGCGCACCGGTAGAAAGTCATGAGTCGATAAGTTCATATAAAAGAAAGATTGGAGAACCCCGATGTTTGTTATCCCTTGTTCCCACAGACTGCCCCGCACATTCCTCTACCCGGCCTGTTTTGCACTGCTGGCGGGGGCCTTGCCCACTGCCCTGGCCCAGGCGGCGCCGGAGGGGGTGCTGGAACTGGAGGAGATCCTGGTGACCGCGCGGCGCCGCGACGAAACCGCCCAGGCCAGCCCGGTGGCGGTGACCGCCTTCAACGCCCAGATGCTGGAGCAGGCCGGTATCGAGCGGGTGGAGGATTTCATTCAGCTGACGCCCAATGTCACCCTGGCCACCTCCCAGGGCATCGGCACCAGCTTCCTGAGCATCCGCGGCCAGACCCAGGTCCGCAACGGCGAGGCACCGGTGGCGGTGCTGGTGGACGGGGTATTGCAGTTCAGCGGCATCCAGCTGCGCCAGGAAATGTTCGACGTCGAGAGTATCGAAGTGGTCAAAGGGCCGCAGGGGGCCATCTACGGCCGCAACGCCACCGGCGGCGCCATCATTATCAACACCAAGAAACCCGGCAATGAATCCGAGGGCTATGTGGAGGCCGGCTTCGGCGATGGCGACGAGTATTCCGTCGAGGCCTCGGTCAGCGGTGCGCTGCTGCCGGATCGGCTGTACGGGCGCCTGTCGGGTAAATACATCGATCGGGACGGCTATCTGCAGAATATCGCCCGCAACCAGGAGGACGACCCCTTCGAGGATACCACCGTGCGCGGGCGCCTGATCTGGGAGGCGAGTGAGGATCTCACCATCGACTTCCGCGCCAACGCCCAGCAGCACAAGGGGCGCGGCATAGGCTTTCAGTACCAGGCTGTGGATCTCGCCGAGGACGGTATTACCGCTATCGGTTTTGGCACCGATACCGGGCCTGTCGACGCCAATAACGTGCAGCCGATACGCTCCAACAATCCGGATCTGGGCGAGCGGGATATGTATGACGTTGCCATCAAGATCGATTATGAAACCGCGATCGGCACCTTGGTTGCCACCACCTCTTACACCGATATCGAGGAGTGGGCCGACTCGGATCAGTTTCCCTATACCAATGCCCGCAGCCCGGCGGCGCTGGGCGGGCTGGACGGCACCCAGACCGGCTTTTTCGACCTGCAGGCGGTGAGCCAGGAGTTGCGTTTCAGCTCACCCGGCGATCAGCCCGTGCGCTGGGAAATCGGTGCCTACTACCTGGACTGGGAGCGCTTTATCTCGCTCTCCACGGGCGTCGATACCGGCGACGGTATTCTGCGGGTGGAGCGCCGGCCGATTACCGGGCCGGTAAACCCCTCGACCTCGTTTCTGGCGGACGATAACGACAACACGGCCTGGGCGGTGTTCGGCCAGCTCAACTGGGATATCAGCGACCAGCTGGAGGCCTCCGCGGCGCTGCGCTACGACGAAGAGGAGCGCGAGCAGACCGTGTCCCCCCTGCAATTCGGCGCCGGTGAACCGGGGGCCCGCAACAGCGCCACCTACGACAAACTGCAGCCGAAGTTAACCCTGCGTTATCTGCCGTCCGACAATATTACCTGGTACGGTACCTATGGCGAAGGCTTTCGCAGTGGCCAGTTCAACCAAAACGGTATTTCAGTCAGGGCTCAGGAAGCTGGCATCACCGGCGTCAGCGATGTGGTCGACCAGGAGGAATCGCAGTCCTTTGAAGTGGGCTTCAAAGGCCAGTTTGCCGACAACCGCCTGCGCCTCAACGCCGCCGTTTTCGATACCGATATCGAAGGCCAGCAGTTTTTCTCTTTTATCGGCGCCATCAGCGCGCAGATTTTAACCACCATCGATGACGTGTCGCTGCGCGGCGCGGAGGTCGATGTCATGTACCGGGCCGCCGAGGGGCTGGACCTCTACGCCGCTTTCGGTTTTACCGACAGCGAAATCGAAACCTATGTTCCCAACCCGGCGGTGGAAGGTAACGACGCCCCGTATATCGCCGAACAGACCTGGAATATCGGCGCCCAGTACATCGTGCCCTGGAACGTGGCGGACACCTCGCTGTTCACCCGCCTGGATTTCGAGCGCCGCGGCGAGCAGTTCTGGGACGTGGAAAATTCCAGCGCCCGGGATGCCCTCAACCTGCTGAACCTGCGCCTGGGGGTCGAAGATAATCAGGGTCGCTGGTCGCTGATTGCCTCGGTCGACAATGCCACCGACGAGGAGTACAACAGCGAGTGGGTGGCCGGCGGCTTTGCCGCAGCGGCGCCGGGCAGAATATGGGACGTCAAGTTTCGCTACAATTTTTGAATCATCTGAGTTGGGGTTGCCAAAGCCATGACCACATACCGCGTGTCCGCCGATATCGGCGGTACCTTTACCGATATTGTGATAGCGCCCTCCAGCGGGCCGGTGTATATCGGCAAAGTTGCGACCACACCGGAGAACCCGGCCAAGGGGGTAATCGAAGGCATTCGCGCCTCGGTGCCGGATCTGGCCGCTGTCGACTTCTTTGTTCACGGCACCACCGTGGGCCTGAATGCTTTTCTCGAGCGCAAGGGTGAGCGGGTACTGCTGATCTGCAGCGCCGGTGCCCGCGACAGCTATACGATTGCCCGCGGCAATCGCCAGACGCTGTACCAAATCGGTTATCAAAAACCCGAACAGCTGGTGCCGCGCCGCGACATCCACCAGGTCGGGGGCCGCATGTCGTGGGACGGCAATGAACTCGAGCCGCTGTGCGGCGACGATTTTACGCCGATTATCGACAAGGTCCGCAGCGAGGGTATCAACGCCATCGCCGTATGCTTCCTGCATGCCTACGCCCACCCGCAGCACGAATTGCAGGCAGCGGAAATTCTGCAAGCGGCGCTGCCCGGGGTTTCCGTATCCCTGTCGCATACGGTGGCGAGGGAATGGCGGGAATACGAACGCGCCTCTTCGACAGTCATGAATGCCTATGTGGCGCCGGTGATGCAGCGCTACTTGAGCAGTCTGCAGACCGAGCTGGCGGCGCAGCAGATGGGCGCCACCGTGCATATCATGCAGTCCAGCGGCGGGGTGATGACCGCCGACAGCGCCAGCCGCCATCCCGTCTTTACCTTATTGTCGGGCCCGGTGGGCGGCACCATTGCCGGCACGGCCCTGTCCGCCTCTGCCGGCAGACCGAACTTACTCTGTGTCGACATGGGCGGCACGTCATTCGATTTGAGCCTGGTGATCGACGGCAGGGCCACCACCACGCTGGAAACGGAACTGGAGGGCCTGCCGCTGTTGATGTCGGTGGTGGATATTCAGACCATCGGCACCGGCGGCGGCTCCATCGCCTGGCCCGACGGCGACGCGGTGCGGGTCGGGCCCCACAGCGCCGGCTCGGAGCCGGGGCCGGCCTGCTACGGCCGCGGCGGCCGCCAGCCGACGGTCACCGACGCCAACCTGTTTCTCGGGCGCCTGGGTATC
>JANQMH010000042.1 GCA_028280195.1 Exilibacterium sp.
GAACTCAGACGTGAAACGGCTCAGCGCCGATGGTAGTGTGGGGTCTCCCCATGTGAGAGTAGGTCATCGTCAGGCTTTTATGCCAAACCCCGAGGGTCAGGGACCTTCGGGGTTTTTTATCGGGGAGACCCGCTGTTTATGGGTGGGGCCGCTCCGCGGTCCAGCCACCCAGCGAAGCTGGGCGGCGTTACGCACACACATGGCTGTCGCCATGACAGCCGTGTGCTCCACCCCCCTGCGAGAGTAGGTCATCGTCAGGCTTTTATGCCAAACCCCGGGGGTCAGGGACCTTCGGGGTTTTTTATGGTCGCAGAAAACCGGGTGGGTAGCGCTATACTGGCCGGCCCGGATGACAATCCCCTTTAACAATCTGACTTTCACGTCGAAACAGGCGACCTGGCAAGAATAATGTCGGCATAGTTTACAGGTGATTAGCCGCAATCTGTCGCCGAAAATAACAAAACCATAGATATCATGGAGTTATAAACTCTGGTTTGGTTTTTGCTTTTTTAGACAGGCAGTTTGGGGAAGTCTGTTGTGAAAAACGGACTTTGGACAAGAAAAATCAGTATCTATTTTGGTGAAGGCCATGATTTCCTCTTTTACTAAGCAAATGGGTAAATTGCTTGGGGTGGCTTGTTTGGCAACCAGCGCGTCGGTTAGCGCTGGGGTGATACAAATGACCACTCAGGTCAAACATTTCGATCTGTGGGCGGAAGCGTTTGACTATGACGAAAGAAAATGGACTAGCGAACACAGCTACGACAGTACGTCACTTTACTTCGATGGCTTCGACAGCAGCCTCGGTACCCTGTTGGATGTCGATATCTACTTTATCAGTGACTGGTATTTGGGCAATGGGGTCTATTCCGAGGACTTCAGCAAGCACTACAATCCCAATGCCTCTGCTTGGGGCAAGGGCACTATCCGCCTGACAGCAGAGATTTTCGACCCTTCCGGTGTCGACAGGGAGCGCCTGCGCAGGCGCGTTTACACCGACTGCTCGGACAAGGATCCAAGTGATCCCTACTATGCGGACTGTGGCGACTACGAGGAAAAAGACGGTATTTTTGATGCCGGGTTTGATCTCTCCGGCGTGGATATCGACAATTTTATCGGCGGCGCCGATGCGGTTGGCATCGACTTTGATCTGGACCTGTGGGCCAATCTCAAAGGCTGCGGTAAAGGCGATGATTTCTGCGTTGACGGCGCGGTCGGTGACTGGTACGGAAAAGCCTATGTGAAGTATACCTATGAAGACACGCCGGTATCTGAACCCTACTCGCTAGTGCTGTTCGGTTTGGGACTGCTGGGTCTGGGTGTAGCCAGGCGCAGAGCCGCAGGCTGAAATCGCTTACCTCCTGCAAAGGCTGATACCTGCTGCGCGCGGGTATCAGTCTTTTTACTTTGTTTCGCCTCCGTACTAACTGCTGTAATCCAGTGGTCACACATCGACCCTATTATCCTCTTCCCGGTTGTCGTGAATCTTTACACATGGCCGGCAGGATTTTGAAGAAATAATTTAAGCTGCTGAATTTAATGGCAATTTCCTTATTGGCATAAAGTGTGCTGTTAAAGCGTGCTCAGCGGGCCTGCCGATAGTCTGTATCGCTGCGATATATCACCTGCATTCCGGGCCTGAGGTTGAGGTCACGACGCCTATATAGCGCCGGAAGTCGTTTTTAAGAGTGGTGAAAAAGTTTATTTAAGAAAGTTGATTAAGGGAACGTAATAAGATGTTAAGGATTGTGTTTGTCTTGTTCTTCGTGGTTGCCTCCTTCGCCGCTACCACTGCCGCCGCAGCCGATGCCGGCGCCGCCCCTAGTGCTGCCACCAACCAGGGTGAAAAAGTGCTTCAGGCTTCGCTGGCGGAGCCATCCTCCCTGGCACTGCTGGGCCTGGGCCTGTTGGGCCTGGGTGCCGCCCGGCGCCGCGCTAAAAAGTAACCGGCGCCATGCGGCGGAGTCTGGCAGGCGCCATAGTCGCTGCAACTTGCCAGGCGCCAAACTGGTCAAAACTTGCTAATTGACACCGGGTTTTAGCGTGACCCAGTTATCGGCGTGCCCGGCGGGCGCAAGCTACTATTTCATGGTCCCCCTACGAAGTTACAGGCAGAGACTATGGCTAGCGGCATCAACCCCTGTTTGATCAGCAAGTTTTCCCCGCTTAACGACATTGCCAGCCAACATCTGGCACAACTTATCAAACACTGTGAGATTCAATCCGTAGCTGCCGGCGGTTTTGCGCTCAGGCACAAAGACTTCAATCGCTACAAATGCTTCCTGGTCTGCGGCCAGGTTGAAATCCGGCGCTCCTTTCACGAGCGCATCTACCCGCACCAGGATTCGCCGGAGTGCTGCAGGCCGCTCAATAATCTGCTGGACGGCTCCGGCGTCATCCGGGCAAAAAGCGACTGCCAGATCCTGCGGGTCGACGCGGAGGTATTGGACAGGCTGCTGAGCTGGAGTCACGAAAACGCCTACCGCATCGCCCATCTCGAGGAGGGCGAGTCGTCGCTGGATCACGCCATGCTCATCGACGACAGCTATCAGGACGACTGGGCGGAATCTTTTCTACAGTCGTCGCTGGCGACCAACCTTAATTCCGCCGCCATTACCGAATTGATTCGCGAATTGGACGATGTCGATATCAAGGCCGGTCAGCGTGTGATTGAGCAGCACAGCTATGGCGATTTTTTTTACATCATCAAACACGGCGAGGCGAGGGTATTTCTCGATCGCTTCGGACCTCAGCGCGGGCAATATATCGATCTTGCCGCCGGTAAGTACTTTGGCGACGAAGCGCTGGTCGCCGGCACACCGCGCAATGCTTCGGTGGCGATGAAATCCGATGGTGTGCTCGGCCGGGTCAACCGCGATGTTTTCGAAGCCATTATCAAAGATAATCTTATCAACTCCATCAGTGCACAGCAGGTGGCCAAAATGGGTGTGGTTGACTACCAGTGCATCGATGTACGGTTTTCCGTGGAGTATCGGCGCTCACAGTCAAAACGCACGTTTAATATACCCATCACCCACCTGCGCCAGCGCCTCAAGGATCTGAGACGGCAGACTACCTATATTGTCGGTCCGGAAGATGACCGGCGCAGCGAGCTTGGTACCTACCTGCTGCGGCAGGCCGGCTACAACGCCTATTGCCTGTCCCAATAGCCGCATGCCGCACCTCCGTCCGCGGCCCGGCTGATGCCGGGTCGCTCCCTCCTTTTTAGCGACTATCCCCGCCAACTGGGCGCCCGGCAAATGCATCGAGGTATGATTGCGCGACGGCTGGGTCATGTGCCTGCGCAAGCCGGGCGAAGGTGAAGATTGTGATTTGCAGGGCCGGCTGGCGGCCCTGAACCCTATGCAGCGCCGCGGCGGCGCCGGTCAGCCACTGGCCGGGCTGCTCTGGGTGGAGCCCAAGGCGCCGGTGGGACACCGTGGAAAGCCCCTGAGCCAGCTGAGCGAGCGCGAACTGTGTCCCGGGGAGCAGGGGCTGCAGAATATCAACGCCAGTTTCCGTTAGCGCGGCCCGGCCCGCTACAGTACAATTATCCTCAGCCAGTGCGTATATTGACCCCCATCGACGGGTAGATATTGACCGTCATTGCCCAAAGCGGGGCGCCAGCCAATGCCTGAAATTAGCGGCCCCCTACTTGTTACAGGGGTGGGGCTCAGGAACACCCGGGCGGGGTTTCGCTGTTTCCGACAATTGATATTCTCCAACACTATGAGGCTCACACCATGTCGTCGGTTTACGATTTTCAAGCGGACTTTATCTCCGGCGACAGCGCCGACCTGTCGGCCTA
The DNA here is from genome assembly GCA_028280195.1 of Exilibacterium sp. Taxonomy (GTDB): domain Bacteria; phylum Pseudomonadota; class Gammaproteobacteria; order Pseudomonadales; family Cellvibrionaceae; genus Exilibacterium. The sequence continues at coordinate 3,809 of JANQMH010000042.1, forward strand.
TAAAGGCAAAGTGCTGTTAATCGTCAACACCGCCAGCAAATGCGGCTTCACCCCCCAGTACCAGGGGTTGGAGGAGCTTTACCAGCGCTTCAAGGACAGGGATTTTGAGATACTCGGCTTTCCCTGCAATCAGTTCGGCCGGCAGGAGCCGGGCAACAGCAGCGACATCAGCGAGTTCTGCCAACTGAACTTCGGCGTTACCTTCCCGCTGTTTGCCAAGATCAAAGTCAACGGCGATGAGGCCCACCCGCTGTTCAAACACTTGAAAAGCCAGGCTCCCGGGCTTCTCGGCACGCAGCGGGTAAAGTGGAATTTTACCAAGTTTCTGGTCAATCGCGAGGGTGAGGTGGTGAAGCGTTTTGCGCCCAACGACAAGCCCGCCAGCCTTGCCGGTGCCATCGAGGCCCTGCTTTAGGCGCCGCAAACAGATAGTCTGTTGTCTGCTGAGAGTCAAAACCCGCTATGAGTAAAGATAAATTAGTGATTTTTGATACCACCCTGCGCGACGGCGAGCAGAGTCCCGGCGCCTCCATGACCCGGGATGAGAAAGTGCGCATCGCCAAAATGCTGGAGAAAATGCGCGTCGATGTTATCGAAGCCGGCTTTGCCATCGCCAGCCCCGGTGATTTCGAGGCGGTCAAGGCCGTGGCGGAGGCGATTACCGAGTCGCGCGTCTGCAGCCTGGCCCGCGCGGTCGGGCCCGATATTCTGCGCGCCGGCGAGGCCCTGAAGCAGGCCAATGCCGGCCGCATCCATACTTTTATCGCCACCTCGCCGATCCATATGCAGTACAAACTGCAGATGCAGCCCGATGAAGTGCTGGAGCAGGCGGTAACGGCGGTAAAAAAAGCCCGCAATCTTACCGACGATGTGGAGTTCTCTCTCGAGGATGGCAGCCGCTCCGAGCGCGACTTCATGTACCGCATTATCGAGGCAGTGATCGATGCCGGCGCCGGCACCGTCAATATCCCCGATACCGTAGGCTATGGCGAGCCGGAGGAATACGGGGAAATGTTCCGGCGCGTGATCGACAGTGTGCCCAATTCGGACAAGGCGGTTTTTTCCACCCATTGCCACAATGACCTCGGCCTGGCAGTTGCCAATTCGCTGTCGGCGGTGATCCACGGTGCGCGCCAGGTGGAGTGCACTGTCAACGGTCTGGGGGAGCGTGCCGGCAATGCCTCATTGGAAGAGATCGTGATGGCGGTGCGCACGCGGCGCGATGTTTTTGCGGTGGAAACCGGCATCGATCCGGCGCATATCGTGCCGACCTCGCGCCTGGTTTCCACCATTACCGGTTTTCCGGTGCAGCCGAACAAAGCCATTGTCGGTGCCAACGCCTTTGCCCACGAATCCGGTATTCATCAGGACGGTGTGCTCAAGCACCGCGAAACCTACGAAATCATGCGCGCCGAAGATGTCGGCTGGCACACCAATAAGCTGGTGTTGGGCAAGCACTCGGGGCGCGCCGCGGTCAAAGCGCGTTTTGAGGAACTGGGCATCAGCTTTGCCGACCAGGGGGAGTTCAATGCGGTGTTCCAGGCCTTCAAGGTGCTGGCGGACAAGAAGCACGAAATATTCGACGAGGATCTGCAGGCTCTGGTCTCCGATGCCGGCCAGGAGGCCCGCGAGGTCTATCAGTTCGAAGGCATGGAAGTGCAGTGCAAAACCGGCCAGGCGCCCAGTGCCACTATCACCTTCAGGGCCCTCGGCGAAAACAGAACGGCCTCGTCGCAGGGCAGCGGCCCGGTAGATGCTGTGTTCAAAGCCATCGAAAAAGAGGTGCACAGCGGCGCCGACCTGTTGCTGTACTCGGTCAACGCCATTACTCAGGGCACGGAGGCCCAGGGGGATGTGACCGTGCGCCTGGAGCGCGGTGGCCACTTGGTCAACGGCGTTGGCGCCGATACCGATATCGTCGCCGCCTCGGCCAAGGCCTATCTGAATGCGCTGAATTTGCTAGAATCGGATGCCAGGCCCCATCCCCAGCGCGACGGGGTTTAAACCGGCGCATGGGAAGCGGCAATTGACAAGGGGAATTAGCGGCGGCGTGAACGAGCGACAGCGGCAAACCTATTTGCAATACCTCGGCATCGACAGCTACAGCCCGCGCTGGGTCCTGCCCGGCGCCGCGCCATCCCGGGCCCTTGCCGCGCCCGCTGCAGATCTGGCGCCGGTGGACGCGGCCGCGCCTGAGGCTGCCAACGAGGTGGTGGCCGCTCCCGAATCCGAAGTGGCCGCCCCTGTACCGCCCCTGGCAGCACCTGCCACCACGTCCGTCCCACTTGAGATATCGGTGCCCGCCCCCGCACAGGACAAGCCGGATACAGAAGCGCCGCCGGCCGCAGTTGCGCCGGAGCCTGTGCCGCACTTTGCCCTGACCGTCTGGCGTATCAGTGCCGATTTACTGGTCGTGGATACCCGCGAATCGCAACTGGCGCTGCCCACTGACCAGTTGCTGAGCAACATTGTCGCCGCCCTCGGCTACCGCCTGGCGCAATTGCCCAAGGCGGAGGTGCTGCGCTGGCCGCTGGTGGAAGCTGGGGGGGCTCAGGGTGAGACTGAGGCGCGGGAGATGCTGCAGGCCTTTCTCGATACCCAGCTGCTGCGGCAGCCGGCCAAGCACTTGTTATTGATGGGGCGCGACGCCGCCCGCTATCTGCTGGATAAGCCCCTGCCCTTTGACCGCCTGCTGGGCTCGGCGGTGGATATGCCCGAGCTGTCGGTAACGGCAATAGTGGTGCCGAGCCTGGCCGATATGTTGCAGGACCCGCTGCAAAAAGCGGTTGCCTGGCGGGCCATACAGCCCTTGCGACAGCTGTGACCGGCGCCCATGCAAAGCCATTTTCTGACCAGTACGAAAGGTGTGGCGCTACAGGTGCGGCCAATGTCAGTGGCGGATCTGGCCGCGGTTATGCGTATCGAATGCGCCGTTCACAGCCACCCCTGGAGCCGTGACAATTTTGCCGGCAGCCTGCGGCTGGAGCACTGCTGCTGGCTTGCCGAAGTGCAGGGCGAACCGGCCGGGTATGTCATTGCCAGCGCCGCCGGGGGTGAGGCGGAACTGCTGAATATCAGCGTTGCTGCCGGCTTTCAGGGGCAGGGTATCGGCCATGCGCTGCTCGACTTCATTGTCGCCCAGGTGCAGGCGCAGGCGGAAATACTGTTTCTCGAGGTCCGCCCCTCCAATCGCGGTGCTATCGCCCTTTATCACGCCCACGGTTTTAACGAGGTAGGCATGCGCCCCGACTACTACCCGGCCGAAAACGGGCGCGAAGATGCGTTAATTCTCGCCAGAGTGCTGGATCCGGTTTGACGGGCAGTCAGTCGGCAAAAAGGGCTGCGGCCAAACCCACTCCACCTTCGCCGATCGCCAACACCTGGTGATCGAGATATCGAAGCTGCAGCACCCCGCATTCGCCAGGGCCGGTCCCCGCGCCTCGCGGGGTAATCCGTTCCCGGAATTTGGCGTATAAGATTAGGGTTGAGAGCCTCCAGATAGCCCCCGTCCGCCGATTTCTTTACACAGGTAGTACTGTGCCCATGATAAAAACCGTTGTCGTTGTTCTGAGCTTTGTCATCGTCGCTTGCACCGGCGTATCCGTCGAGGATTACAGTCGCAATCAGCCGGCTCTGGTACTGGAAGAGTTTTTCGACGGCAAACTCACCGCCCACGGTGTGGTTAAAAACCGCTCCGGCAAGGTAATCCGCTATTTCAACGCCGATATCCTGGCCTATTGGCGCGATGGCGTCGGTGTTCTGGAAGAGGATTTCGTATTTGATGACGGCGAGGAACAGCGCCGGGTCTGGACCCTGAAACCGGACGGCGCCGGCGGCTATATCGGCACGGCCGGGGATGTGGTCGGCGAGGGGCAGGCGCGAGTGGCCGGCAATAGTATGTTCCTGGACTACGTGCTGCGCATCCCCTATGGAGACGGCACCATCGATTTGCGCATTGACGATCGCATGTACCTCGTTTCGCCGACGGTACTGATCAACGAGTCTTCGATGACCAAGTTCGGTTTTGAGGTGGGAAGGCTATTGCTGGTGATTGAGAAGCGCTAGCATGATACCCGGGCCTGCGTGCCGATTTATATCTCACTCAATTCTCTGGAAATCGAGCGCTGAGACTGGTATTGGGCAATAAAGGCAATTTGCTCCTGCAGCCATGTCCATATCGATATATATTCGGAATCCGCTGATAACAGATCGGCAATTTTGCATTTAGCGCTAAGGCTCAGATCTGTAAAATAGCTCAGCACCACTTGATTCTTGTCCGTTTCGGCGAAAAATACGGAAAGGTCCTCTTTTTCCAAAAACTCGCATATCGAATTGTTAACGATCGTAGTGAGTCGCTTATAAAGCTCTGAATGCGTGTCAAAATAGCGTTTGAATCTGATACGGAGATGATAAGTGTAGGTAAACGTCGGCTGCTCATCATCTACCGGCCTTGCCGGCGCAACTCTTTTGATATTAAGCTCAACATCCATACCTTTGTGGTAGTCACTTGGAATCTGCTTCGACAGTAGAGTGCCGCGATCATCAAGACTAAAAAGGCCTGTATCACTAATGCCGGGCAGTATGTAAAAGTTCTTATAGCGCCAGCTGTCTATCTCGCTCAAAAATATCAGGTGTTGCCGCCAGGTTTCAATAAGCTCTTTGCTTTGGCGGATTTTTCTATAAAATTTTTCTGCGTCCCGATCCGAAGAAAGTGTGATATATTTTGAAGCAAAGTATTCCTGAATGGTTTTATGAGAGAATTTGAAGTTGCGGCCATCTCTGATGATCAAATTGGTGATCTTGATGATATCATCATTGAAATCTGCTGCCGAAATGCCCTTGAGTAATTCCTTGTTTAAGGCTCTTTCCGTCAGGTCGTTGAGTTCCTGCTCCGACATTTCAACCTTGTTTTCAATGGAAGCTAAGAAACTGAGGGCATTGAATATTTTTTGTATCGTCACATCATCGAGACCGCTGGATCGATGGCGGTTAAAGCCTGCTTTGGTGCGGTCGTGTCGCCGCAATAAAACTACGAACAGCTCCTCATAAAACTCCGGTAGTGTTTCCGGCAGGTCGCGATAGGACTTATAGACAATCACCATAATTACCACCAGCAGCGGTGTGGTAATCAGCTTGTTTATATTGTAATTGCTTTTGACCGCAGCGATTAGTGCGGTTTCCTGTCTGTCGTCAACAGCCAGTTTTCTTAGGATATGGTCGATCTCACTATTGCTTAGCGGTGCCATATGGTAATTGGTAAAAAACGGCGAACCCGATATGATTGTATCCGGGCGGGTTGTTACAAAGAAGTTGATATTCAGGTGTTTTTGGCAAAAATACTCCAGATCCTGGGCGATGACTTGTTGGTTGTCGCTGGTTAATTCATCAAATCCATCCAGCATAAATACGAATTTTTCTGATGTGAAGACTTTCTGTATTGCCAGGTCGGTGGTGGGCAGGCCCATCATACTCAATACCTCGGTAATATAGACTTTTAATGTTTCGCCTTTATCTACCGTTCTGACATGGTTGTGAGTATTGATGCGGCGCAGCTCGAGAAAAACCGGTATATATTTGCCGACTTTTAATTCGTTAACGCTGAGATAGCGTAAGTAAATGGATTTCCCCTGCCCGGCAGGGCCGAATATCAAGCAGTTTCTCGATTCAAAATCACTAATGCTTTTATGCGTGGCACTTGTGTTGTTACGTGACAATTTGGTGAGACAGAAAAACTCATTCAGGTGTATGGCCTTGTCCATACTCCATAACGTTTTCACCATGCCGAGGTTTTCAATATGTTGCTTGGCGCGTTTCAAGTCCTTATCAGAGATTCTCGATTGCAGTCTTTTCCAGATTAAACTGCTGCTTTCCCTCGACATTTCCAGCAGTGCCGGCCTGAGCAAATCGCTGATAAAATCAATCATCAAAGTCGTCCTTTTCCGGCAGCCCGCCGCGTTATTTATTGACTATCGATGGGCCTATTTATAATGATGACGCGATCATAAAGCAATACACACCGGCTTTAAATGGCTAAAAAGCCGTTTGACTCGCAGGTGTCGGCGTTTTAGGCACCCAGGCGCAAAGGGTGTCAGGGTGTGCTGGAGGCGGGCGCTGGCAAAGCTGAACAGTGGCCGTATGTGGCGTTGGTCTCGGGCCGCCATTGCAGGTGGTATGAGTTTCAGTAGTACGAATTTTCCTCATCGATCTGGCCGTTGAGCGTCCACAGATCATAGAGATAACCGATACCGAACAGGCCGAGGGTAAACAGATAGAGAAAGCCCGTGAGCCACTTACCCATGTACATACGGTGTATGCCCAGCAGGCCGAGAAATACCAGCAGTATCCAGGCAACCGAATAATCGATCGGGCCGGGTGTGTAACGCCAGTCGGCCTCCCTGTCCATGGACGGTATCAGAAATAAATCGATAAGCCAGCCGATACCGAGCAGCCCCAGGGTGAAAAACCAGATGGTGCCGGTAATGGGTTTGCCGAAGTAAAAGCGATGGCAGCCCATAAACCCGAATATCCAGGCGATATAACCTATAACAATAGAGTGTGTACCACGAACAGGCATATCGGCCCCCAGGCAAATTGATTTTTTATAACGCCCCGTTCCACAAGGCTTCTAGTATCCGTATCTGTGCCCTGATTGCAAAGATAAGAAGTGCTAAGTAGCTTAATGCAGGGTAAAGAAGGGCGCAGGTCAGGCCCGCAGGAGGGTTGTTGTATCCACCCTGCCACACTGCGGTCGCATCTTCCACGAGTGTAGCTGTTGGGCCCTGTTAAAGTAAGTACGTGTGCCACGATTAGTCCGTATTTTTGTTGCTATTACCTTTTACAATTCGATTTTTACGATATTAAGATTTGGTAATACTGATTATATACAGTAGACTGACCGGTGTCGCGCAGGGGGCCGGCTCACCACCATATGCTTTGAATTTTCCGGGTCAACACATGGTTTACGCAACAGGCTTCCCAGCGGTGGTATCGGACGGGGCCAGGGTAATCATTCTGGGCTCTATGCCCGGAAAACTTTCGCTGCAGCAAGAGCGCTATTACGCGCACCCGAGAAACGCATTCTGGCCGCTGATTGGGGGAATGCTTGGATTTGATACAGATACACCTTACCGGCAGAAACTGGCAATGCTGATTCGGCATCGCATCGCGCTGTGGGATGTGTTACAGAGCTGCTATCGTCCGGGTAGCCTCGATACATCGATACAAGGCGATTCGCTTGTCGTCAACGATTTCAGTACTTTTTTCCGTCGCCACCACGGCATTCGCGCGGTTTTCTTCAACGGCGCCACCGCCGAGCGCCTGTACCGAAAGCATGTTATGCCCTCGCTGAGCGCCGAACAGAACACCGTTTTCCTGCACCGGCTGCCGTCCACCAGCCCCGCCAATGCGCGCTTGACCCTGCAGGAAAAGTTACATCAGTGGCGGCTTATCCGCGACTATATAAACGGAGAGGAGTAGGAAAAGCCAGCTTTGCCATTATCTGAGCGACAGGGTTTTTATACAGAGGGTACTGGACATAAACTATTCCGGTAGCAACTTTATCGGCAACGCTTTATAGCCAAACGCTGTTACGGTATTAAACAGTTTTATCCGCTTTTCATCGCAATAAATGTCGTCACAATTTGCCAGAATCGCACCCAGGGCGACGCCCAATTCGAGGCGGGCGAGTTCTGCGCCGGGGCAGGTATGGGGGCCAAAGCCAAACGATAAGTGCTCTCTGAGATTGTTTCTGCCTAAATCGACTGCATCGGGGTTGGGAAAATGACGGGGGTCGCGGTTTGCAGCGGCCATGATGGGCAATACCAGCGTACCCGCGGGTATGGTAGTGCCGGATAACTCGTAATCGCGTACAGCAACGCGGAAAGTTGAGTGGCCGCTGCTGTTTAGGCGTAACATCTCTTCGATAAATGCCGGTATCAGGTTCGCAGAATGCTTTAACTGTCTTATCATATCCGGGTTTCTGGACAGCCATAGTACCGTCTTGGACAATGTGTGGATGACAGTGTGGAAGCTGGCCATTACTAGCAGGTCGATCATATCCACCAGAATTCGATCATCGACTTTTTCACCATCGATTTCTGCGTTGACAAGCTCGGTTACCATATCGTCTCTGGGATTGGCACGACGGTCATTGATTATGGCCAAAAAGTGGCGCTTTTGTTGCAGCAATACTTTTTCCAGATATTCTACATCACTGTCATTCGGCTTAACGGGGCTGAGTGTCACCGCCGTGTCCACCCAATGCCGAAGCTCTTGAATGCTCTGACTACTCTTCATACCAATAAAATCGAGAAAAATTCCGCCGACGAAAGGAAAAGCAAACCCTTCCAGAAAATCGCATTCCGTGTGTCTGAAACTGCCAAGCAGGTCCTGTGACAGCGCTTCCATTGCCGGCGCCAGTTGCTTGATGATATGTTTGGCGAAAGGTTTTTTAACAAGCGGTCTGTGTTTTGTATGCTCTGGCGGGTCCTTGAAAACCAGTACATTCTGCCGGCACTCCGGCTTTAACCAGTCAGCTTCGAATAAGGCCCTGCAACCTGCCGAAGAAAAAATGTCATAGCGCTTTAACACGAACTTTACATCATCGTAGCGCGTCACTGCTAACGCCTCGGTGGGTTTTACCCGGCAAACAGGATAGTGTTCAAGCATCATAGCGTAAGTTGGATAGGGGTTTTCCTGGTGAACTGGGTTGTCTAAATCTATCACGTGCTCCGCTTCCATGGTGGTGGCCTCTTGCTGTTAACTGTCTCCGTGGTTGATCAGGTTTACATCGACATCTTTTCTTGTTCATCGATAAATGGGTTTTACACTCAACGCTTTCTTTACGGTGCTGATATGCTGATTGGTTGCGGTAACCAATTGATGAATATCCGCTCAGCAAGTCTGGAAATTTCGCCGCCTGTAACGTTGAACTAAGGTGTCGATCTTATCGCAGCCTTTTTTGATAGGAGCGATATAGATCTGATGGGGAAATGCCTAGGAGCTGTTTCCTAACTCTCGCCTCGCTACGGCCGAGAGTTAGGAAACAGCTTCTATACAGTGCCTGCCGAACGGGGTTATTGCAAGCCCGGAAGTTTCAATCAGATAAGCCTGATTTGCTATAAGCAAGGGTATGGATAATACCAGTCGTTATAATACTATCGCTTAAGTATTTCAGTCGTGATTTTTTACGCCACCAGAATGCACCGTTTCCGCCAGTCGAGTCACACGCTGATACCAGTTATCGAACAGCGTATCGAGTCGCCCGACGATTTGCGGGTGCCGGTCGGCGACATTGTACAACTCGGTTTTATCGGTACGCATATCGTAGAGTTCATACTCGCCGTCGCCGGCACTATCCGGGTCGTCCCAGGCAACCAGTTTCCAGTGGCCGTCGAGCACTGCTTTACCTCGCGACCACTGCCAGAACAGCGGTTTGTGCCGCGTCATGGCTTCGCCTGCAAGCAGCGGCAGCAGGCTTTGGCCCTCCATCGGCGGAATGGCCTCGCCGCGCAGGCGGGCCGGGTATGACGCGTTCGTCAGGTCGGCGAAAGTCGGCATAATATCGATAAAGTGACCGGGAAACTCCGAGGTGTGATTCGGGCGCTTGATGCCTGCCGGCCAATGCATGATAAACGGCGTATTGATACCGCCCTGGTGACTGTAGTTTTTGAACTTTCTGAAAGGCAGGTTGCCCACATTGGCCCAGTCCGGGCCGAGCGAGGACCAGCGATCGACAGCGCCCACCGGCCCCCCGCCGATATCCACTATCTCGGCGGAGCTGCCGTTGTCGGAGGCAAACAGAACCAGTGTATTGTCGAATTGGCCGATGGATTTCAGGTAGGCCAGCAGGCGCCCGATATTCTGATCCAGACGGTCCACCATGGCGGCGAAAATAGCCATACGCAGCGACTGGTCGTCCTGTTGTTGCGCATCGAGCGAAGCCCAGTCGCGATAAAGCGGTGCCGAGCGCGCGTAGCTGCCATCGATCAGGCCCGAATCCAACAGCCGCTGGTAACGGGCCCGGGCAATCGCCGCATAGCCCGCACGGTAAGTCTCGCGGTATTTGCCGATATCCTCCGCCCGGGCATGCAGCGGGTCGTGTGGTGCGGTATAGGCGAGATAAAGAAAAAAGGGCCTGTCATCCCGCCGATAGCGCTGCAACAGTTCCAGGCTCCAGTCGGTAAAGGAATCGGTGGTATAAAAATCGGGGTCATCCGGGGTAAACGGGCGCAGGCACTTGCTATCGAAACACCAGGTGCGGGCGCGCTTCTGCGCCGGTTTCGGCTCACCGGCGCGCTGCTGCCCCGGATTGAAATAATTGGCCGCGCCGCTGCGCAGCCCCCAGTAGTGGTCGAAGCCCAGATCATAGGGATTATCGACACCGTGGTGCTTGCCCACCATCAGCGTACGATAGCCTGCCCGGCGCAACAGGTCGCCGAGGGTAATATCATTTACCAATGGGTTGCGGAAGGTCTTGCCGGCGCCGACGCTGTGGGCGTATTGGCCGGTAAGCAACGCGGCGCGTGATGGAAAGCACTTGGCGGCGTTGTGAAATTGGGTAAAACGAATCCCGCCGGCGGCCAGGCTGTCGATATGGGGGGTATCGATCTCGCCGCCGTAGCTGCCCAGATCGGACCAGCCGAGGTCGTCGGCCAGTATCAGTAGGATATTGGGCGGGGCGGCCAACACCTTTTCGGCAACCGGCGCCGGCTCGTTTGAAGAATTGGCGCACCCGAGGGTCAACAGCAAGCTGCCGGTTAGCAGCGCCAGTGAGGCTTTCGGCATGGTGGGAGTCCTCCTGTTATCCGGGGCTGGCATCCTTAGCGGCATTGCGCCTATGGTGGATATACCATTATAGCTATATTGGCCAGGCCAATTATGTAGAGTGGTAATATAGATTAATGTCCAGGGTTTTGTCGATAGTTTTTTCAGGGAATAAGCATTCCCGTCAGGGGTGCGAGAGTTTGCTATTTGAATACCGGCCGATCGATCACGAAGATAACCTTGTTGTGGTCGCGGTGATATCGCTGGGGCTAATTTGAGCCGATATGGTCTTTCTTTGGTATTTCTCCATCGCGTTGTGGAGTTTTTGCGCTATATAGCCGGGAGCTAACGGTCAGACTCTTCAGGGCAGTTCTCGCCACTGCGTTTCCGCAGCAGCTCCATTAGGCGCCGGCGGCTCTGCCTGCCTGTCGCTTCCGTCCCGGCGTGAGCAGGCGGGAACCGCTAACACGGTGGCCAGCACGACAATCATTGGCAGGCGGATAGCGCCGTTCGCGTGGTGTTTTGGCCGTTTCATTACTGTCACCTCCCCCTGGTGAACGCCTGCCGTGGCTACCAGAAAAACTTCGCCGCGGCGCCGATGTCATTTCCTGCGGGACTTTCAGTCAATCGGCCCGAGGGCTGGTATCGCGTTTACTGCTGCGGCCGGACTGTTTGTGCTTTTTTGTGCTTTAATGGCGGGTGTGCTCTTCAAGCCGCTCAATCTTTCAAAAGCGGCTTGACTGTGAAGATGAACAGCAACTCTCTACGCTACCATAGAAGTCAGTCATATGTCAGCACTCGGCACTATTCCGGTCCACGCCATTTGCCTGCTTTTGCAAGGCCTGCATACTTTTCGCACCGCAAATGAAAAACTTTTAAAAACAAAAATTTGTAGATATCCTTGATCCCGGAATTCCCGTTTGACGTGCCACCGTTAACAGGGAAGTTCTGCGCCATAGTGGTAAAACTGGATATGGATTGTCTGATTAAAAATGAGTAAGTTTCGGATAGGTATTTATATTCTGTATTTTTCCCGGCAATGATATGAGTAGAAATGTAGTGGCAACCTGGGAGGTCACCGCCAAAGCTGCTGTCACCAGCATTATTGTGCCCGATGGCTGCAGAGATCTGATAAGAGTTTCAACCGCCGGCGATATCTGCCGCTGGTTTGTCTCACCCCTATATGATGAGACATGCGCGATTACCCTGAGCGCAGGCACGGCGATGACGGGGTTTCGATTGAGACCGGGTGCCGGCATCGATGAGCGGAAACTTCTGATATCGCTGGCAGAATATACTCTTGAAAATGAGGCGATCAGTGAACGCCTCGACACCTACGTCGCGCTGGACAATTCGGTTGATGAGGCGCTATATAGCTTGAGTTCTGCTGCAACAGTCGCTCGGGCAGCAAAGCAAATCGGCATTACTCAGAGAACCCTGCAACGACTGGTGCTTCGAGGTACCGGCAGGTCGCCTGTCTATTGGCTAATGCTCGCCAGAGCGAGAACAGCCGCTCGCGCCCTGAACGGCAGCTCGAGTCTCGCCGATATTGCAGAACTGAGCGGGTATGCCGATCAAGCGCATATGAGCAGGGCGTTTAAGCGCTGGTTCAATGTCAGCCCTGCCGCGCTGCGGCAGCTGCCGGATATGTTGCGCAGATTTCATGACAAGGGCTATGATGCAGCTGTTACCGGTGTACATAATTCTATCAAAAAGCCATTGTTGTCCGAGACATAGGCCGTCGTCTGTCCCCACGGCATATCTTTGGCGTCCTGTACGAGAGTTGCATCAGCGGCCAGCGCTCTGTTGAGAGCCAGAGCCACATCGCCGGTCTCGAATGCAATCTCGAAAGTCGGATTTGCGGCATTGGGCCGGCCCGGGTTTTTACCTATCTCACTCATGAGTTTTCGTGCAGAGAAGGCGATTGTCGTGGCGCCGGCCTCAAGCTCGCCGTAGTCGCCGCTTTGATGCAGCATTTTGCGCTTGAAACCAAAGGCACTTTCATAGAATTCGAGTGTTTCGGCAACACTTTCAACATACAGGATAGTGTATTTAAACCTAAGATTGCTCATACCATATCTCGCTGACGCTTGAATTGTCGCGATGATTATAAGGGCGGAGGTTTCCATGTCTTGAATAAATGCGACACGGCGTCAAGTCGTACTCAGATCGCCAGGTCGCCGCCGGGTAACTTACTGCTCCCTGTATTCCTCCAAACTCGGGCAGGCACACACCAGATTCCGATCGCCATAAACATTGTCAATCCGATTCACACTCGGCCACACCTTGTGCTCTTTCAGCCACCCGGCCGGCCAGGCCGCCACTTCGCGCGAATAGCAGTGCTGCCACTCCTCGCGCATCACATCGGCCTGTGTGTGGGGCGCATTGCACAGCGGGTTGTCGTCCGCCGGGTACTCGCCGCTTTCCACTTTGGCAATTTCCCTGCGAATGGTGACCATCGCCTCGATAAAGCGGTCCAGCTCTTCTTTTGATTCCGATTCGGTGGGTTCAATCATCAATGTACCCGCCACCGGGAAGCTCATGGTCGGCGCGTGAAAGCCGAAGTCGTTAAGCCGCTTGGCGATGTCCTCTTCGGTAATACCGCTGGCCTCCTTGAGCGGGCGCAGGTCCAGCAGGCACTCGTGGGCGATGAAGCCTTCGCTGCCCCTGTACAGGATCGGATAGTGTTCGCCGAGTTTCTTCGCCATATAGTTGGCGTTGAGAATGGCGTATTCGGTGGCCAGTTTCATCCCCTCGCGGCCCATCATTTTGATATACATCCAACTGATCGGCAGAATGCTGGCCGAGCCCCAGGGTGCGGCGGAGATGGTGCCGTTGCCAGTGCTGGTGCCGGGCACCAGCTGTACCGGGTGGCCGGGCAGGAAGGGCTGCAGATGGGCGCCGACGCCGATCGGGCCCATTCCCGGGCCGCCGCCGCCGTGGGGAATGCAGAAGGTTTTGTGCAGGTTCAGGTGCGAGACGTCGCCGCCGAATTTGCCCGGCGCGGCAACGCCCACCAGGGCATTCATATTGGCGCCGTCGATATAGACCTGGCCGCCCACCGAGTGGATCAGTTCGCAGATTTCGGTCACGCCCTGTTCGAACACACCGTGGGTGGAGGGGTAGGTGATCATGATGCAGGCAATCTGCTCGCCGTAGATGGCGACTTTGTCGCGCAGGTCGGCGAGGTCGACATTGCCCTGGCTGTCGCAGTTGGTTACCACCACTTTCATACCTGCCATCTGCGCCGAAGCCGGATTGGTGCCGTGGGCGGAGGAGGGGATCAGGCAGATTTCCCGCTGCGGCTCGCCCTTGCTGGCAAAGTATTTTTTGATCGCCACCAGGCCGGCGTACTCGCCCTGGGAGCCGGCGTTGGGCTGCAGGCTGACTGCATCGTAACCGGTACAGGCCGCCAGCATCTGTTGCAGCTCCGCAAACAACTGGCGGTAGCCCTCGGCCTGGTCCAGCGGCGCAAACGGGTGCAGTCTGCCGAATGCCGGCCAGGTTACCGGCAGCATTTCCGCGGCGGCGTTGAGCTTCATGGTGCAGGAGCCGAGTGGAATCATGGAGTGGTTGAGGGCGATATCGCGGCCTTCCAGGCGGCGCAGATAGCGCATCATTTCGGTTTCGCTGTGGTAGCGGTTGAACACCGGATGGGAGAGGATCTCATCGCCGCGCAGCAGGCCGGCGGGGATACCGCTGCCGGCCCCGGGCCGGTCCAGCGCCGCCAGCTCGAGGCCGTGCTCGCCGCCGCAAAAGACCTGCAGCAGCGCATCCACATCGTCCAGGCCGGTGGTTTCGTTGAGGCTCAGACCCAGTTGGGTGGCGCTGATACGGCGCAGATTGATCTGCCGATCCAAGGCGCGCCGATAGATGGCCTCGGTGTCGGTGCCGGTGTTCACCGCCAGGGTATCGAAGAAGTGCTGGTGGGCCAGTTGCAAGCCTTTCTGGCTCAGGCCCGCCGCCGTCATTGCCGTCAGGCGGTGAATGCGGGTGGCGATGCGATGCAGACCCTTGGGGCCGTGATAAATGGCGTAAAAAACACTCAATAGTGCCAGCAATACCTGCGAGGTGCAGATATTGGAGTTGGCCTTCTCCCGGCGGATGTGCTGCTCCCGCGTCTGCATGGCCATACGCAGCGCCTGCCTGCCCCTGCTGTCGATGGACACACCGATAATGCGGCCGGGGGCGGAGCGTTTGAACTTGTCGCGAAAGGCGAAGAAAGCGGCGTGGGGGCCGCCGAAGCCCATCGGTACGCCGAAGCGCTGGTTGCTGCCCACCACCACATCGGCGCCCATGGCGCCGGGGGCTTTTAACAGCACCAGGCTCATAATGTCCGCCGCCACGGTAACCAGCGCGTTTTTACTGTGGACGCTGTCGATAACGGCGCTGAGATCTCTGACTTCACCGCTGCTGCCGGGGTATTGCAGCAGGGCGCCGAAGCAGTCCAGCGGTGCGAGATCGCTGTCGGGGTCGCCCACCACCACCTCAAAGCCGAAATGCTCGGCGCGGGTCTTTACCACCGCGATGGTCTGCGGGTGGGTGGCGCGGTCGACAAAATAGGTGTCGGAGCGGTTCTTTTTCACCTGTCGCTTGCACATGGCCATGGCCTCGGCGGCGGCGGTGCCCTCGTCGAGCATGGAGGCATTGGCCAGCTCCATGCCGGTGAGGTCGAGAATCATCTGTTGGAAATTCAACAGTCCCTCGAGCCGGCCCTGGGCGATTTCCGGCTGGTAAGGGGTATAGGCGGTGTACCAGCCGGGGTTTTCCAGTACATTGCGCAGGATCACGTTGGGCACTTCCGTATCGTGATAGCCCATGCCGATATAGGTCTTGAAAACCCGGTTCTTGGCGGCGACTTCGCTCAGGTAAGTCAGTGCCTGCTGCTCGTTGATGGCGCCATCCAGCTCCAGAGCGTCAGTTTTGCGGATATTGTCCGGCACGGTTTTGGCGATCAGCTCATCGAGTGAGCCGAGCCCCAGTACTGCCAGCATGGCGCGAGTCTGGGCGGCATCGGGGCCAATATGGCGTTCGATGAAACCCTGCTGGTTTTGCAGCTCGGACAGGGACGTGTCGTAGAGAGAGTTGGGCATGGTGCTTACCTGGTGTCCTGGTATCGGGGCCTGATTTTCCGGAGGGCCGGAGTCGGTGGCCATGTTAGCAACGGTGTCTATTATAGGCAATTTTAATTTCCAATAGGAAACATACGTTTATCAACCGCTACCGGATGTAGTAATCTTGCCGCACCATATCGCTTGCCGGGCGGGAAAACAGCGTGCCAAAGAAATCTGAACAGAACTCTGAACGGGACTCTGCAGCTTCAGCGGCGGCTCCCTCTGCAGCGGCCGCCGGGGAGAACTCCGTACTGGCGGTGGCCCGCAGGGGCGAGGCGCGCTTTGTCGAGCCGCTGCAACTGGGCAAGCGGCTGCGGGAGATCCGCCTGGCCAACAGCCTGACCCTGGAAGAGGCCAGCCGGCTGACCGGCCTGGCCCGCTCGACGCTGTCGAAAATAGAGAACGAGCAGATTTCCCCCAGCTTCCAGGCGGTGCAGAAGCTCACTACCGGCCTCGGCATCGATATTCCCCAGCTGTTTGTGCCGCCCACCGAGGGCCCGGAAGCCAACAGCCGCCGCGACGTCACCCGCCGCGGCGAGGGCGTATTGCACCCCACCACCACCTACGAGCACGAGCTGCTGGCCAATACCATCAGCAATAAGAAAATGGTGCCGTTCAAATGCAAGGTCATGGCGCGCAGCTTCGAGGATTTCGACGACTGGGTGCGCCACGACGGCGAGGAGTTTCTGTATGTCCTCTCCGGTGCGATCGATGTCTATACGGAGTTCTACGAACCGGTCAGCCTGACTGCCGGCGACAGTATGTACTACGATGCGCGTATGGGGCACTGCCTGGTCTCTGTCAGCGACGAGGACGGCGAGGTGCTGTGGGTGACGTCCCGCTAAGCACAAACAGAGTATCGGTCGATGGATCTATCACTGCTGATGTTTCTGGTAGCGTGGCGCTGACTCGGCAGGTGCATTCCCAGGCGCTTTACCGCAACGGCGATCTGCGGGCGCTGGCCCGTGCCGGCGGCCTGCCGGTGGATACCGCGGTGCAACTGGTCAGTCAGTCTTGGCGCCGCAGCCAGTTGCTGAAGGGCGATCCGCAGCTACGGGCGATTTTGCGCGATCCCGAATTCCGGCGGCAGCTGCAGGCGGGCCAATGCTGCGCGCGGGCCGTCGCAACCTCAGTTGTTAATCGCCAGGTCGCTTTTCTCGTCGGCGCTGCAGCGGCCGTATTCGCAATTGATGGTAAACAGGGGCTTGCCCCAGCAGTGGGCCTGGTAGCGCTCGCGATGGTATTTTTGCTCGGTCAGCCGCAGGCCGTCGCTGCGCATATCGCAGCCGTGGCTGCGCGCCACCTGCTCGGCGGTATATTCGTACTGGCCGTAGCTTTTCTTTCTCACCAGGTCGGGCGGCAGCCAGGTGCGGGCCAGGCTGCCGCTGTTGGCCTCTCGCGCAATCTTGGTACCGACATCCTCCAGCGCTTTGTCAAAGGCCCGTTCTACGGTGGCGGCCACCACCTGTGAGCCGATCACATTGCCCAAAAAAGGAATGAAGTAACCGGCCACGCCGGCACCCACCCGAGTGGCACTCAGGAACGGCGAGATACCGTAGCCGCTGAGCGTGGTGACGTGCCGGCCCTGGGCGTCGTAGATCGGCAGTTCCAGTGCCACGGAGGACTGCATCGAGACTTTGTTCACATTCAGGTCGGTAATTTTCGGGCGCACAATCAGACTGCAGTCACTGCAGCTGTTGTGGTGGCTTTTGGCCAGCACGACGTCTTCATAGTGCTGGCTGAACAGGGTTGCCACCGCCTCTGGCAGGCTGCTGTGAGTGTCGATTTTCCAGTCGTTGATCACTCCCAGCACCACCAGGCCCGATTCGACGTGCAGTTTCTGCACCGCATCCGGCGGCACCTGAATCAGTACTTTGGTACTGATGCCCTCGGTGTGGGTTTCCTCGCTTACCAGGGTAGTCGGAGTGACTTTGACGGTCTGAGCACAGGCTGACAACAGCAACGCGACAACAACTACACCGATAACTTGCATTGCTTTAACAGCCTCTTTTTTGTCTTGTGTTTTTAAACCAGTCCGCTGCTGCAGCCGCTGACTTTTTCACAGGGAACCGGTTAAATATTGTACTTTCGCCGGTGGGGCCTTGATAAGTCTAATACCGGTTTATTACTTGTTGTTAGTTGGTTTTTGTGATGTATTCAGCGTATTGGTGAAAAATGTGAAAAGCCGTAATGATAAAAAATTGTCAATTTTCACAGCCACTAAACCAGAGGTAATAATGCTTGACTGACACTGATGAATCCGCCGCGCGGGTGCCGCTGCAGGACCTGCTGGCCGAGGTGAGGGGCTGCCGTCACTGCGAGGCGGATCTGCCTCTCGGCCCCAATCCGGTGGTGCGCGCCGGACCCGGCGCCCGCATCCTGGTAATAGGCCAGGCGCCGGGCACCCGGGTGCATGCCACCGGTATTCCCTGGAACGACCCCTCCGGCGACCGCCTGCGCGACTGGATGGGCCTGGACCGGGAAACCTTTTACGACGACTCCCGCATTGCGATTATGCCGATGGGCTTTTGCTATCCGGGCAAGGGCAGGTCGGGCGACTTGCCGCCGCGGCGCGAGTGCGCCCCACTGTGGCACGACAGGATTCTCGCCCACCTTGCCGACATTGAACTGGTGTTGTTGATTGGCAGTTATGCGCAGGCGCACTATCTGCAGGACAGCCATAGAACCCTGACCGACAGAGTCAGGGCCTGGCGCGACTGCCTGCCGCGCCAGCTGCCGCTGGTGCACCCCTCGCCCCGCAATCGGTTGTGGCTGCGCAGAAACCCCTGGTTCGAGGCTGAACTAGTGCCGTTTTTACGTCACAAGGTGCGGCAGCTTCTGTAACGAAAATGCAGCGCGATTACTTGCAAAGTGAGATAGCAGACATGGCGGTAAAAAAAGCCGGCGGATGGCGCCGGCAAGCGGTAACGGAAATTTACGACAACCCCTGGATTCGGGTCACCCATGAGCAGGTGATAACGCCGGCCGGCACCGATGGTATTTACGGTGTGGTGCATTTTAAAAACCTGGCGGTCGGCATCGTGCCGATCGACGCGCAGGGTCATACCTGGCTGGTCAGGCAGAGTCGCTATCCCCTCGACCAGTACACCTGGGAAATTCCCGAGGGTGGCGCGCCGCTGACCGAGGACCCGCTGGCCGCCGCCAGGCGCGAACTGGCCGAGGAGACCGGCCTGGTGGCCGCGCACTGGGAGGAGTTGTTGCATTTGCATACATCCAATTCGGTCACCGATGAACGCGCCGTCGTCTATGTCGCGCGGCAGCTGACCCAGGGGCCGAGCGCGCCGGAAGATACCGAAGACATCGAAGTCAGACGCCTGCCGCTGACCGAGGCCATCGCCATGGCGCTTAGCGGCGAGATCACAGATGCGCTGTCGGTGGCGGCCCTGCTGAAGCTGGCGTTGGTTTCCGAGTTGCCGGCGGCGGTTTCCGAATAGGGGATTCCTCACTGGGGAATGGTGTCCGGCCCTCCGGCTTGTTCAAATGGCCTAGGGCCTGTTGGCGCAATGTATCGGGGGTCGTTGGTATATGGATTTCAATGAAGTGAATCGCCGGCGCCGCAGTATTCGCGCTTTTTCCGGCCGCCCGGTGGCGCCGGCGGCGCTGCGGAGAATACTGGCTGCGGCGCTGGAGTCGCCCAGCTGGTCCAATACCCAGCCCTATCGCGTCGCCGTGGCCGAGGGCGAGGTGCTCGAACAGCTGCGCGGCGAACTGCAGAAGAAATTCTGGCATGTCAATGTGCTGCAGCGAGCGCCCTGGTGGCGCCGCCTGTATGCCTGGCTGTTTGATGGCGAGATGCCGGACGGCGACTTCCGCCCGCTGCTGAAATACCCCGCCGAGCTACAGCGGCGCCGTTCACAGACCGGCCTCGGCCTCTACCGTGCACTGGGCATCGCCCGCAGTGACTACGAGGCCCGCGACCGGCAGATGGCCCGCAACTTCTGCTTCTTCGATGCGCCGCTGGCACTGTTCGTATTTGCACACCGCGGCCTGGGTGTTTACAGCGCGCTGGATGCGGGGATTTTTTTACAGACGCTGATGCTGGCTGCCGCCGACGAGGGGCTTGGCAGCTGCGCCCAGGGCGCCCTGGCGATGTGGCGTTCGCCGCTGGAAAAACATTTTACCGTGCCGGCCGACTACCAGTTGCTTTGCGGTCTGTCGCTGGGCTATGCCGCCGAACAAGCCGTCAACCAATACCGCCCGCAGCGCTGCTCGGTGGAGGAAATCCTGTTGCAGCCGGCGGCTGAAACGCCGCTTCAGGCTGCCGATATCTCGTAGCCGACGCGCGGGAAATGCACGATCAGCTGGCCGCCCTGGGGATGCTCGCGCCGCAGGCCCACCTCATCGCGCCTGGCCAGTACCAGTTCGCCAGCCACCGGGTCCTGGCGGGTATCGGCGGGCAGTACGCTGACCCGCGTGCCCGGGGCAAAGCCGAGCGGCTCATACCAGTCTGCGGTATCGCCGCCGGCGTTGCTGTCGCGGGCGATCTGCAGTGCCTCGGCACTGCTCAGTTCGGTGGCCCCGGCCTGCGCGGCCCGGCCAAATGCCGCCATTCTGCCGAGCCAGGTTTTCACCTGCGGATAGTCGTCCAGCAGCGGCGCCACACCCTCGTTGCCGGCGATGAACCACAGGCAGTGGTAGAGGCTGAAGTCGGCCAGCGAGGGGCTCTGCGCCAGCAGGTAGTCGCGCCCGCCGGCCAGTTGCTGCTCGAACTGGGCGAGGTAGACCGGCAGCAGCGAGCGGGCCTTCTCCGCAGTGGCCGGCGGCGGGGCGGCGTTCTTGCGCATCGCCATGCGGTCCTCTATCAGTGCCTGCAGCGCCTCTGCGGACGCGCGCCGCTGCAGTGCCGCGATACCGGCCGGCGAAAATACGCTGGCGACGCTGAGTTCGAAGATATTCGCGTCTATCCATTGCGCCATTATCGCCGCGGTGGCCTCGTGCCCCGGCAGCAGCAGGGTCGGCTGTGGCGCCCGCTGTTCCAGCACTGCCGCCATCAGGCGGGTATCGCAGTAAATATGGGCGCCGAGTTGCAAAACCGGTGTCTTGCGATAGCCGCCGGTGAGAGCGGTGAGGTCGGGCTTGGGCATGATCAACGGGATGTCGACGCTGCGATAGGGCAGTTGCTTGTAGCCCAGAATGGCGCGGATTTTTTCCGCAAACGGCGAGGCGGGGTAGTGGTGCAGAATGATATCGCTCATGCGGTGCTCCGAAGGCTGATCGACCCGCGCTGTATCCGGGCCCATACTGTATGAACAGTAGATACTAGCGGCGGATATGGCGCAAAAACACTTGTTTTTACTGATGGTTGGCTATAGGGGGCAGTGATATCGGCGCGCGGTATTGAAAACCGTACATGGCGTGCTGCCATTACCCCGGCACCGGCGGTTGCTCTGGGCGACGTTAGCCCGTACCATCTGGCGGCGTGTTAATAAATCATATAAAAGCCTTACGCGGCAGGTGGGTGTTTGACTGCTTTTTATTTGCAGTAGCGATTTATTTGTAATAAGTCTGTGGTGCAATCGTATTCGTGCCGCCAGTCGGTGCCGGATCACCCTGCAGCAACCCGGTCGATACCGCAGCTGAATATAATCGGCGGCCGGTGTTTCAGACGGCCTGTCCCGGTGGTCATTCATTGACGCATGTCATAAACACCGCTGGTTTATCGCCCGCCGGCGCGGCCTGACTATGTTATTTTATGACACGCTGCCGGGTAGCGGCGCTGGCGTAAAAGTGGAACCAGGGCGAGATAATGTTTGAAGATGGGAACAGTTGACTGAATGAGCCGTGAAACCGAAATCGCCGCGCCCGCCGGCAGCGATTTGCAGACACTGTCCGTGGCGGAACTGGGTATGGATAAAGCCAGTCTCGCCAGAGACTTCAGCTACCACTACGAACTCACCCTGGGGCGTGACTGCGAGCAGCAGGCCCACAGCTACGATCTGTATCAGGCGCTGGCGCTGTGCCTGCGCGACCGCCTGGTGAAGCGCTGGAAGGCCACTCTGGCCGCCAGCCAGGCGCCGCAGACCCGTTGTGCCTACTACCTGTCGATGGAATTCCTGATGGGGCGCACCCTCACCAATGCGGTGCTAAACCTCGATCTTACCGCGGCCGCGGCGGCAGTATTGCACGAGCGCGGGCTGCAACTGGAGGAACTGGCGCGCGCCGAGCACGATGCCGGCCTCGGCAACGGCGGCCTCGGGCGCCTGGCGGCCTGCTTTCTCGACAGCTGCGCCACGCTGCAGCTGCCGGTAATGGGCTACGGTCTGCGCTATGAATACGGCATGTTTCGCCAGCGCATCGTCGGCGGTGAACAGGTCGAGGACCCGGACCACTGGCTGCGCGACCGCAATACCTGGGAGCTGGAGCGGCCCGAGCGCCGCCGCCGGGTCAAGTTCGGCGGGCGCTGCGAGTTCCACCGCGATGCCGGCGGGCGCCAGCATGTGCGCTGGGTCGACTCCCACGATGTGCTGGCCATACCCTACGATACACCGGTGCCCGGCTATCGCAATGAGACGGTCAATACCCTGCGCCTGTGGAAAGCGGCGGCCACCGATGAATTCGACTTGAACGAGTTTAACGCCGGGCGTTATTCGGAATCCGTGGCGGCGAAGAACGCCGCGGAGAATATCACCACCGTGCTCTACCCCAACGATGCCAGCGAAAACGGCAAGGAATTGCGCCTGCGCCAGCAGTATTTTCTCGCCTCGGCCAGCCTGCAGGATGTGCTGGCGCGCTGGGTCGAAAATCACGGCGAGGATTTCAGCCGCTTTGCCGAATTGAACTGCTTTCAGCTCAACGATACCCACCCGAGCTGTTCGGTGGCCGAGCTGATGCGGCTGCTGATCGACGAGCACCAGTTGGAGTGGGACCAGGCCTGGGGTATCACCACCCGCACGCTGGCCTACACCAATCACACACTGTTGCCCGAGGCGCTGGAAAAATGGCCGGTGGCGCTGTTCAAGCGGCTGTTGCCGCGGCTGCTGGATATCATCTATGAAATCAATGCGCGGTTTTTAACCGAAGTGGCCGGCCGCTGGCCCGGCGACCAGGAGCGCCAGCGGCGCATGTCGCTGATCGAAGAGGGCGATTTTCCCCAGGTGCGCATGGCCTACCTGGCAATTGTCGGCAGTTTTTCCGTCAACGGCGTGGCGGCCCTGCATTCGCAATTGCTGCAGCAGGGGCTGTTCAGCGATTTCTACCAGTTGTGGCCGCAGCGCTTCAACAACAAAACCAACGGCGTTACCCAGCGCCGCTGGCTGGCCGGCTGCAACCCGGGCCTCAGGAGCCTGATCAGTGCCACCATCGGCGACGGCTGGATCAGGGAACTGTCGCAGCTGGCGCAATTGCGGGGGTATTGCGACGACGCCGATTTTCAGGCGCGCTGGCAGCAGGTCAAACGCGACAATAAAGTGCGTCTGGCGGCGCTGGTGAAAGCCGAGTGCGGTATCGAGTTTGCCGCCGACGCGCTGTTCGATGTGCAGGTCAAACGCATTCACGAGTACAAGCGCCAGCTGCTCAACGCGCTGCATGTGGTGCATCTCTACGACCGCATCAAGCGCGGCGACAGCGGCGAGTGGACGCCGCGCTGTGTGCTGATCGGCGGCAAGGCGGCACCGGGCTATTTTATCGCCAAGCGCATCATCAAACTGATCAATAATATCGCCGCGGTGGTCAATGCCGACGCCGATGTCGGCGGGCTGTTGAAGCTGGCCTTCGTACCCAACTACCGGGTCTCGGCCATGGAGGTGATCTGCCCGGGCACCGACTTGTCAGAGCAGATTTCCACTGCCGGCAAGGAGGCCTCGGGCACCGGCAATATGAAATTCATGATGAACGGCGCCGTTACCATCGGCACCCTCGACGGCGCCAATGTGGAAATCCTCGAGGAGGTCGGTGAGGATAACTTTTTTCTGTTCGGCCTGACCGCCGCCGACGTCGAGCAGACGCGGCGGGCCTACAACCCGGATGCCATCATCGCCGCCGACGAAGACTTGAGCCGGGTGATGCAGCGCCTGCGCGGAGGCGAGTTCGACGGCGCAGAGGCCGGTGTGCTCGATCCGATCATAGCGGCCATTACCAGCCCCACCGATCCGTGGATGGTGGCGGCGGACTTCCGCGGCTTTGTCGAGGCCCAGCGGCGCGCGGCGGCAGCCTATCGCGACCAGCGCCGCTGGGCGCGCATGAGTATCCTCAACAGTGCCGCCAGTGGGCGTTTTTCTACTGATCGGACTATGCGGGAGTATAATCGGGATATTTGGCGGTTGCAGCCGATGGGGGGAGTTGGCGAGGGGGAAGGGAAAAGGGAAAAGTGAAATAGGGAAAAGTGAAAAGGGAAAAGGGAAAAGGGACGGGGTGGTGGTTTTTGTGTGTTGGGTTTAGAAAAAGAATCTTGGTGGTGTGAGACTTGTTGGAAGAAGCAATGGCGGTGGTGCCCAGTAGGGCTGTGATCGATGCGATTATCGGGGCGGGGCATCGCGATCCGTTTGCGGTGTTGGGAATGCATGCCGACGGCCCGGACGGCACACTGGTGGTGCGCAGCTTTCAACCCGGCGCGGACGCGGTGGCGGTGATTGACGCGGGCAGCGGCAAGACGGTTACGGTGCTGGATCGTATCGACGATGCCGGCTTTTTCGCCAGGGTGTTGGGGCGGCGCAAAAAAACGTTCCACTATCGCCTGCGCGTGAGTCGCGGCGACCGCAGTGAGGTGGTGGAAGATCCCTATCGCTTTCCGCCTTTGCTGAGCGAACTGGATCTGCATCTGTTTGCCGAGGGCACTCACCTGCATCTCTATAAAAAACTGGGCGCCCACCCCCTGCAGATCGACGCTGTCGACGGTGTCGGCTTTGCCGTGTGGGCGCCCAATGCCCAGCGCGTGGCCGTGGTCGGTGACTTCAACGGCTGGGACGGGCGCCTGCACCCCATGCGCCTGCGCCACGACTGCGGCATCTGGGAGCTGTTTATCCCGGGGCTGGCGAGCGGGCATATCTACAAATACGAGATCAAAGGCCCGCACGGACAGCTGTTGCCTCTGCGCTCCGACCCGTTCGGCGCCCACGCCGAACTCAGGCCGGATACCGCCTCGGTGATCGAGGCCACCGGCGGCTTTGCCTGGGGCGATCAGCAGTGGATGGCCGGGCGCGGGGCACGCAATGCCCGCAACGCCCCGATTAGCATCTACGAGGTGCATCTCGGCTCCTGGCGGCGGGTGCCCGGTGAGGGCGAACGCTTCCTCAGCTACCGCGAACTGGCCGCACAGCTGATCCCCTATGTGGAGGAAATGGGCTTTACCCATCTGCAGTTGATGCCTATAAACGAGCACCCCTTCGACGGCTCCTGGGGGTATCAGCCGGTGGGTTTGTTTGCCCCGTCGAGCCGCTTTGGCAGCCCCGAGGACTTTCAGTATTTCGTCGACTGCTGTCACCGCGCCGGTATCGGCCTGCTGATCGACTGGGTGCCCGGGCATTTTCCCGCCGACAGCCACGGCCTGGCGCAGTTCGACGGCACCCATCTGTACGAGCACGCCGACCCGCGCCAGGGCTTTCACCCCGATTGGAACACGCTGATCTACAACTATGGGCGCCGCGAGGTGTCCAATTTCCTGCGCAGCAACGCCCACTTCTGGTTTGACCGCTACCATGTCGACGGTCTGCGGGTGGACGCCGTCGCTTCCATGCTCTACCTGGACTACAGCCGCGAGGAGGGCCAGTGGATTGCCAACCCCGAGGGCGGCAACGAAAACCTGGAGGCGATCGAATTTTTGCGCCGCGCCAATGAAGAGATTTACCGCGAGCATCCCGGGGCCTTTACCGTCGCCGAGGAATCCACGGCCTGGCCCGGCGTCTCCCGGCCCACCAGCAGCGGTGGGCTGGGCTTTGGTTACAAGTGGAATATGGGCTGGATGAATGACACACTGCAGTACATGGCGCGCGATCCGGTGCACCGCTGCCACCACCACAACGAAATGACTTTTGGCCTGGTCTACGCGTTTGATGAAAACTTCGTGCTGCCGCTGAGTCACGACGAAGTGGTGCACGGCAAGCGCTCGCTGCTCGGCCGCATGCCCGGCGACGACTGGCAGCAGTTTGCCAACCTGCGCGCCTATTTCGGCTTTATGTGGACCCATCCGGGGAAAAAACTGCTGTTTATGGGCGGCGAGTTCGCCCAGGGACAGGAGTGGAATCACGACGCCAGTCTCGACTGGCACCTGCTGGATGTTCACTGGCATGCCGGCGTGCAGCGGCTGGTGCGCGATCTCAACCGGGTTTATCGCGGCACCCCGGCGCTATACCAGCGCGACTGCGAGCCACAGGGTTTTGCCTGGCTCGATTATGCCGATGCCGGCAACTCGATTTTTGCCTACCTGCGCTTTGGCGCCGAGGGCAGTGCGCCGGTGGCGGCGGTGAGCAATTTCACCCCGGTGCCGCGCCGGGGCTACCGCCTGGGGGTGCCGGCGGCGGGCTTCTACCGCGAGATCATCAATACCGACGCCGCCGTTTACGGCGGCAGCGATACCGGCAACAGCGGCGGCCTGCACGCCGAGGCGGTGCCCTGGCAGGGGCAGCCCCACTCCCTGCTGATAACCCTGCCGCCGCTGGCGACGCTGATTTTCGCATCGCAACCGCAGGCGGGAGCGGGCTGATGGCGATGCGCTTGTGGCCGGGTGAACCCTACCCCCTCGGCGCCACCTGGGATGGCCGCGGCGTCAATTTTGCGCTGTTCTCGGCCCATGCCCAGCGGGTGGAGCTGTGCCTGTTCGACCGCAATGGCCGCCGCGAAATGGAGCGCATCACGCTGGCGGAGAATACCGACCAGATATGGCACGGCTACCTGCCCGATGCCCAGCCCGGGCTGCTGTACGGCTACCGCGTGCACGGCCCCTTCGAACCCCACCAGGGGCAGCGTTTCAATCACCACAAGCTGTTGCTCGACCCCTATGCGCGCCAGCTCAAAGGCAACCTGCGCTGGTCCAATGCCCATTACGGTTACCGCATGGGCAGCTCCCAGCAGGACCTCTCTTTCGACCGCCGCGACAGCGCCCACTGCATGCCCAAATGTGTGGTGGTGGACCCCGCCTTTACCTGGGGCAATGACCTGCCGCCGCGCACGCCCTGGTCACAGTCGGTCATCTACGAGGTCCATGTCAGGGGCTATACCATGCGCCACCGGGAGGTGCCCGAAGGCTTGCGCGGCACTTTCTCCGGTCTGTGCCAGCCGGCGCTGATCGAGCATATCAAGGCGCTGGGTGTTACCGCAGTGGAACTGATGCCGGTGCACGCCTTCGTCGATGACCGCTTTCTGCTGCAACGCGGGCTGCGCAACTACTGGGGTTATAGCAGCCTGGGTTTTTTTGCCCCGGAGTCGCGCTATATGGGCAGTGCCGACCTGGCGGAATTCAAACGCATGGTGGCGCGCTTTCACGACGCCGGTATCGAAGTGATTCTGGATGTGGTCTACAACCACACCTGCGAGGGTGACCATGTCGGACCGACACTGAGCCTGCGCGGTATCGACAACGCCTCCTACTACCGCCTGCAGCCCACCGACCGGCGTTTTTATATCAACGACACCGGTTGCGGCAATACGCTCAACCTGAGCCACCCGCGGGTATTGCAGATGGTGATGGACAGCCTGCGCTACTGGGTCAACGAGATGCACGTCGACGGCTTCCGCTTCGATCTGGCCGCCATTCTCGGCCGCGAGGAATACGGTTTCGATCCGGGCAGCGGCTTTTTCGACGCCATGCGCCAGGACCCGGTGCTGGCGCGGGTGAAACTGATCGCCGAGCCCTGGGACATCGGCCCCGGCGGCTATCAACTGGGGCAGTTTCCGGCCGGCTGGGCCGAGTGGAACGACCGCTTTCGCGACAGCGTGCGGCGCTTCTGGCGCGGCGACGAGGGTTTACTGCCGGACCTGGCAAAACGCCTGCACGGCTCCAGTGATATTTTCGAGCACCAGCGCCGGCGCCCCTGGAGCAGCATCAATTTTGTCGCCTCGCACGACGGCTTCAGCCTCGCCGATGTGGTCAGCTACAAGGAGCGCCACAACCTCTCCAACGGCGAGGACAACAAGGACGGTCACCAGGCCAATTACAGCGATAACTACGGCGAGGAGGGGCCCACCGGCGACCCGGCGCGCCGGGACCTGCGCCGGCAACAGCAGCGCAATCTGCTCGCCAGCGTGTTTCTGGCTCAGGGCACGCCGATGCTGCTGGCCGGTGACGAACTGGGCAACAGCCAGGGCGGCAATAACAATGCCTACTGCCAGGACAACGACACCGGTTGGATCAACTGGGACAAGCTGGGCGATGCGGCGCGCGAGCTGACAGCCTTTGTCGCCCGCCTGGCGCAGCTGCGGCGCCGCTATCCGGTGCTGCGCCGGCCCTGGTTCCAGCATGGCGGTGCGGTTTCCCGCACCACCGGGCTGACCGATATTCAATGGATGAGCCCCAACGGCGGCGCCATGGGCGACGGCGAATGGCAGCAGTACGATTCGCGCTGTGTGGGTATGCTGCTGGCCGGGGATGTCGGCCCCAAAAACGGCGCCGGCCAGCGCATCCCGGACGACGACTCGCTGTTGATTATCTTCAATGCCAGCCCCCACCCGCAGCCCTTCCAACTGCCGGCGGTACCCGGCTACTGGTGCTGCCTGCTGAATACCGCGGTGGCGGAGACCGGCGCCGACGCCGAACGGCTGCCCGGCAGTGTCGGCTACGATATGCCGGCGCGGGCGGTTGTGGTGTTTGCCCTGCAGCTCGAAGTGGTGCAGCCCGAGGCACTGGAGATGGCGGCCATGGCGCCGGAATATGCCCATGAAGCCGGCGCGGCGAGCGACGCGACTGTCGCTCGGGCTGCCGCAGAAGAAGACCCTGCCTGGGACGGCAGCACTGATCAACCCGAGACCGAACAGCCGCCGCCGGCTGAACACGTCGAGTAAATCAAAACATTGAGTGGATGTATGCCGATGTTGAATTTGCAAAAGCTGCAAGCGATAGCGGGCCGCTGCGCCCGAGCGCACGGACTGGATGCATGAGCGCCCTCGAACGGCTGGCGTCACTGGCCGGGATCGAAGCGGGCTATCACGATATCTGGGGTAACTGGCACGCCGCCGGGCGGCACACACAGCAGGCGCTGTTACAGGCCATGGGCTTTGCCGTGGCCGATGAACAGCAGATCGAGCAGAGCCTGCGACAGATGCAGCAGCGCGACTGGCGCCGCCCGCTGCCGCCGGCCCTGGTGGTGCCGGTCGAGCAGCACAGCCAGCAGGTGCAGGTGTGCCTGCCGCGGGCAGTGCAGGGTGTGCTTACTGCCCGGCTCAGCCGCGAGGATGGCGGTGGCGCGGAATACGCATATACCGTAGCCGAGCTGGTGCAACTCGACAGCGCCGAGTTTGGCGGCGAGGGCTATTGCCGCTACCGGCTGCCGCTGCGGCAGCCGCTGCCGGCGGGCTATCACCGGCTGTCGCTGAGCTACCAGCTGCACGGCCGCAGCGGCGAGGCCGCCACGCAACTGATTGTGGCGCCGCGCCGCTGCTACAGCCGCGCTGACCTTGCCCACGGGCAGCGCCTCTGGGGTCTCAGTGCCCAGCTTTACGCCCTGCGCAGCGACAGTAACTGGGGTATCGGCGACTTCAGCGACCTGGCCGACTTCGTCGGCCGCGCGCTCGGCGCCGGCGCCGCAGCCGTGGGTATCAACCCCCTGCACCCGCTCTATCCGGCCGATCCGGAGAGCTGCAGCCCCTACTCGCCCACCAGCCGCTCGTTTCTCAATACGCTGTATATCGATGTCGAGGCGGTGCCCGACCTGGCCGCCAGCGCCGCTGCCCGCGAGGCGCTGCAAAGCCCGCAACTGCAGGCGCGCCTGCAGCACCTGCGCGCCGCCGAGCAGGTCGACTACGCCGCTGTGGCGGCTTGCAAGGAAGAGCTGCTAAGGCTGATTTATGCTGATTTTGGTGACCCCGACAGCGAGCGCGGGCGCGCCTTTGCGCGCTACTGCGCCGAGCGCGACCCGGCACTCGAGCGTCTCGCTACCTTCGATGCGCTGGACCGGCACTTTCGCGCCGAGGACCCCGCCTGCAACCGCTGGCAGCTGTGGCCGCCGGCGTTCCAACGCCCCGACTCGCCGGCGGTGCAGGCCTTTGTGGCCGCGCACCGCCGGCAGGTGGACTACTTCAAATACCTGCAGTGGCTGGCCGAGGAGCAGCTGGCCGCGGCTGCGGACCGCGCCGCGCCGATGCCGGTAGGGCTGTATCTGGATCTGGCAGTGGGCTGCGATGCCGGCGCTGCCGCTGTCTGGGCGGAGCGCGAACTCTATGTCGGCGCTACCCGCATCGGCGCGCCGGCCGATCAGTTTTGCGCCGGCGGTCAGAACTGGGGGCTGATACCGCTCAACCCCTGTGCGCTGAAGGAGTGCGGTTACGCTCCCTTTATTGCGCTGCTGCGCGACAATATGCGCTATGCCGGCGCCCTGCGTATCGACCATGTCATGGGGCTGATGCGGCAGTTCTGGGTACCGCCGGAGCAGGATGCCAGTGCCGGCGTCTATGTTAACTTTCCACTGCAGGACCTGCTGCGGATTGTGGCGCTGGAGTCGCAGCGCGCGCGCTGTGTGGTTATCGGCGAGGATCTCGGCACTGTGCCGGCCGGCTTTCGCGAGACCATGGCCGAGGCCGCGATTCAGTCCTATCGGGTATTGTATTTCGAGCGTTGGGACAACGGCTGGTTCAAACGCCCGGAGGTCTACCCGCAGCAGTCTGTGGTAACGGTATCGACCCACGATCTGCCGCCGCTGGCCGGCTGGTGGCGGGGTGCGGATATCGAGTGCCGGCGCCAACTGGGCCTGTATCAGAGCGAGGCGGATTTCGACGCCGCTGTGCGCGATCGCCGCGCCGATCGGCGCGCGCTGGTGGATGCCCTGGTCGACGAAGGCCTGCTGGCGCCGGCGGAGAATTTGCTCGAGGCACTATCTGTCGATACGCTGCTGAGAGCCACCCAGGCCTACCTGGCACGCTCGCCCGGCTGGCTGCAGATGGTGGTGCTGGAGGATGCCCTCGGCATCGAACAGCAGACCAATATGCCCGGCACCATTCACGAACATCCGAACTGGCGCCGGCGCCTGCCGCTGTCGGTGGAAACGATCTTTGCCAGCGCCAATCTGCGCGCACTGTTGCTCGAGGTGGCTCACCAGCGCTCACTGGCGCCGGCAGCTGCCGGGGCCGCCGCCGCGGCCACCGATTGAGCGCCGGCGCCGCGGCGGGCGCCGGCGGTCGTGCTTGCCAGCGACTCCACTCGGTTGCAGTCGATGCAGTGCCGAGCGGTCGGACGAACCCCAGCCATCGGGAGATAGAACCATGTCAGATACGCACAGAGACCCGCGCTTCGTCAGCCGCCTCACCCGCGATACCCTCGCCCTGATCCTCGCCGGCGGGCGCGGTTCGAGGCTGCACGAGTTGACCCAGTGGCGGGCCAAACCGGCGGTTTACTTCGGCGGCAAGTTCCGCATCATCGACTTCCCGCTGTCCAACTGCATCAATTCGGATATTCGCCGCATCGGCGTGCTTACCCAGTACAAGGCCCACTCGCTGATCCGTCACTTAATGCGCGGCTGGAGCGATTTCCGCAGTGAACTCGGCGAGTTTGTCGAGGTACTGCCGGCCTCGCAACGCACCTCCGACAGCTGGTACAGCGGTACCGCCGATGCCATTTACCAGAACCTCGACATCATCCGCCGGCGCATGCCGAAATATGTGCTGGTGCTGTCGGGCGACCATATCTACAAAATGGACTACGGTCCGCTGCTGGCCTATCACGTTGAAAACCAGGCCGATATGACCGTTTCCTGCCTCGAGGTGCCGCTGCAGGAGGCCAGCCAGTTCGGCGTGATGACCGCCGCGGCCGACGGCCGCGTGCTGCGCTTCGATGAAAAGCCCGAACAGCCGCAGCCGGTGGCCGGGCGCGACGATGTGGCGCTGGCGTCGATGGGCAACTATGTCTTCAGCACAGAATTTCTCTATCAGCAGTTGATCAAGGACGCCGACAACCCCGACTCCAGCCGCGACTTCGGCAACGATATCATTCCCACCCTGCTCGACGATCACCGCGTCTTCGCCTTTCCGTTTCGCGACCCGGTAACCGGCGAGCAGGCCTACTGGCGCGATGTCGGCACTGTCGACGCCTTCTGGGAGGCCAATCTGGAGCTGGCCGACATCATGCCGCCGCTGGATTTATACGATGCCAACTGGCCTATCCTCACTTATCAATCGCAGCTGCCACCGTGTAAATTCGTTTTCAACGACGACGACCGCCGCGGCATGGCTACCGACTCCACCGTTTCGGCCGGCTGTATTATCTCCGGCGCCAGAATCCATCACGCCAACCTGTTTTCCAATGTGCGGGTACACTCTTACGCCCATATTGAAGACTCGGTATTGCTGCCCGAGGTCGAAGTGGGGGAGCACTGCCGTATTCGCCGGGCGGTGATCGATCGCGGTTGCAAGCTGCCCGAGGGCACCGTTATCGGCGAGAACCTGGAGGAGGACAGCAAAAAGTACCGCGTCAGCTCCAAAGGGGTGGTGCTGGTAACGCCGGATATGCTGGGGCAGAGGGTGCACAGGCACCGATAGGGGAGGTTATCGTTTTCAGCTACAGGCTTCATATTTCGAGAATAGATTGATGGATATCATTACTGTAAAAACCCGGCCCTTTGGCGATCAGCGTCCGGGCACCTCGGGACTGCGCAAAAAGGTGAAAGTTTTTCAACAGCCCAACTATCTGGAAAATTTCGTGCAGTCGATCTTCGACGCCCTCGATGACTACCGCGGGCAGACGCTGGTGCTGGGCGGCGACGGCCGCTACTTCAACCGCCCGGCACTGCAGACTATTCTGCGCCTGGCCGCTGCCAACGGCGTCGGTCGTGTATTGGTGGGGCAGGGGGGGATTCTGTCGACGCCGGCGGCCTCCTGTGTGATCCGCAAATACGGCGCCTGCGGCGGCATCATTTTGTCGGCGAGCCACAATCCGGGCGGTCCCGAGGCGGATTTCGGCATTAAATTCAATGCCGCCAACGGCGGGCCGGCGCCGGAAAAAACCACGCAGGCCATCTATCGCAACAGCCTCGAGATCAGCCGTTATAGAACCGCTGGCGGCGGGGAAATCGATATCGACCGACTGGGTGCGGCTCGAGTGGGCGATATGGCGGTGGAGGTTATCGATGCGGTGACCGACTACGCCGATATGATGCAGCAGCTGTTCGACTTCGAGCTTATGCGGCCACTGCTCAGCAGCGGCAGACTGTCGCTGTGCTTCGATGCCATGAATGCCGTTACCGGACCTTATGCCCGGGAAATTCTGCTGCGGCGGCTGGGCGCGCCGGCGGCGAGTGTGATCCGCGACCAGCCGCTGGAGGATTTCGGTGGCGCCCACCCCGACCCCAATCTGGCCCACGCCGGCGATCTGGTGGCGCGCATGCACAGCGACGCGGCTCCCGATCTGGGCGCCGCCTCCGACGGTGATGGCGATCGCAATATGATTCTCGGCAACGGTTTCTATGTCACGCCGAGTGACAGTCTGGCGGTTATGGCGGCCAACGCGCAACTGCTGCCGGGCTACGCGGCGGGCCTGGCCGGCGTGGCCCGGTCCATGCCCACCAGCAGGGCGGTGGACCGGGTGGCGGGGGAGTTGGGCATACCCTGCTTCGAGACACCCACCGGCTGGAAGTTTTTCGGCAACCTGCTCGATGCCGGCAAAATCACCCTCTGCGGCGAGGAGAGTTTCGGCACCGGCTCCGACCATGTGCGGGAGAAAGACGGGCTCTGGGCGGTACTGTTCTGGCTCAACCTGCTGGCGGTGCGCGGCGAGTCGGTGGCGCAGGTGGTGCGCGCCCACTGGCGGCGCTTTGGTCGCAACTACTACACCCGGCACGACTACGAGGGCCTGGACACCGGCGCCGCCGCGGCGCTGATGGACGCTTTGAAAGCGGGCCTGCCGCAGCTGGCGGGGCAGCGCTTTGCCGCCGGCGAAATTCTGCAGGCCGACGATTTCAGCTACCGCGATCCGGTCGACGGCAGCACCAGCAGCGGCCAGGGCATCCGCATCATGCTGGCCGGTGAGGCCAGAATCGTATTGCGCCTGTCCGGCACCGGCACCTCCGGGGCCACGCTGCGGGTCTATATCGAAAAGCTGGAATCCGACCCGGCCCTGCAGGGGCAGGACCCGCAGGTGGCCTTGCAGGACCTGATCGCATTGGCGGACAATATCGCCGGTATCGGCCGGCATACGGGGCGCAGCGCCCCGAGCGTGATTACCTGATGGCCGCCGGTAAGCGGGATTGCCGACAATAACAATCGAGGAGCACTATGTCAGAACCCCTGAACATACTGATGGTGGCGGCGGAAAACGGCGCCCTGCCCGGCGGCAAGGTTGGCGGTATCGGCGATGTGGTGCGCGAGGCGCCGCAGGCGCTGGCGCAAAATGGCTGTCAGGTAACGGTGGTGACGCCGGCCTACGGTGTGTTTCACCGCTTGCCGGGCGCGCGCCGGCGGGCGGTGCTGCAAGTGGATTTCAGAGGTGTAAACCAGGCGGTGGAACTCTATGAAATCGCCGGCGGCCAGCCCGGCGTCGGCGTGCGCCAGTGGGTGCTGGAACACTTCCTGTTCAGTAGTTGCGGCGAGGGTGTGATCTACTGCGACGACCTGCCGGAGACGCCCTTTGCCACCGATGCCAGCAAATTCGCGCTGTTCTGTGCCGCGGTAGCGGAAATGGTGGAGCAGCAACACTGCGGTGCCCTCGATGTACTGCACCTGCACGACTGGCACGCGGCGCTGGTGCTGTTACTGCGGCGCTTTGACCCCGGGTTTGAAGTGCTGCGCAGTATTCGCTGTGTGTTCAGTATTCACAACCTGGCGTTACAGGGAGTACGGCCTTTCGCCGGCCATCCGTCTTCCCTGCACGGCTGGTTTCCGTCGCTGCGCGTCGATGCCGCGCTGCTGGCCGATCCGCGCTGGAGCGACTGCCTTAACCCGATGGCGGCAGGTATTCGTCTGGCCGACGCCGTGCATGCGGTTTCGCCCACCTATGCGCGCGAAATCGTGCTGCCCAACGCGGTGCAGGGGCGCGGTTACCACGGTGGCGAGGGTTTGGAAAACGACCTGGCACAGGCGCAGGCGGACGAGCGCCTGCACGGTATCCTCAACGGCTGCGATTACGACGCAGCGCTGCCGGCGCGCCTGCAGTGGTCGCAACTGCTGCTGATGCTGCAGGGCCAGTTGCTGCGCTGGGCGGCGGCGCAGGTGCCGCTGAGGTCGGCGCATTTCATTGCCAAGGCGCGCCTCGACCTGTGGGCCCGGCGGGTGCCGCAGACGCTGATTACCAGTGTCGGGCGCATTACCGATCAGAAGGCGCAGCTGCTGCGCCAGGTCGACAAGCACGGCCGCCCGGCACTGCAGGGTATTCTCGAAGCGCTTGGGGAGCGGGGTGTCTATATCTACCTCGGCAGTGGCGATGAGCAGCTGGAGGACTTTCTCACGGAGATCAGCGCCCGCTTCGATAATTTTGTGTTTTTGCGCGGCTATTCCGACAGTGTCTCCCAGGCCCTGTACGCCAGCGGCGATCTGTTTTTGATGCCGAGTTCGTTTGAGCCCTGCGGCATCAGCCAGATGCTGGCCATGCGCGCTGCCCAGCCCTGTCTGGTACACCGCGTCGGCGGCCTGCGCGATACTGTCAGCGACGGAGTCAACGGTTTTGTCTTCAGTGGTGACAGCCTGGTCGAACAGGCCACGGCGCTGGTGGAGACTTTTGCCGCCGCGCTGGATACCAAAGATAGAGATGCCAAACGGTGGCAGCAACTGCGCGATGCGGCGGCGGCGCAACGCTTTACCTGGGGGGAGAGTATCGGCGGTTATATTGAGCGGCTCTATGGCTGAACGGTCGCCCTGTGTGCAACCGGGGGCGAGCCCATCAAGTGGTTCATTTAGTGCCGTGTTGTCATGGTGTTGCGGTGCCCGGAGAACTTTTGAGCATTGCCAAATTTGAATGAGTGAGTTTTTACGGCAAGTTTTTACTACAAGTTTTTACGGCAATGACCAGCAAGGAGAAATAATAATGAATGATGTCTACACCACACCGCAATCAGACCTGGATCTCGAGCAGGAAAACAATTCCGGGCAGGGAAAGGTAGAGAATATCCCTGAAGGCGTCAAAGGCTGGAGCTGGGGGGCATTTTCATTAAACTGGATTTGGGCCATTGGCAATAAGACGTGGATAGGCTTATTGGTACTGATACCCTATGTCGGCTTCATTTTTTCTTTTGTGCTCGGATTCAAGGGGCGCCAGTGGGCGTGGCAAAACAAAAGGTGGGAGAGTGTCGAGCACTTTCAGAGAGTGCAAAGAAAGTGGTCCTTCTGGGGAGTGGTGGTTTTGGTCGTGGGTTTTTTGGGTGTATTGGCGGCAATTGCCATCCCGGCTTACCAGGATTATCTCTCCCGGGCGGCGGGCAATTAGTTGGTGCGCGAGCATAAACGCTTTAACGGATTCCGGTTTGTTACATTCCCGCTCAGCTACCGGCCATCACAAATAACCTGTCAACCATTTACGCGACCGAAACCGCCACAGTACCATACTGGCTTTCACGATATAATCCCCCAGCAGCGTAGCGAACACCCATTCCACGGGCAGCCCCAGGGCTTTTACCAGCGCCGCCAGCCCGATGCGGGTCAGTACGAAACCGCAGAATGTCGACAGCAGTGGAAAGCGTGTGTCGCCGGCGCCGCGCAGAGCGCCGCCGAGGGCGAAGTCCACCGCCAATAGCGGCTGGGCCAGACCCAGGCACCATAAAAACACTACTGTCAGGCGAATCACTTCCGGCTCGTCGATCATCATCGCCGCCAGCGGGCGCGCAAAGATAATTGCCAGCGCGCCGAAAAAAGCCATGGTAATTACCGCCAGCTTCAGCGAGCGGTAACCGACCTGCACCGCCCCCTCCGGGTTTTTGGCGCCCAGTTGCTGGCCCACCAGCGCCGACCCGGCGATGGAAAACCCGAGGCCGATTACCATGGTTACGGACAACAGGCTGAGCCCGATGCCATAGGCGGCAAAAGCCTCGGTGCTGTACCCGGCAATCAGCCACAGAAACGCAAACAGCGCCAGCTGCACCACCCCCTGTTCCGCCATAGCGGGGTAAGCGACATGCCACAGGCGCCTGAATTCGGCACCCAGGCGGCCGGGTGCGCTGGCCATGCAGGGAATCGCCAGCCGCTTCGTCAACCACAGATAGATGAATATCACGCAGCCGGCGCTGAAGCCGATGGCAGTGCCGATGGCGGTGCCGGTAATGCCCCAGTTGGGCAGTCCCCACCAGCCGTAGGTGAGAGCGGCGCTCAGCGGTAGATAGACCAGCTGCACAAACAGCGCGATATAGAGTGGCGTGCGGGCATCACCGACGGCGCGCAAGGCCGTTCCCATGACAATGTTGACGCTGAAAGTGAGGCTGAGGGCCTGGGTCCAGCGGATGTAGCTGACAGTATTGCTGCGGGTCTGCCCGACAAGCCCGAAAAAATCGGCAATCAACGGCGCCAGAGTGATGGCCAGGGCGCTGAAGACCAGGGTAACGCCGGCGCCAGTGGCCATCGCCAGATTGGTATAGAGGGAGAGATTCTGGCGATCGTCTGCACCCCAGGCGCGGGCGATCAGTGCGGTGGCGCCGGCGCCGAGGCCCATCATCAGCGCGTGCAGAATAAACAGCACCCGGGTGCCGGCGGTTACCGCAGCAACGCCCTCGGTACCCAGGTCACTGACGATTTTAATGACCGCAAGCCCGCTGAGCGTGTTGAGCAGATAAACGGCAATGCTGGGCCAAGCCAGTGCCAGTATGCCTGGCTTAGCGGTGTTAGACGGCATTTTTAGGACATTAGGTTATATGAAGAAAGCCGCTAGTGTAGCGCAGATTGGCAATGGCGGCGAAATGATCCTTTTTAAGGGTGTTCTGGCAGAAGTGGGCAGAAGTGTCCTGGCAGAAGTACTGGAAAAAGTGTTTCGGCGAAAGTTGTCCTGGCCAGATATCAAAGAAGATTACCAATCTTAACAATGTTGATAATAATTATTATTTGCATATAATCATTGCAGTCGATGTCTTTGTTCACTGACGTTCCAATACCAGGGGAGAAGAGAATGCAACGGAGAAAGCAGCAGCGGGTTATCCCGAGCCTTACCTGTCCCGTGCTTATCACGGCAGCGATAGCGGCCACAGTGGCTGCAGTGCCGCATGGACGGGCGCAGACTGAAACCGAGCCAGCCGCTGCAGCAGACCCCGGCGCCGACCTGGAACAGGTTGTCGTCACCGCCACCCGGCTGCCGCGGCTGCAACAGGATATTGCCGGCACGGTAACGGTGATTCAGGCCGAGGAGCTGGAACGGCGACTGAGCGACGACCTCGACGATATCGTGCGCTACGAGCCGGGCCTGTCGATGAACCGGACGGCGCGCGGCGGCAACCAGGGTTTCATCATCCGCGGTATCGGCGGCAACCGCGTGCTGATGGTGGTCGACGGTGTGCGCAGTAACGATATCTATGCCGCCGGGCCCAGCGCCTATGGCAAGGATGCCTTTGAAGTCGACGACCTGCGCGCGGTTGAAATCATTCGCGGCCCGGCCTCGGTATTGTATGGGGCCGATGCGCTGGGCGGTGCGGTGATATTCACTACCAAAGACCCGCAGGACTATCTCGACGAAACCGCCGGGGGAGATACTTACCTGGCATTGCGGGCCGCGGGCTCGAGTGCCGATCAGCAGAACAAGCTGGGTTTTACCGCCGCCACACAGTGGGGCGACTGGGGAATGATGGCGCAGTACACGCGGCGCGACTTCCAGGAATTGGAGATCGAAGGTGCCACCGCACTCGATCCTCAGGACGGCACCTCCGATAATCTGCTGCTAAAAGGGGTCTGGCGCCCCGCCGAGCGGCATCGATTGACACTGGCTTTCGATACTCAGCAGGAGGAGATAGATACCCGGCTATTGTCAGATTTGAGCGACAGCGTCGAGCGCTCCCAGGGCCGCGACGAGAGCGATCGCTATCGCTTCAGTGTCGAACACCACTGGCAGTGGGACAACGCCGTTGCCGATCACCTGGAGACACAGGTTTACTGGCAGGACTCTGAGGCGCTGCAACAGACGCAGCAGCGCCGCAACAACAGTTACTCGTTTGGCATCTTTACGCCCAGCCTGGTGGATCGTGTCAGTGATTTCGAGTTCAATCAGCAGATCGAAGGCATCGGCGCCACCCTGGTCAAAGGCTTTACTACCGCCTCTGTGCAGCACGCCCTGGTCTATGGTTTCAGCTGGGAGCGCACCGATACGGAACGGCCGCGCCAGCGCTGTGAAACCGATGTCGCCAGCGGCGCGCGCAGCTGTGAAATCCGCCAGTTTTTCCCCGGCGCGCCGGCGGAGGTGTTTCCCAATAAAACCTTTCCCGATACCGAGACCGAGCGCGCCGGCCTCTATATTCAGAATGAAATTACCCTGCCCGGGCGCCTGACAGTGATTCCCGGGCTGCGCTACGACCGCTACCAACTCGAGGCCGACCTCAATGATCCGGCTCTGGTGGATACCGCGGCTCTGGGATTTGGGATCGAGTCGATCGAGGAGAGCGAGCTGTCTGCCAGCCTCGGTATAATCTACGATATCGATGCCTCCATCGCCCTGTTTGCCCAGTACGCCGAGGGCTTCCGGGCGCCGAACTTTGATGAGGCCAACCAGTCTTTTATCAACCTGGCATTTCGCTATGCCACCCTGCCCAATCCCGACCTGAAGCCGGAGACCAGTCGCGGCTATGAAGTGGGCATTAAAGGTGAATTTGAGCGCGCGCGCTTCAGCTTTGCCCTGTTTGACAACCACTATGACGACTTTATCGATGACCGTTTTATCGGTCTCACAGCCGACGGTATCAGTTTGTTCCAGCAGCAGAATGTGGCTGAAGCGCGCATTTACGGCGCCGAGCTGAGCGCAACCTGGCGCCTTGACAGCGCCTGGCAACTGCGCGGCTCGCTGGCTTACAGCCGCGGCGACGATGAAGAAGCGGATATGCCTCTCGATCAGATCGAGCCCCTGTCTGCCGTGCTGGGTGCCGCTTATAACGCCGCCGGCAATCTCTGGGGGCTGGAGGCGATTGCCACGCTGGTTGACAAAAAGGATCGGGTCTCGGCCGACGACCGGGTAACAGCGGCCGGCTACGGGTTTGTCGACCTGCTGGGCCACTATAACTTCTCTGAGCAGTTGGGCCTGCGCTTCGGCGTATTGAATCTGTTCAACAAGCAGTATGCGCGCTGGTCCAATATCGAGGGCCTGCCCGCCAGTGCGCTCAGCGCCATCGGTCGCGGGCAGGAAGCCGGCACGGAATTGCGTGTCGGCCTGGACCTGCGCTTTTAGTCAGCCTGCCTGGGCTTGCAGCCAGTCCTCCAGCTGCTCGGCACCGCCGACCAGGTTGCCGTCGACAAAAACCTGCGGCGTGGTGCCGCGCCCGGTCACGGCGGCCAGCGAACTGTAGCTGAGGCCCTGAGAACCCAGCGAGATCTCCTCATAGTGGATACCGGCGTCCTGTAGCAGCTGCTTGGCGTGGCTGCAGTGCGGGCAGCCGGGTTTGGTGAAAACGCTCACCCGGTGCGGCTGGCGCGCCTCGGGATTGATGTAGTTGAGCATGGTATCGGCGTCGCTGACCTTGAAGGGGTCACCGGGCTCTTCCGCTTCGATAAACATTTTTTCGATAATGCCGTCTTTCACCAGCATGCTGTAGCGCCAGGAGCGCCTGCCGAAACCGAGGTCCCGCTTCTCCACCAGCATGCCCATACCTTCGGAGAAGTCGCCGTTGCCATCCGCCAGAAACATAACGTTCTCGGCCTGCTGATCCCTGGCCCAGGCGTTCATGACGAAGGTATCGTTAACCGACAGGCAGACAATGGTATCCACGCCGTTGGCCTCGAATACCGGCGCCAGTTCGTTGTAGCGCGGCAGGTGGGTGGAAGAGCAGGTCGGTGTAAATGCGCCGGGCAGGGCGAACAGTACTACTGTCTTACCCTTGAAAATATCTTCGCTGCTGATCTGTACCCAGTCATTGCCCTGGCGGATGGGGAAGATGACCTGGGGTACGGGCTGGCCTTCTGTATTTGGCAACATAAAACAAATCCTCTAAAACGAATGGCTGAAACAACTGTAAATTCAGCACAGAGGATAAGGTTTTTTGGGGGGATAGATAAAATTAATTATTAGTATGGTGCTGATAGCTTTAGCTTAAGGCTAATGTGCGTCGCGCCAGCCTAAATAAAAGCGGCCCGGGCCAATAATGCGCCCGGGCCACACCCTTAATTTCACTGACTGGCTCCTAGTCTAGCTGACTTTCAGCTGGGCTTAAAGCCGAGAAACGGGTTCAGCAGGCGATAAAACCAGCCGGTCAGCGATACCGGCGCTTCGACTACCGACAGGCACAGACAATCCTGGTTCTGGGTAGCTCTGGGGCGATGGATATCGCCGGGTTCACGCAGCAGAAAATCGCCTGGCGTATACACGCCATCGTCATCGGAAAAGCTGCCTTTCAGCACCACGGTCACTTCCTGGCCGCGGTGGCCATGCTCGGCGACCTTGCCGCCGCGGCTGATCTTGTGCAGGGCAACTTCATAACGGTCCTGGCCGGTGTTAAGGCGCGAGACCTTTAACGATGGTGACAGGCGCCGCCAGCGCAGGGCTTTGAGATCGGGTACCAGTTTCTCCACCACGCCGGGCAGGTTAAAACGGCTGGCCGAACTTGCGGGCATCTCTATAGGATTGTCAATTCTGGCCATTAGCTTGTCGAGTAAACCTTCGTCCACCGGCACCGACTGACCTTCTTCCAACAGGCTGCCGCCGAGACTGTTGAGCTGCTCCAGCCGGTGCTGGCAGTGGCTGCAGAAATGCAGGTGTGCCGATATGCCGATAGAGAGCCCAAAGGGCAGACTGCCGGCTGCGTATTCCGCCAGTAAATTCTCGTTGGGGTGGTGTTTTACCATCATACTCACCTTTAACTATAAGGCCTTCAAACAACAGGACCTTCAAACAATAGAACCTTCAAACCAGGAGCCCTTTAGCCCCGCAACATAACCTGCAGCTTCTTCAGCGCCAGGCGCACCCGGGATTTTACCGTGCCCAGTGGTAGATCCAGCTCCGATGCCACTTCACTGTGAGACTTGCCCTCCATATACACTTTGGTCAGGATATGTGACTGTTCCACCGGCAACTGGCGGAAGCAGGACTTGATCGAATCGTGATCGCGCGAGTGCTGCAGCAGGGAATAGGGCTCGTTGTCCTCGTCCGGCTGCCAGACATCGTCCGCCTCCAGGCCGGTATTCTGATGCTTGGCACCCCGTCGCAGCAGATCGATGCGACAGTTGCGGGCGATGGTGTAGATCCAGGTACTGGCGGCGGCCTTGCGGGAGTCGAAGTAGGGCGCTTTTTGCCATACTTTGAGCATCACCTCTTGTACCAGTTCGTCACTGTTTTCCACACCCATGTCCCGCGGTGTTTTCGACAGGCTGTAGCCCTTGATCAATGGCGCAAAATGCTTGAACAATCGAATGAATGCGGCCCGATCACGATTGCTGCCAACTTCGGACAGCAGGCTGCTCCAGTCGTCATTGCGCTCGGACTTCACATGCATTGCGCGATCTCTGGATGGGGAGGAGCCGGCCACAGCGGACGATTCAACCCTCGAGTTCAAGTGGTTTTTAAGCATAGTAACCAGCCGCTGCCTCACTGCCAATAACTTATTTATAGAACAGTGACTTTTACGCTGCATCAAGGCCGGCGGATCACCGCCGGTTGGGAATTTTGCCGGGCCGCAATGCTGCGGGCTGCAGCCGGCTCTGTGATCCAAGGCGCCAGCTATTCCGTAATTTGGGGTAACGATGGCACACTGCGGAGCCACTTGAGCCAACTACCGGGACAGTACATATTATGGCGGTGATAATCGAACAATTTAAGCGTTTTTACCAGGTTTTTGATCCCAAGGCCCTGCACGAGATGGACGCGATTTACACTGATGATGTGGAGTTTCGCGACCCCATTCATCAGGTCAATGGCAGAGCGCAGCTACGCGCCTATATGGAGCACATGGCCGGTAACCTGGATTCCTGTCGCTTTTTCTATCTCGAGGAGCAAATCAGCGGTAACACCGCCTTTGTCAAGTGGAATATGCATTTTACTCACCCGAAGCTGGCCGGTGGCAAGGAGCTGACGGTACGCGGTATGAGCGAAGTGCGCTTTGACGATCGTATCTATTACCAGGAAGATTTTTATGATATGGGCGCCATGGTCTACGAGCACGTGCCGGTATTCGGCAGGGTCGTGCAGTGGCTGCGCCATCGTCTGGCCGCCTAGGGTGGCCTCGGATAGCAGTGCTGCGGGTTTTTCGCTACCGCAGCTTATCAATGGCCGGCTGACGCCCAGCGGCGTAATCGGGGGTTGTATATGAGTGTTTTTACCACAGAAATCAGCGGTGCCAATATCTGGATCACCGGCGCCAGCTCCGGCATCGGCCGGGAACTGGCAATAAAACTGGCGCAGGCCGATAACACGGTATTTGTCAGTGCCCGCAGCCGCGCGGCGCTCGACGGCCTGCGCGCTCAGGACCCGCAGCGGCTGATTCCGCTGGTGTGCGATGTCGGCGACCGCGAGTCGATGGCGGATGCGGGGCGCAAATTGCGCGCCATGACCGACAGTCTGGACATGGTTATTCTCAATGCCGGCACCTGCGAGTATGTGGACAACGCCGATCTCGATCTCGATATGTTCGAGCGGGTGTTTGCGGTGAACTTCTTCGGCGTGGTCAATTGCCTGGCTCTGGCCAAGCCGCTGTTGCAGCGCGCGCAGCGGCGCGGTCATATCGTCGGCATCGGCAGCCTGTCCACGGTAGTGGGGCTGCCCCGCGCCGAGGCCTATGGCGCTTCAAAAGCGGCCATGCAGTACCTGCTCGACTCACTGCGTGTGGATCTGATTCACGAAAAAATCGATGTCACCGTAGTGCGTCCCGGGTTTGTCGAAACGCCGATGACTGCCGCCAACGATTTTCCCATGCCCTTCGTGATGAATACCGAGCAGGCCGCCGCCAGCATCCTCAAAGGTATTGCGCAGCGCCGGCGCATGGTGGAATTTCCCCGGCGTCTCAGCTGGTCGCTGCGTATCGCGGCAATGTGGTCGGGTCTGTGGTACAGCGTTATGGCACCGCGGCTCAGCCGGGTAAACAAGCTGTGAGATCTTCGATGTTTGCGACGTTTTTTGCCGCATGATAACAAGGATAGCGTTATGAGAATTGCCATTGTCGGCAGCGGTATTTCCGGGCTC
The DNA here is from genome assembly GCA_028280195.1 of Exilibacterium sp. Classification (GTDB taxonomy): domain Bacteria; phylum Pseudomonadota; class Gammaproteobacteria; order Pseudomonadales; family Cellvibrionaceae; genus Exilibacterium. The sequence continues at coordinate 48,056 of JANQMH010000042.1, forward strand.
ACCGCCGCCTACCTGTTAAACCGCCGCCACGATATCACGGTGTTTGAAAGCGGTGACAAGATCGGTGGCCACACCGCCACTATCGATGTCGAAGCGGATGGCAGCCGGCAGGCCGTCGACACCGGGTTTATTGTTTACAACGACTGGACTTATCCGAATTTCATCGAGTTGCTGTCACAGCTGCAGGTTGCCAGTCAGCCCACACGTATGGGCTTCAGCGTCAGCTGCCGGCAGACCGGGCTGGAATACAGCGGCGCCGGCCTCAATGCTCTGTTCGCCCAGCGGCGCAACCTGCTGCGGCCGCGTCACTGGCGCATGTTGAAGGATATTCTGCGGTTTAATCGCGAGGCGGTCAGCGATCTTGCCGCAGGGCGTATTCAGGGCTCTGCCACACTGGGCGGGTACCTTACCGAGAAGCGTTACTCAAAGGCTTTTATCCAGCACTATCTGGTGCCCATGGGCTCGGCCATCTGGTCGGCCAGTACCGATACCATGCTGAACTTCCCGCTGGCTTTTTTTGTCAGGTTCTTTAAAAACCACGGTCTGCTCAGTATCAGCGATCGACCGCAGTGGCGGGTTATCAGAGGCGGCTCGCGCGAATACCTGACGCCGCTGACCGCCGGATTCAAAGACAGCATCCATACCGGTACGGCGGTGCAATCGATCCGCCGGCGCCAGGACAAGGTGCTGGTAAGCTACCAGCGCGACGGCGAAGACCTGAGCATCGATACCTTCGACCAGGTGGTGATCGCCAGCCACAGCGATCAGGCACTGCGCATGCTGGCCGATGCCAGCGCCGCTGAAACCGCTGTGCTCGGCGCCATGCCCTATCAGGACAATGACGTCGTCCTGCACACCGATACCAGTCTGCTGCCCGAGCGCCGCTCGACCTGGTCGAGCTGGAATTACCTGCTTACCGAGTTCCAGCAGGAACGCGCCGTGCTCACTTACAATATGAATATCCTGCAGGGACTCGACTGCCCGACCACCTACTGTGTCACCCTCAATCACACCGCGGCCATTGACCCGGCCAAAGTGCTCGGCCGCTTCAACTATGCACACCCGGTATTCAGTCTGGCGGGTATTGAGGCACAGCAGCGCTGGGGCGAGATCAACGGCGTCAACCGCACCTGGTTCTGCGGTGCATATTGGGGTAACGGCTTTCACGAAGACGGCGTGGTCAGCGCCCTGCGGGTGGCGGGAGCTTTTGGTGAATCGCTGCAGGCGCCGGCGCCGGAGCGCCACACCCGGCCCAGCGCGCCGGTGGAGCCGTCCTATGCATAGCGCCATTTACAAGGGCCGCGTGCGTCACCGGCGCTTCAGCCCCAAAAGCCATGCGTTCGAGTACGATGTGTTTATGATGTATCTCGATCTCGACGAACTGGATCAGGTTTTCCGCCAGAGCTGGTGCTGGTCGGCCCGCGGCCCGGCGATCGCCTGGTTTCGGCGCCGGGATTTTTTTGATCACGACGACAGGCCACTGGCCGAAACCGTGCGTGACTATGTCAAGCGGCAGACCGGGCGCCGCCCGGCCGGTCCCATTCGACTGCTGGCCAATCTCAGATACTTTGGTTATATCATGAACCCGCTGGCCTGCTACTACTGCTTCGATGCGCGCGATCAGGGTGTCGAAACCATTGTCGCGGAGGTTAATAATACCCCCTGGAACCAGCGCCATCGCTATGTGTTGCCCTGCGATCCCACGCGCAACAAACAGCGGCTTACCTTCGGCAAGACCTTTCATGTTTCGCCGTTTCAACCGATGGACACGCAATACAGCTGGCAGAGTACCTGTCCGGATAAAACACTGGCTCTGCATATGGAAAATTTCTCCCAGCACGAGCGCTTTTTCGATGCAACTCTGACATTGCATCGCGAGGCGATCAGCGCGGCAAGTCTGCGGCGCGTGTTGTGGCAATACCCTTTTATGACCGCCAAAGTCATCGGGGGTATCTACTGGCAGGCGCTGAAACTTTTCGTCAAGCGCATACCCGTTTACGGCCATCCGCAGTCGGTAGCCGAAAAATCTTAACCGCGAATCAGGTGAAGTTGAGGAGTGACTATGACCGCCGTTAGTGTAAATGACACGAAGGTACAAAAAAAGCTGAAAGGGCGCCTCGTGGACAATTTATCTAAAAAACTTGTATTCAAATTACTGCAAAATATTTCCATCGGCCACTTGATTGTAGAAGAACAGGGGGTTACCTATGACTTTGGCCAACCGAAAGACCAGACCGACCTGGTAGCGCATATTCACGTGCAACACGCTTCAGTATATCGCGATGTCCTGTTCAATGGCACGGTTGGCTCCGGTGAGGCTTATATGCTCGGTAGCTGGTCATCACCGGACTTGGTCAAGGTGATCCGCCTGATGGTACTGAATATGTCGATGCTGCAGTCGATGAATGCCAGAGGTAAGTGGCTGAAGCAGGTCCTTGCGCGCCTGATGCATGCCCTGAATCACAATTCCGAGTCCGGTTCAAGAAAAAACATTGCCGCCCACTACGATCTCGGCAATGATTTTTTCCAGCTGTTTCTCGATCGCACCATGATGTACTCGGCGGCGATTTTTCCCTCTACGGAGGCGAGCCTGGAGGAAGCCTCGGAAAACAAACTCAAGCATATCTGCGAACGCCTGCAGCTCAAGGCCGATGATCATCTGCTGGAAATCGGCACCGGCTGGGGCGGCATGGCTGTTTATGCCGCGAGATACTATGGTTGCCGGGTGACCACTACCACAATCTCAAAAGAACAGTATGAACACGCCTGTGCCTGGGTACGGCGCGAAGGCCTGCAGGATCGGGTCACGGTAATGCTCAAGGACTACAGAGACCTGGATGGCCTGTACGACAAACTCGTTTCCATAGAGATGATTGAAGCGGTCGGCCACCAGTACTACCAGACTTACTTCCGCCGCTGTGCCGAGTTGCTCAAGCCCGATGGCCTGATGCTGATTCAGGCGATTACCATTCCCGACCAGCGTTATGAGCGTTCAAAAACCTCGGTTGATTTCATTCAGCGCTATATCTTCCCGGGCGGTGCTCTGCCCTCCATCGAGGTGATCGCGCGACATGTCTCCAGTGATACCGATATGCAGATCGTCGGGCTGGAGGATATTACCCAGCACTACGCCAAAACTCTGGCCGAATGGAAACGGCGCTTCCAGACCCGCCTGGATGAAGTCAAACAGTGCGGCTTCGATGATATCTTCATCCGCATGTGGGATTTCTATCTCTGCTATTGCGAAGGCGGCTTTTCCGAGCGGGTAATCGGTACTTCACAACTACTGTTTGCCAAGCCCCGCTGCCAGCAACTGCCGGTATTGTGCAAGTCCGCTGCAGGAGCCTGAAGTCGTGTTGGCCATGGCACAGCGCCTGCAGGTGCGGGTAAAAAATTCAGACCTCTGGCGTTTGATACTCAACGCCGGCATGTTTGAGGTGGTCTGGTTTATCTGTGTCTGGGGTGGCGATCTGGCCGCGGCTGCGGCTGTTGCCGCCATGTTGACGGTGCATTTCTGGCTGGTGGCGCAGCCCGGCGAGTGGCGCTTTATCGCCGCCGTCGCCGCTGTGGGAATCGTCATCGATAGCCTTTTCTTCGGCCTCGGCGTTTTGCAGCGCGCCGATCAACAGCCCTTTATGCCGCTTTGGTTAATGATTCTGTGGCTGGCGTTCGCCACCACCCTGAAACACTGCTTCAGCAAGTTGAGTCGTTTTCCCTGGCTTGCCGCACTGCTGGGGGCGATTGCCGGCCCGCTCAGCTATTTTGGCGGCGGGCTTCTTAACGGC
>JANQMH010000093.1 GCA_028280195.1 Exilibacterium sp.
GGTTCGAGACCCGCCGTAAACCCATCCGTGGGGGCTTCACGCCAGCATCCCTGCTGGCGAGAGTCTCGAACCCCAGACCCTGACCGGGTTAGGGCCTACCACCGCAGTTCTAATAACATCTGTTAAGAACAGTCTCCCCCTACAGCGCCCAGCATAAACTGATTCGAATGGCTCTGTTCTTCAACCGTGCCCGGTATAAACCACTCTGATGACACATTTACCCCGCCATCGCTCGCCGATGCAAACAGCCTCGATCTCATTGAGCATAAATCTATACGGCTAACGACTGTAAAGTTTATCTATAAAAATATTTACTACTTCCAGAATATTATTGGTATTGACAAATTCTTCCAAAGGCATATCAATATCCAGCCTTTCCATGACAATTGCCATTATTTCGGCATAGTCTATCGAGTTAATTCCCAGGTCTACAAAGCAGGTTTTTCCATCGAGATCTATGCCTAATGCGGGCTCGATAAAAGCTGAAGAGCTTTCCCTGATCGCGGTGACAATAACCTCAAAGATGTCTGATTTCTCTCTGGCGTATTCCATCGGGGCTACCTACGATTTCTATGAAATTATTGGATGTCAGGTTGTGCCTAAATTTGCAATATAAACGTGCTGCCTCACAGTGCCTTATGATCCCATCTTTGATCCCATTAGATACTGGTGCACGGAATCTAGATTGCTTCCAAGGTGTCGGCTCTAACGGTGGCCTGGTTAACCCTGCCCATGAAATTGATCAATACCATCACCCTGTCTTTGCCAGAACGATATTGATAGATAGCCTGCAGTCCTTCAAAACAGCCTTCTGTAACGCGCACGGTATCACCTGGAGATAAGTCCAGTCGCTTCTTTGGACTGATTTGCGTATTTTCTATCCGATCCTTTATTTCTTTGATAATGTAATTTTGCACGATGGCGATTTCCTGCCCAAATCTTACAAAATCCCTTATTCCTCTTGTCGATCGAATAGCAGTCCAATTGACTTTCTGCGCATCGAGTCTAATAAACAGATAGCCGGGAAACAGCGGCTCCAGAATGTTTTGGAGCTTCAGGGTTTTTGATTTATTGACCCATATTAATGGGCAGTAAACTTTATGTTCCTGGTTTTCTAGCAGTTTTGCAGCGTAACGATCCTGTCTGGGTTTGCAGCGTAACAAATACCAGTTCTCCATAGCCTGAAGTTCCTTTTTACATTTTTACTATATCAAGGTATATATAACTGAATTTAGAGCACTATCTTTTCTGTTCCTAATACTCTTACTCTCAGTTATCTGCTGGAAGTTATTTAGTTTTATCACTCCATGTCTCGCCAATTTGCGCACGCACGGCTGTAACGCAGAGCGGAAATCCTCGCTCTGTGTTCAGTTTTCTGGATGAGGCCAGCAGATTGATTTGGCCTGTTTTACTAAAGTGGCTGCTTGCTTAGGGGGCTTCAAAGTCCATATCTGACTTTACATCTCGAGCAATATTCTAATAGTTCATGTCAGCTATGCTGCAGATAAGTTCCACCGCAAATATCGGTGTTTATGCAGATACGATCACTATATGTTTGTATCTTTTATACATTTTTGAATGGTTTGTCGCTATATTATTCGATGCCATGCAGTTATTCTGACGACATATATTCAGATAATTACAGTGAATTTTTTTGCTCTGTATTTTTTTGACATTTAATTCCGCCTTTTTATTTTCATAAAATATTTCCTGTATTTTAGTTAGTCGTTTGTTGGTCGCTTTACGATGCCCTTGCTGGGCGGGTTGAATGGTATTTCCACTTGTAAATCATTCCTGTTCAGTTAGTAAATGGTGCCGGGAATGAAGTGCCTGCAATTGGCAAATGGTTGCAAAAAGTTGAATTGTCCTTCCCTGTCTCATAGTCAACTCAAACCGTAATAACACTTACCGGCCTGCCACTCAGTGTTGAGGGTTAAGCCGCTTGACGGTGCAGAGAACATCCACGTATCTGTCTCTTCACAATGGGATGGTTGCCTGATATTGGGGCAGCGGCGCTGCATCACTTGTGGGGAGGGCATTTTAGCCGCCGCAACGGCTGCTGGCGGTCAATCGCAATTCGTATGAGCCGCCCCGTGGAGAAGGAAATTCCGCTTCCACGGCTCAGCAGACAAGCCGAGCTAAAGAGCAAACATGTTATCCAGCGCAAGTTTTTCTCAAGGGACTTCGCTATACTAAGGACCCTATATAGTCCAGTATATATACCAGATATATTTGACACCGATTTCAGCCGTCCAGTCTTTCTGAGTGAAAACCATGTCATATTTTGAGCGTTTCAAATGGTCACCGGCACGTTCAAAGGCCGGCGACCGGCACCAGCCGCTGGGTGAAATCCACGATCGTGTCTCTGACCGGCACGCTTACCCCGGCAGCCAGAAAAGGCATTACTGTGTTTACCTGCCGGTGAACTATTCTCCCGACAAAGCCCTGCCGCTGGTAATGGTATTGCACGGCTGCCAGCAGGATCACCGCGATATTCAGTTGATCAGTGAGTTTGACTGCCTGGCTGACCGGCACAACTTCATTGTGGTTTACCCTTTTGTTACCCACTACACCGATATGCGTGCACGCAACTGCTGGGGCTGGTGGCGTCCCGAACATATCAAGCCGGGAGCCGGCGAAGTGGAGGATCTCTGGCAGATTGTCGAGGCGGTGGCCGCCGAGTTTGCGGTAAACCGCAGGCGTATCCATATTGCCGGGCTCTCTTCCGGCGGCGGTATGGCCGTCGCCGCCCTGACCGTGCACGCCGGGCGCTTTGCCTCGGGTGCCGTTGTGGCGGGAGTACCCTATGGGGAGAACGTCGGGGCGGTGGCGCTGCCCTATGCCGCCATGCGGCGTTTCCGGCCCGTGGATACGACGGTAGCGCTGATGGAAAGGGCGCGGCAGAATGACCGTACCCCCGCGCCGATTTGCATTGTTCACTCCCACGACGACGGCGCCGTGGACATCCAGGCGGGTAAGAACCTGCGCGACTCGTGGATAAAGTATTTCGGTGCCGGCAAGAAGCTGAGCAAGCGGGTAAAATGCCGTTCTGCACACGGTATTACCTGTACCCATACCCGCTACAGGAAAAGATTTGGCGGCAGTGTAGTCGAAACCATTTTCCTGTCCGGTCCCGGCCACGGCTGGTACGGGGGCGCGCCCGGGCAGTTCAGTTACCCCTCGGCCCCCCGCATTTCCGACCTTATTTGGGCCTTTTTTGCCGGCCACAGGCTCGAACCTGCCGCTGCCGGCCTGGCCTAATCCTCTGATTCCTATCCTTTTTTTATCGCCCGGCCGGCCTCGCCGGACGGTCTGCAACGATGCTTTATGGACGCCGTCAAAGCGTGCCGGTACGCTTGGGAACAAATCTGTCAAAATGTAGTATAGTTATCAACCCTAGCCACTTTACATAAAATGTATAATTTACAACAGGGTTGACTGATATGAAGAGCCGACGACACTTTATTGGGACTATCGGCAGCGCCGCTGCAATGACGGCGCTGGCGCCGCTGGCACGCAGCGAAAACGCCGACGTCCGGGACGATGGCCTGTCCCGGGAGGTAAAAGATGTACTGCGCTATGTATCGATCAGGGATATCGATGTTTTCAAGTTGCGCTTCAACAAGAAGACGCCGCTTACCTGGAATGCCATCAAGAAGTCCGGCGGTACCTATCCGAGTGTGACTTATCTGAAAATCACCACTGACCAGGGCATCGTCGGTTATGCGGCCACCAAGGGCAATGCCAGGGATATCGAATCACTGGCAAAAAAGATAACCGGCCTGAATCTGCTCAATACCGAGCAGGTCTGGAACCATATGTTTTTTCACAATCGCAAACCGGTGGCCAAGGGCAAGGAGATCCATGCGATGGGCAGTGTGGATCTGGCGGTATGGGACATTGTCGGCAAGGCGCTCAACCAGCCCGTCCACCGTGTGCTCGGTACTTACTCCGAGGAGATCCCTGTCTATGCCGCCGGTGGCTATTATGCCGAGCGCAAGGGTATTCGCGGCCTGGTCAAAGAGATGGAAGACTATGTCGACGAGGGCTATGACACCGTCAAAATGAAAGTCGGTTATCTTTCCGCCCGCAAGGATGCGGAGCGTGTCAGGGCGGTGCGCAAGGCGCTGGGGCCGGAGGTCAAGATTATGGTCGACGCCAATAACGCCTACAAAAGTGCCTATCAGGCCATTCGTTTTGGCCGCATGGTGGAGGACCTCGACCTCTACTGGTTCGAGGAGCCGGTGATGCCCTATGACTGGAAGGGTAATCACGAGGTGAAGGATCAGTTGGATATTCCCATTGTTGCCGGCGAGAACGAATACACCCGTTTCGGCGCTCTGGATCTGCTCAGCAATGATGCCTGCGATATCATCAATATGGATACCATCAAGGCGGGCGGCATCAGCGAAATGCGCAAAATTGCCGCCCTCTGTTCCGCCTATCATGTTCCGGTAGCGCCGCACGGCTATTCGCATATGAATGTGCATGTGGTGGCCTCGCTGGCGAATGCGCTGATACTGGAAACCTACCCCAAGAAAGCGCGCGACTTCAATCCGGCGCTGCCGGCTTTTCCTGTCAAAAGCGGTCGTATCAAGGCACCCATGGAGGTGGGGCTGGGCATGCAGCCGGCCGAGGACCTGGTGAAAAAATACCGCGTGTAGAACTTTGCAACCGCGCCTGCGCGCGGTTTTCCGGGCTCCGTCATAAACGGCGTTGGGTGCCGGCCCGCCGGGCCCGCGCAGCGCCTGTCTTCTCTGCGGCGGTGTGGCAAGTGGCAATATGTGTAAAAAATACAGCAAACCTATATCTGTTGACTATTTTTGTTAAATATATTACATTTTGACGATCTTCTGTTCTGTACCTTAAATAGCGTCAACCAAGCGGGATCACGCCATGCCACTCGTCAGTCTGGAGCCGGTGCTAAAAACGGCACTGCGGGATAAGTTCGCCGTTGCGGCATTCAATCCGGTGGATTATGCCTCGATGAAAGCCATGGTTCGCGCTGCCGAGGAAATCGACTCGCCGGTTATTATCCAGTCCTCCGCCAAAACCATTCGCTACTACGGCCACGCCGCGCTCGCCGCCTGGATGCGCGAGCTGGCTGCGGATTCAGCGGTGCCGGTGGTGCTGCATCTGGACCACGGCAAGGATATGCAGATGATTCGCACATGCATCGACAGCGGCTGGACCTCGGTAATGATCGATGCCTCGGACAAACCTTTCGAGGAGAATCTGCAGCTTACCGGTCAGGTGGTTGAATGGGCCGCGCAGGCGGGCATTGGTGTCGAAGCCGAGATCGGCGAGATCGGCGGCGTCGAGGAAGACCTGGTGGTCGATGAAGACAGTGTCACCCTGACCGATCCGGAGGAGGCCGAGCGTTTTTGCAAAGCGCTCGACCTGTCCGCTTTCGCCGCTCAGATCGGCACTGCCCACGGCAATTACCGGCGCGAGCCCAGCGTCGCTTTTGACCTGATAGCGGATATCAATCGCCGCACGGGCACGCCCATGGCGCTGCACGGCGGCACCGGTCTGTCCGAGGATACCTTCAGGCGCTGTATAGAACTGGGTTGTGCCAAGATCAATATTTCCACCAATCTCAAACATGTATTTATCGACAGTTTTACCCAGTTTAAAGCCGACAATCCGAACAATTACGAGCCGCTGAATTATCTGAGTGCGCAATTCGATGCGCTCAAAGCGCTGTTCAAAGCCAAGATGACGCTGTTCGGCAGCGCCGGCAAGAGCGCCGCGGTGCTGGCCTCGATCGGCTAGCCTGACTGTTTTGCACAACTGACTCCGGGACAATCAATGACACTGAAAGCCTTGATTTTTGATTGCGATGGCGTACTGGTCGATACCGAGCGCGACGGCCATCGCGTGGCGTTTAACCGGGCATTTGCGCAACACGGGCTGGGGCTCGACTGGAGCCCGCAGCTCTACGGCGAGCTGCTGCAGGTGGCCGGCGGCAAGGAGCGTATGCGGCACTATTTCGACCGCTATGGCTGGCCCGCCGGGGTGGTGGACAAAAGCGGGTTCATCCAGAAACTGCACCTGGATAAAACCCGGTGCTTTATGCAGATCATCGACAGCGGTGAATTGCCGCTGCGCCCGGGCATAGCGCGGATTGTCGACGAGGCGCTTGCAGCCGGCCTCAGGCTCGGCGTCTGCTCCACCTCAAATATAAAGTCCGTCAGTGCCTGTGTTGCTTTGCTGGGCGATGACAGGCGCCGGCAATTTGAGTTTATTCTTGCCGGCGACGTGGTTTCCAGGAAAAAGCCCGACCCGGAGATTTATCGCCTGGCGCTGGAAAAACTCGAGTTATCCGGCGCCGAGTGTATGGTTATCGAAGACAGCAGGGTAGGGATGCTGGCTGCACTCGAAGCCGGTATTAACTGCCTGGTTACCACCAGCGCCTACACCGCGGGCGAGGATTTTTCCGGCGCTGCCGGCGTCGTGGCGGAACTGGGCGAGGGCAGCAATGCCCGCGTTTCGCTGCCTAAACTGCAGCAAATGGTCGGTAAAAATAATAACTGATTCGACTTTCGACAGTCACCACTCGAGAATGATTGTGTAGCAGCGGTTGTTTAAAAACGGTCACTTAAAAACAGTCAATTGACAATAACAATTTGCCGACAGTGATGCGATAGCAGTCATTCAACAACAGTTATTTAACAATAGTTATTCAATAACAGTTATTCAACAACAGTCATTCAACAAAAAGTACAGAGGTTGAGCGGCCATGAACCCCATCATTATCACCATTGACGATGTTGCCCTGGGCGTTAAAACCATGGCGGAAACCGCCCTGGAGAACGAAAAATATTTCAGTGAACTCGATGCGGCCGCCGGCGATGCCGATTTTGGGGTATCGCTGGCCGCCGGTTTCAAGGTCGTCGTGGCCGACTGGGAGCAGCTGGACCGCAGCTCGATCAGCAGTTTTCTGATGAAAATCAGCATGATCATCACCAGCAAAGTCGGTGGCTGCTCCGGTCCGGTCTGGGGTACCGGGTTTATGAAGGCAGCCCTGCTCAGCAAGGGTAAACCCACCCTGAGCGCCGGGGACCTGGTGGCGATGCTGCGCAGCGGTATCGACGGCATTATGGCGCGGGGCGGCGCCAGGGCCGGCGATAAAACACTGCTGGACGCCCTGATACCGATGGCCGACAGGCTGGAAGCGTGTATCGCTGAGGCGCTCGATGCACAACAGATGCGCGAGGCCTTGACCGAGGTTGCCAATACCGCCGTTGAAACGACCCGCGATTGGGTGGCCAAGCGGGGCAGGCAATCCTTTACCGGAGACCGCAGTATCGGCACCGTAGACCCGGGTATCGTCGCCGTTGCCACCATGATGGGCAATATCGCCGGGGCTTTTAAAACTGCATAAGGGCAATTTGCCTGCGGCAGTTGCAAACAGCCCGCAATCACGTCAGTAAACAAGTCACGTCAAAAAAGGGTGAGTACAATGAAAAAGTTCGTCAATGATCCCGATCACTTTGTTGCGGAAATGCTCGAGGGCCTGGTTCTGGCCAATGCCGATACCTTGAAATACGTGCCCGAATACAATCTGGTTTACCGGGCCGATATGCCCAGCGACGAAAAAGTTTCCATTGTCCAGGGCTCTGGCAGTGGTCACGAGCCGGCCCATGTGATGGCCGTGGGCAGGGGCATGCTGGATGCGGCCGCGCCCGGCGGTGTTTTCTCCGCACCGCCGGTGGAATACTGCTTGGAGTGCCTGAAACGGATGAACTCGGCCAAGGGTGTTTTGTATCTGGTCAATAACTACCAGGGCGATCGTATGAACTGGGATATGGCCAGGGAGATTGCCGAAGCAGAGGGTATCAAGGTCGGTGTCGTGGTCATCGACGACGATGTCGCCGTGCAGGACAGTACCCATACGGTTGGCAGGCGCGGTGTGGCGGGTAACTTTTTTGTCATCAAGGCCGTTGGCGCCGCCGCCGAGCGCGGTGCCAGCCTGGAAGAACTGGTGGCACTCGGTGACCGGGTCAATAAAGCGGTGCGCAGCATGGGCGTGGCGCTGAGTTCCTGCACCCCACCGGCAAAAGGTACGCCGATCTTCGATATCGGCGGCGATGAAATTGAGATGGGGGTGGGGATTCACGGCGAGCCGGGCCGCAGCCGGGAAAAAATTGCCGCCGCCGATGCCATTGTTGAAACGCTGTTCCAGGCGGTGCATACGGATTTACCGTTTAACGGCGGCGATCGTGTCGCGCTGATGATTAACGGTCTCGGCGGTACACCGGTGAGCGAACTCTACCTGCTTTACCGCAAAGCGGCGCAGCTGTGTAAAGACAATGGGCTGGAAGTGGTGAAGAACTATGTCGGCGAGTACTGCACGTCGCTGGAAATGGCCGGCGCCTCACTGACGCTGCTGAAACTCGACAGCGAACTGGAAACACTGCTGGATGCTCCGGCGCAAGTGCCCATTCGCGTATTCTAACAGCATGACCGCCACTGGCGGCCGCGGTGTGACAGTTATGACAAAACATATTCTCGAGCTGATTGCTGCAACCAACCCCGATTGCGAGATCTGGTGGGATTCATCGCCACTGGTCTACGGCAACTGGGTTTGCAAAACGCTGGCCGCTGCGCCGGCGCAAAAGCGGGATCTGTGGGCGCAGCAATTGCAGGATTTTTTCGATCCCGATGCACCGCAAAAAACCCTGGTGCGAGGTGTTACCACCAACCCGCCGCTGTGCCAGCAGGCTATCGAGGATGATCCGCAGCGCTGGTCGAACTATATCCGCGGGCTTATCGAGGAATATCCCGACGGCAGTGTCGAGGATATTTACTGGATGACCTATCAGGAAATCGTCAGGCTGGGTGCCGAGAAGCTGCGTCCCCTGTGGCAGCAGTCGCATCGTCGCTACGGCTACCTGTCGGCACAGGTCGATCCGCGCTTCGCCTACGATTACGCTGCCATGCTGCGCCAGGCCCGCGAGCTGCAGGCTATCGCGCCCAATGTCATGGTGAAGTGCCCGGGTACTTTTGAAGGCTATCGTGTGCTCGAGGAAATGACGGCCATGGGTGTGGCCACCAACAATACCTCGTCTTTCAGCGTGGCGCAGTATATCGCCTGTATGGATGCGGTCAGCAGGGGGCTGCAGCGCGCCAGGGACAACGGTATCGACTTGTTCCGCTGGCGCTCGGTAATCACCCATATGTCGGATCGCCTGAGCCAGCTCGGCGATCTGCATCGCCAGGCACAGGCGCGCGGTATCGAGTTAAGCGAGGAGGATATCCGCTGGGGCGAAATCGCCATCTTCAAGCGCGGCTATCAGCTCGCCGGCGAGCGGCGCCACCCGAGCAAAATGCTGATGTGCAGTATGCGCGCAGGCAGCCCGAAAATGCGTGACGGCAGCATCGCCAGCTGGCATATAGAGAAAATTGCCGGCGCCGATGTGGTGTACACCTGCCCGCCGTCCTATATCGGGCAGTTGCTGCAGGCGCAGGACAAAATGCGCCCGCCGCGCGCCGATGCCATCGACGAGGCCCTGCCCCGGGCCTCGATGGACAAGCTGATGAAAATTCCGTATTTCCTGCAGTCTTATCAGCCCGACGGCATGAGCCCGGAACAGTTTAACCGCCACGCGCCCCTGGTGGCCACCATCGCCGAATTCTCGGCCGCCACCCGCACCATGGTGGACTTCGTGGCGCGCCAGTTCGAAGCTAATTGAACTTGCCCCTGACCCCCAGCAGAAATGTCCTTTCAATATTCTGATACTGCTGCACAAATCCGGAGCCATTCGATCTGAACTCGTTCAGCTCTTGCTCGCGGGTCAGGTTGATGGCGTCGAAGTACAGCTGGATATCGTCGCTCAGCTGATATTTGAGGCCGACGTCGAACTGCAGCCGCGAGTCGGTATAGACGTCGTTGTTGACATCGTCCTCATCGTTCAGGCGTACCAGAAAATCGCTGGTGTAGGCTGCCGTCAGGCGGATGTCCCACTTTTGCCGGGCCCAGCCGGCGGTGAGGTTGGCGGTCTCGTCGGCCTGACCGATAAGGGGCGCATCCCGTGTTTCAAGTTCAGCCTCGCTATCGACAAAGGTCATATTGGCGCCGATATTGAATCCGGCCGGCAGTTCCTGGAAGTAAGACAACTCCAGCCCGACAACTTCCGCTGCCTCGCCGTTCAAGGTCGTGCGTATCTCCACATCGTCCGCTGTCGCCACCACGTCGGCCAGTTGCGCCCGCTGGATGATTTGCCGGCCGACACCGCTGTCGGCGTCGACATTGGCGCGGAAGATAAAATCGTCGATATCCTTGTAGAATATGCCGGCCTGCACAACGGCAACCACGTTCTCCGGATACCAGGCGAGGTTCAGGTCGAGGTTCATGGCCGAAAACGGGTCGAGATTCGGGTTGCCGGCGTCGATCTGCAGTTCGTTGTCATCCTCGTCGAAATCGATATCTATGCCCGGGTTATTGCGCGCAAAGGACGGCCGTACCACCGAATTGTAGTAGCCGGCGCGGAAGATCAGGTCGTCTCTGATATTCCAGCGCAGATTCGCCGACGGCAGTACGTCGGTGTAGTCTTTGTCGAAGTCGACCGGGTCGGCCACGTTGCCAGCGAAATCCCCCGTATTGACCACAAAGCCGGAGGTGGAAAAGTCGGTTTGCTCCACCCGTACCCCGGCAATCAGGGTCATATTATCGCCGAAGTTAAACCGCCCCATGCCGTAGGCAGCGGTAATCTCCTCCTCGGAATCGTAGTCGCTCAGCAGCTCATCGCGCTGGTTGTCCAGCAGATCGCCCTCTTCGGCGCTGACGTTGCCGAGGGCAAACTGGCTGCGGTAAAAACTGATCACTTCGGTCAGCGGCGTGGACGGACCCCAGTCGCCGATATCGAAGTCCGGGCTAAAGGCGCGGAAATCCGCCAGGGTCGCGTCGGCCTCTCCCTGTGCCTCTTCGAACACACTGTTACTGATATCCAGTTCCTTGGCGTGTTCGAAGTACTTGAAGCCAAACTGCAGGCTGCCGAAATCCATATCGCGTTCGAAATTGAGCGCAAATTCGGTATTCTCATCCTTGGAATCTTCAAGCGTGATGCGATAGCGGTTGAACTCGTAATTACTGCGGTCGGCTATCAGGTCGCTGTCTGCCTGGTCGATGCCTTCAATGCGATAGGAATCCTCGCCAATGGTATAGCTGACACCGCTGCCGATATTCTCACCGATATCGTCGCTGGTTGAGAAGCGCACACGAAAATCATCTTCGTCGCGGGTGGCCTCGGAGTAGGAGAGGTTGTAGTCGATAGTCCAGCGATCAAAAAAGTTTTTACCGCCGATGGAGAAGGTCTCGATATCCTGCTCCTCGTCCTGGTCGCGATATTCCTTGCGGATGCGCATTTCCTCGGCGGTGCCCGAGTTGGGCGCAACGGGGTTTATGTCCCCGCGACCGTAGTCGAAGGAGTTGCGGGTGCGAAGTTCGGTTTCGAGCAGATTCGACAGGGTATAGCGCAGGTGATACTGGGCGCTGTCAGTGGGCCTGTAGTCGAAGTTGAGGCTTACCGAGGAGCGCTCACGGCCGAGATCGAGGGTGCGTGTATCGAGCCGGCCGAGGGTTTCAATACCGCTGTCATTGTCGCCTTCGAGAATGCCGTCGCCTTCATCCCCCTCGATGTTTTCGATCAGGTAGTCCCGCTCCGATGTGCTTAACGACAGGGCGATGCCAACGGTATCATCGGCAAATTTGTTCGAGTAGATAAAAGAGCCCTTGTAGGCGTCCTCGGTAGAGCGTTCGTCATAGCCCAGTTCACCTTTGAAGGAAATATGCTGGCCCTCGCGCTGGAATGCCGACAGGCTGCGAATGGACACTGTGCCGCCGATGGTATCGCCGTCCTCGGCGGCGGTTACCACCTTGCTGACTTCCAGGTTCTCCAGCAGCTCCGCCGGCACCACATCCAGGGCAACCGCCCGGTCGCGGTCCGGCGCGGTCTCCGTTGACGGCACGCGGGCGCCGTTGAGCCTGACGTTGGTGAAATTCGGTCCGAGGCCCCTGACGCTGACAAAGCGCCCTTCACCGTCGGAGCGTTCAATGGATATGCCCGGCAGGCGCTGCAGGGCCTCGGCGATGTTCTGATCGGCAAACTTACCGGCGTCGGTGGAGGCGACGACGTTTTTCAGTGTGTCCGACGAACGCTCCTGGTTCAGCGCCGATACAATCGCCGCGCGACTGCCGACCACCTCTATGATTTCCAGGTTGTCATCGGCCGGCGACAGCCGGATATCCTGCGCGACTATCTGCCCGCCGCGTACCTCGACGCTGATTTCCAGGGTGTTATAACCGATGTAATCGACATTGACCTGATAGCTGCCATCGGGCAGGTCCTGAATTCGAAAGCGCCCCTCCGCATCGGTTACCGCGCGCCGGTTCACGGATTCAATCGAGATTATCGCACCCTGCAGTTTTTTGCTGGCCGAGCCCACCACCTGGCCGATCAGTGCGCCGTTCTCCTGGGCGGTGGTGTGCGCAGCGCCTGAGAGCAACAGCAAAGATATCGCCATCTTCGATATAAACCGGGGCTTGGGTTGAAACGGTGACGTGAGTAGAGCCTGGTACAGCCTGTTGCGTTGAATTTTCATAATCGAACTCTCGCATCGGGTATTTTTATTATCTGATAAAACCGTCACGGCCTATGGGTGACAATGCCTAGTTTTACATTAATTTTTCATAAAATACAATTGCTAACTTTATTGTTATTTTTTTCACAATTTGTATGACATATGTTTTTTATGACTGCATCTTGGAGTCTGCTGATCGTCTTTATCTTGTTTGGTTATAGCAAACTGTCTTCCTGAGCCCGGCGCAAGCGCGCGGGTGCGAACCGGATTTGGGGTAGCGGCGGTTTTTTCCCGCCGCGGTTCAGGCCTGTATGCTTGTCGACGCGCCGGTCAGTTTGCCCTCATCGACATTGATGCCGATGCCGGGGCTGTCCGGGACCAGCAGGTGCCCGTCGCTAAACACAATGTTCTCCTGCATTACCGCGAGCAGGTGCCGGTAGTGATCGACATCGGGAAATTCGAGAAACGGCCCGCAGTTGGAAATGGAGGCAACAAACTGCAGTGCAGCGGCCGTACTCAACGTCGGCCGGGTATTGTGACAGACTATGGGCTTGGTAAAGGCCTGGGCAATGGCGGCGATCTTTTTCATCTCGGTAAGGCCGCCGGCCTTGATGGGGTCGGGGTTCAGTATATCGGGATTGCCCTCGGTAATCAGGTCTTTTATCTGCCAGCGGGTGTATTCCTTCTCGCCGGCTATTACCAGAGAATCCTGCAATTCATTGACCACATGACGGGTCTCGGCGTGGTTCTGGTCAGAGCAGGGCTCTTCGAAAAAGCGGATGCCGTATTCCTCGTAAAGGCGCTTGCCGACCTGTACCGCGCGGCCGGCGCTGTAGCCGTTGTTGATATCGACAAACAGCTCAGCGTCATCGCCGATGGCTTTTTTTACCGCTTTGACATAATCGAAAGTGGGGTCGGGATCGGGGTTGAGGCGGTACTCGCGAATCTGCATCCTGAGTTTTACCACCCGGAACCCGTCTTTAACGAACTTGGCGGCCTGCCTGGCGGCCTCTTTTGTCGTCAACTTTTTGCCGGCGCCTACGCCGAAGCTGCCGTAGGCAAGTATCCTGTCCCGGTAGCGGCCGCCCATCAGCTTGTGGGCAGGCAGCCCCAGCAGCTTGCCTTTGAGATCCCACAGTGCAATATCGACACCGGCAATGGCATTGGCCAGTGAGCCGCCGGGGCCGAGGTCGTGATTGCGATAAAACATCCGGTCCCAGATCGGTTCGATATCAAAGGGGTCGCTGCCCAGCACCTGGCGTTTGATGCCGTTGTGAATAAACGTCTCCATCACCGCGGTATTGTCTTCGGCGCACTCCCCCCAGCCCGACAGGCCGGAGTCGGTGGTGACTTTGACAAAAATGGCGCCGGGCATTAGGAAAGTTTTCACCTCACTGATTTTAACCCCCGACAGTGCGGTCGGTGCAGCGGCGCTGTGCGCACCCAGCGGCGCAACCAGTCCGGCCGCGGCAGCAGTGGTTGCGGCGGATTTCAGGAAGTCGCGTCTGTGCAGAACTCTGGCCATGGCATTTTCCCCTGTTTGTTATCTTATGGTCGGGTACTGCGCGGCTGAGCCGCGCAGTTGAGACGTATAGGACAGCAGTGATCGGCTGCGGGGGTAACTGTCAGGTGAGGCGGCCGGTCAGGCGGTGATGATTACCGCGGTCGTCGTCACTCTCCTCATCCCAGTTAACCGCAACACCGCCGGGAACATCGTCAAAACTCTGTATTCTTTCGCGCGCCTTTTTGCCGATGGTCGATACCAGTTCTGAGAGCAGCACCTCGATAACCGACATGGCCGGAACCATGGAATTGAACATGGAAACGGACTTTACACTGGCACAGATCACGCTGTCGGCAATATCGGCAATGGGCGAAAGGCCCTGGTCGGTGAACAGCACGATGGCGGTATTCTTTTCGCTGGCCAGGCGGGCGAAGGAAATATTATCGGTATCGTAATTGGGGAAATCGAAAATAACGATAATGTCTTTCCTGCTGATATCCAGCAGGCGCTCGGAGCGATCCAGGGGATTATTGCCTACCAGTTCGGTATTGGGGCGGATGCGATTGATATGCGCCTGAAAATACCTCGCCAGCACCTGGCTGACCATACCCCCCATACACAGAATGCGCCGCCGCGGGTCGGACATCATCCGCGCAGCTTCGCCCAACTCGGCCAGCTGCACATTGTCAAAGCTGCTGGCAATGGAGTTCTGGAACACGCGCACGTTCGCCTGAATATTGTTGAGGCCTTCCCGGCTGCCGGCGCCCGACTCGCCCGCTGCGCCGGCGGCACTTCCCACCAGCGACTGCACTTCGCGGTGCAGTGTGCGCTGAAACTCCGGGTAGCCGTCGAACCCCAGCTTCTTTATGCATCTGACCACCGAGGGGACACTGACATTGCCGCGTTCGGCCAGTTCGGCCAGCGTTTCGAGGCCGGCAAGCGGGTATTCAGCCAGCAGTGCGCGGCCGACTTTCCTATCGGTTTTCGTCAGTGTCTGCCACTGAGACTTCAACAGCTCGGAGATAGCCACGGCGGAGGAGGCAGCCGGTCTTTCCCGGTTTTTGGCGGTATCGGTGGGTCTCTTGGTCATTGGCCTGCACTTGTCTTCGCTGTCACGCCTCTGCGCATTTTTTGGTCTCTTGTTGGTCTCTTGTTAGTCCCTACTTTAGCCTCTACTTTAGTCCCTACTGGCCTTATACCGGTTGACATGGGAGATCGGTATGTAATATTTTTAACACAAATATTAAAAAGGCGTATCTTGTAAATAATAACTACAACATTGCCAAGTTTCAATACAGATTGTTGAAACCTGGGATGTTTTACCATAATTCTTGCATCCAGTGAGGGAGATAGGCCATATGTCGCTGATCGCGATGCTGATTGTAGCGGTATTGTTCATTGTCGTGTCCACCAGCGTCGGCAGGCTGCACCCCTTTATCGCACTGATCGCCGCCGCCTTCGGCTTTGGTATTTTCAGCGGCGTGCCGCTGACCGAGGTCGTTGCGGCAATTAACAAAGGTTTTGGCGACACCATTGGCTATATCGGCATCGTCATTCTGGCGGGCTCCATTATCGGCACTTTTTTGCAGAAGTCCGGCGGTGCTCACCGGATTGCCCATTCGATCCTGCGGCGCATCGGTAAGAAAAGCGCCACGCCTACCATGGGTATTGTCGGTTACCTGGTATCCATGCCGGTGTTTTGCGACTCCGGTTATGTATTGCTTTCGCCGGTCAATAAAGCGCTGGCAAAAAAAGCGGGCACCTCGCTGGCGGCGGGGGCGGTGGCGCTGAGCCTGGGGCTGTTTGCCACCCATACCATGGTGCCGCCCACGCCGGGGCCGGTGGCGGCCGCGGGTATACTCAACGCCGATCTGGGTCTGGTCATTTTACTGGGTATTGCCGTCAGCCTCTGTGCCCTGCTGGCCGGGATTCTGTTTGCGGTCTACTATGCCTCGCGGATCACCCTGGCCGAGGAGCGCTTCCCGGACCACGGCGAGAAAGCCCCGGAGCAGTGGGAGACCCTGTCCAGCGCCCAGCCCTCGACGCTGAAAGCCGTTCTGCCGATTATCGTACCGATTATACTGATTGTCTTCCGCTCCATTGCCGAGCTGCCGCAGCAGCCGCTCGGGCAGGGGCAGTGGGTCGATTTTGTGGTATTTATCGGCCAGCCGTCAGTGGCCCTGCTAATCGGCGTGCTGCTGGTGTTTACCATACCGAAAAAGCTCGATGCCAAAATCATTTCCGACCGTGGCTGGATCGGCGAGGCCATCGCGGCAGCGGCGGTCATCATCATCATTACCGGTGCCGGCGGTGCCTTTGGCAGGGTGCTGCAGGTATCGCAGATTGCCGATGTCATCGGCAGCGGCCTGGCCGACTGGCAGCTCGGCACCCTGCTGCCTTTTATTATCGCTGCCGGTATCAAAACCGCTCAGGGTTCATCGACGGTGGCCATCATTACCACGGCCAGTCTGCTGGCGCCGCTGATGGATACGTTGGGTTTCGATAGCGCCTATGCCAAAGCGCTGGTGGTGGTTGCCATCGGTGCCGGCTCCATGGTGGTCTCCCATGCCAATGACAGTTACTTTTGGGTCGTTACCCAATTTGCGGGTATGTCGGTGCAACAGGGCTACAGACTGCAGACGCTCGGCTCGCTGATACAGGGCAGCGTCGCTGCCGTCGCCGTGTGGGTGGCGAGCCTGTGGTTGTTATAGCCGGCTGCGGCCTGCTGTAACTATTACGCTTTGATAAGACACTTTGATAAGACGCTTTGATAAAAAAAATCACTATGTTGAAACTGAAGCCCGCCGCGCGCGTTGCCGGCCCCCTGCTCGCCGCTGTTACACTGCTATTGATGCAGCAGAACGCCTGGCCCTTAGCCGCCAGTATTGCTGCCGCCGTTACCGTGT
Source organism: Exilibacterium sp. (assembly GCA_028280195.1). GTDB lineage: Bacteria > Pseudomonadota > Gammaproteobacteria > Pseudomonadales > Cellvibrionaceae > Exilibacterium. The sequence goes on from JANQMH010000093.1 coordinate 16,996, forward strand.
GGTGCGCCATCTGGTGGATCTTTGAGGCGCTGCCCATTGCCGCGACGGCCCTGATACCCATTGCCGTCTTCCCGCTAACCGGTGTACTGACTCCCGCTCAGGTCGGTCAAGCCTATGGCAGTCCGATTGTGTTGCTGATGTTCGCCGGCTTTATGTTGTCGGCCGCCATGGAGAAAAGCGGCGCTCACCGGCGCGTGGCGCTGGCCATGGTAAAGGCCTCGGGTTCTGCCGGCGGCTGGCGGCTGGTGGCCGGATTTATGCTGGCTGCGGCCAGTCTCAGTATGTGGATCTCCAACACCGCGACGGCACTGATGCTGCTGCCCATTGCACTGGCAGTGCTGGAGCAGAGCAAGGACAGGCAGCTGGCCATCGCCGTAATGCTGGGCATTGCCTACGGCGCCAGCGTCGGCGGTGTCGCCACACCTATCGGCACACCCACCAACCTGGTGTTTATGCAGGTCTATACGGAAAATACCGGCACCGAACTGACCTTTACCGAGTGGATGGGAATGGCGTTGCCGGTTACCCTGGTTTTCCTGCCGCTGATCTGCTGGTGGTTAACCCGCGCGCTGTCGCAGCGGGAAAAGCTGGTGCTGCCGGATATGGGTGACTGGCGCCGTGAAGAAGTGCGCATGTTGCTGGTGCTGCTGGTTACCGCTACCTTGTGGATTACCCGCAAGGAGCCCTTTGGCGGCTGGAGCGGTATGCTGGGCCTGGACAGTGCCAACGATGCCAGTGTCGGGCTGCTGGCGGCAATCTGCCTGTTTCTGATTCCCAATGGCCGCGGTGAGCACCTGCTCGACTGGAAAACCGCCGAGCGCATCCCCTGGGGCATCTTAATCCTGTTCGGCGCCGGTATCTGCATTGCCCGCGGCTTTTCCGTTACCGGACTGAGCCAGGCGATCGGCGATGCGCTGTCGGGCTTTATGGCCTTGCCGCTGCTGCTTACCATTGCGCTGATATGTCTGATCGTGACCTTCTTAACCGAAGTTACCAGCAATACTGCCACCGCCGTACTGTTGATGCCGATACTGGCCGCCGCTGCCATCGCCGCGGATATCGACCCGGCCCTGCTGATGGTGCCGGCGGTATTGAGTTGCAGTTGTGCGTTTATGCTGCCGGTTGCCACGCCGCCCAATGCGGTCGCTTATAGCAGTCAGTTGTTTACCATCGGGCAAATGGCGCGCATCGGCATTGTGCTGAACTTTGCCGGAGTACTGGTAATCAGCCTGGTGATTTACACAGTTCTGGGTATCTCTGCCAACTGACCTTTATCGCATCCCGCGGCTGCCGGTGGCAGCGGCTAGAGATCTTTGCCCGCCGGGCATTGAGAGGCTGGCGCAGTATCCGCAACTCGCTTAAACCGCATCCATTTGGTGCTGAAATTGGCGCCGGGCAGTATATACAGAAAGCCGATCATCCAGTTTTTCCTTCGCGCTTCGAGATAACCGTGTTGACTGCGCAATTTGACCGAGTGGCCGTGCGGGCCCACGATCGGCTCTGCATCCCTATGCGGGAGTTCCCTCACCAGCCAGTCGCCTCGACAGCGGTAGTGGTCAGCTTGCTGCAACACGATGCTGCCGAGGCACAGGTCCTCGCTGTTCAACAGCGTGACGGTAAGGCTGGCGCTTTCCTCTGTGAAGGAAAAACTGATTTTGTCTGCGCCTTTGTGTTGATGAGAGGCTCCAAAGGGTTTGTCGTGGCGACTTCTGGCAAAAAAACGCAATGGCAGTGTGGGCCGGGTGTAGCGAGGGTCGCTATGGATGCGTTCACCGCTGAGGCTGTAGGTGCCGGGTATGATGCCGCAGTTGGTTTTCGCCGATACCTGGTCAGATGTCCATGTTGTTGGATAGGGCTCGATTCGCAGGCCAATGGTTCCGAGCGCCGCCATCGCGGCCAGCAGCAGTATCAGCCCCAACGCTGCCAGTATGGTGACGGCTTTAAGCGGCTTGTTCAGAGTTAAGGTTCCTTCTGCACCGGGCTTGTCAGCGTCTTTGCCACCGGCGGTGTGGTTGCTGCCGGAAACTTTGACACACGAGCGGTCTTATATCATTTGCACGCCATTATACAGATTGGTTCTGCCTTTGCACCAAAGGCGGTCACCCGGATGGTCATCTGGCGTTGGCTGCGGCGCTTTGCCCGCTCGAGTATCCAGGCCCGATTGAATACGTATGCATGACATTGCCACCTGCGTAGCTGATCCAATAGGCTAAGCTCACTGTCCCGGTTCGTCGACCTGGCGCGGATAATAAGACTGATGAGGGTAATGATCATGGCTACACTGAGTGCCTGGCCGCTGCCGGCCCGTGTTTTGGCTTTATGTCTGCTAGTGTTTGGCCTGAGTGCCTGCAATGACCGCAGCGCCGATATCAAGGACGATGTTTTTTATTTCGTTCTGCCCGATCGCTTTGCCAACGGCAATACCGCCAACGATACGGGTTTTATCGACGGCTCCCGCAACGACCACGGCTTCGATGCCACCGACAAGGCCTACTACCACGGCGGTGACCTGGCCGGGCTGAAGCAGCGGCTGCCCTATCTGAAAGATATGGGGGTGACCGCCATCTGGATGACCCCGGTATTTGAAAACTTCTCCAACAATGTTGAATCGGCTGCCTACCACGGTTACTGGACACTCAACTATACCCGCATCGATCCGCACCTGGGCGGCGACAGCGAGCTGAAAGCGTTGATAGCCAGGGCGCACAGGCTGGGCATCAAAGTATTTTTCGATATCGTTGTCAATCACACTGCCGATATTATCCGCTACGAAGAATGCCACGGTGACGGGGGCGGCGCTGATTGCCCCTATCGCGAAACACCGCAGCAGCCCTATACCCCGTTTGTACCCGCCGGTCTGGAGAATGCCAAACAGCCGCAGTGGCTGAATGATACGGCTCTCTACAATAACCGCGGCGACAGCACTTTTAGCGGCGAATCGTCGCTGCTGGGCGATTTCTTTGGCCTTGACGACCTCAATACGGCAGAGCCCGCCGTCGTCAACGGCATGATCGATATATTCAAATACTGGATCAGCGAATACGCCATCGACGGCTTTCGTCTGGATACGGTCAAACATGTGGATATGGCGTTCTGGCAGCAGTGGACACCGGCCATTCTCGACCACGCCAGCGCAGAAGGCATCGACGATTTCCATATTTTCGGTGAGATATTCGACGGCAATCCGCGCGCAGTCAGCCGCTATACCACTGAGGGTACCTTGCCTTCGGCGCTGGACTTCGGTTTGTACTTTGCCCTCAAAGATGTCTTTGCCGACAATGTGGCGCCGACGCGCCTGGCGGACATGTTCGGCAACGACGACTGGTATACCGATGCCGACAGCGACGCCTCGACGCTGATGACCTTTGCCAGCAACCACGATATCGGGCGCCTGGGGCTGGCGATCAAAAATGCCAATCCGGATGCCGGCGACGCAGAGTATCTCAAGCGGCTGCAACTGGCCTATGGCCTGATGTACTTCGGCCGCGGTGTGCCGGTTATCTACTACGGCGACGAGCAGGGCTTTGTCGGCGACGGCGGCGACAAGGATGCGCGCGAGGATATGATGCCGAGCCTGGTGGCAAGCTATAACGACAACGACCTGATCGGCACCGAGCGCAGCACCGCGGACGACAACTTCGATCGTCGCCACCCCATGTACCGCACACTGAAACGCTATAAAAAAGTGCTGGACAAACACCGCGCTCTGCGCCGCGGCGAGCAGTACCTGCGCCATGCCGACAGCGAACCCGGCATTATCGCGCTGGCGCGGGTGGAGCGCAGCGATCCGCACGAGTATCTGCTGCTGATCAATACTGCCACCGAGGCGCGCAGCCTAACCCTGGAGGCCACCAGCGATCGCTACCGCCGGGTGTTTCCGGACCGCGGCAGCCTGCGCGCCGATGCCGATAACAATCTGACTGTGACTCTGCCCGCGCTGTCGCTGCAGATCTACAGAGGCCGACGCGCGCTGGAGGCGCCGGCGCTGGACAGTATTGCCCTGGACCTGGCGCCCGGCAGCCGTGTGAGCGGCCGCTTCGAGGTGCCGGTGAGCCTCAACTGGCTGGCGGTGCATCCGCTGCCCTTAACTCATGTCGATTTCGAGGTCAGTGTCGACGGCGGCGACTTTATGGCGGCGGGCCGCGATCACAGTGCCGACTACCGGATTTTCTATAATGCCGATGCCTATGCGGACGGCACGCAGCTGACCTTTCGCGCCACCGCCACCGACCAGCACGGTTACGCGCTGACCTCGGAGGAGATCAGCGTCGAAGTCGGCGCGGTGCCGGGCTTTACGGTGTATTTTAAAAAGCCCGCCGACTGGGGTGACGATATCAACCTGTACTACTGGAATGCCGATCCGGCGCCAGCGGTAAGCTGGCCTGGTTTTGCCATCGAGTCTCTGGGCGCAGGCTGGTATCGCTATCAGTTTCCCGAAGGTGTGCAGAGCGCCAATCTGATTTTCAATGACGGCCAGAATCAGACCGCGGATCTGTTCCGCGATCGCGACGGCTGCTTTATCGACAATGCCTGGGTGGACAGCTGCGACCTGCCGCGGCCCGGGCTGACGTTTTTCTTCAAGAAGCCGGCCGCCTGGGGCGACAATATCAATATCTACTACTGGAACGCCGAGCCGGCAGCGCCGCTGGACTGGCCCGGGGTTGCCATGGAAGTGCTGCCCGGCGGCTGGTATCGCTTCCAGATGCCGGCCGAGGTCAGCAGCGCCAATATCATCTTTAACGACGGCCAGGGCAATCAGACCGCCGACCTGTTTCGCGATGCCAGTGGCTGCTATGGCGAAGAGGGTCCCGCTTGGACCGATAGCTGTGAAGTGCCCACCGAGGTCGCCATTAGCGGTGCCCGCGCCCACTGGGTCGACAGTGCCAGCATCGCCTGGCAGACCAGCAGCAGCCAGGCGACCCGCTTTCAACTGCATCTGTCCTCCACGGCCTCGATTGTCACCGGCCTCGATGGCATCAGCGGCGCCGATCAGGTGCTGGATCTGAGTGCCGGTGCATCACTGAGCCAGGCGGTGGTGGAAAAATTCCGCCATCTGGCGGACTGGCCGGCCTATGGTGTCAGTGTCGATATTGAAACCGTAAAAAGCGCCTTGCGCGGCCAGCTGGTCGCCGCCGCCTTCGACAGCGAGGGCACGCTGGTAGAGGCGACCGGGGTACAGATTCCCGGTGTGGTGGACCAACTCTACCGCTACGACGGCGATCTCGGTATCCGTATTGACGGCGGCAGCGTGGCGCTGAACCTGTGGGCGCCGACGGCCCAGAGCGTGCGGCTGAAGCGCTACGACGCCGCTTTCAATCTGCTCGCCACCGATATGCCGGATGCGGTCGACAATGGCCGCTACCGCTTTAGCGGTGACGCCTCCTGGCTCGATCAGTTCTACCGCTACGAGATCAGGGTCTATCACCCGGCCAGCGGCCAGATTGAAAGCTATGAAGTTACCGACCCTTATTCGCTGAGTCTGAGCCAGGACAGCCGCTACAGCCAGATTGTCGATCTGGCCGGCGACGCCACACTCAAACCCGCCGGCTGGGACGCATTGATCAAAACACTGCCCGCCTACAGGGACATCACCCTGTACGAAGGACACGTGCGCGATTTCAGCGCCCACGACCGGCGGGTGGCGCGCGAGCACCGCGGCAAATATCTGGCCTTCACCTACAACGGCGCTAACGGTATGCCGCTGTCGGACGGTATGGCGCATTTGCAGTCACTGCAGCAGGCCGGTTTGACTCATTTCCATGTGTTGCCGGTCAACGATCTGGGTTCCATCAAGGAAAACCCCGCCGATCGGGTCGAACTCGACGATCCCTACAGTCGCTTATGCGAGAAAACCCAGGTGATCGCCATCGAAGAGGGCTGCGCCCTCTACGGCGAGATGCCGATTCGCCAGGTGTTTGAACAGTTGCTGGCGGACGATCCGCTGACTGCCGGCATTCAGGCCATCAACTACGATGACCGCACCAGCGGCTTTCCCGCAGTCGACGCTTTCAACTGGGGCTACGACCCGTTTCATTTTATGGCCGCGGAGGGCAGTTATGCCGCTGACGCCGACGGCAAGAGCCGCATTCGCGAGTTTCGCCAGATGGTCAAAGCGCTGCACGATATTGGCCTGAAGCTGGTTGTGGATGTGGTGTTCAATCACACCTTCGCCTCGGGACTGGGCGATAAATCGGTATTGGATAAAGTCGTACCCGGCTACTATCACCGCCTCAACCCGCTGACCGGCACCGTGGAGAATTCCACCTGCTGCGATAATACCGCTGCCGAGCATGCGATGATGGAAAAGCTGATGATCGACGCGGCCAAGCTGTGGGCGCAGCACTACAAAGTGGATGCATTCCGCTTCGACCTGATGGGCCATCACCCGAAGGCATCGATGCAGAAAATCCAGGCGGCGCTGGCAACGCTGACTGCCGCCGAACACGGTGTGCAGGGGGATCGCATCTTCCTCTACGGCGAGGGCTGGGACTTCGGCGAAGTGGCCGGCAACCAGCGCTTTGATCAGGCCACGCAGTTCAATATGGCCGGCACCGGGGTCGGCACCTTTAACGACCGCCTGCGCGATGCCGTGCGCGGCGGCAACTTTACCGATCGCGGTCGCGCCCAGGGTTTTGCCAACGGCAATGTCACCTACCCGAACGGCGTTGCCGACGGCGCCGCCGCCATCGGTGATCAGGGCGACCGCATCCGCATCGGCCTGGCCGGCAATCTGCAGACCTACACCTTTGAAGATAACAGCGGCGCCGTCAACAACGGTATCCGCTATGCCGGTGTCGGCTACAACCTGGACCCGCAGGAAAATATTCTCTATGTCGACAAACACGATAATGAAACCCTGTGGGACAACACCCAGGCGAAACTACCGGACGGCCTGGATATGGATGCCCGCGTGCGCGTACACACCTTGAGCCAGGCCTTTGTCAATCTGGCGCAGGGTATTCCCTTTCATCAGATGGGCAGCGATCTGCTGCGTTCCAAATCCATGGACCGCGACAGCTTCGACGCCGGCGACTGGTTCAACAAGGTGGACTTCAGCCGCCGCGATAACAACTGGGCGGTGGGCCTGCCGTCGCAGGATAAAAACGGCGAGCGCTGGGAGGCCATGCAGCAGATTATGGGCAATGCCAATATCGATCCGCAGCCCGAGCATATCGAACTGGCCGCGGCGCTGTTTCGGCAGCAACTGGCGCTGCGCTATTCCACGCCGCTGTTGCGCCTCGACAGCGCCGCCGATGTGGAACAGCGTCTGAGCTTCTGGAACACCGGTCCGGCGCAGGTGCCCGGCCTGGTGGTGATGACCGTCGGCGATGGCGTCTGTGGCGGCGCCGACCTGGACCCGGCGCTAAACGGCCTGGCAGTGGTATTCAACAGCGACGATCAGGCGCTGGATTTCAGTATCGATGCCTTGGCGGGCACCGCTCTCGGCTTGCACCCCTTGCAGCAAACGGGTGTCGACAGTGTGGTCAAGGCAGCCGCTTACGATATCGCCGGCGGCAGCTTCAGCGTGCCGGCCAGAACCGCCGCGGTGTTTGTCGCGCCGCAGGCGGGCGGGCAGGGCGAGTTCCCCTGCAACGACAAAAACGGCACCATCCTCGAGCCGGGTTTTACGGTCTATTTCCAGAAGCCGGCAGCCTGGGCCGAGGTCAGCATTTACTACTGGAATACCACACCGGCCAGCGAGCCGGTAAACTGGCCCGGGATACCCATGCAGGCGATCGGCAACGACTGGTATACCTTTACCTTCCCGGATGGTGTCAGCGCCGCCAATCTTATTTTCAATAACAACGGTGCCGGTGCGCAGACCGCCGATTTGTATCGCCAGGGTGACGGCTGTTTCGATTACGCCAGCGCCACCTGGTCGGACAGCTGCGATCTGCCGGGGCTGCAGTTCTGGTTCCGCAAACCCGACCACTGGAGCGATGATATCCAGTTTTATTTCTGGGGTGCGCCGGTGCCCGGTCCGGCCTGGCCCGGCATTCCGATGGAGAACCGCGGTGACGGCTGGTTCTTTATCCAGATGCCCGACGGTGTGCGCCAGACCAACCTGATTTTCAATGACGCGGCTTCGGGCACCGGTGAGCAGAGCAGCGATCTCAGCCGCAGCGCCAGTGGCTGCTATGCGCTGGAAAGCGGCTGGCAGGACAGCTGCGATCACCCCTAGTCTGCCCGCCGGTCTTTAAAACTGCTGGCCGGAAGTTTTATAATCCCGGTAACTCAATTACCGGGTCGGCCGCCATGAGAGCCTGTCTATTTTGCTGCTTGGTATTGCTGCCGGGGCTGTTGCAGGCCGACTGCGGCAAAGGTCGGGTCACCCTGCAGGTGCTCGGTTCCGGCGGGCCGGAACTCGGCGACGGCCGAGCTTCCAGCAGTTACCTGATCTGGCTGGACGGCAAGGCCCGGGTGCTGGTCGATACCGGCGCCGGCGCCAGCCGCGGTTTCGAGATGGCCGGCGCCAAAGTCGAGGATCTCGAGGCCATACTGCTCACCCACCTGCATGTCGATCACAGCGTCGATTTGCCGAGTTTCATCAAAGCGGCATTCTTTAGCCCGCGCAGCAATGATCTGCCGGTTTTCGGCCCCGGCGGCAATGCCCTGATGCCCTCGACCAGCGAATTCGTGCAACTGCTGATGGGCAGTGGCGGCGCCTTCCGCTACCTGGGCAACTACCTCGACCGCACTCGGGCCGCGGCGTTTCATTTGCACGTGCGCGATATCGATCTGGCCGACAAGGCCATACAGACCAGGCGCCTGAACGACAGGCTCAGTTTCAGCGCCGTGCCGGTGGATCACGGGCCGGTTGCCGCGGTTGCCTGGCGGGTCGATATCCTCGGCTGTGCCATTGCCTTCTCGGGTGATACCAGCAACAAAGGCGGCGCTCTGACGAGACTATCCGCCGCTGCCGATATACTGGTGGCCCACAATGCGATTCCCGAGACGGCAACGGGCGCGGCGAGAAATCTGCATATGCCGCCGTCCGAGATCGGCAAAGTCGCCGCCGCGGCGAAGGTCGGCAAATTGATTCTGTCGCATCGCATGCGGCGCACACTGGGCGGTGAAGCGCTTACCGCAAACGGTATCCGGCGTTATTATTCCGGGCCCGTACTGTTTGCCAATGATCTGGATAAATTTCCACTATAGGCTCCCTGAACAAAGAACTCATTTATCACAGGCGATTCGGCACGCGAGCAGGGGCTACTGCACAGCGAGGTTCTGGCACCGATCCAGGCGCTGCCAAAGCTGCGGCGAAGAGCTGTGCCGATGCTTCAATCTGCGGGTCAAACGGTGATGGGATGTCGTGAAGGAGGAGTGAATACGTGATCGACCTGAGACAGCTTCGTCAATTTATCGCCGTCGCCGAGGAGCTGCATTTCCATCGCGCGGCGCGGCGGCTCAATATGTCTCAACCCCCGCTGACGGCAACTGTGCGGCGGCTGGAGGGGGAGATCGGAGCCGAACTGCTGGAACGCGGCAACCGCGTCGTCCGATTGACGCCCGCCGGCAAGGCTTTGCTCGCGCACGCCCGCTTGACCATTGAGCAGGCGGACTTAGCCGTCGCCGCAGCGCGGGACGCGGCGGCCGGGCGCGCTGGAACCCTGCGACTGACCTATGTCGGCAGCGCGATGTACGGCCGTTTGGCAAAGGCGGTGCGCGCCTTTCGGCGCAGCTTTGCCAATGTGCAGCTCGAACTCCGGGAAGCAACGACCGCCGCTCAAGTCCTGGCGTTGCGCGAGGGGACCAGCGACCTCGCGGTGCTTCTCCCGCCGCTCCCGGACGCAGCCGGGCTCGATATGCTGCCATTCGATGAGGATTGTTTTGCCATCGCTCTGCCGGCGGCGCATCGGCTTGCCGGCAAGGCGAACATTGCGCTCTCCGACCTGGCTGACGAGCCCTTTATCATGTGGCCGGCGGCGGAAGGTCGCGGCTTTCATACCCAGGTCGTCCAGCTCTGCGCGACTGCGGGGTTCGCGCCGCAGGTGATCCAGGAGGCTCAGCAGATGCACGGCGTTCTCGCCCTGGTCGCCGTTGGCACCGGCGTCGCGGTGGTGCCGGCCAGTATGGCCGGGTTCCGTGCCGCAGAGATCGCCTACCGGCCGGTCACCATCGAGGGTGCGAGCTTCACCCTGTTCCTTTGCCATCGCCAGCAAGCGCTGGGCGCGGCCGCACAGAACTTCCTGGAAATGGCCTTGCGATAGGTCTCGCAGATCGCAGGGCCGATGAAAGGGTATTGGACGGATCGTAACGCAGGGCCGTAGACTCTCCCCAGTGCAATGAGGAGATGACAGTGATCCGTTTCGACAACCGTGTCGCCATCGTCACCGGGGCCGGTCGCGGCCTTGGTTTTGCCTACGCCAGACTTCTCGCCCGGCGCGGTGCGCGGGTCGTCATTCACGACAGCGGTGCCGATACCGATGGCGCCGGCCAGGACCCCTCCGTCGCGGCAGCCGCCGCCGAACGCCTTCGCGCGCAAGGCCTCGAGGTCGGCGCCGCGAGCGGCTCGATCGAAAGCCGAAGTGGGTGCGGCGCGTTGATCGAGAGCGCCCTGTCCGCATATGGACGCCTCGATATCCTCATCCACAATGCCGGTTGGGTCGGCTATCGGACGATCGAAGAGCTGCAGCCGGATTTTCTGGCGCGGATGCTGGCTCTCGGTGTGGAGACGCCGTTGTGGCTGGCGCAGTCGGCATGGCCGGCCATGAGAGCACAGGCTTACGGCCGTATTCTGCTGACCACCTCGTGTCGCGCACTCTATCCGCAATATGCGCAGTCTGGCCTTACGGCCTACGCCGCGGCCAAGATGGCGACCATCGGGATCGCGAATGTGCTGGCACACGAAGGCGCGCCCCACGGGATCCTTGTCAACACCATCTCTCCGGTCGCCAAGACGCGGATGTGGGGTGTTGACGGCGAGCCCGACGAACTGCGCCCCGGCGCGGTCGCCAGCGGTGCGGCCTTTCTGGTGTCAGAGTCCTGCAGCGCCAGCGCCTGGGTGCTGCGGGCGAGCAACGGGCAATTCCATGCGCTGCAGGCGCGCGAAGCGGAGGGGGTCGACTACCCGCGCGATCTACAGGCGGTGGCGGCCGGCAGTCCGGAAGCGTTCGCAGCGGCCTGGGATCGCATTGCCCCCGCCGTTGCGGAGTCCAGGCGATGAAAACCGTCACGCCCGATATCAACAGAGCGGTCGAGATCGACGCGACCATCGGCGAGAGCCCGCTGTGGAGTGCGATACGTGAACGGCTGCTCTGGATCGATATCACGGGTCGCAAACTTCACGCCTACGACCCGGCGGCGGGGCGCAGCGAGATGCTGGATCTGCCGGACGTTGTCGGCATGCTTGCAGAGGACCCAGCGGGCGCGCTTACGCTTGGGCTTGGATGCGATCTCGCCCGGCTGACGCTGGAAGGCGAGATCGAAACCTTCGCGCGCGCTCCCCATGCGGACCCGGACTTTCGATTCAACGACGGAAAGTACGATGGTAAAGGTCGGTTGTTTACCGGACTCATGAACACCGGGCGGCGCAAGGGGAGCGGTATTCTCTACCGCTATGATGCCGACGGGACCTGGCATGTCTGCGACGCAGGCTTTGACCTGCCCAATGGCCTCGAATGGAGCCGCGACGGGCTGACCTTCTACTTTACGGATTCGCACAAGGGTGAGATTTACGCCTACGATTTTGATCCAGAGTCCGGCCGACTCAGTCACCGGCGGCTGTTCTTCAGCATCGACCTGGCCGCTGGCAAGCCGGACGGCCTGACCATCGATGCTGAAGGCTTCCTGCTCAGCGTCCTCTTCGACGGCGCCGCCATCCTGCGCATAGATCCGCACGGCAACATCGAGCGCAGGATTGCGTTGCCGGTTGCGCGGCCCACCAGTTGCGCCTTCTCCGAAAGCGGGCGGCATCTGTACGTCACCACCGCCAGAATTGGCCTGAGTGCGGCTGACCTCGAAGCCGCGCCGGCATCGGGCGCGCTGCTGCAACTCGACTATGAAGGAGTCTTGAAATGAAGACCTTGCTCGCAATCGCGGCGGTTGTCACAGCATTGGGTACGGGCTCCGGCTTCGTCCAGGCGCAGATCGAGCGTCATGATTTCAATGTCCAAAGCGAGCCGGGCATTCAGCTTCGCGTCCGCGAGGTGGGCGCTGTCCCAGCTGCCGCGGGCAAGCCACCGGTCATCCTCCTCCACGGCGCCCGGGTGCCGGGGGTGGCCTCATTCGATCTGCCGGTCGACGGCGGCTCACTCGCTGCCGACTTGGCGCGGGCCGGGCATCGCGTCTTTATCATGGATGCGCGCGGTTATGGCGGATCGACCCGCATCGGCCAGAACGGAACTCGACAAGGCGCTGCACTGGTGAACTCTTACGAGGTGGTTCGCGATGTTCACGCTGTGGTGGAAGCGGTAAAGAAACGCACAGCCGTGCCAGAGGTGGCCTTGCTCGGCTGGGCTACAGGCGGGCACTGGGCAGGTATGTACGCAAGCCTCTACCCCGATGCCGTCAATCATCTCGTTATCTACAACGCACTCTATGGTGCGCATGCGGGTCACGAACACTTAGGGCGCGGCACCTTCATGTCCGATCCCAACGATCCTGACCGCTTCAACACGGAACGCTTCGGCACCTATCGCCTGAGCACTGCAGATTCCCTGCTGCCGTCCTGGGATCGCGCAATCCCCGTAGAGGACAAGACGACATGGCGTGATCCGGAGGTCGCCGCGGCCTATCAGCGAGCCGCGCTCGCCTCCGATCCCACCTCACAGAGCCGCAATCCGCCCTCGTTTCGTGCGCCTTCAGGCGCAATGGAGGACTCTTTCTACCTTGCCCTGGGCCGGCAACTTTGGGACGCAGCCTCTATCACCGGACGCGTTCTGATTATCCGCTCCGAGAAAGACTTCTGGAGCCGGCCAGAGGACACGGTCACCCTGCAAAGCCATCTTACCAACGCCGCCGAGGTGGAAGTGGTCATAATCCCCAATGCGACACATCACGTCCACCTCGACCGAGGTGAAAGAGGGCGCGATGCGTTTGTTGCGACCGTGACGATGTTTCTCTCGCCAGCCAATATCAAAAGATGACGTTTCGGCGGGTATATTCGGCGCAGCAGGCCAATAATCTGGACAACTTACTTCTGTAAACGCGGTTGGAAAAAATGGCGGAAAACACCGTTCCCGCCCAAGTGCAGATTCTTTGTTTAGAACGCAGCAATACTTCGTCGTTTTCCGCTTCACCCGCGGAGACTTCTGGCCGGCATCCCCCCACCTCAATCAACGTACCACATACGCGCCGAGCGCGCCGGTATGCGCACCCACTCGCTGCCGCTGTCGATACTGAAGGTTTCGCCGCTGAACACATCGCGGTAAGTGCGAAACCAGTAGTACTTTTCGTGAGTGTTGAGCTGCACCCAGCGCTCATCCCCACATTTATTGATGCCCACCAGTCCCGCCTTGCCGCGACGAAAAGTCAGCACGCAGTTGTCATAGTAAACGGTTTCCTGCCCCTGTCCCTGTACCCGCTGGCGGAAGAAAATCATGTCCACAATATCGCTCTGTCTATAGTCATCGACCCAGCGATTGCCGTCGGTGCCGGTTCTGTCGCTGAAGATCATCGGTATGCCGTCGCGGCGCCCCAGCAGATAGGCGCTGGCCAGATGCTCGTCGGTGGGGTCCATAATCAGATAGCGAAAGCCGGCATTGAGGGGAATATCGTGAGTGACGGCCACCGTCACCGCGCGATCACCTGCCAGCGCATTGCCAAAAGCAAAAGGGTTTTCCAGTGCGCTCATACTGCCGCCGGGTTTGAAGGCATTTACCAGGGTGTTTAACAGTGGAAAGTCGTAGGCGTCGTGACCGGTATACTGCAGATAGGGGCCGAGAAAGTTCTGATAGTCGCTGCTCGAGGTACCGCCGCCGGTGATCACCTCGCCGAACACATGCATGCCGTTTTTGATCGCGCTGTTGAATACCTGGTTGATGTGCCAGATTGTCATATGCTTGGCGGCGTCGACGCGGAAACCTTTGACACCCATGTTTTTCAGTGCCTGCAGGTAGCTGCGCTGCTGCTCCCTGACCCAGGTATTGGGATCCAGGTCCGGCAGGCCGCGATCGCCGCCGCCGCCGCACAGGCGCCAGTACTGCACGTCGCCGACATTGTTGTAGTCGCCGATACAGCCCTCCGGGTGGAAATCCGCGGGGCCGAACAGGCCGTCACTTAAATTGCCGAACAGTTTCTGGTCGTTCCAATAGCCCGGGTTTGCGGCGTAATCCGCCAGCGCCGCCGATCCCGGGAAACTGGTGGCATTGTTGCGTTCGTTGGCCATATGGTTGAGAACGATGTCGGCATAGGTGGCAACATTGACCGCGTCGAGTGCATTGACCATGTTCTGGAAAGATTGCCTGTTGCCGAGGCAGTGATCGATAACCCGCAGGTCCTGCGGCTGGTAGCGCCCCCACCAGGCGCAGTTGCCGGCATCGCTTTTCAGCGGTGGCGCCACCAGTACCTGTGTATAGCCGAGGCTGGCTATTTCCGCCGCCCTGCCGGCGACTTCGTCGTAGCGCCAGTTAAAAGCGTGCAGAATCACATCTGCCCGTGCCTGGGCGATAAAAAAGATCGGGTAAACCAGTAACAAGCAGATCGACAGGTATCTCGGAATCATCATCGCTAGGGCCCTCTGTATCGCTGAGACAAGGTAACTGCCGGTGTCTCTGTTTTTACCACAAACTACCGCATGCCATTTGTACCGGGCAACAGCGTGCATACGTATTCATCAATGCCGTGGAAAAATAGGCATTTTATTGAGGAAGGGAGTAATGACGACAGGATTGATATAGAGGGGATATAGGCGCCGTTAACCTGCCAGGTTGCTTTTTTTCTTCAGCGTCGCCAACTCGTCCGCTTCGGCCGCCGGTTTGTCCCAGCGAATGCGGTGAATGCGCGGAAAGCGCAGCGCTATACCGGATTTGTGGCGGCTGGAAGTGTGGGCGGAATCGAAGGCCACTTCCAGCACCAGTTCTTTTTCCACTTCGCGCACCGGCCCGAAGCGCGCGACGATATGGCCGCGAACCCATTTGTCCAGCGCCTTTAGCTCCGCATCGGTAAAACCGGAATAGGCCTTGCCAATCGGCAACAGCTGCCCGTCCTGCCAGAGGCCGAAAGTATAGTCGGAGTAGTAAGAGGAGCGCTTGCCGTGGCCGCGCTGGGCATACATCATGACGGCGTCTACCAGCATCGGCTCGCGCTTCCATTTATACCAGTGACCTTTGATGCGCCCGGGCAGATAAGGGCTGTGCTTGTGCTTGAGCATCAAACCTTCAATGTAATTGCCGCCGCCCTGGTCGGCGCGTCGATGCAGGCGCCGCAGCTCGGCAAAATCGGCGAACGGCAGTATCGGCGACAACAGTATCCCCGGCGGCGCTTTCGCGTCTAGCCATTGCGCCAGCCTGCGGCGCCGCTCGAGCAGGGACAGGGCGGTAATATCCTCGCCGTCGAGCGACAGGGCGTCGTAGATCATCAGGCCGGCGGGGTTTTCCGCCAACAGCCGCTTTGCCGGTTTCTTTTTATTGAGCCGCTGCTGCAGTTCGTTGAAAGAGCCGATGCGCCCGTTGCGAACCACCAGCAACTCACCGTCCAGTACCGCGCTAAAGTCGACAGCCTGGACGATATCGGGAAAGCTGTGGCTGATATCGTCGCCGCTGCGTGAATACAGCGCCTTGCCGCCGGCTTTGCCGACCAGCTGTACGCGAATGCCGTCGTACTTCCACTCGGCCTGCCAGTTGTCGGCGTCGATGTCGTGGTGGTGCTCCGGTTCGAGCGGGCAAGACAGCATCACCGGCTGAAAGGTTACCCGGTCGCCGATATCCGGCTTGTCGCCGCGCCCGTCCAGCCAGTTGAGCAGATCGGTGTAGGGCGGCTCCAGGCCGTGCCAGAGTGCTTCTATCTCACTGACATCGACACTGCCGTACTCGGCCAGAATTCTTTTCAGCAGCCGCGCCGAAATGCCGATACGCAGGCCGCGCATACCGAGCTTCAGCAGCGCCCAGCGCTGGCTGGCATTCATCGCGTCGAGCAATTGCACCAGGTAGTCGGCCACCGCGGCCCGGTCGCGCTGCCGGAACTGCGCTACCACTTCGCCCAGACTCGGCAAACGTTCGAGCCGGCCGGCGCCGGGGGATACCGGCCACAGGTGGGCAACGGTTTCACTGGTCTCACCGACATAGTCGTAGCTCAGTTCGAACAGCAAGGGGTCCATGCGCTCGCCGATCAACTGCTTGACGGTGTGGCGTTTGAACAGATCGAACGACAGGGTGCCGGCTATCGCCGCTACCGCCCAGCCGCGATCGGGATCGGGCGTGCGGCGCAGATACTGTTTCAGCAAGTCGCCCTTGGCCAGACTGCCACTGGTAAAGTACAGTTTGTCCAGCAGCGCGGCAAAGTGTTCCACTAGCCGCTTTCCTCCTCTTCGTAACCCAATAGAGACAGCGCCTGTGCCCGGTAGCCCAGCTGCTGCGCGCGGTGCACCAGCGCCTGTTCGCGCCCGTGGGTCACCCACAGCTGGGCGGGGTTGACTTCCTCGAGGGTCTGCAACAGCGCCGGCCAGTCGCAGTGGTCGGAGATCACCAGCGGCAGTTCCACCCGCCGCTGCCGGGCGCGGGCGCGAATCTGCATCCAGCCGGATGCCATACAGGGGAGCATGTCCGGCAGCTTGCGCGACCAGCGGTCGGCCAGGGCCGACGGCGGCGCCAGCACAATTTCGCCGGCCAGCGAGTCGATATCGCCGACCTCGGAAACCTTCACCCATTTCCCCAGGGCGATGCCCTCGCGCTCATAGAGTTCACACAGTTTGACCAGTGCACCGTGCAGATACACCGCTTTGCTGTAGCCCAGCGCGCGCAGCGCCAGTATCAGCCGCTGGCATTTGCCCAGCGCGTAAACGCCCACCAGGTGACAGCGCTGCGGGAACAGCTGCAGGGACTGCAGCAGCTTTTCCACCTCTGTGGCAATGGGCGGATGGTGAAAAACCGGCAGGCCAAAGGTGGCTTCGGTGACGAAGACATCACAGGGTACCGGTTGAAAGGGCTGGCATGTCGGATCTGCCTGGCGCTTGTAGTCGCCGGAGATGACAACCCGCTCGCCGCGGTATTCCAGCACCACCTGGGCGCTGCCGAGGATATGTCCGGCGGGGGCCAGCCACAGCTCGACGTCGCCAAAGCGGTGCCTTTCGCCGTAGGCCAGTGGCAATTGCCGGGCGGCGCAGCTGTCGCCGTAGCGGCAGCGCATAATGGCCAGGGTTTGCGCCGTGGCATAGATGTCGCCGTTGCCCGGGCGGGCGTGGTCGGCGTGTCCGTGGGTGATTACTGCGCTGCTCACCGCCCGCAGCGGGTCGATGTAAAACCCGCCGGGCAGGCACAACAGCCCCTCCGGCCTCACTGCCAGCCACTCGTGCACAGTACCTGCGGCCGGCGGCGGCACTTCCGGGCTTTCCGGCATGGTGATCCTCACTGCTGTTCATCCAAAGGCATTGCTGGGGCGTAAAAATAGCGCTTGGCAAAAGTAGTGTTTACGCAAGTGGATGACAATCGGTTTTGGCGACCCCGCCGCCGGCCCTCCGGCAAGCATGCGGGGAGGGTTCGATTGTCCTTTTAGAACACTTTTGGAACACTTTTAGAAAAACGGCTTGGAACTTGTCTGAAAATTGCTGGGAGCGCCCGACGAGTGATTGCGGTACCGGAAATCATCGCCGCCTGGTTTGCGGCGCGCCAGTGGCAGGTGCGCGACCACCAATTGGCGATGCTCGATGCGTTTGCGCGGCAACAGTCGAGCCTGCTGATAGCACCCACCGGCGCCGGCAAGACCCTGGCCGGTTTTCTGCCGTCGCTGATCGATATCTGCCGGCGCGGCCACAGCGGGCTGCACACCCTGTATATCTCGCCGCTGAAGGCGCTGACCCACGATATCGAGCGCAACCTTAGCCAGCCGGTTGCGCAGATGGGCCTAGATATCAGTATCGAGACGCGCACCGGCGATACCTCCTCCTACAAGCGCCAGCGCCAGCGCAGAAAGCCGCCCCATCTGCTGTTGACGACGCCGGAGTCGCTGATGCTGATGCTGTCGTATACCGACGCGCCGCAAATCTTCAAGTCGCTGAAAGCGGTAATCGTCGATGAGGTGCACAGCTTTGCGCACAATAAGCGCGGCGACTTCACCAGCCTGGCACTCGCCCGCCTGCGCCAGCACGCGCCGGACTGTATACGCTTCGGCCTGTCTGCCACCGTCGCCGCCCCGGCCGCCCTGGCGGCCTGGCTCGGACCCGCCGGCGAGCCGGTGGCGGTGTTGCGGGCAGCGGCTTCGATGCCGCCGCGCATACGCATACTGGACAGCAAAAACCGCATGCCCTACAGCGGGTTTATGGCCGGCTATGCGGTCGAGGCCATCTACCAGGCCGTGGCCGCGGCCCGCACCACGCTGGTTTTTGTCAATACCCGGGCGCAGGCCGAACTGGTGTTTCAGCAATTGTGGCAGATCAACAAGGACAATCTGCCGATAGCCGTCTACCACGGTTCTCTCAGCAAGGAGCAGCGGCGTAAAACCGAAAACCTAATGGCCGCGGGCAGTCTGCGCGCCGTAGTGACCACCTCGGCGCTGGAGCTGGGCGTCGACTGGGGCGATGTGGATCTGGTCATCCAAGTGGGAGCGCCCAAGGGTGTCAGTCGCCTGCTGCAGCGTATCGGCCGCGCCAACCACCGCCTGCACGAACCCAGTGAGGCCTGGCTGGTACCCGCCAATCGTTTTGAGGCGCTGGAGTGCCAGAGCGCCATTGATGCCATCGCCAGCGGCAGGCTCGACGGCGAGGCGCTGTTGCCGGGCTCAAACGATATCGTGCCGCAGTTCATTATGAATTGCGCCTGCAGTGAGGCGATAAGGCCCGCGGCGATCTACCGGCAGGTGCGCTCGGCCACACCCTATGCCGATATGCCGCGCGCCACTTTTGATGCCCTGTTCCGGTTTGCGGTGGATGGCGGCTATGCGCTGCGCAACTACGAGCGCTACCGGCGCCTGGAAGAACATCGCGACGGTACTTTCACACCCAGCTCGCGCAGCACGGTGCAGCGCCACCGGCAGAATATCGGCACTATTGTCGAGGCCGGCAGGCTGAAGGTGAAGCGGCTGCGCCGTTCTCACCAGGGGCGCATTGTCGGCGAAGTCGAGGAGTACTTTGCCCAGCAGTTGACGCCGGGCGACACCTTTATTTTCAACGGCGAAGTGCTGATGTTCGAGGGTGTCAGAGATATGCTGCTGGAGGCCAGGCCGGTCAAATCCGGCGAGCCCAAAATACCTTCTTACGTCGGCGGCCAGATGCCGCTCTCCACGTTTCTGTCCGACGGTGTGCGCGCTTTGCTGAATCGGCCGCAGCACTGGTCGCGCCTGCCGGCGGACGTGCGCGAGTGGCTCGAGCTGCAGCGCCGGTTTTCCGCCATTCCGCCGCAGCACCGCCTGCTGGTGGAGCAGTTTCCCCACCGCGGCCTGCAGTATGTGGTTTTCTACACCTTCGAGGGCCGCAAGGCCAATCAGACACTGGGTATTCTCCTGACCCGGCGCATGGAGCGGCTGCAGTTGAAGCCGGTGAGTTTCAGCATCACTGACTACGGTCTGTCGGTCTGCGCACTCGAGGCGCTTGGCGCAGCACATATCGACCAGTTGTTTGCCCCGGAGATTCTCGGCGATGAGCTGGAGGACTGGCTGATGGAGACGCCGATGCTGAAGCGCTCGTTTCGCCGCGTGGCCACCATCAGTGGCCTGGCGGAGCAGAATCACGCCGGCAAACGCAAAACGCTCAGACAGATGACCTTTTCGACCGACCTGATCTACGATGTGCTGCGCAAATACGATGCCGACCATATTCTGCTGACAGTCAGCCGCCAGGATGCCGAGCGCGAACTGCTCGATATACGCCGCCTGGCGGAAATGCTGGTGCGCTTCGCCGGTAAGACGGTATTCAAAGCCCTGGACCGGGCCTCGCCAATGGCGCTGAACATTCTGTTCAAAGCGCGCGACGAGCAGGTGCGCGGCGCCGGCCTCGAAGTGCTGCTCGAGCAGGCCGGGCTGCAGGATCAGGCGCAGCAGATGATGGACGAGGTGCGCGATGTCGTCGGCGTCTGAAGTGGGCGGCAGGGCATTTGCCGGCCCGTCCCTGAGCACGGTTTTTGTCGGCCAGCAACTGGTGCTCGACGGTCGCGCGGCGCTGTACTGGCCGGCGCAGCGGGCGCTGGTGGTTGCCGATCTGCATCTGGAGAAGGGTTCCTATCTGCGGCGCTGCGGCCACCCCCTGCCGCTCTATGACACCACCGATACGCTGGCGCGACTGCGCTGCCTGGTCGATCAGTATCGGCCCGAGCGGATCATTGCCCTGGGTGACAGCTTTCACGATGCCGCTGCGGTATCGCGTTTACCGGCGCCGGAGCGCGAGCAGATCGAAACGCTGTGCGCGCGTGCCGACTGGGTCTGGATACTGGGCAATCACGATCCCCATGTTCCCGACTGCCTGCCGGGGCGATGCGCCGAGCGCCTGCAGCTGGGGGACCTGCTGCTGCTGCACGAGCCCAGCGATATCGACCTGCCGCAGATTATCGGCCATTTTCACCCCAAAGCCAGTCTGCGCCTGGCCGGCACCAAAGTCGGCGGGAAGTGCTTTCTGCAGTCGCCAATCCGGCTGTTGCTGCCGGCCTTCGGCAGCTACACCGGCGGTCTCGACAGCGATCACCCGGCGATAGCCGGCGCCCTCGGCGCCGGCAGGCAGAAGCGGTTCCTGTTGCACGCGCAGAAAATCTGGCAGATTCTCTAGCGGCCGTTGCATCGCGCCCGCTCGCGGCCGGGCGTGATGCAACAGCTTGCAGCGTCAAAACCCGGTCGTCGGCCTCTGTCGATATGGCAGTTATCCCTATCGCATTTATCCACATCACATTTATCCACATCACAGTTATCCCTATTGCACTGATGCGCATCGCAGTTATCCGTATCGCGCAATTTCTATCCGCTATATGCCGGCTTTTTTTACTGCCGGGCAAAAGCGGCCGTTTTTACGCTACGCTTGCAGCGCTTACAGGTGGCCATCCCGTTGTCGCCGCGGTGGTGCTGAGACGCTTTGAAAAACAGGGGGAGAGCGCACTCTTATGGAGCAGGACAAGCTGTTACTGGCCTTCGATATCGGTACCACGGCGGTGAAAGGCGGCGTCTATACCACCGCGGGAAAATGCCTGTTTAGCGGCGCTGTCGCCTATGCCAAGGTATCGGCCCAAGCCGGTTGGGTGGAACAGAACCCGGCGGACTGGACGCGCTGTATGGCGGCGCTGTTGCAGCGGGCAGGGCAGCACTGCGATCTCGAACGTGTCGCCGCCACTGCGATCTGCAGCCAGGTCAATACCCATGTATTTGTCGACAAGCGCGGTCGCGCGCTGGCCAATGCGATTGTCTGGGAGGATCAGCGCTGTGCCGGGGTGGCGCAGCAGCTGAACCGCGAGGTGCCGGCGGGACTCGGTCCGCTGGATGCCTCCTCACTGGTTTGTCGCGCGGCGTGGATAAAACGATTCCGGCCGCAGATATGGCATCGAACCCACTGTATTCTGTCGCCGAAGGACTACTGCATCCTGCAGTTGACCGGTGAATGGGTGACCGATGCCTTGAGTTCGGTTGGCCTGGTGGACAGCGCCGGCAACTATCTAAACGACCTGCTGGCCCTGGTCGATGGCCTGCCGCAGCGCCTGCCTGCCATCAGGCCCGTCGATCAGCTTATCGGCGAGGTGAGGGATAATGCCTGGGATATTGCCGGCTGCCCGGTGGTAACCGGCACCATGGACTGTTGGGCGAGCCTGTTTGGCTCAGGTGCCTTTGCCGCCGGCAAGGGCTTTCAGGTGGCCGGCACATCGGAAATTCTGGGGCTGGTTGCCGGGCAGAGGGGCGAGGCCGCCGGGGTGGTGAGCTTTCCGGTGTATCGCCACCGCTATCTGTACGCCGGACCGACACAGGCCGGTGGCGATGCGCTGACCTGGTTTGCCGGGGCGCAGGGCAGCAGCGTCGAGGCCCTGCTGAGTGCCGTTGGCGGGGCTGCAAGCCACAGCGGCCCGCTGCTGTTTCTGCCTTACCTGATGGGGGAGCGGGCGCCGATCTGGGATGCCAAAGCCAGGGGGGCCTTTATCGGCTTGAACAAGCATCACCGCCAGGCCTGTATGACACGGGCGATTATGGAAGGCGTGGCGTTTTCCGCCCGCCACCTGCTGGAGCCGCTGCAGGCGGCGGCCGGGTTTCACTGTGGCTCACTGGCTATCAGCGGCGGCGCGTCGCGCAGCGATCTGGGGTGCCAGGTCAAGGCCGATATCATGAATCGCTCGCTGCGACGCGTGGAAAATATCGATACCGGCGTGTTTGGCGCCGCGTTGATGGCGGCCACCGGCATCGGTGTCTACCAGGACCTGGATGAGGCCGCCGCGCAGGGTGTGCTGTTTGACCGCAGTTTTGAACCCCGGGCGCAGCACCGCGACCGTTACGATTCACTCTACCGTATTTACCGGCAGTCCTACCGGCAGCTGCGGCCCGTATTCGAGGATTTGTACCGACTCGGCGGCAGCTGAGACCCCCGCGGCCGGCTATCCGGCGCTGCGGGCGGGCGCCGCGACAGCCACCGCAAAGCGGTCGCCGGCGCTAAATTACAGCCGCTGGATAAGCGCGTCGGTAAATGGATAGGTGCCGCCGGCCCGCTTTTACTATGATAGGCGCTGACAAAAATCAAAACAGTGAAATAAGAGGGGAGAAGCCGATGTCGACCCATATACCGAGGGGAAAGGCCGCTGCCGGCCCGCCGCGCAGGCTGCTGCTGGCTGTCGCCTGCTGCTGCACCGCTGTGCCGGTGACCACGCTGCCCGCTTATGCGCAGGATGCCTCTTATACGCTCGAGGAGGTGGTGGTTACGGCGCGCAAGCGCGAGGAAAACCTGCAGCAGACGCCCATTTCCATTACCGCTTTTACCTCGCAGTCGCTGCAGGCGCTGCAGGTCGATAATATCTCGCAGATCGCCAGTGCCACGCCGGGCCTGACGTTTGACTCGAGCACGGCGATTTCGGGCAGCCGTGTGTCGTCGTCGATTTTTATCCGCGGCATCGGCCAGACCGACTTTACCCTGGTCAGTGATCCGGGTGTGGGCCTGTATCTGGACGGGGTTTATATCGCCCGCTCAGTCGGCGGTGTACTGGATGTGGTGGATGTCGAGCGGGTAGAAGTCTTGCGCGGCCCGCAGGGAACGCTGTTTGGCAAGAACACCATCGGCGGCGCTATCAGCATTACTTCAAAAAGCGCGGGCGATGAGTTTGCCGGCGAGGTCGAGGTAAAAACCGGTACCGATAATCGCCTCGACCTGAAAGCCAGCGTGGCTGTGCCGTTTTCGGAAAACTTTCGCGGCAAGCTCTCATACGCCGCTTTGAACCAGGACGGCAATGTCAGAAATCTCAATGGCGGCGCCGATCTGAATGATACCGACGCCCGCATATTGCACGGGCGCCTGGATTTTGAACCCCTCGATGCCCTGAGTATGACCCTGGCTTTCGACTGGACCGATCGCGACGAGCAGGCCCAGGCCCAGCGGCTGCTGTCTTTCGAACCGGCGGCCAATCTGGTCGGTGTGGCGCTGACCGATGCGGTAGCTGCGGTGGTGCCGGATTTCGATATCGCCGACTACACCTGTCTGGGTACCAGCGCCGCCGCCCAGGCGATGACGGCGGACGACTGCGACAGCCCTTTCGTGACCTACTCCGGTTCCAATACACCCTCCGATACCGAGGTCAAAGGCACATCTTTTACCTTTGAATACGATTTTGGCCCGCTGCTGTTCAAGTCTATCAGCGGTTACCGCGAGTTCGATGCGCTGTTTGCCCGCGATACCGATAATTCCCCCTATATTGTGGTCGAGACTATCGATACCATGGATCAACGGCAGCTCAGCCAGGAGCTGCAGCTCAGCGGCAGTGCTTTTGGCGGGCGTCTGGACTGGTTGCTGGGATACTATTATTTCGAGGAAGAGGGCGATAACCGCAATGACGTTATTACCTCGACCTTCTATATCAAGAGCGGCGGCGCGGTTGACAACGACAGCGATGCCGTGTTCGCCCAGGCGACTTACCGGCTTGACGATGCCTGGTCTGTTACCGCCGGACTGCGCACCACCGATGAAACCAAGCGCTTTACACCGGACCAGTTTGTGACGGTCGATCCCAGCGGCAATCTGGCCACTACCTTTCTGGACGATACCCTGCAGTTTTCGCGCGTCGTGCGCGGGCAGTTGCCCTCGGTAGCCGAGTTCGATCTGGTGCCGAGTCGGGAATACCAGCGGGATTTCGATGAAACCACCGGGCTGTTGAGTATTGACTACCAGGCGCAGGCCGATTTGCTGTTGTTCCTCTCCTATGCGACCGGCTTCAAAAGCGGAGGTTTCAATCAGCGTATCGGGCCGCCGGGCCTGCCGCAGCCGATCAGTTATGAGCCCGAGACCTCGACCAGCTATGAAGCCGGCTGGAAGTGGACAAATGCGGCGCAGACGCTGCGTATCAACGGCAGTTTTTACTTTACCGATTATGAAGACCTGCAGGTCAACGTATTCGCCGGTGTGGCACCGACGACGCTGAACGCGGTGGAGTCGGAGATACAGGGTTATGAGATTGAGCTGCTGGCCAATCCCAGTGAAGCGCTGAGCATCAGTGCCAATATCGCCTATATCGATGCCGAGTACACGCGCGCACCGGCTGCCGTTGCCGGCGCGCGCACGATTGAGCAGAGCGACGCCTTCCCCAATACGCCGGAGTTTACCGCGTTTGTCGGCGTGGATTACCGTTGGGCGCTGGGGCGTGGCGATCTGACCGTGCACGCCGACTGGTCCTACCGCGATGCCGTGCAGAACAATACCATCAATTCCGTGCAAATTGAGCAGGCGTCGCTGCACCTGTTGAATGCCGCGTTGATTTTTCGTCCTGACGATCAGTGGCAGTTTTCCCTGTCGGGTCGCAATCTGGGCGATGAAACCTATATCATTACCGGCAACGAGGAGCTGCCGGGGTTTGGTTATGCCGAGGCGGTTTATGCCAGAGAGCGGGAGTGGGCGCTGGCGGCGAAATATGCCTTTTAGCGGCGCCGGCGGCGGCTGAAACTCACAGCCGCGACGCCGGCGCGTGTCTTGACCTCGGTCCGGGAATATTACGATAATGGCGTGGCGCATAAGAATAAGTCACGACACATAGCGATATAACCGTATATGCTGAGCAGCCGGGTCCCGTTAGAACGATATAATCGCTTTAGTTCATCTCGCGTCGACGAGGTCAGGGAAGTGGTTACCCATTCTTATTGCCCCCACGACCTCGAACCGGCCACGCTGGACAAACCGTTAAAGGCCCGTTACAACAGTTTTGATCTCGGCGGTCTGTCGTTGAATTTTTTATCCTATGGCACCGATGTAGAAATTACCCCCGGTAAATTTCAAACCTTCTATATGCTGGAATTTCCCATTGCCGGCTCGGTCAGGCTGGAATACGGTGATTCAGTCTATGAAACCCTGCCGGGCACGGGAACACTGCTGTCTCCCTGCGAGCCGGTGCGCTCGCAGTGGTCGGCTGATTGCGGGCAGGTCATGGTGAAGATTGAGCGGCGGGCCCTGGAGCAGTATCTGCGCCGGCAGGCTAATGTCAGCCTGACCAGGCCGCTGGAGTTCGAGCCTTTCATTGATCTGGCCGGTAATCGGGGCGGGCTGATAAAGGACTTTATCGTGATGTTGCTGGGCCAGGCGGAAAAGTGTCCCGATCTGATTGCGCAGAAGCCGGTGTCGGCGGCCTTGGAAAGGGCGCTGATGGCGCTGATGCTAAACAATCTCGATCACAATTACTGCCGCCAGCTCGGTGGGGGTGAGAGGCCGGTATTACCGAAAGTTGTCAGCCGCGCGCAGAAGTTCATTGACGCTCACTACGCCGAGCCGCTGACTCTCGATGGGATTGTCGCGGCGGCCGGTTGCAGCGAGCGCGCGCTTTACGCCGCGTTCCGGCAGTTTCTGCAGATTACGCCGCTGAACTATCTGAAGACTGTGCGCTTCCAGCATGCCCGCCGCTGCCTGCAGGCGGCAGCGGCCGGTGACAGGGTCGCCGACATTGCCTACCGCAGCGGTTTTACCCATATGGGACGCTTTGCCGCCGAATACACCCACCGCTATGGTGAAAAGCCTTCCGATACGCTGCGTTTTGCCACGCGTTAAACCCCGGAATATCTATTGCTGCGCGCCTTTGTGATAACTATTCGTGGTAAACAACTGATTGGCTTATCCGCTTAGCGCCGAAACTGTCCCGATTTTGTGGCTTTGTCGGCGCCGGGTTGCGGTCGACCTTGTTCGCCGCTGCCGGCCGGTGCCATGATTGTGTATCAACCCTGGCGGGCCTGTAGCGGTGGAGAGAGCGATGGAGAGAACGATGGCAGCGGCGGCAGGCGGCAGACTTTTGGGCCAGTTCCTGCTGCACGGGCTGTGGCTGGTTTTTCTATCGCTTTGCGGTATTTTTCTGCTGGGCGCGGAGTTTTATCAGAACTGGTTTGGTTTTATTGCCATCAGCTGCATTCCCGCGTTGGTGATTATCAATGCGGTCTGGGAATTCCGATATCCAGACCGGCTTGCCGGTGTGCGCACCCAGCCCTGGCGCGGTTTGGGCTTTACGCTGTTGGCTGTGCTGCCGGGCCTGCTGCTTGCTTATCTCAGTTTCAATCTGGTAGGCGCCGCCATAGCGCCGCCGGCGCCGTTTTTGATGATGTTCATCATACTCTCTGTGGTTGTGGTGATGTGGCAGCTGCTGGTGTTCGAAGGCTGGCCGTTTGTGAGGCTGGGCAGATATCTGCAGGGCTGGGCGATGCTGGCGACTGCCTATCTGCTGGCCTACTGCCTGTATGCGGTGTTTTTTGACTTTTCGCTGTTAACGGGCCTGCCCGCATCCTGGTATGCGCTTGCGCCCCGGGGCCTGTTTGAACCCTGGTCGGCGATTGTCTATGCCATTACTACGCTGGCTGTCCTGTTTGCCCTGCAGCTGCTCGAGTTCAGACCTTTTTCGCTGTTGAAGGCGAGGCCTTGGTGGCCGGCTCGCCAACCCGTTTACGGGCTGCTTGTGGGCGGCTTTACGCTGCTGTTGTCGCTGTTGATTTTTTGGCTGGCCACTGGCTATTTTGCCCTCGATCCGGTGGTATTTATGGTCGGCGGCCCGGTATCTTTTTTATTTGGCCTGTTTCTGCTGCAGGATACTACCGCTAACCGGGTGCTGGTTGCCATGGCCCAGCCCGCGCGCGGGCTGTTGCTGATTGTCATCAGTATGCTGTTGGGGGTGCTGCTGTGCCGGGTTTACGGATGGTTTATGCTTTCGATCGCCGGGCAGATTGCCAGTGGTCCGCCGGGCTATAGTGCGGAACTCTGGTTGGCCAATGCCATGCTGTCGATGACTTTTCCGTTGATATTGATTTATTGTCATTTTTTTTCTTTTTGGCCGCTTGCGGGGTTATATTCGGTTAGAGGGGCGGGGAACCTGTCTTGAGTGGTGCCAACTGACCCGGTACTTGGCCGCCAGAGGTTGGGGGTTCGAGACACGCCGTAAATACCCGCAAGCGGGCCCGGCCCGAAATCACAGATTTCGGTCGTTGCGCGGGGCGAAGCGATGCTTCGCTGTTTCCCGCTCCACCCCTGGGGACTTCTCGCCAGCATCCCTGCTGTCGAGAGTTTCTGAAAGCCTTACAGAGAGGCGAACCTACCTTCAGAATGCTTAACCAATGTCGATAGAACCACAGTGGTAGGTGTTAACCCGGCTTGGGATTTAGGTTCGAGACTCTCGACAGCAGGGATGCTGGCGAGAAGTCTACACGGACGTATTTACGACGTGTCTCGAACCTAAATCCCAAGCCGGGTTAACGCCGGGTAAATTGGCACGATTTGCTTAAGTAAGTGCCATTCGCAACTGTCGCTGTTACGCCGAGAACCCCTCCAGTACTATCTTGCCGATGGTATTTCCTGCTTCCAACATCCCGTGGGCCCGGCGCAGATTTTCCGCGTTGATAATACCCAGATGTTGGCCCATTGTCGTTTTGATCAAGCCGTCATCCACCAGCTGCGCAACTTTTGACAGCAAATCTCCCTGCCTGCCCAGGTCTGTGGTTTGATACATCGAGCGGGTAAACATAAATTCCCAGTGCAATGACAGGCTTTTGAGCTTTAATTTGCTGATATCGAGCGCGGCCGGGTCATCAATCATCGCTATGGTACCGAAGGGTGCAAGTACCTCAGTCAGCGCATCGAAGTGTTGATCGGTGCCGTTGAGGCTGGCGACATGGCTGACCTGGCCGATACCGATCGCTTTGAGCTGCGAGGGCAGGTCTTTGCTGTGATCGATGGTGTGATGGGCGCCAATCGATGTCACCCAGTCCCGGCTCTGTGGCCGGGATGCGGTGGCGATAATGGTGGCGTTGCTGAGCCGTCGCGCCAGCTGAATCAGTATGGAGCCCACGCCGCCGGCGGCACCGGTTACCAGCAGCCGGGCGGGCGGGCCGTTTTTGCCGGCTGTACTGCGCCGGTTTAACTGCAGGTGATCGAAAAGCATCTCCCAGGCGGTGATGGTGGTAAGCGGCAGGGCGGCGGCCTCGGCGCTGGACAGGCTTTTGGGCTTGTGGCCGGCCAGCCGCGCATCGGCCAGCTGATATTCGGCGTTGCTGCCCGGGCGGGTGAGGTCGCCGGCGTAGTAGACCTTGTCTCCCGGGGTAAAGTCGGTAACGTTTTCGCCGGCGGCGACAACCTCGCCGGCAGCGTCCCAGCCGAGGACGCGGTAGTCCCCGGTTTGCGGCGGCATATTCTGCCTGACCTTGTAGTCGACAGGATTGACGGCGATGGCTTCCACCCGCACCAGGATATCGTGCCCCTGCGCCGACGGTTGCGGCAGGGTGATATCGAGCAGTGCATGCGGATCTGTAACGGGTAGTGACTGTCTGTAGGCTACGGCTTTCACGATAGTTTCCTGCGTGTGTCGATGGCGGCACTGTAGCGCTTTATATTTTATTAATAAATATTATAATTACAGAATTATATTCAAATTATATTTGATAATCATGTTGGTTTCGGATTTGCAGCTGATCGCCAAAACCGCTGAGCTGGGCAGCATTACCCGGGCCGCCACGGCGCAGGGAATGCGGGTGGCGGCGGCCAGCGCGGCAATCAAGCGAGTGGAAAAAGCCCTGGGCATCGAGCTGTTTGTCAGGTCGACCCGCCGCTTGCGGCTGTCGCGTGCCGGTGAGCGCTACCTGCCGAAATGCAGGCAGGCTCTGGCTGTTCTGGAACAGGCGCGCGTCGATGCCGGCGGTGGCGACGAGCGCATTCAGGGCGAGCTGCGTTTGACTGTCTCCTCGGATTTCGGCCGCAATCTGCTGGCGCCCTGGCTCGACGAGTTAATGGAGGACCACCCGCAACTCAGCCTGAAGTTGACGCTGAGCGATGCCCTGCTGGATTTTCACCGCGACCCGATTGACGTGGCACTGCGCTACGGTTCACCGCAGGAGGCCAGCCTCTACGGATTTAAAATATGCGATGTGCCGCGATACTTATATGCCGCGCCTGATTATCTGGCGCAGCACGGCGTGCCGGCAGACCCCTCTGATCTGGTTTCCCACAGCGGTCTGTTCTATCAGGTGCGCGATACGACTGACGATGTCTGGACCCTGCAGCGGTGGGGTAAACGCTACAAAGTCAGGCTTTGCGGCAAGCGGGTGTCGAACGATGCGGATATGGTGCGCCGCTGGTGTGTGGCCGGCAAGGGGGTCGCCGCCAAATCGGCCCTGGATATGGCGGCGGATTTGGCCGCCGGCAGGGTCGATATCGTGATGCCGCAGTATCGGCCGCTGGCCTCGGAACTGTGGCTGATCTGCCCGTCCAGGCGCTCCATTACGCCGGCGATACGCCTGCTGCGCGACCATCTGCGCGAACGCTGCCGGCAGCTGCTGGACCAGGCCGCAGGCGGCAGATAAACCGGGATATCACGGCTGCCTGCGCCGAGATTTTCCGCCATCGCCTCAACTGCCAACAGGCCCTGGCCGGCGGCTATTGCGGCGCTGCCAGCGCATCAACTGCGCTGACAACATCACCGATAAAGCGATTGTAGTCCCAGGAGGTATCCGGCGGCCTGACCTGCCCGAGGCGGACTACCACAAGTCTGCGCGAGGGGATGACCGCCAGGCTCTGGCCGCTGTCGCCGAGGGCAAAAATGGCGTCGGCAGGCGCATTCGGATAAGGCGGAAGATCGGCTCGCTTGTCGGCCAGATCAGCGGCCGACAGGGTTTCGATACCGGCATTCACATGCCAGTGGGCGCCAAAGCCCAAATGGTCGGCAACCGGCGCCGGTGTGCCGGTAAACGACACCCAGCCTTTCGGCAGCAGGCGGCGATTCTGCCAGTTGCCGTCATTGAGATACAGCAGGCCGAACCGCGCCCAGTCGCGTGCCGAAAGGTAATTGAACGAGGTCGTCATGGGCGTACCAAAAGCGTTGAACTCGATAATGGAATGCTGCATGGCGAGCGGCTCAAACAATTCGCTGTGAATGAAGTTGCGCACGCTGTGCATATCGCCGCCGGCAAGCTGGCGCACCAGGTGGAGCAGCACGAAGGTATTGGCATTCGAATACCACCACGCCGTTCCGGGAGGTTCCCGCAGGGGGCTGTTTAGCGCATAGGCCTCGGCGTCAATCGAACCGAACAGCGCGGACATGGCGCGGCTGCCCATGTCCCGCCGCCCCTGTTTTTCGGCATCCAGTCCGGATGTCATATGTAACAGATGGCGCACGGTAATCCGGGCGCGGCCGTCGTTTTCACCGCGCCACTGCGGCAGCTTCAGCGGTGTGTCCAGTGTGAGTTGTCCGCGTTCAATCAAAATGCCTATCAGGGCATTGGTCAGTGCCTTGCCCATGGAATAGCTGGCGATGGGTGTGGCCTGGTCGAAGCCCGGTGCGTACTGCTCGGCCAGTATGGTGTTTTCGCGGACCACGAGAATCGCCCGGGTTCGCTGCGGTTTGTCGGGGTCGGGGTCTGCGAAGGCGGCGGCAACGGTATTGCGCAGGCGCGCCAGGGCGGCGGGATTGATCGAGGCCGTGTCTTCATGTAGAAACGCGCCGTTGTCGCGGCCGGAAAACGCCAGGCTCGACCCGGTTCGGGTTGCCGCCTCACTGTCCGGCTGCAGTGCGCAGCCGAGATTGCCGCGAAATACGGCGCGCCGGCGGATATCCCCTTTTTCGGCGAATGCGGCTTGCTGTCCGCCGGCTTCCATGCCTGCCGCAACCGTATGCACCTCGGGATGCAGATTGGCAGAGGACAGCTCCTGTGCCATGACCTGGCCGGGGTCGCGCCCCGCGACAAAGACCTCGGAGCAGAGAATCTTTGCCTGCAGCCCGGTGACGTTGGCGGCAAAATCCCGATCGGTGCCGGCGGTCAGGGCACAGCCGCCCAGTGCGGCCGCTGCACAGCCTAGCAGTACCCCGTATAGTCGTCGCGCGCGCGCCGGCGCTAACTGCTTGTCTGCAGGCATCTAGTGTTTTCCTCCGCTGGCCAGGTGATCGGCAAAGTAGGTGAGGGCGGACTGCAGCCAGTAGCTGTCGCGACGGCTGTCGCCGGCCCGCTTGAAGTGGTGATTGCGGCCCGGCATGGCGACCATATGCACCGGGCGTTTTGCGGCGATAAAGGCGTCCATCAAGCCCAGTGCGTGGGCAAAGGGCGTATTGACATCGGCAGTGCCGGAGACGATCAGCAGGCGGCCCTGCAGTTTGCCGGCCAGGGGCTCGAGGCGCACTGCCTCATAACCTTTGGGGTTGTCCGCCATAAGTCCCATATAAGCCTCCACGGGTGAAAAAATATGGCTGCGGGCGATATCTGCCGGCGCCGATGCCACGCCCACGTGATAGAGCTCCGGGGCGTCCAGCATTGCCCGAATGGCAAAATAGCCGCCGAAGGACGTGCCGAAGACACCGACCCTGTGCGGGTCGAGATAAGGTCTGGCGGCGATTAGCTGTTGCAGGGCCGCGGCGTGATCGGCGATCTCGACCTGGCCAAGCCGCCCGTAGGTGTAGTCCTGAAAGGCCTTGGAGCGCCCCGGCGTGCCGCGGCCATCCACGACTGCGACGGCGAAACCGGCACTCGCCAGGGCGCGCGGAATCCGGTCGCCGCGGAGAAATTCATGGCTGGTCCAGATCGCCTGCGGGCCGGCGTAAATATATTCAACCAGCGCATAGCTGGCGCGCGCCGAGAACTGCGGCGGCCGGTACAGCAGGCCGTGCAGATCGGTTTTGCCGTCGGCAGCTTTCACCACAAACGGCTCCGGCGCTGTCCACAAATCGCCATTGTCGAACTGTGTCTCGGAAAGCAATAAGGCTCTGTCCCGCCGTGTATCCCGCAGCCAGGTTTTCGCCGGCTGCGTCGCCGAGGAAACGGTTTCGACAAAGTAGCGACCCGACGGGTCGACACTGACCTGGCGCCTGCCGGGGGTATGGGTCAACACCTGCAGCTCGCCTCGACTCAGAGAGTAGCGGTGCAGATGGGTGTCATAGGGTCGCGCCGGGTCGGATTGCACCAGCAGGAAAACGGATTCCCCTTTGGCGTCGACGCCAACGATGCTGTCAATGCGCTGCTTTGCATCGCTCAGCTTGCGGCAACCCCGCCCCTCCAGGCTGCATTGAAACAGCTGGCGCCAGCCGTCGCGCTCCGATAGCCACAGCACCTGCTTTTTATTCGGCAAATGTGCGATCGGTGCGCCGTTCGGTGACATCACGAAGGCATAGGGGTAGGCGATGGCGGTTTTGCTGCGCTCGCGAAAAAGCCGTTTGTCGCGCCGCTTGCCTATATCGTAGCGCCGGTACTCCAGTGTTCGTGCGTCGCGTGAAATCTTGAAATAGAAAACGGCGCTGCCGCTATCGTTAAAGCGGTCGATGCGCAGGTAGTGATCCTCGCTGCCCGTATCCAGGTCGATGCGCTGATCGCCGGCAGTGGCAAAAAGCGACAGGCCGGCCTGTGGAAAGGTACCGCCTGCCGGTGGATAGTAAAACGGCTGCAGCGACAAATTCTGTGCGCCCCAGTCGACATTCGGCAGCTGCGGAACACCGGCAAAGTTCTCACCGGTAACCGCCAGCCAGTTTCCGGCCGGCGAAAAACGTAACGACAGCGGGTTCCAGATATAATCCGCCGGCGTATTGTCTGTCAGCGCGCGATCGCCGGTCGAATCCGGGCTGCGCAACAGTATTTCTCCATCGCTGACCCGTGCAAAGGCCGAGTGATCGGCATTGGCCGTTTCGCTTATCACCATATCGGGGGTCTGCGGGTAGCGGCGCGAGACCGCTTGCGGCTGGCGGGCCTTGAATGCCGCCACCTCGGCTTTGCGCAGCCGGCGGGTGGCGCCGGTGGCGGTATTGAAAGCCTGAGCTGTTGCGCCGCTAAAGAAAACCAGCTCAGCAGCTGCCGGCAGCTGCCGGGCATCATAGAGGCTGCGCGTGGAATCGATGCAGCGGCGCTCGAAGCTGGCGGGCTCGATGCGCCAGATGCAGGGTTCGCGCTTGTTGTTCTCAGAGTAAATCAGGCTGCCGTCATCATTCCACTGGGAGCGCACCTTGCCGCCGCGAACGGACTGCTCGAGTGAGTACTGCTGTTCGAGTAACGCGCCTGCATCGTGTTGAATACCGTGAGCGGTGAGCGCCTGTGCTGCGACAGGTACCTGTGCTGCAAAAGGCAGCAGCGCAAGCGCTCTGCCGGCGGCACCCATGCAGCGGCCGAACCGCAGCCCGCTCATTGCGCCGGCCCGATGGGAAGGGCGATAGAGGACAGGTGGTTGCCGGCTCTTAAAACCGTAATGGTGGTGCCGGCTGCGGCTGGCCCAGTTTCGAAATTGTCACTGTCGGCGGCGGTGATACTGAGACGCAGCCGTTCGCCGGCGCCGACGCGCTCGGCGATGGGCATAAGGGCGAAGTGCAGCTGCGCTACGGTACTGTCGATGGGGGCGGCGGCTTCGACATCCCGACGGGCATGTGTCGGCCACGGCAGCCCCAGATTGTTATAGGGCGCGCGGCCAAGCGTGCGGTGCGAGGCCCGCAGATTGCCTTCGGTCAGATACTGCGCCGCGCCGTCTGCACTGATGCGCTCCAGGTAAACATAGATATCTGCATCGGCAGCCGATGCGGTGATATTCAGTGTTACCAGCGGGTGGCCAATAATTTCGAAAGGGGCCGGGGCCGGTTCAGTGACATACACCAGCCCCTTGGCTCCATTGCCGGTTAAATCGGGATAGGCTGTGGGGTAGAAACTGGTGGCGTCGATCCACCGTGACTGGGGGCCCGTGGTCGCAGACAAATCTACTTCAAACTGGTCGGCAGCCGCTTCATTGCCGGCATTTTTTTCAGCGCGGTTGGCCAGCGCGCCGTTGTCGGCCAGAAACAGAGGCGTGGTGTCGATATCGGTATCCGTTAGCGGCCACTGCTGCGCATTGCGCCATGTCCAGTTGCCCTGGCTGTCACCGACTGTATAGGTAATCGGCGGCTCGTCCATAATCCCATTGTCGATTTCCTTCAGCCAGTAGTCAAACCATCGCGTCATCTCGATGGCCTGCAGCCGCACGCGCTCAACCTCCCCCGCCAGCAGCTGTTGCTCGGCATCGCGCTCATCCGGATCGTGAGTCCATGGACCCATGGCGAGTTTTCTCGGCACTTGCAGGTTTGCCATCCATAAGAACGGGGGCGTTGGCCAGATATCGCGCCACCCGGACCACAGGTAAATGGCCACGCCGCCGCGGTTAATCGCATCGACCTGGGTGACGAGCAGGTTTTCCGCTTCTTCCAGTTCGGGGTCATAGTTGTAGTCATCGCGGTACAGCCTTTGCGCAGAGGCTTTCAACACATCGACATTGCCACTGTGGTCCCGCTGCGCCGCCTGCATCAGTTGCCCTTCAGTATCGCCGTCCACCGGCGCAATCGCCGGCATCGGCACATCCTCCCGGGGGGGGATCCTGCCATCGACGATTGCCGTTATCGTCGTCCAGCTGTCCAGGGCGCCAGTCAATAACACGCCGCCGGGCCTGGCGGTGAGAAAGTTGTCGAAGTCCATCATGGACGGAAAAATCGCTTTGAGACCCGGGTGCGGCATACTCGCTGCCATCAGCGCGGCATTTGCCCGATAGGAGTTTCCCATGATGCCCAGGCGGCCGTTGCTCCAGGGCTGCCCGACAATCCACTCGGCAATATCAAAGGCATCTCTGGCCTCATTGGCACCGTAGACGCCGTCGAAGCTGCCGAATGAGGCGCCGGAGCCGCGAATACCGACGCTGACGTAAACATAGCCCCGTTTGACCAGTTCGCGGATATGCGACTTGGTGTCGACCGGGGTAACGACACCCTCCCGGTCGGGACGCAGGTGAGAACGGCCATAGCGCTGCATCGTATAGATAACCGGCAGCGCATCGGCGACTGCAACCCCGTTAACGGCCGGGCGAATAATATCCACAGCCAGGCGCACGCCATCGCGCATTTCCACATATTGGGACGACCTGACCCACTGCGTGAAGCGAGACTCGGTATAGCCTGCATATTCACCGAAACGGGAGACGCGATCGCCATGCTGCGCGGCGGGCTGTGTTGCCTCAGCTGTGCTGCCGGGCAGGTTGGGGTCATTGCCGGCTGAACATGCAGCCAGGCCTACCGCCGCGGACAGCAATACCACAACTAGCCGTGAACATACACCGAGACGCGTTGATGTTGATATTGTAGCAAGAACACGCCCGGCCATTACTGCAGCACGGGATACACTGATACCGTTTTCGTACATAATATGCATACCTTTATTTATTCAGAGCTGTGTGTCTCAAAGCTGTGTATCTGCAAGCCGTTCCATAACTGTCGGGCGGCTGCGGCCGGAACCTCTACTCAGGTAAAACCGGCAGCACCACATGGCTCGGATATTTTTCCGAGTGATGGATACGCATCTTTCCCACGCGCGAGTCCACCACCAAGCCCTCATCCCCGCCGGTGTTGGAGTTTGGAAACGCATAATTGTCGTGAGAATTCATCACGGCAATACGAATCCTATGGCCTTTCCTGAACGTATTGGCGATGGAGGGAATGCTGATGTGATAGCGCACTACCTCATCGATATCGCCGGACAACAGTTTTTCGCTGGCGAAGTTGCTGCCGAAGACATGATACACGGGGTCGTCGAGCTGGCGAAACCTGGCGCGAATCACACCGACGCTGAGCCGGGTGGAGCTATTGTCGGGCGCCACGTCCGACAGATAAGCCCACCAGTCGGTGTCTTTGACATCGGTGGCGGCATAGAGAATAAGGTTGATATTGCCCGCGACGGCGATATCCTGTTCAAGCACCTGCGAGGTATAGACCGCGACGTCGGCGCGGGCCTCTATATCCTGAAAATCATAGGGAAATGATTGGTAGTCCCCCCACTCCTGCATCAAATCGAACGAGTACCAGTTTTTTACCGGTGCTTTCGGATCGTACTGCAGGCTGTCGAATGCTGCTCCCCGGTTTGGGATTTCGGTGCTCAACCCGCCGCTATCGGCATGCAGGTTGGCGCTGCCGCCGCTGTTGAGATAAAAACGTGTGTCGACGGCCTCTGCCGGCGGCCAGGTACCCGACTGGCGCCAGGCATTCTCGCCGAGCATGAAATATTCCACCTTCACACTGTCGACGCCGTTGTCCCGGCCCTTTAAAAAGCGATCGTACCACTTCTGTTTCAGCAGCCATAAGTCGTCGCGCAGGCTGTCAGTGCCATAGTCATAGCCATTGAGCGCGCGTTCCCGGTTGTGCCCGTGACGCCAGGGGCCAATGACCAGGCGGTTTGGCCGGGTTCCGTAGCGTTGCATCAGCGCCCAGTTGCTGCGCGTACCCGGGTAGTCGTCGTCAAACCAGCCGCCAATCTGCAGCGTCGCCAGATCGCGGGCATGATCGCCGCGATACCAGTCTTGTTGCTGCCAGAACTCGTTATTGCGCCAGTTCTCGAAGAAGCGATTCCAGGTCGGGATGTCTTCGCCGGTTGCGTAGGAATCTATTTCAATCAGCGGCCGGTGACGCAGGACATCGTTCCAGGTGCGTCCGGGCAACAGCTGTTTGTTGAGCATCCAGAATGTATAGTAGGTGAAGCCCTGAATGAATGTGCCGCCCATATAAGGTTGATCGCTAAAGGCGGTACCCATCGATACTTCCGGTACCAGGCACTTTAATGCCGGATTTTTTGCCATCGAAGCCGACCACTGTGTATAACCGTAGTAAGAGCGCCCCTCCATGCAAATGGATCCGTCTGACCAGGGCTGTGCCGTGACCCAGTTGAGAGTATCGGCACCGTCATCGACTTCCTGTACCATCATGTTCCAGTGATCGCCCTCGGAGCGGGAAGCCGGGTCCCAGTAGATGGTGCCGCCAACTGCCTGTAGTACAACCGCATAGCCTCGGGTTACATAAGTCTCGTAGCGGCTGATCAGGTCCGATATGCCGTAAGGCGTGCGGACGAGAATCGTGGCAAAGGGCCCCGTGGCATCGCCGCCGGGCAGAAATACCCGGGTGGCGAGTTTTTTTCCCGATCGCGTCGGCATCATTGACAGCGGCAGCGAACTACGCGGAAAAGTCGCCGCAGACACAGCACTGGACTGCCAGCGACCCACACTGGTAAATTGCTCGTACCCGCGCCGCACGACAACGTAGTCGTTGCTGGGATCAATGGCGGCGATAATACGATTGTCCGAGGCGATGATCAGATCCATCGGGTACGTGGCATCTTGTTGAGCCCAGTAAACCGCTTCGACTGTTTCACCGTTTACCTGCGCATGCATATGCCGGTGAGCTGTATAGCTTGCATCGATGCCGGCCGGTTTAGCGGTGACGATATTTGACCAGTCGATTTTTGCCAGTGTGTTTAGCTGCAGTGGAAAATCGGCAAGGGCGCCGGGCAGGCGGAATTCTTCGACCTCCGCAACTTGCTCTGCGACAGTGGAAATCGAATCGTCCCATACCAGTGTCGATAAGTCGCGACGGCGCAGAGTGTATTGCTGCGTTGCTGCGCCGGAAAAGTCCAACTGGTAAATCTGCACACCGCGTTTATAGCCATCAAAAACCTGCAAACG
Organism: Exilibacterium sp.; assembly: GCA_028280195.1. GTDB lineage: Bacteria > Pseudomonadota > Gammaproteobacteria > Pseudomonadales > Cellvibrionaceae > Exilibacterium. The sequence continues at coordinate 55,190 of JANQMH010000093.1, forward strand.
GTTGTAGGTGTCGTTGACGGATTGCTTTTCACAGGCGAGCAACAGCAGCGACGATAAAAATATCAGGCTGCGAAATACAGCGCTGGAAAAGATATGATGGCTGTTTCGTATCATCGCCACTACTGTTGAACCTCCCCGGTATTTTCAACGTTGACGATACTTGAGAAACTTCCCTGTCTCCATATGGCCCGTCTCTCTATAGTCCGTTTCTCTATAGTCCGTCTCTCTATAGTCCCTCTTTCTATAGCCTGTCTTTCTACATCTCGTCTTCGCAGGCAGATACAGCACTGCATATCTAATCGGGACCCTGGGGCCAAGTATCTAACTTATAAGGAAGTTTCCCCAAATTTTCTTTTCCCGAGCTTTGTGCCGTTTTGGGTGCAGCGCTCAGTCATTTCCGGCGGCCTTTGCGAATACTTATATCTGATTCCGGCAGAGCTGGAAAAAGTTATTAAAAATACACTACTGTATGTTGTTAAATCGGTGGTGCCATCCTATAATCATCTCGAATCCCGCACTCATTTTATTATTAAAGCATATTATTAACAGTTAACAGACAGACAACACCTAGCTGCGCACATTTGCTAAGTCAAGTGGATTAAAACATAGAATATTGTATTTTTCAATATGCCCCGATTGCGATAAGTAGAATAAATAGAAGGTTCAATAAGAGGGTTTTGCGATATGCAGATAAACAATGCCGGCGCTTTGTGTACCTTATGGCTGGCTTTGCACGCCTGCTTTTTTGCCGCGGGTAACAAGGTCTGGGCCGCTCAGGGCGAGGGGCCTTATCAGCAGCTGATTGTCCGCGGGGCAACGCTGGTCGACGGCAGTGGTGCGCCGGCCATCGGTCCGGTGGATATCCTGATTCGCAACAATCGCATCGAGGCGGTCAAATGGGGTAAATCCGCCACTGGCAAAGGCGCTCAGGAGGGGAGCCCGGCAGCCGGGGATGTTCGTGAAATCGACGCCCATAATAT
>JANQMH010000107.1 GCA_028280195.1 Exilibacterium sp.
GCTGCCGCCGGCGCAAGCGGGCCGGCGGCCAGCGGCAAAGACTTACCGGTCTGAGGCAGATCCGTGCCAGCGCCGGCGGCCCCGGCGGCTGCGCCGATCCCGCTCTGTGGCGCCGGCGGCGCCGTGGTCACGGTATCGTTCGGGTCGTCTGCCAGGCCGCTTTCAGCCGCCGCCGTCAGAGTCGTTTGCGCCGTGCTCGACTGAGCCTGCAGTGACGGCGGGGCAACTGCGGCTTCGCTTTGCGGCGCTGCCGTCACGGCAATCGGGACGCCAGTCAGTGCCGGCACGGCGCTATCTGCAGCGGCCTCCGCTGCCGGTGCCTGTGTGCCGGTATCGCCGGTGGCGAGAGGTTTATCGCCATTTTCAGCGCCTGCATGGCTTTTTTCGCTGTTTTTAGCGCTTTGTTCGCCTCCCGGCGCTGACTTTTCACCGCGCCCGGCGGCGTCGGCTGCGCTCTCCTGCCCGCCCTTTTCAGTGCCCGCCGGCGGGCTGTTTTGGCTGTGTTCGCGAGTGGCCATCATATCGCCGAAGGCCCTGTCGCCGGCCTCGGACATATCGCTGTCGGTGCCGCGGCCGCGGCTGGCGGCAGGTTTCTGCGGCGCGCTGAGGAAGTCGGTAATCGGGTTGCTGCTGGCGTTCATTGGCATCCGCTTTCTAGTTCCAGGGTTAGTCGTCACCCGGCTGCTGTGGCCGGCACTGGCAGCGGGTAACCTGCAAGCACGATGCCAAAACCTGAAAACAGCTTCTAGAGCCCGGCAAGGGCCTCACGGACGGCGCCGTATTCCCGCTCGATAGCGTCCAGCAGCGGCTCCACATCCAGCTCGCCCACCGCGGCCTTGTCCTCCACCCGGGCACAGAGCTGCGCCAGCTGCGGCGCACCGATATTGCTGCAGCTGCCTTTGAAACTGTGGGCACAGGCGCGCAGCTGGCCCGCATCGCGCCGCGCCAGCAGCTCGCGCAGGTCTGTGAGACGCTGGTCGGCATCGCTGGTGAAGGTGTCGATAAGCAGCTGAAAGTCCCCTTCCATCACCTCTTTCAGGGTAGCCAGGGTTTCACTGTCGACAGGGTTTTGCGCCGCCATTAGCGGGTCCTCTCTGAAAAAGCCTTACGGGGGAGCACCCCAGCTGTCGTTGTCCCAGCAGAATACCACTTCTACCTGGTTGCCGTTACCGAGATATTGCAGCGACCGGCACAGGGTCCTGATCAGCGGGATACCGCGCCCGGAATAGCCCTTCAGGGGCTGATCGCCGCCTATTTTTGCCGCGTGGTCAAAGCCGGGACCGCTGTCGGTGACGCGTATGGTCAAGCTGCCGCCGTCGTCCGCCGTGGCGTGGGAAAAATGGAAACGCACAAAGCCGCGCCCGCTCTGCTCCAGACACTTGGCGCGCAGCTGATAGTATTCACTGAACCCTTGCGGGGTGCTTTTCAGCTTCGAGTCCAGCCCCAGCACCCCGTGCTCCAGCGCATTGGAGTAAAGCTCCGACAAAATGGTGTAGAGTGTGCCGCTGTGCTGCCGCAGGCCGGGCACTTCCACCAGAATGTTCAACAGCACCGGCAGCGGGTCGAAGAAGCGGAAGCTGGCCTGCTTTACCTCGAAGTCCAGGCTCCACTCCACCAGTCCCTGGCCCTCGCCGGCGCAGGCGTCGCGCTCGCGGGATTCGAAACCCTGCGGCAATTCGACTTTGACTTCGATCAGCGACAGGTCGTCATCGCGTTCGCCGTCGCCGATAAAGCCCTGCACGCGGCCGAGAATCTGCTCGAACAGTTGCTCCGGATCGCGGTTGTCGGCAAAGGTGGCTTTGAGCCGATCTTCGCCGAACATTTCCCCGGCGCTGTTGCGGGCCTCGTGGATGCCGTCGGACCACATATAGAGGCGGTCACCGGGGTTGAGTTCGAAATGCTTGCAATCGTCTTTGAAATCCTTGTTGGCCAGCACGCCTAAAGGCAAGTGGGTGGAGCGTATGGCCTCCACCTCACCGCTGTCACAGCGCAGTAAAAAGCAGTCCGGCAGACCGCCATTCCAGACCTTGAGACGCTGCTTGCGAAAATTGATATCGACAATGGTGGCGCAGCAGAATACCCCTACCGGCAGTATTGCCTTGAGCTTTTGATTGATCTCGCGGAGGATATCGGTCAGGGTAAAACCCTTCTGCGCCATACCGTAGAACGTCGAGGCCAGCGGCATGGCGCCGATCGCAGCCGGCAGACCGTGGCCGGTAAAATCCCCCAGCAGCACAATCATGCTGCCGGCGGGCCTGATCGCCGCCACCAGTACATCGCCGTTAAACACCGCCAGCGGCGATAAATAGTGTTTGACGTTGCTGGCGTCCAGACAGCCGGTATGGGCGATATTGTCGAACACCTGCTTGGCCACCGCCTGTTCCTGCATCAGGTGGTCGTTGTGCCGGGCGATCTGGTCGCGCTGAGCGAGCATGGTGGCATGCATCTCGCGCATGCGGTTGAAGGCTTTGATTTTGGCCTGCAGGATGAAGCGATTATAGGGCTTGGACAAAAAATCATCGCCGCCCGCATCCAGACACTCCACCAGTGATTCGGTATCGGTCAGTGAGGTGAGGAAGATAATCGGCACCAGCGCCTCACCGGCCAGCGCCTTGATCTGCCTGGCGGCGCCAAAGCCGTCCAGCTTGGGCATCAATGCATCCAGCAGCACAACATCCGGTCTTTCGCGCTGGAACGCCGCCACCGCCTCCTCGCCGTCGCGGGCGCTGACTACCCGGTGCCCCTCTTTTTTGACAATGGACTCGAGGATCAGCCGATCGGTATTGGTATCATCGGCAATCAGTACCTTGAGTCCCGCCTGCCCGGACTGGGTCATGGACCACGACTCTCCCGGCCGCTGTGTGCGGATCTGCGGCGCTCGCCCGGGAGGTAAACCCGGTTGCGGAGGTTACTGAATGGAGAAGAGCTGTTCAAAATTGGATATGGTAAGGATCTTTTTGACATCCGGGCTGCAGTTGACGATCTTGATACTGGCCGCGTCGCCACCGGCGTGGTCGCGCAGCAACAGCAGCATCCCCAGGGCTGAGCTGTCGAGGTATGTGGTAGCGTTCATATCAACCAAGTAGGATGACGGGGCTTTACTGAGACTTTCATAACAGTTGCGGAAGTCCTGGTGCGCGCTGAAGTCAAAGCGACCTTCGATCGCGATGGTTAACTCGTTTCCATCATCAGATATGCTGGAAGAAATTGCCATAGCCTGCCTCTATCTACGTTTAACGGCCTTAAATAAAGCGTCCAATTGCCTGAGTGTAAACCATCTTGAAACAGATGTTTACCGGCGGGCCCAATTCCCCTGGCCGCTGGCCGCACCGTGCGCACAATAAATAGGCAATGCAGGTGCCAGCGGTGTCCGATAGGGCGTCAGGCACGTGCTCTCCTGGCAGTTCTCGTAGCAATGTGGAGTATATAGGCAGCGATATGATTGAGCGGCAGGATTTTTTGCGCGGCCCCCATCTGCACAGCCGCACCGGGCATGCCCCAGACCACGCTGGTGGCCTGGTCCTGGGCCACGGTTTCACAACCCGCTTCCAGCATCGACAGCAGGCCGGCCGCGCCGTCGGCCCCCATACCCGTCAACAGCACCCCGATGGCGTTGCTCCCGGCCGCCTGCACCACCGAGTGATACAGCACCTCCACCGAGGGCCGGTGGCGGTTGACCGGTTCGCCGTCATCGAGCTTGCAGATGTAGCCACCGCCACCCCTGACCACCCGCAGGTGACTGTGGCCGGGCGCCAGATAAGCCATGCCCGCCTGGATCGGCTGGTCATGCTGCGCTTCGCACACGGCAATGGCGCAGTTGCTGTCCAGCCGCCGGGCAAATGAGCCGCTGAAGGCAGCGGGTATGTGCTGGGCCATAACGATCGGCGGAGAGTTCTCCGGCAGTGACATCAGCACATCCTTGATCGCTTCGGTACCGCCGGTGGAAGCGCCGATGGCACAGAGAAAATTGGGCCTCAGCGTACGGCCCTTGGTCGCTATTTTCGGGGCGGCCTTTGCCGAGGCCTTGAGCCTGTCGCGAAAGCCCATATTGGCGCCGGCCGCCAAGACCACTTTATTGACGATGGTTGCGCGGTAATCAGCCAGGCTCTCCTCACCGCCACTGGGCTTGGGCAGGAAATCCACCGCCCCCAATTCCAGTGCCTCGAGCGTGGCGGGCGCGCCGGCGTGGGTCAGTGTGGAGATCATGACCACCGGCATGGGCCGCAGGCGCATCAGGTTTTTCAAAAACGCAATGCCGTTCATCTTCGGCATTTCGATATCGAGTGTCAGTACGTCCGGGTTGACCTTTTTGATCAGCTCGCGCGCCTCGTGCGGGTCCTGCGCTTCGCCCACCACCTCCAGGCGCCGGTCACTGGAGAGCACCTCGGCCAGCACTTTGCGTATTACCGCGGAGTCATCCACCAGCAGTACTTTAATCTTTTTCTCGCCCACAACGTCCTCCCAAAGCAAGCACAGGCCAGGCTTAAAACAATTCCACGTCGGACTGTTCCGGCTCGGTAGTAATGGTTTTGATGTATTCCTGTTCACGTTTTTCAACAGTGTTGTTGTGAACATTGTGCAGTTTTTTCATTTTCACCGCGCCGGTATCGGAAAAGTACAGAACTTTTCGCGGATATACATCGCCCAGATCCTGAGCCACGATCTGCAGCTTCTCCTGCTGCAGATAGTGGCGGGCAAAATCGATATTGCGCTGGCCGACGCCGGTGGCATTGGCCAGTACTTTGCCGCCGCCAAACAGTTTGACTTCGAGATTCTGGCGCCGGCCTCCCTCCTTCAATATGGAGTTGATCAGATATTCCATCGCCCAGTTGCCGTAACGCAGCGACATACTGACCTGGCTCTCTCCCCAGCCGTCGGCCCCGGGTCCCTGGGACGGCAGCATGAAGTGATTCATACCGCCAATACCGATGACTTTGTCGCGGATACAGGCGGCGATACACGACCCCAGCACAGTGACAATCATCTCGCCCTGGCTGCTGACATAGAACTCTCCCGGCAGTATTTTGGCCGCGGCGACTTTCATATGCCGGTCCCAGTAACGATTGATATTTTCAAAGCCGCTGATGGGCTTTGGCAACTCGGGTTTACTTAGCACGTTTTACCACCTTGACTTGCGCTTAATTCGCTTTCTGGTACATGGTCCGGCCGAGTGACCGAAACCTGTCAGTAACCCGGTGCAGACTTTCGGAGTGGCCGATAAACAGATAACCGTCGTCGGCCAGCAGATCGGCATAGCGCTCGAACAGGCGCCGCTGTGTTTCCTTGTCGAAGTAGATCACCACATTGCGGCAAAAAATCACATCAAAGGGGCCCGACATCGGCCAGTTATCGAGTAAGTTCAGGGGCTTGAAGGTAATCAGCTTCTGCAACTGCGGCTTCACTCTGACCTGGTCGTCGTTACCTTTCAAAAACCAGCGCTGGCGCCGCTCGGCCGACACCGAATCGATGCGATCGCGATCGTAGACCCCGCGCTTGGCGTGGGCCACCACATTGGTATCGAGATCGGTCGCCAGCAGGCGGATATCCCACCCCGCCGTAGGCAGATGTTCCTGCATGACAATCGACAGCGAGTAGGGCTCTTCGCCGGTCGAGCAGCCGGCGGACCAGACCCGCACCCGCTTTTGCTTGAGATTTTTCATCCGCAACTGCGGAAACACTTCCTTTTCCAGGTATTCAAAGTGATGATTCTCGCGGAAAAAAGCCGTCAGGTTGGTGGTAATGGAGTTGACGAAATCGCCCATTTCCTGGTTGTCGGGCTGCGAAATCACCTCGCAGTACTGATTGAAGTCACGCAGCCCAAGGCTGCGAATGCGCCGCGACAGGCGGCTGTAGATCATGTTTTTCTTGTGATCGGTAAGGCTGATACCGGTCTGCCGATAAGCGATCTGCTTGATCTGCTCGAAATTGGCATCGCTCATGGGGAATTCGCGATTGATATATGCATTGGCACCCAAGGGACTGGCATCCTTTTAACAAATTGACCGGATTACAGCGCTGCCTTCGCACCGGCGCATCGATATCCGCGCACCGGGCAGAAGGGAGAGACGAGAGGGCGAAACCTCGTCCCGCCCCGCGCCTGGAGGTTCTCTCTAGAATTCCTCCCACTCGTCGTCACTGGCGGGGCCGGGCCGGCTGCTGCCGCTAGCCGCCGTTTTGGCGGGCTTGGCCGAGGCCTGGTTGACCACGTGCAGCGCCGGTTTGCCCACATCGCCAACCGCATTTTCATCGACCGAGAAGAAGTCCATCATGGTACTCATGGTGCGTGCCTGCTCGGCCATGGATTCACCGGCCGCCGAGGCCTGCTCCACCAGCGCGGCGTTCTGCTGGGTCATCTCGTCCATCTGACTGACCGCGGTATTGACCTGCTCGATGCCGGAGGTCTGCTCCTGAGCGGCGCCGCTGATCTCGCGCATCATATTGCTGACCTTCTCCACCGCCGCCACGATTTCCTGCAGCGTTTCACCGGACTGGTTGACCAGCTGCGTGCCGTCATCGACCTTGTTGACGCTGTCGCGGATCAGGTCCTTGATCTCCTTGGCGGCACCGGCCGAGCGCTGCGCCAGATTGCGCACCTCGCCGGCCACCACGGCAAAGCCCCGGCCCTGTTCGCCGGCGCGGGCGGCCTCTACCGCCGCGTTCAGTGCCAGCAGGTTGGTCTGGAAGGCGATTTCATCGATAACGCCGATAATATCGCTGATCTTCTTGCTGGCCGCGTTGATTTCGTCCATGGCCGATACCGCGCGGCTGACCACTTCACCGCCCTCCTGAGCTTTCTGCTGGGCCTCGCCGGCCAGGCCGTTGGCCTGGACGGCGTTTTCCGCGCTCTGCTTGACCGCCGAGGTCATCTCTTCCATGCTCGACGCCGTTTCCTCCAGCGAGGAGGCCTGCTCCTCGGTGCGCTGACTGAGATCGGCGTTACCCTGGGCGATTTCACTGGCCGCCGAGGTGATGGCCGTGGCCGAGCTGCGGATATTGCCGATCACATCGGTGAGCTTATCGGCGGTGCCATTGGCATCGTTTTTCAACTGCCCAAACGAGCCCTGGTAATCGCGGGTAATACGTTCGGTCAGATCGCCCCGCGCCATGGCGCCGAGCATGCGCAGCACATCGTTGAGCGCCACCTCGATGGTACTGACCAGCGTATTGAGGCCGCCGCTGAGGTTTTTAAAGAAGCCTTCCTTGCCGTCGAGCGAGATCTGTTTGGTAAAGTCACCGGAACCGGCGGCCTCCACCATTTTGTCGATTTCACCCTCGATCACCACCTCGGCGGTGCGATCGGCCCATTCGACCACCGTACCGATGCGCTCGCCTTCGACCACAATGGGGTTGGCGATCAGCCCGAAGGTGCGGCCGCCGACTTCGATCTCACCGCGGAAAGTACTGTTCATGGCACCGACCATGGAACGCTGGTGGGCGGGGTTTTTGTGGAACAGGTCAATATTGGAGCCGATCAGTTTATTGACATCGAAGCCGGACAGCTGCTTGCGGATATCGCTCTCGGCATTGCGCATCATGCCGGTAACCGCATCGTTGAGGTAGATGATATTGAACTCGTTGTCGGCAATCATCACATTCGCCGATACATTGTCGAGCGCCTGCTTGACCCGCGCATTGGCGGCGGCAACCCGCTGCTCCTCGTGTTCCCTGGCCAGCCGTTCGGTCTTATCATCCCACTCGACCACGGTGCCCAGGCGCTTGCCCTGCTCATCGAACAGCGGCGTGGCAATCAGGCCGAAGGTCAGGCCCGCCAGCGGCAGTTCGGTTTTGTAGCTGTCTTTCAAATCCCTGAGCATATTGCGCTGGTGAGACGGGTTTTTGTGGAAATTATCAACGTTGAAGCCCATCAGAGAACTGACGTTGAAGTTGGACAGCTGCGTTTTGATCTGCTGCTCGCGTTCGCGCAGCATCTTCACCACCGCCTTGTTCATATAGATAATGTTGAGATCGTCGTCGGCCATCATCACGCTGGTATCACAGACATCCAGGGCCTGTCTGATACGCAGGTTTTCCGCGGCAATGCGCGCTTCCTCATGCTCTTTGGCCAGCCGCTCGGTTTTATCGTCCCACTCGACGACCGTGCCCAGGCGCTTGCCCTGTTCGTCAAACAGCGGTGTGGCAATCAGCCCGAAGGTCAGCCCCGCCAGCGGCAGATCCGTCTTGTAGCTGCCTTTTAGATCTTTGAGCATACCGCGCTGATGGGCGGGATTCTTATGGAAGTTATCGACGTTGAAGCCCATCAGGGAACTGACATCGAAGTTGGGCAGCTGCGTGCGGATTGTCTGCTCGCGTTCACGCAGCATCTTCACCACCGCCTCGTTCATATAGATAATATTGAGATCGTCATCGGCCATCATCACGCTGGTATCACAGACATCCAGCGCCTGCTTGATGCGCAGGTTCTCCGCGGCGACACGTGCCAGCTCCCGCTCCTGAGCCAGCCGCTCGGTTTTATCATCCCACTCGACCACGGTGCCCAGGCGCTTGCCCTGCTCATCGAACAAAGGTGTGGCAATCAGGCCGAAGGTCAGGTCCGCCAGCGGCAGGTCGGTTTTGTAGCTGTCTTTCAAATCCCTGAGCATATTGCGCTGGTGAGACGGATTTTTGTGGAAGTTATCGACATTAAAGCCCATCAGGGAATTGACATCGAAGTTGGGCAACTGGGTGCGGATTTCCCGCTCGCGCTGGCGCAGCATCTCTTTGACCGCATCATTCATATAAATGATATTCAGATCGTCATCGGCCATCATCACACTGGTATCGCAGACATCCAGCGCCTGCTTGATACGCAGGTTTTCCGCGGCGGTATGGGCAAGCTCGCGCTCCTGTGCCAGCCGCTCGGTTTTGTCGTCCCACTCGATAACCGTACCGATGCGCTCGCCGGAGAGGTCGAACCACGGCGTCGCGGTCAGGCCGAAAGTCAGGCCCGAGACCTCCAGATCGGTCTGGTAAGACTCCGATAAGCGCTCTATCATACCGCGCTGGTGGGCCGGTTTCTGGTGAAACTCGTCCACGCACTTGCCGATCAGCTCATCGACACTGAAATTGCGCAGCGATGTCTGAATTTCCCGCTCGCGGTTGCGCAACATGCTTTCGACCTGATTGTTCATGTAAATGATCGTCATATCGTTGTCGGCCAGCATGACATTGGCCTGACACAGCTTGAGCGCATTGGAGATATTGGCAATCTTGAGGTTTTCCTGCACCTCTTTCTTCTGCCCGGTGATGTCGCTGGCAAACATAATGACTTTTTGCACTTGCCCGCGATCGTCGAACAGCGGCGTGTAGGCGGCCTGCAACCACACTTCGCGGTTGTTCTTGGCCAGCAACGGGTATTCCGCCGACTCGGCCTCACCGCGACTCAGTTTGGCCCAAAAGGCGCGGTACTCGCTGGTGTTCCTGAATTCCGGGCTGACAAACATGCTGTGGTGCTGCCCGGTGATCTCGGCGGGGGCGTAGCCCATGGTGTTGAGAAAATTGTTGTTGGCGGCAATCACACTGCCGTCGATATTGAATTCAATCATCGCCTGCGACTTGTCCAAAGCCGCCAGTTTTCCCTTCAAGTCGGCAGTGTCAGCATCCGCAGCGCCGGAGGCCAGGTCGGTGGAGGACTGCATGAGCATAAACACCCCGGACACTACGCCGAGCAAAGCCAGTACCACCGGCACAGTCATCGACATCTGCGTTGCCGCGGAGAGGTAGAACAACAGGGCCAACAGCGCCGTTACCGGCAGGCCCACCGCCAGGTACAGTTTGCGCTCGACGTTCATATTATTTAGCGATTCCATGACTTGCCTCACTAAAGTTTTGCATTAAATAAGAATAGCTGGCCAAAGGAACGAAATTCCCGTAATGACAGTTCATACTAAAACTCCTCCCACTGATCGTTGCCGCCGTCGGCCGCCGCTTTTCCGGGCCGGGCAGAAGACTGCTTGACCACCTGCAGCGCCGGCTTGGGAGAGTTGCCGATCGCATTTTCATCGACGCTGAAAAAATCCACCATATTACTCATGCCCCGCGCCTGCTCTGCCATGGATTCACCGGCCGCCGAGGCCTGTTCCACCAGCGCGGCGTTCTGCTGGGTCATCTCGTCCATCTGGCTGACCGCGGTGTTGACCTGCTCGATGCCGGAGGTCTGCTCCTGGGCGGCACCGCTGATCTCGCGCATCATATCGCTGACTTTTTCCACCGCCGCGACAATCTCCTGCAGCGTTTCACCGGACTGGTTGACCAGTTGTGTGCCATCGTCGACCTTGGTGACACTGTCGCGAATCAGATCCTTGATTTCCTTGGCGGCGCCGGCAGAACGCTGCGCCAGATTGCGCACCTCGCCGGCCACCACGGCAAAGCCCCGGCCCTGTTCACCGGCGCGGGCCGCTTCCACCGCCGCATTCAGTGCCAGCAGATTGGTCTGGAAGGCGATTTCGTCGATAACGCCGATGATATCGCTGATTTTCTTACTGGCTGAATTGATCTCATCCATGGCCGATACTGCGCGGCTGACCACTTCGCCGCCCTCGCGGGCTTTCTGCTGCGCCTCGCCGGCCAGGGTGTTGGCCTGTACGGCATTTTCCGCGCTTTGCTTAACCGCCGAGGTCATCTCCTCCATACTCGAAGCGGTCTGCTCGAGCGACGAAGCCTGTTCCTCAGTGCGCTGGCTGAGATCGGCGTTGCCCTGGGCAATCTCGTTGGCCGCCGAGGAAATCGCGGTGGCCGAGGCGCGTATATTGCCGATGACATCGGTGAGCTTATCGGCGGTGCCGTTGGCGTCATTTTTCAGCTGCCCGAACGAGCCCTGATAGTCGCGGGCAATGCGCTCGGTCAGGTCACCCCGCGCCAGCGCGCCGAGCATACGCAGCACATCGTTGAGTGCCACCTCGATGGTGCTGACCAGCGTATTGAGGCCGCCGCTGAGATTCTTAAAGAAACCTTCCTTGCCGTCGAGCGCGATCTGTTTGGTGAAATCACCGGCGCCGGCGGCCTCCACCATGGTGTCGATTTCGCCCTCGATCACTACCTCCGCGGTGCGGTCGGCCCACTCCACTACCGTGCCGATACGCTTGCCGTCGACAACAATGGGGTTGGCCACCAAGCCGAAAGTGCGCCCGCCGACGACAATCTCACTGCGGAAGGTGCTGTTCATGGTGCTGACCATGGAACGCTGGTGGGCCGGGTTTTTATGGAAGATATCGATACTGGCACCCATCAGCTTGTCGACATCGAAAGCCGGCAGCTGCTTGCGAATATCGCTCTGGGCAGTGCGCATCATGCCGCTGACGGCATCGTTGAGGTAGATGATATTGAACTCATTGTCGGCAATCATCACATTGGCCGATACATTGTCCAGCGCCTGCTTGACCCGCGCGTTGGCCGCGGCTATCTGCTGCTCCTCATGCTCCTGCGCCAGTCGATCCGTTTTATCGTTCCATTCCACCACCGTTCCCAGCCGGGTGCCGTGCTCGTCAAAAATGGGGGTGGCGATAAGGCCAAAGGTCAACCCGGCCAGCGCCAGATCGGTCTGGTAACTGTCTTTTAAATCCCTGAGCATACTGCGCTGGTGGGACGGGGTTTTGTGGAACTGGTCGACATTGCAGCCCAGCAGCGAGGCGACATTGAAACTGGCCAGCTGGGTTCTGATCTGCTGCTCGCGACGCCGCAACATATCCGTGACGGCGTGATTCATATAGATAATATTGAGCTCGTCATCGGCGATCATGACGCTGGTATCACAGACATCCAGGGCCTGCTTCATACGCAGATTTTCTCTTGCCGCCCGCCGGCCCTCTTCGTCCCTGAGTTTCTGCTCGGTGATATCGGTTGCGTATTTGACCACCTTGGAGGCTTTGCCGTTGAGGTCGAAAATCGGATTGTAAGATGCCTGAATCCACACTTCCCGGCCTTCCCTGCCAATACGCTTGTATTCACCGCTGTCGAATTCGCCGCGATTGAGCCGCTCCCAGAACTGCCGGTACTGCGGCGAGGCCTTGTAGTCGGGCTCTACGAACAGACTGTGGTGCTTACCGCGGATCTCCTCCAGCCGGTAGCCCATGGTATTGAGAAAATTATCGTTGGCATTGAGAATATTGCCGTCGAGATCAAATTCAATCACCGCTTGGGATTTGCTGATCGCCTCTATCTGGCCGCGGTAATCGGCATCGCGCTGCCTGCGCGCGGTAATATCCGTGGCGTATTTGATGATCTTGCACAGTTTGCCATTGACATCGAGAATGGGGTTATAGGAGGCCTGAATCCACACTTCCCTGCCGCCCTTGCCGATACGCTTGTACTCGCCGCTGTCGAACTCACCGCGATTGAGTTGCTCCCAGAACTGCCGGTATTGCGGCGATGCCTTGTAATCGGGCTCGACAAACAGGCTGTGATGTTTGCCCTGGATCTCCGCCAGGCTGTAGCCCATGGTATCGAGAAAATTGTCGTTGGCGTTGAGAATATTGCCGCCGAGATCAAATTCAATCACCGCCTGGGATTTGCCGATCGCCTCTATCTGCCCGCGATAATCGGCGTCTCGCTGCTTGCGTGCCGTAACATCGATGGCGTACTTGATGACCTTGCACGGCTTGCCGTTGAGGTCAAAAATGGGATTATAAGAGGCCTGAATCCACACTTCCCTGCCGTGCTTGTCGACACGCTGGTACTCACCGCTGTCGAATTCGCCGCGTTTGAGCTGCTCCCAGAACTGCCGGTATTGCGCGGACGCCTTGTAGTCCGGCGCTACGAACAGACTGTGGTGCTTGCCGCGGATCTCCTCCAGCCGGTAGCCCATGGTGTCGAGGAAATTGTCGTTGGCACTGAGAATATTGCCGTCGAGGTCAAATTCTATCACCGCCTGGGATTTGCTGATGGCTTCTATCTGCCCGCGGTAGTCGGCGTCGCGCTGCCGGCGCGCTGTGATATCGGCGGCGTATTTGATGATCTTGTAGGGTTTGCCATCGCTGTCAACAACAGGGTTATAGGAGGCCTGAATCCACACTTCCCTGCCGCCCTTGCCGATACGCTTGTACTCGCCGCTGTCGAATTCACCGCGTTTGAGCTGCTCCCAGAACTGCCTGTATTGCGACGACGCCTTGTAATCGGGCTCGACAAACAGGCTGTGGTGTTTGCCCTGGATCTCCGCCAGCCGGTAGCCCATGGTATCGAGGAAATTGTGGTTGGCGCTGAGAATATTGCCGTCGAGATCAAATTCAACAATCGCCTGGGACTTGTCGATCGCCTCTATCTGACCGCGGTGATCGGCCTCGCGCTGCCTGCGCGCCGTCACATCCGCAACACAGGCGATCACTCTGTGCGGCCGGCCGCCGGGGCCAAAAACAGGGCTGTAACAGGCCTGCACCCATACTTCCCTGCCGTGCTTGCCGATACGTTTGTACTCGCCGCTGTCGACTTCACCGCGATTGAGTTTGTCCCACAACTGCCGGTACTCCGCCGAAGCGCCGTACTCGGGCTCGACAAACAGGCTGTGGTGCTTGCCGCGGATCTCCTCCAGGGTGTAGCCCATGCAGTTCAGGAAACTGTCGTTGGCGGTGCTGACAGCGCCATCCATAGTGAATTCAATAATGCCCTGCACCCGGTCTACAGCCGCCAGGTTGGCTTTGAGGTCGGCAATACCGGTGTCGCCGCCCGCGCCGCCCAGATCGGCAGCGCAGCGGGTAAACGTCAGCACGCCGAAAAACACGCCCAGCAGCGCCAGCACCACCGGCACTGTCATTGCCGTTGCCGTTGCCGCGGACAGGTAAAACAGCAGGGCGGCCAGGGCCAGCACCGGCCATGCCATGGCCACCTGCAGCTTTTGCCGGGTGTTCATATTATGTAACAATTTCATCACCTACTTTCATAACTAAGTCTGTGCATCCGCTGAACCGGCCAGCATCTGCCGCGACACTTCCGCCAGATTGGGAATATCATCCATACTCAACAGGCGGTTGATCTCCAGCAGAATCACCATCTTGCCGTCGACACCCACCAGGCCGCGGATATAGTCCGTATTGACAGCGTCACCGAGATCCGGGGCCGCTTTCATCTCGGCCGCCGCCAGCGAGTAAACATCGGATACCGCATCCACGACGATGCCCATGATGCGGCTGCCCTTGTCGGTGTCCACCTTGAGCACGATCACTACCGTCACCGGTGTATACTCGATCGCCTCGAGCCCGAAGCACTGGCGCAGATCGACTATCGGCACGATGGTGCCGCGCAGGTTGATAACGCCCTTGATATGGTTTGGTGAGTTGGGTATCGGTGTGGCGGTCTCCCAGCCGCGAATTTCCTGCACACAGAGGATATCCACCCCGTATTCCTCGCCGGCCATGATAAAGGTCAGATATTGATCGCCGTCCTCGACCACCGCTTCACTGTGTTCGGTACCAGGCTGATCGTTTTCATCGACTGCCGCTGTGTTTACCGATTGCATATGGGGCTCCAATTTCGCTTATCAGGCACTCGCAGATGCCATCATTAACTCGGAATGCGACTGCGCCAGCGATGAGACCCGGTTGTCATCGTGATGGCGCACACCGGCGATTTTGACGATGCCGGGAATATCGAGAATCAGGGCAACGGTGCCGTCACCGAGAATCGTCGCGCCTGAGATACCCTCCACCTTCTGGTAATTCTGCTCCAGGCTCTTTATCACCACCTGCTGCTGTGCCAGCAGGTCGTCGATCACCACACCCACCTTTTCACCGTCGCATTCCACCACTACCATCAACGAGTCATCCAGATTGCGGCTGTCCGGCTCAATGGAAAAGACATCGTAGAGGCGGATAATGGGCACATATTCATTGCGCAGTTGAAATACATCGCAGCCGCCGGCCACCTGATTGACCAGACTCGATTTGCACTGCAGCGACTCGATGATCGATACCAGCGGGAAGATATAGGTGTGGGAGCCGACCCTGACCAGCTGCCCGTCGAGTATCGCCAGCGTCAGCGGCAGCCTGATGGTAATTTTCGAGCCCTCGCCCGCCTTGGAGGAAATTTCCACCGAACCGTTGAGCGCCAGTATATTGCGCTTGACCACATCCATGCCGACACCGCGCCCGGAGACATCACTGACTTCCTTGGCGGTGGAAAACCCGGGGTGGAAAATCATATCGTAGACCTGCTCATCGGCCAGACTGCCGGCGTCGCGCTCACTGATCAGGCCTTTGTCGACGGCTTTGCTGAGAATCCGCTCGCGGTTCAGGCCGCGGCCGTCATCGACAATTTCTATCACCACATTGCCGCCCTGGTGATAGGCATTGAGCATGATTCTGCCCTCTTCGGGTTTGCCCGCCGCCATTCTTTCCTCGGGCAGCTCAATACCGTGGTCCACCGCGTTTCTGACCAGGTGCACCAGCGGATCGCCGATTTTTTCCATTACGGTTTTGTCCAGCTCGGTCTGCTCACCGGACAGTACGATATCCATCTTCTTGTTCAAACGCCGGCTCAGATCGCGCACCATGCGCGGAAAGCGGCTGAAGGCAAAGCTGATCGGCAGCATGCGGATGCGCATGACGCTCTCCTGCAGCTCGCGGGTATTGTGCTCGAGCTGCGTCAGCCCCTCGAGCAGGTTGGGCAGGCGGCCGATCTCGAAGTCGTTGCCCAACTGGCCCAGCATGGACTGGGTGATGACCAGTTCGCCGACCATATTGATCAGGTTGTCGACCTTGTCGATACCCACGCGGATGGAACTGGTTTCCACCGGCTTTTTATTCGCCTCGCCGCCGCCGGCCGCTTTCGGCTTGGCTTTGGGCTTGGCCGCGGGTTTGAGGGCAGCGGCAGCCTCGACGGCCTTGACAGCTTGCGGTGCGGCGGCGGGCTCCCGGGCGGCGGGCTCCGCGGCAGTACCTTCCGCGGCAGTACCTTCCGCAGCAGTACCTTCCGCAGCAGTACCTTGCGCGGCCGTAATACTCAACTCCGACTCATCGACAACCCACTCGAATACTTCCTCAATGCGGCTTTTTTCAACCTCGGTCACCAGCGTCATCTGCCAGCCGAGATAGGCGCGCTCCGGCTCGAGCTGTGCAAACGCCGGCAACTGCTGCGCCTGCACCTCGACACTCAACTCACCGAGATCGGCCAGCTCGCGCAGCATACGCACCGGTTCATTGCCGGTGCGCAGCATATCCGCACCGGGGCGGAAGGCAATCGACCAGCGATGTGCAGCGGCCGCCGCAGGCGCCTGCGCGCTGATGCGAATTTCCGATTCGTCGGCCACCCATTCAAAAATTTCTTCGATCTGCTCTTTTTCAATGGCGCCGCTAAGCGATATCTCCCAGGCCAGGTAGCAGCATTCGGGTTCCAGCGCAGAAAAACCCGGCAGCGCGTCGACGACTGGTGCAAGCGCGATATCGCCCAGTGCCGCCAGTTCGCGCAGCATGCGCATCGGGTCGTTGCCGGTGCGCAGGGTATCGGTGCCGGGACGAA
>JANQMH010000116.1 GCA_028280195.1 Exilibacterium sp.
GCATCGCAGCAGGGCGGCGCCAGCCGCTGCGGTTACGTCGCCATCGTCGGCCGGCCCAACGTCGGCAAATCGACGCTGCTGAACCACCTGCTGCAGCAAAAAATCAGCATTACCTCGCGCAAGCCCCAGACCACGCGGCACACGGTGCTGGGCATCAAAACCGCAGGCGAGGTGCAGATACTGTTCGTCGATACCCCCGGGCTGCACCAGAACCACAGCAAGGCCATCAACCGCTATATGAATCGCGCCGCCACCGGCGCCATCAGGGACGTCGATGTGGTCGTATTTGTGGTGGATAAACTGGTATGGAACGATGAAGACGACATGGTGGCCAGGCGCCTGCAGAATATCGAGTGCCCGGTAATCGTGGCGATCAACAAGGTGGACCAGGTGGACGATAAAAGTCAGCTCCTGCCCCATATTGAGGCGCTGTCGGCGCGCCTGCCGGTGGACGAAATCGTGCCCGTATCGGCGCTGCGCAACGATAATCTGGCCCTGCTCGAGCGCCTGATCGTCGAGCGCCTGCCCGCCGGGCAGCATTTTTTTCCCGACGACCAGATTACCGATCGCAGTTCGCGCTTTATGGCGGCTGAAATCGTGCGGGAAAAAGTCACCCGCCAGCTGGGCGCGGAGCTGCCCTACCAGATGGCCGTGGAGATAGAAGAGTTCAAGCAGGAGGGGCGCACAGCCCATATCGGTGCCCTGATTCTGGTCGAACGCGACAGCCAGAAACGCATCCTCATCGGCGACAAAGGCGGCCGCCTGAAAAAAATCGGCAGCGCTGCGCGGGCGGATATGGAAGCGTTGTTTCAAACCAAAGTGATGCTCAAACTCTGGGTGAAGGTGAAGTCCGGCTGGTCGGACGACGAGCGTGCCCTGCGCAGCCTGGGCTACGATTAGCACACCGCCATGACCGGGGCAGTGGAATTCCAACCGGCCTATGTGCTGCACAGTCGCCCCTACCGCGACAGCAGCCTGATTGTAAACCTGTTCAGTCGTGATGCCGGTCGTATGGCGGTAGTGGTGCGCGGCGCCCGCAGCGGCAAGCGCGCGCTGCGACAGCAACTGCAACCGTTTACACCACTGCTGGTGTCTTACCGGGGGCGCAGCGAACTCAAGACACTGACTGCCGTCGAGGCGCAGGCGGCCGCGCGACTGTTGCACGGGGAGGCACTGTACAGCGCTTTCTACGTCAATGAACTGCTGATGCGCCTGCTGCCGGAATGCGACCCCCACCCTGAACTCTATCTGGCCTATCGGGACTTTCTCGATCGGGTAAGCATGCCTGCGGCGGCTCTGGAGCCGCCGCTGCGGCAATTTGAGTTTGCGTTGCTGGCGCAATTGGGTTATGCCCTGGCCTTTGATGCCGACGCCGGCAGCGGCGCGCCGCTAGCGGCCGAAACTGATTACCGGTTCGTACCGGAACAGGGCTTTATAGCGGTGGCGACGCCGGCCGACCGGCGCCGCAGCGACTGCTTCAGCGGCGCCGCGCTGATTGCCATTGGCGCCGGGGAATTTCAGTGCGATGCCGTGCGGCGTGCGGCCAAGCGCCTGGCGCGCCTGGCGCTGCGGCCGCTGCTGGGAAGCAGGCCGCTGAAAAGTCGCGAGTTTTTCACTACCGGACCGCACTGACAGCAGCCGGCCTGCAAGCGGGAGTTCCGGCAGCGCTATCGGCGGTAGATTCTGTTATAGAGGGTTTCTGATAGAACAGCAGTGGTAGGCTCTAAGCCGGCCTGTGGGGCTTGCGGTTCGAGACTCTCGACAGCAGGGATGCTGGCGCGTGAAGCCTACATGGATGTATCCACGGCGTGTCTCGAACCGCAAGCCCCACAGGCCGGCTTAGGGCCGGATCGCCTGGCAACGTTCTACTTAATGCTTAATGCAATGCCATTGGGATCGGCGGTAGGAGAACCCCCACTATCAATGTGCTGAACCCGTTTGCTCGAACACGGTTTCCAGGTTCTGCGTTTCAACCCAGCTCAGCAGCGACTTTATCTCCGCCTGCAGGTCCTCCACCAGTGCCTGCACCCTGTCGTAGTCGCCGTTCTGCAGGCTCGTTTCCAGCACTTTACTCGACCGTTTCAGGCGCGGCACGCCGCAGTAGCAGCAGCCGCCGTGCAATTGGTGCACGAGTGCCTCCAGCCTGGCGTAGTCGGCGCTGCGGGCTGCCGTCGTTACCGCTGACAGGCTGCCCGGCAGCGAATTGACCAGCATTTTCAGCATATCTTTTGCCAGTGCCGACTTGCCATTGCTGAGCCGCAGGCTCTCGTCAATGTCGACGAGTGGCCGCCGCAGCAGTGGCTGGAGATGGTCGCTTCGGGCCCGGCCGGGCGCCGTTACCCAGCGCTCGATCATCTGCGCCAGTTGCGCCTCGGTTGCCGGTTTACTGAGGTAATCGTCGAGGCCCGACAGCAGCAGTTGCGAGCGCTGCTGGTCCAGCGCGTGAGCGGTAAGGGCGACAATCGGCGTGTGTCCGCCGGCCTCGGCGCGGCGCAGGCGCCGGGAGGTTTCCAGACCGTCCATCCCGGGCATTTGAATATCCATGAAAATCAAATCGAAGCGCTGTGTCGTGCAGTGCTCGATGGCCTCGCTGCCGCTGGCGGCAAGCCTGGTCTCCACCTGCAGGTCCGCCAGCATCTCGCCGACCAGTTGCAGATTGGCCGGGTTGTCGTCCACTACCAGTACCCGCGGCGCTGTGCCTCCGCGCGGCAGGTCGATGGCCGCCGCTGCGGGGTTTGCCGCGACCTCGATCTCGACACCCAACTGCGCAGCCAGGTTGCGGTAGAGGTCATTCTGACCCAGAGGCTTGCCGCTAAAGCGCGCACCGGTGTGCTGTAATGCCTGCGCCAGTTGCGGCTGGTGAGTCGGCTGCGCCAGCACCAGCGTCTGGCAGTTAAAGTGCCGCTCGAGCTGGGCGACCAGGCCGCGCAGCGTTTCCACCGCCGGCATTGCGTCGCTGTCGGCGTCCAGCAGCAGCACCTCGACCGGGTCCGGGCCGCTGTTTTGCCGGCGAATTTGCACCAGGATATCGTCAAAGCGGTCGATCTGCAGCGCTCTGACCTGCCAGCTCTCCAGGTAGTGGCTCAGTTGCAGCTGTACCATGGCATTGCTTTCAAATATGGCGACGCGGCGATTTTGCAGCGCATCGGCATCGATATCCGCCGCTGCTGCGCGGTCGATCTGCAGCTGCGCCGTAAACCAGAATGTCGCCCCCTCGCCGGGCTCACTGCTGACGCCGATATCGCCGCCCATGCGCTCTGCCAGCCCCCTGGAGACCGCCAGGCCCAGACCGGTGCCGCCCTGGGCGCCCCGGTTGCAGACATCGGCCCGGGAAAAAGCGTCAAACAGTTGGCTCTGCTGGGCTTTGGAAAGCCCGACACCGCTGTCGGAAACACTGAATTTCAGAGTGACACAGTCGCCGCAACGCGCCTGTTCGCCGGCCCGCACGACGATATTGCCGGCGCTGGAGAATTTGATCGCATTGCTGATCAGGTTGGTGAGGATCTGCTTGAGTCGCAGCGGGTCGCCGAGCAGCTGCAACGGCGCGTTGCGGTCGATCAGCGACACCAGCTGCAGTTGTTTTTTGCAGGCCGCCGGCGCCAGGATCTGCAGCGCCTGATCGATCACCTGAGGCAGCTGCAGCGGTATATGGTCGAGTTCCAGTTTGCCGGCTTCAATACGGGAGAAGTCGAGGATATCGCTGATAACAGCCAGCAGGCCCTGGGAGGCGTTTTCGATGGTGCGCGCGTATTCGCGCTGCCGGCCGTTCAAGCCGGACTTCAGCAGCAGGTTGCTAAAGCCGATGATAACGTTTAGCGGCGTGCGGATCTCATGGCTGGTATTGGCGAGAAAGGCCGACTTGATGCGACTTGCCTGCAGTGCCTGCTTGCGGGCCAGGTCGAGTTCGATATTCTGTATCTCGACGGTTTCCAGTGTCTGGCGCAGATCGTCGGTGGACTGATCGATGTCGCGCTGCAGTTGCCGCTGCGACTGTGCCAGCGTCACCGCCATTTTATTCACATCCGCGGCCAGCTCGCTGCACTGTCCGGCCTCGGCCGCCTCGATCCGCGCCTGCATATCGCCTTCACTGAGGCGTTTGATCGCCTGCCCGAGCCGCTCCAGCGGCATCACGAAGCGGCGCACGAGGCGCCGCGCCACCAGCACAGCGGCGAGCAGCACAATCAGCGTGCACACCAGCGCCAGCACAATGCCGCGGTATGCCATCAGGGTAAAACCGCTGCTGGAGATTTCCACCGCCAGCCAGGCCGCCGGCGGCGCGGCACCGCTGGCAACCGGGCTGATATGGTAGAGGCCGGCGGCAGAGCTGAGGCCGCGGCCGGCATAGGCGGCCGGCTGCGCGCGCGCCTGCGGCGGCAGTGGGATTTGCGGGCCGGCCTGAACTAATGTCCTGCCGTTGCGGTCGAAAACCTCGACCGCGCGAATATCCGCCTGCTCGAGCGCGGCGTCGAGCTGTTGCCGCAGTAAGGTATTTTTGTGCTGTTCGACAGCAGGGGCAAGCAGCTGGCTCAGCTGCCTGCCGGCCAGAGAGGCCCTGTCCTGCAGCAGGGTATTGAGCTGATACAGGTAGAGGCTGGTGAGGCCGCCGCCCAGTAGCAGTGCAGCGATAAGGCCCGGCGCCATTGTCGAGAGCAGTATCCGGTTTGCCATCGTCCTAGCAGACATCCTGTGCACCCGCCGCGGTGACTGCCGATCCGTTCGCCGGGGCAGACGTTTGCAGATAGCTCAGTGTAAGTTTTGCCGTAGACGTTGCTGTAAGCATTGTTGCCGTAAACATTGTTGCCGTAAACATTGTTGTAAAACCGGTCGCAAATATCACTGTCAATGTTTTGATCAGTACTGTTATAACTGCCTTGTCGGCGCAGTTATAGAGCGCGGTTATAGCCATAGAACAAGCTGATAGAGTATGCGCTCGAACAACGATTTTCACCCTACCATATTCAGCGGTAGAATAGCGGGTTTGCGGGTTAACGATGAGCGGTGCAACTGGCCCCGGACATCATATAGTCAGTGGTCGCGGACATACAGTCAGCAGCCCCGAATGGACAAGTTAACCGCATAGACAGAGACAGAGACAGAGATAGAGACAGATAGTCAACCGAATAACTGATAGGGCTGTTTATGGAGTACCCGACGATAGAGGCCTGTATTGGCAATACACCGCTGGTGCGACTGCAGCGCTTGCCCGGAAACACCAGTAATACCGTGCTGGTCAAACTCGAAGGTAACAATCCGGCCGGCTCGGTAAAGGACCGGCCGGCGCTGTCAATGATCAATCGCGCCGAGCAGCGCGGGGAAATCAAACCCGGAGACACGCTGATCGAAGCCACCAGCGGCAATACCGGTATTGCCCTGGCAATGGCGGCGGCGATCAAGGGTTACCGCATGATCCTGATCATGCCCGACAATATGACCGACGAGCGCAAAGCGGCGATGGCCGCCTACGGCGCCCGACTGATCTCGGTCAGCCAGGAGGAGAGCATGGAGGGCGCGCGCGATCTGGCCGAGGCGATGGCGCGTGAAGGCAAAGGCAAGGTGCTGGACCAGTTTGGCAATGCCGACAATCCGCGCGCCCACTATGAAACCACCGGCCCGGAGTTATGGCGGCAGACCGGCGGCAATATCACCCACTTCGTCAGCTCCATGGGCACCACCGGCACCATCATGGGCTGTTCGGCCTACTTCAAGGAACGCAATCCGGATATCCAGATCATCGGCCTGCAGCCGGAAGAGGGCGCCTCGATCCCCGGTATCCGCCGCTGGCCGGAGGCCTACCTGCCGTCGATTTTCGATGCCTCGCGGGTTGATCACGTGATCAATATGCCCCAGGCCGAGGCAGAGGAAACCATGCGCGAACTGGCGCGAACAGAGGGTATTTTTGCCGGGCCCTCCTCCGGCGGCACCGTGGCCGGTGCCCTGCGCATGAGCAGGGAACTGGAAAATGCCGTGATCGTCGCCATTATCTGTGACCGGGGGGACCGCTACCTGTCTTCCGGGGTTTTCGGCTAGGCCGGGGCTGCCGGCGGCTGGCGCAGCCGGGCTGTCAGGTCTATTTTTGAGTATCGGCTCAGACGTCGTACTGACTGGCCGACCGTGTGGAGTCATAATAAACAACGCGGAATTTATGGTTAAAGTCAGACAAGATCATCCGACCACGGCAGATGGCAATGTCGATACCGGCGCCTGGATCCGGCGCATCATCGATATGGCCGGTCTGGCATCGGGGGATGCCGCGGCGCTGGGCAGTGCCTGCGGGCTGAGCCTGGATGCCGAGCGCCGGGCCGACGACGGCGAAAATGCCTGGGCCCAGGATAACAGCTGCTTTCGCACCGGCCTGGAGATGACCGAGATTCTGGCCGATCTGCGGCTCGACCTCGAGTCCCTGCTGGCCGCCATCGTCTACCGCGCCGTACGCGAGGGAAAGCTGCCGCTGTCGCGTGTCAACGACGAACTGGGGGAGACCGTCGCCGACCTGGTGGAGGGGGTACTGCGGATGGCGGCGATCAGCATGCTGCGCAACGACTCCGACCAGAATGTGTTCGGCAAGAAATACCAGGATCAGACCGACAATGTGCGCAAGATGCTGGTCGCCATGGTGGACGACGTGCGGGTGGCGCTGATCAAGCTGGCCGAGCGCACCTGCGCCATTCGCGCAGTCAAGGTCGCCGCCGAAGCCAAGCGCCGCCACGTGGCCAGAGAAGTGGCGGAAGTGTACGCGCCCCTGGCCCACCGCCTGGGTATCGGGCATATCAAATGGGAGCTGGAGGACTTGTCCTTCCGCTATCTGGAGCCCGACGATTACATGCATATCGCCCGGCTGCTGGACGAGCGCCGCCTCGACCGCCAGCAGTATATCGACGGCGTGATCGAAACGCTGCAACAGGCGCTGGGCAGGGCGGCCATCGACGGCCAGATCAGCGGGCGGGCCAAACATATCTACAGTATCTGGCGCAAAATGCGGCGCAAGGACATCGGCTTTTCCCAGGTATACGATATTCGCGCGGTGCGCATACTGGTGTCCACCGTACGCGATTGCTATTCGGTGCTGGGGATTGTGCACAGCCTGTGGCGCAATATTCCCAATGAATTTGACGACTATATCGCCTCGCCCAAGGAGAACGGCTATCGCTCGCTGCATACCGCGGTGATCGGGCCACAGCGCAAGGTGCTGGAAATTCAGATCCGCACCCATAATATGCACGCCGACGCCGAATTCGGGGTCTGCGCCCACTGGCGTTACAAAGGGGCCGATGACGAGGGCACGGAAAACAGCTACGAGCAGAAAATAGCCTGGCTGCGGCAAGTGCTCGAGTGGCACGATGAGGTGGGCGGCAACCCGCTGCAGGACGATCTGGTCGGCGGGGTGGAGCAGGACAGGATCTATGTCTTTACGCCGGAGGGACACGTTATCGACCTGCCCCAGGGCGCCACGCCGCTGGATTTTGCCTATCGCATTCACACCGATGTCGGCAACCGCTGCCGCGGCGCCAAGGTCAACGGCCGCATCGTGCCGCTCAACCACACGCTGAAAACCGCCAATCAGGTGGAGATTCTCACCGGCAAGCGCGAGGCGCCGAGCCGCGACTGGCTGTCGCCCGGTCTCGGTTACCTGACCACCTCCAGGGCCCGGGCCAAGGTGCAGCAGTGGTTTAAACTGCAGGCGCGCGACCAGAACATCGCCGATGGGCGCGCCATTCTCGACCGCGAGTTCCGGCGACTGGCGGTGGAGAACCTGGAGTTTGAAAGCCTGGCGAGAAAACTCAACCTGAACAGCCTCGACGATCTGTATGCGGCGGTAGGGGCCAGCGACCTCGGCGTCGGCCAGGTACTGAGCGCAGCACAGAAAATGCTCTACGGCGACCAGACCGGCGAGCCGGCGATCCCACTGACCGGGCGTGCCTCGGACCAGAAAGACAACGCCGATATTTACATCGACGGTGTCGGTAATCTGCTGACCCATATCGCGCGCTGCTGCGACCCGGTGCCGGGCGATGCCATTGTCGGCTATATTACCCTCGGCAAGGGCGTCTCCATCCATCGCCAGGACTGCAGCAATGTATTGCGCCTGCAGGCCGATGAACCCGAGCGTATCATTCAGGTGGATTGGGGCGAGGCACCGCAGAGTGTCTACTCGGTAGAGGTGATTATCGAGGCTTTCGATCGCCATGGCTTACTGAAAGACATTACCGCAATGCTGGACCATGCCCGTATCAATATCAGCTCCATGCAGACGCTGTCGGATAAGCGCAAGAATACTGTGGATATGTCTGTGACGCTGGAAATTCGCAGTTTCAACGAACTCAGCCGTATTCTGGCGCGCCTCAATCAATTGCCGAACGTGGCTTCGGCGCGGCGCAAGCATTGATTTCAGTTGCCACTCGCCAGCGGATAGAACGGGGTTGAAATTGGAAAAGTATGGCTTGGAAGATCTGTTGTATCTGATGGCGCGCCTGCGCGAACCGGATACCGGTTGTCCCTGGGATTTGCAGCAGGATTACCGCTCGATTACGCCTTCCACATTGGAAGAAGCCTATGAGGTGGTGGATGCGATCGAAAAGGCGGATTACGGACATTTGCAGGAAGAACTGGGTGACCTTTTATTCCAGGTGGTGTTTTACAGCCAGTTGGGGCAGGAGGACGGCCACTTTTCCTTCAAGGGCATTGTTTCGGAACTGGTGGACAAGCTGGTGCGGCGCCATCCCCATGTGTTTCCCGATGGCAGTCTCGAAAGTCGTATTGAAACCCGGGCGGCGCGTGACGAAGAGGCGATCAAGGCCAACTGGGAACAGCTGAAATCGCAGGAGCGTGCGGCAAAAGGCAAGGCCGGTATTCTGGATGATGTGCCGCTGACACTGCCGGCGTTGAGTCGTGCGGCCAAGCTGCAGAAGCGCGCTGCCAATGCGGGTTTTGACTGGCCGCATATCGCCGGGGTTGTGGAAAAGATTGAAGAGGAACTGACCGAGGTCAAAGCCGCGCTGGCTGCTGAGGATAAAACGGCGGCGGCAGATGAACTGGGAGATTTACTGTTTGCCGCCGTTAATTTGAGTCGTCATCTCAAGCTGGACCCGGAGGCGGTGCTGCGGGCAGGGAACAGTAAATTTGAGCGGCGATTCCGCTATATGGAGCAAACGGCGCGGCAGCGGGGTCAGCCATTGGAGAACTTGTCTGCAGCAGCTATGGAGGCATTATGGCTCGAAGCGAAGGCTGAGGAGTCGTAGCTGCGCGCAGCTAAGCGCGTGCCGATCCGGCAGGTGGAATTGGCGCTGAAATCGCTTTCCCCGGCGCGATCCGCCGCAAATACGGCCTGCAGGCGGTGTGTTTTAGGATTGTCAAATCTTTTGCCCGCACTATACTGAGGCTTCGCCTGCCTTTCTTCCCGCCATCCCGGAGAAAGGCTTTGACCCCATCCGTTGGTTAACGCGGCCCTGAATCGGAGAGATGACCATGCAGTGGAAAAAAGCAGCCTCGCTGATCTTTTTGTCACTCTGGCTGTTGGGGTGCACTTATGGAAACACGATTTATTCGGAAGTAACCCCCATTGGTAATAGCCATCTTCCGACCAGTGATGTCGAAATATATTTTGGTGAGTACAACGGCGACTACAAGTATGAGCAGATTGCTTATATTCGGGTTGTCGGCAGGAAGTACTCTAAAACACCTGAGCTATTGGAAGAGCTGAAAGCGAGAGCCAAGTCCATGGGGGCCGATGCGGTTATCAATTTGAAAACATCGGATACGGAAAGAGAATCCGGTTCCGTGGCCGAGTCGCTGATAGAGCTGGCCTCGACCTTGGATTCCGTAGAGTACGAGCCTCCTGAGAAGGACCGTTACATGACACTCGTACTGGACGGTGTTGCGGTGAAATATAAGGATATGTGATTTTAATAATTGCCGATTGGGGCGATAGCCTGAACATCACTCTACCGGCAAGTCCAGCGCGCGCAAGACCGGCTGGCTCGGGTAGCCATCGGCGATCATGCCCCGGTGATATTGAAACAGGCGAATTGCCTCCCGGGTTGCCGGCCCGAGAATACCGTCGGCCGGACCGGCATCGAGGCCTTTTTGCGCCAGTCGCTGCTGCAGCACCTGCACCAGCTGGCGCGGCAAC
>JANQMH010000047.1 GCA_028280195.1 Exilibacterium sp.
AAACACACCGTAAATCCCCGCAAGCGGGCCCGGCCCGAAATCACAGATTTCGGTCGTTGCGCGGGGCGAAGCGGTGCTTCGCCTTTGTCCGCTCCACCCCTGTAGGCTTCTCGCCGGCATCCCTGCCGTCGAGAGTTTCTGAAAGCCTTGCGGAGAGATGAGCCTACCACCGGTGTTCTTAAATTTTTTTTGGCAGTACTGCGGTGGTAGGTCCTTACCTAAATCTACCTACAGTATTCTTAACGAATACCGATAGAGCCGCAGTGATTAGGTTTTGTGCGGTTTTAAGGTTCGAGAGTTGCTAAAAGCCTTTCGGAAATGTGGACCTACCTTCAGTTCCTTAACGAGAGTCCCTATCAAAGTCGATAGAACTATGGCGCTAGGCCCCTGGACCGGTCAAGGGCCGGATCGGTTAGCACATAACCAAAAATTCACGTAACCAAAACTCACCCGGTATTCCGCAACCCCGCCGCAATACCGGCAATAGAAACCATCAAAGCCAGCTCGAGCACCGGCGCTTCACTGGGCTCGAGTTTGCGCAAGCGCCGCATCAATTCCACCTGGGTAATATGCAGGGGATCGACATAGGGGTTGCGCACATCGATGGAGCGCCGCAATATCGGTACATTGTGCAGTAACTCCTCGCCGGTAATTGTCTTCAGGGTCTCGATCGCCTGGCTCATGCCCCGGCGCAGCTCCATGCCCAGGCTTTGCAGTGAGGCGTCCTCGAGCAGGCGCTCTTCATAGTAGGCGGCGATATTGATATCTGCCTTGGCCAGTACCATTTCCTGCATGCCCAGCAGCATGCGGAAAAACGCCCAGCCGTTTGCCATCTCCTGGATCGTCGCCAGATTGCCCGCCTCGAGCTGATCCGCCAGCGCCTTGCCGGTGCCCAGCCAGGCCGGCAGCATCATGCGCATCTGCGTCCAGGCAAATACCCAGGGAATTGCCCGCAGGCTCTCCACCCCGCCGCTGGGGCGGCGCTTGGCCGGGCGGCTGCCCAGCGACAGGCGCTGCAGTTCCAGCTCCGGCGTGACGCTGCGGAAGTAGGGCACGAAACGCGGATCGTCGTGGACGATGCGGCGGTATTCCCGTACCGAGTTATCGGCCAGCGTCTGCATCAATTCGCGCCACTGCGCCTTCGGCGCCGGCGGCGGCAGCAGCGTCGCCTCGAGCACGGCACTGGCATAGAGTTCCAGATTGCGCAGGGCGATCCCCATGACCCCGAACTTGAACTGGATGACCTCGCCCTGCTCGGTAACGCGCACCGCCCCGTTAATGGTGCCCGGCGGCTGCGACAGCAGCGCCGCCTGGCTCGGGCCGCCGCCGCGGCTGGCCGAGCCGCCGCGGCCGTGGAACAGTGTCAGATGCACGCCGTGGCTGTTGCAGACCCGGGTCAGCGCTTCCTGGGCGCGGTACTGGGCCCAGGAGGCGGCGAAAAAACCGGCGTCCTTGGCCGAGTCGGAATAACCGATCATCACCTCCTGGCGGCCGTTGATATCCGCTTTGTACCAGTCCACCGACAGCAGCCGGTCTATGGCCGCCGCGGCGCCGTTGAGGTCGCTGAGTGTTTCGAATAAGGGCACGATGCGCTGGGCGGGCCGGCAGCCGGACTCCTGCTGCAGCAGCCGCACCGCCAGTACATCTGAGGGGTGGGTGGCCATGGAAATAATATAGGCGCCGAGGGCGGCGGCGGGCTGGCGGGCCAGTTCGGCAAAGGTGTCCAGGACTTCGCGGGTGTCGTCCGAGGCCGGCATGTCGGCCGGGATCAAAGGCCGGCGACTGGCGAGTTCGCCCAGCAGAAAAGTCTGTTTATCCGCTTCGCTCCAGTCGAGGTAGCTGCCCAGCCCCAGGTATTCGGTGACTTCGTTGATGGCCCGGGCGTGGCGGCTCGACTCCTGGCGGATGTCCAGTTTGACCAGTGTCAGGCCAAAGCAGGCGATGCGGCGTATGATATCGGTCAGCATCCCCTCGGCCACAAAGCCCATACCGCAGTCCTGCAGCGACTGGTAAATCAGCTGCAGCGGCTCCAGCAGCTGCTCGTCCTCCAGGTAAATCGGCTTGTTATAGCGGTTGCCGCCGCTGAGCTTTACTTCGGCCCATTCGCGGGTATTGCCCAGGCACTGCCTGACCTCGCGCAACAGTTGCCGGTAGGGTTCCGGGTGATCGCCGACCCGCTCGCGCAGGGCGGCGTTACACTCGCCGAACGACAGGTCCTCGCGCAGCTCGTGAATATCCCGAAACAGCAGGTCCGCCGCTTCCCAGCGCGCCAGCAGCAGTACCTCGCGGGTCACTTTGGCGGTGACATTGGGGTTGCCGTCGCGGTCGCCGCCCATCCACGAGGCGATGCGAATCGGCGCTGCATCCAGGGGCAGGCGCCGGCCGCTGTGCTTTTGCAGCTGGCCGTCGAGCAGGCGCAGGCATTTCGGCAGCGCCCCCCAGAGGGTGCGCTCGACAGTGCCGAAGCCCCATTTGGCCTCGTCCACCGGCGTGGGCTTGTGACGGCGGATCTCGTCAGTGCGCCAGCTCGCCACAATGCGGCGGCGCAGCTGGTTCAACAGTGTCTGCCGCTCCCCGGGGGTCAGGTCCGGGCGGTCGAGGCTTTCCAGCAGCTCGTCGATATCGTTGTGTTTGCGCAGCAGGGTGCGGCGGGTAATCTCGGTCGGATGGGCCGTCAGCACCAGCTCGATGCGCATGTCGAGCAGGGTTTTGTGGATTTGATCGGGGGCGACACCCGCCGCGATCAGCCGCGGCATCAGCTCCGCCAGTGTGCCCGGCTGGGGCGCCGCTGCCTCGTCCATCTCATAGGCGCGCCGGCGCCGCACGCGGTGGTGCTGTTCGGCGATATTGGCGTAGTTGAGAAAGTGTGCGAAGGCGCGGGCCACCGGCACCAGCTCCGCTTCCTGCAGGCTGTTCATGATCGCCAACAGTGGCTGCCAGTCGCCGCTGCGGCGTCCGGACTTGGCCAGCGAGCGGATGGTTTCAACCTTGTCATAGATGGCTTCGCCCATCTGATCGCGAATATTGTCGCCAAGAATTTCGCCCAGGCGGCGAACATCGTCTCGCAGCGGGGCATGGATATCGGTATTCACTGGGGCACTCCTGCAGTTAAGGCGGCTGAGATCGGGGATTTTACCTTAATTTTCAGTCTGTTCCGTGGTTTTTGCCGGGCTTTTAGGTAGGCTTGCCCGATCAAGCTGGGGTATACTTCGGCCTTTGCTCGCCTGAATGCTGCCGGGCAGCTTTAGTCTGAAAGAGTGAATCTGAGAGAGTTATCTGAAAGAGTCATCTGAGAGTTACCGGGGGAGCCCGCCGACAACCCTATCGGCTCCCCGGGTCTGTATTGGGTAAGACCGTGATGCCACCCCAGCGCGAGATCATCCGTGGCCTGCACAACCTGCAGCCGCGTCACAGAGGCTGTGCCGCCACGATTGGCTCTTTTGATGGTGTGCACCTGGGCCATCAGGTGATTCTCAGGCAGGTCGCCGACAGGGCCCGGGAACTGGGCCGGCCGGCGATGGCCATCGTGTTCGAGCCGCAGCCGGGGGAATACTTTCGCCGCCAGCAGGCACCGGCGCGGCTGATGAGTTTTCGCGAGAAGGCCGAGGCCTTGTTCGACGCCGGCATCGACCGGGTGTTTTGCCTGTACTTTGACGAGCGCCTGCGCCGGCTCAGTGGCAGTGAGTTTGTCGAGCGCATCGTCATCCGCGGCCTGCAGCCCTGTTATATGGTAGTGGGGGACGACTTCCATTTCGGCCGCGACCGCAGCGGCGGGTTGGCAATGCTCAGGCGCGCCGGGGGACGGCACGGCTTCGAGGTGGCGGACACGGGCACTCACCGCATCGACGGCGAACGGGTCAGCAGCACCCGTATTCGCGGCGTCCTCGCCGGGGCCGACTTTGACGCCGCCGAGCGCCTGTTGGGCAAGCCCTATCGCATGACCGGGCGGGTGGTCTACGGCCAGCAGTTGGGGCGCCAGTTGGGGGTGCCGACCGCCAATGTGTTGCTGCGCCGCCATCGCTCACCGCTGCACGGGGTCTACGCGGTGGAAGTCGCCCTGCGCCGCCGTTGCAGCCGCCACCGCGGGGTGGCCAATGTCGGGGTGCGGCCGACAGTGGGCGGCGATAACCGGGCGCTGCTCGAGACGCATTTGTTGGATTTTGGTGAAAATTTATACGGTCAGCCGATCGAGGTGGTTTTCCGGCATAAATTGCGCGACGAGCAGCGCTTCGCCTCGGTGGATTTGCTCAAACAACAGATTCACCGCGATATCGAGGCGGCAAAAGCCTTTTTTACCTGAGGTGTTGTACTGAGGTGTTGTACAACGACCCCGCAATAACAGCAGCGCAAGACGAATTTACCTGAACCAAAGCCGAGCCGAGATGACAGATTACAAGTCGACTTTAAACCTCCCGAAAACCGCTTTCGCCATGAAGGCCAACCTGGCCCAGCGCGAGCCGGGCATGCTGAAAAACTGGCAGCAGCAGGATATCTATGCGCAGATCCGCGCCGCGCGGGCGGGGCGCGAGAAGTTCATTCTCCACGACGGTCCGCCCTATGCCAACGGTGAGATCCACCTCGGCCACGCGCTCAATAAGATACTCAAGGACGTGATCGTCAAGTCGAAAACCCTCAGCGGCTTCGATGCCCCGTATATTCCCGGCTGGGACTGTCACGGCCTGCCCATCGAGCACCAGGTGGAAAAGAAAGCCGGCAAGGCCGGCAGCAAGGTGGATTTCAAGACTTTCCGGCAGCGCTGTCGCGACTATGCCAGCAGGCAGGTGGAG
Source organism: Exilibacterium sp. (assembly GCA_028280195.1). GTDB lineage: Bacteria > Pseudomonadota > Gammaproteobacteria > Pseudomonadales > Cellvibrionaceae > Exilibacterium. The sequence goes on from JANQMH010000047.1 coordinate 4,788, forward strand.
GCGCAGAAAAAGGGTTTTATCCGCCTGGGTATTTTTGGCGAATGGGACAACCCTTATCTGACCATGAATTATCGGTTTGAGGCCGATATCGTGCGTGCGCTCGGCAGGATCATCGACAACGGCCACCTGCACCGCGGTTTCAAACCGGTGTACTGGAGCGTGGTGGGCGGCTCGGCGCTGGCCGAAGCCGAAGTGGAATACCAGGAGAAAACCTCGTTTTCCATCGATGTGCGCTTTGCCCTGGTGGATCAGGGGGCGCTGGCTGGACTGGTACCCGACCTGGGCGGCGGCGGCCCGATCTCGGTGCTGATCTGGACCACCACCCCCTGGACCCTGCCGTCGAACCAGGCGGTCAGCCTCAATGGCGAACTCGACTATGTGGTGGTGCAGGCCGGCGAAGAGCGCCTGCTGATGGCCGAGGCGCTGTATGCCAGCGTGATGGCTCGCGCCGGTATCGAGGCGGCGCGGGTGGTGGGCCGGGTGCGCGGCCGCGCCCTGGAGCACCTGCAGCTGCAGCATCCCTTTTACCAGCGCCAGGTGCCGGTGATACTCGGCGACCACGTCACCACCGAAGCCGGTACCGGCGCCGTGCACACGGCGCCGGATCACGGTGTCGACGACTTCAATGTCGGCAGCCGCTACGGCATCGGCACGCTCAATTACATCGATGACAACGGCCTCTTCCGCGCCGATGTGGAGCTGTTTGCCGGTGAACATGTCTACAAAGTGGATGAGCATGTGCTGCAGGTGCTGGCCGCGCGCGGCGCACTGCTGCATCAGGAGAAGTTCCAGCACAGCTACCCCCACTGCTGGCGCACCAAAACGCCGCTGATCTTCCGGGCCACACCGCAGTGGTTTATCAGCATGACGCAGCAAGATCTGCTGTCGCAGGTCAAAGCCACCCTCGACGGTGTCGACTGGATACCCGACTGGGGGCGGGCGCGCATGGACAGCATGCTCGACTCCAGCCCCGACTGGTGTATCTCCCGCCAGCGCACCTGGGGGGTGCCGATCACCCTGTTTATCAACAAGCAGACCCAGGAGCTGCACCCGCAGACCAGCGCGCTGATCGAGCGGGTCGCCGAGCGCATCGAGCAGCACGGCATCGACGCCTGGTTTGAGCTGGATGCGGCGGAGCTGCTCGGCGATGATGCCGAGCACTATACCAAGGTCAGCGATACGCTGGACGTGTGGTTTGATTCCGGCGTCACCCACTACGCAGTGCTGCAGCAGCACGATGCACTGCACTATCCGGCCGATCTGTATCTGGAGGGCTCCGACCAGCATCGCGGCTGGTTTCAGTCGTCGTTGAAGACAGCGGTGGCGATCAACGGCTGCGCGCCGTATAAAACGGTGCTGACCCACGGTTTTACCATCGATGCCGAGGGGCGCAAGATGTCGAAGTCGCTGGGCAACGTAATCGCACCGCAAAACGTCATCAATGAACTGGGCGCGGATGTGCTGCGGCTGTGGGTGGCGGCCACGGATTTCAGTGCGGAGATGAGCCTGTCCGACGAAATACTCAGCCGCACCGCCGATTCCTACCGGCGCATGCGCAATACTGCGCGCTTTCTGCTCGCCAATCTGAGCGGCTTCGACCCGGCCGCCAACCTGGTAGCGGCAGAGGATATGCTGGCGCTGGACCGCTGGGCGGTGGATCGCGCGGCGCAGCTGCAGGCCGAGATTCGCGCCGCCTATGACGGCTATCAACTGCATCAGGTGTACCAGAAACTACACAATTTTTGCGTGGTTGATATGGGCGGCTTTTACCTGGATATTATCAAAGACCGCCAGTACACCACCCGGGCCGACAGCCTGGCGCGGCGCTCGGCGCAGACCGCCCTCTACCATATCGTAGAAGCCTTTGCGCGCTGGATCGCGCCGATTCTGAGCTTTACCGCCGATGAGATCTGGCGCGAGATTCCGGGCCGGCGCGCCGGGCCGGTATTTGCCGCCGAGTGGTATCCGCTTGCGCAGCTGCCGCAGCAGCAGACCATGGGGCGGGACTACTGGCAGGTCATTGCGGAGGTCAAGTCGGCCGTTAACAAGGCAATGGAAAATCAGCGCAACCTCGGGCAGTTGGGCAAAAACCTGGAGGCCGAAGTGACACTGTTTGCCGATACGCAATTGCGCCAGCATCTGCAGGCGCTGGGGGACGAACTGCGGTTTGTACTGATAACATCGCGGGCAACGGTAGCTGAACTCGACAGCTCCAGCGCCGGCGAGCAGACCGATATCGAGGGGCTGCGGGTGCAGGTGGTGAAATCTGCCGAGCCCAAATGTGCGCGCTGCTGGCACCACCGCAGTGATGTCGGGGCCTACACCGCGCACCCGCAACTGTGCGGCCGCTGTGTGGAAAATGTGGTGGGCAAGGGCGAACTGCGCCTGTATGCCTAACGGCGTTGACTTGGTACGGCTGGATTGGCACGGAGTGGGGTGCCACCCCAATCGTGGACCCCAATCGGGCTGACCGTGCTGGGCTCCAACCGTGAAAGTATTTGGTTTAGATAGAGGATATAGCGAACTTGATGAATGTGATCGGTCGTCACACCCTGATGTGGTATGCCATTGCACTGGTGATTATTGTCCTGGACCAGTGGAGCAAGAGCTGGATATCGGGCAATTTTGTATTTGGCCAGCCATATCCGTTTACCTCGTTCTTCAATTTCACGCTGTTGCACAATACCGGTGCCGCGTTCAGTTTTCTCAGCGAGGCCGGCGGCTGGCAGCGCTGGTTTTTCAGCATTATCGCCACCGGCGTCAGCGCCGCCATCATTGTCTGGATAGCGCGCCTGCCGGTTTCGCAGCGCTGGGAGGCGCTGGCGCTGGCGCTGGTGCTGGGCGGCGCGCTGGGTAATCTTTACGACCGTATCACCCTGGGCTATGTCGTCGACTTTATCGTGTTCCACTACAAGCAGTATTACTTCCCGGCCTTCAATATTGCCGATATGGCGATCTCTACCGGGGCCTTTATGTTGATTATCGATATGTTGTTTTTCAAGCGTGAACATGACTGATGCAGATACGGGGGCGCACAGCGTCGGACCCGGCAAACAGGTGACCTTGCATTTTGCCATCAAACTCGAAGATGGCTCGGTGGTGGACTCCACCTTCGACCGCAGTCCGGCTACCTTTGTGGTGGGTGACGGCAATTTGCTGCCGGGTTTTGAGCAAATGCTTTTCGGCCTGGCAGCCGGTGCCAGGGACAGCTTTGTGATAAAGCCGGAGCAGGGCTTCGGCCAGCCCAACCCCAACAATGTGCAGACCCTGGCCCGGCAGCAGTTCGATGCCGGCCTGGAACTGGTCGAAGGTCTGATGGTGGTGTTTGCCGATGCCCAGAACGCCGAGCGCCCGGGGGTTGTCAAGGCCTTTGACGACACCGAGGTGACGGTGGACTTCAACCACCCGCTGGCGGGCCGCGACGTGATTTTTGATGTGGAAATTATCGAGGTGGGCACCTCCGCGCCCGCCTCGGCGGAGTAGAGCGATGCAGATAAAGCTGGCCAACCCGCGTGGCTTTTGCGCCGGTGTCGACCGTGCGATAGATATTGTCAACCGGGCGCTGGATGTTTTCGGGGCGCCTATCTACGTGCGTCACGAGGTGGTGCACAACAAGTTTGTGGTCGACTCACTGCGCGAGCGCGGTGCCGTCTTTGTCGATGAGCTGCATGAAGTACCCGATGATGTCATTGTCGTGTTCAGCGCCCACGGCGTGTCCCAGGCGGTGCGCGAGCACGCCCGGCAGCGGGGCTTGAAGGTCTTCGATGCCACCTGCCCGCTGGTTACCAAGGTGCATATGGAGGTAATGAAGTATTCCAGCGAGGGCATCGAGTGCGTGCTCATCGGCCACCACGGCCACCCCGAAGTGGAGGGCACCATGGGGCAGTACGATCGCAGCAATGGCGGTGCCATTTACCTGATCGAAGATGAAGCAGACGTCGCCCAGTTGCGGGTCAGCGACCCGCAGCGACTGACCTATGTCACCCAGACCACGCTGTCGATGGATGATACCGCCCGGGTGATCGATGCGCTGCGGCGCAAATTCCCCGCCATCCGCGGCCCGCGCAAAGACGATATCTGCTACGCCACACAAAACCGCCAGGATGCGGTAAAGCAGTTGGCGCTGGAGTGCGATCTGGTGCTGGTCGTGGGCTCGCCCAACAGTTCCAATTCCAACCGCCTGCGCGAACTGGCCCAGCGCTGCGGTGCCGAGGCCTATCTGATCGACGGCGCCGGGGATATCGATTGCGACTGGATTACCAGCCGCAATGTGATCGGTGTCACAGCCGGCGCGTCGGCGCCGGAAGTGCTTGTGCAGGAAGTGATCAGCCGCCTGCAGGCCCACGGCTTTCAGGCCCCCAGTGAAATGGCCGGGCGCGAGGAAAATATCAGCTTTTCCCTGCCCAAAGAGCTGCGCTCCGGCTGATTGCCACTGCCCGGGCCCCGCGCCCGCATCGCCCCTGCCATGGGGGGAGCACCACTTATCGTCGGTTTATACCACCCGTCCCCCGTGAGCTGGCCGTCGCCGGGTCTGGCATGTAGGCTCAGAATATAGGATTCAAGCAGATATCGTGGTCCCGGTGCCCGGTCGCCAAAGGGCAGCGGGCAGGCGCGACAACAAGGGCCAAAACAACCAACGGTGGTGAAATATTTGTACAAACAACAAGGGTTTACGCTGCTGGAACTGATGATGGGGCTGTTTATCGTCGCGATAGTCGCCTCGCTGGCTGTACCCAGTATGACCAATATGATTACCCGCAACCGCATGAGCGCCGAATACAACCGCTTTATCGGCGACCTGACCTATGCCCGGTCCGAAGCGGTGACGCGCAGTGCGCCGGTGTCGCTGTGCCCCTCCACCGACCAGAGCAGCTGTAACGGCACCGACTGGGACGGCGGCTGGATCGTATTTGTCGATGACGGCGCCGGCACGGCCAGCAATGCCGGCAACAGAGACCGGGACGGCGCCGAGGAGATTCTCCGCGTCAGCGAGCCCACCAAGGGCGGCGTCGATATCCGCTCGGTGAATTTCGTTGATGGCGGCGGCGTTTTGTTTTCCAACGACGGCAGAATCGAACAGGGCGTTAGCGCCGATATCGGCGTATTTATCGTTTGTAATGAATACGGCGCGAGCAAGGCCAGAGGCGTGGAGTTTTCCGCCTTCGGGCAATTGAGAAATATGCGCGACTCCGACGCTAGCGGTACGGTGGACTACAATTCTGGTGGTTCTACGGTCGCGGTGACCTGCCCATAGAGAATACGCATAGACGTTCGCTCATTGAATGACGGATACGACATGAACAGTGGTTATAGCAAGCAGCAGGGTTTCAGTCTGATCGAGGTGCTGGTCTCGGCGTTTGTGATGGCGGTCGGGGTGCTGGGTGTGCTGAGTATGCAGTTGTCGAGCCTCAGCAATAACCGCGGCGCCCTCTACCGTTCACAGGCCAATTTTATGGCGATGGATATCATCGACCGCATGCGCAGTAATCCTGCCGGTGTCGATGCCGGGCGCTATAACGCCATCGATACCGGTGTCGTTACCGGCGCCACCGCGCTCAAAGCCTGCATCACCTCTGCAAACGGCTGCAGTACGGACGACCTGGCCGCTAACGATATCATCGAATGGACGAATTTATTCGCTCCGGGTGTCACGCCGATCCCCGCTGCCACCGGTAGCGTTACCTACAGTGCGGCCACCGATGAATTCACCGTTACGGTGCTGTGGTCGGAGGTTGGCTGGGACTCGGCCAATACCGTTCAGGCCAATCTGAATAGAGGGTTTACTACTGTGGTGAAATTGTGAATCCGGCACTGTTGACAGGCGAAGGCAGCTATGAGAACCGTTGAAGTAAACACACAGAATGGCTTTACGATCGTCGAGATACTGGTGGCACTCGGGTTGGGGCTGTTCCTGTCGGCGGCGCTGATCAATGTCTTTACCAATACCCAGCGCATTTCCAATGTGGAAATGTCATTGTCGCGGGTGCAGGAAACCGGGCGCTTCGCCCTGGAAACCATTACCAACGATATCCGTATGGCCGGTCACCAGGGCTGCGCCGATCCCAACGACGCCGGCAATATCACCATTATCGCAACCGAACTTACCGGCGCCGACTATGCCGGCGGGGAACTGCGCGGTTTTGAAGTGGGCAGCACCGGCGCCTTTACCCCTGCCTTGATCGCCGGCGATGTGCTGGAGAGTGTGCAGGACACCACCAACGGCAGTGCCATAGCCGCCCGCCCCGGTAGCGATGTGATATTTGTCCAGTATGCCGGCAGCGCCAGCGGCGAACTCGAGAGTGACAGCATTGGCACCGACATTGAAATAGACGCCAATCCGATGGGGCTGGCGGACGATGACTACGCCGTGATTGCCAACTGCAGAAGCGCGCATTTATTCGAAGTCACCGGTGTGACGGCGGGAACCGGCGGTAATCCGGACAGGATTGCTCATGCGGATTCCGATAACACCGTCGCCACCTTTCTACCGGCCTACACCGCCGGTGCGCGCGTAATGAAGTTTGAAAACAGAACCTATTTTGTCGGCGACACTGGGCGCGACTCCGATACCGGGCAAGATGTCTATGCGCTTTATGTAAGGCAGTTTGACAACCCTGCCGAAGAGCTGCTCGAGGGCGTCGAATCGCTGCAGATTATGTATGGCCAGCAGGTCGGCGGCACCGGCGGCGCGGTGCGCTATGTCACCGCCGACGATGCCTCGCTGGATATGTCGGAAGTCTTCAGTGTCAAGATCGGCATACTGGTGCAGAGCTTTGAACAGGTGGCGGCCGAAGCGGACACCCGCACCTACACGCTGCCCGGCGCGACGATCTCCAATAGCGGCGTCGGCGCCCACGCCGGCGACCAGTCTTTGCGCAAGGTTTTTACGGCCACAGTGGCTCTGCGCAATAAACGGCGCCAGTGATTTTTGCATTATCGATTTAGGTTAACGACCGTGAGGCAAGCATAATGATTAACGCTAAACAACAGCAGGGTGCCGTTCTGGCGATCAGCTTGATTATTCTTCTGGTGATTACCATCGTTGGCCTGTCCAGTATGAGCACGACCACGCTGGAAGAGAAAATGGCGCAAAACTTCCAGGCCGACACTGTCACCTTCCAAGGGGCCGAGAGCGCCATTACTGAAGGTGTCGAGGATATTGCCTTTCTCAATGACGTTTTTGCCGCCGGCCCCGATCCGGTGACACCGACATCGATGAACGTGACTTACAGCAAGCCGAGTGTGACCTTGTCGCTGCAGGGCGAATACCAGGAGAAGACCGCACGCACCGGCGAAGCCGCCGATACCGTGCGCCAGGGTGCGGCGGGTCTGAATCTGTACCATTACTCGATTACCGGCGGCGCTTCACTGAGCAATTCCAGTGTCCGCGCCCAGCATGTGCAGGGCGCCTACCTGCAGGGTGCCGCGGATTCAACCTATACCGATGACCAGGGTGGCAGACATGTTTGGAACTAGAGCCTGTCAGAAAAGCCTGTATTCGGCGTTGAGATGCGGCGGAGGAATTACCATGAAAGTATTGCAGTCAATGGCCGCCGCGGCGGGCAAAGTGAGGCTGGCCGGGCCGTTTGTAGCGTTCAGTGTCTGGTCGGCGCTGTCCTGGGGCGATGATATCGATATCTACTTTAACAGTACCTCGATTCAAGACCTGGGCATTCGGCCCAACATTATGTTCATTCTCGATACCTCGGGTTCCATGGAAGATGGCAATGCCAGCCTGTCTTCGATTTCATTGCCCACCACTGATGCTGTACGCAGTGATCTGGGGATCGGTTCTGCGGCTACCAGTAATTCCAAAATCTTCCATATGAAAAGCGCGCTTTATGACTTTCTCAACGACGTTGATCTCGGCTCTGAGATCAATGTCGGCTTGATGCGGTTTAATCGCCGCTCGGCCGCAGTGGTCTATCCGGTCTCTGAGCTGGATACCCATAGAACCGAACTGATAGATGCGCTGGCAAAAATGCGTGTCGGCAGCACCAACACGCCCATCGTGGACTCTCTCTATGAAGCGGCGCTTTACTACAGGGGCGACCATGTTTTTTACGGCGTTTCCCGGGGAACGCGGGGTGTCTTCAGCGATATTCACCACAGCTCCAACGAGGCCAGAATTTCCCACCCCGACTCGGTGGTGCCCGGTACCGCCACGGCGACAATGCCGAGCGGCTGCTCATTGACCAACCTCAATGCCGAAGCCTGTGAAGACCGCCGCTGGCAAGCCGGCGGCAGTGCCCTGGCTACCAACCAGGATGTGCTCAATTACAAATCGCCGATTGCCAACCAGTGCCAGCCGAATCATATCGTACTGTTGACCGACGGGGCGGCAAACTGGAACCGGGTGTCGGACGAAATAGCGGACATGATCGGTATGGATCGGGATGACTGTGACTCCGCCGGCGATACCGACCTCAGGTGCGGCGTTGATCTGACCCGATATCTCGCCACCCAGGACCAGGTGGATGACGCTACCCTGGCCGATGAGCAGACCGTTACCACCCATGTCATCGGCTTTAACTTCTCCACCAGCTGGCTGGAAGACCTCGCCTCGGCAGGTGGCGGCGGCTACCATACGGCGGCGAGTGCCAGCGATTTGACCGCGGTGTTGAGCAATATAACCAGCACCGTGCTCAATGCGAACACGACGTTTACCGCACCAGTGGCCACCATCAACCAATTTAACCGGCTGAACCATAAGGACGAAATCTACTTTGCCGTTTTTCGTCCGGAAGAAACCCGGCGCTGGCCGGGTAATGTCAAGAAATACAAGCTGGCGGTGGTCAATGACGAGCGCAATGTGATCGTCGATGCCAGCAACAACCCCGCTATCGACCCGGCTACCGGCTTTTTCAAAGAGGCTTCCAAAGACCTGCTCGACGGCAGTGTCGGTACGCCGACCGAGTACAGTGTCGAAGCCGGCGGCGTCGGCATGAAGGTGGCCACGTCGAATCGCAAGGTATACACCTGGTTAAGAAGCCAGGGTAACATTGAGCTGCTGACCAGCGCCGTCAATAATCTGCACGAGAGCAATTCGCTGATTACCAAGGCCGCGCTCGGGGTTGTCGACGATACCTCTTCCTCTGACGACGAGGACGAGCGCACCGCTATCCTGCAGTGGGCGCGGGGATACGATGCCGCAACCAATAGCATGCGCCAGGGTGTCGGCGATCCGCTGCACTCCAGGCCGGTGGTGGTCTCATACAGCGATACGGATGCGAAAATATTTTTCGGCACCAACGAGGGCTTTCTGCACGCCTTCGATGCCGAGGACGGCTCCGATCTGTTCTCCTTCATGCCGGAGGAATTGCTGGGCAATTTAAAGCCGCAGTATAACGGCGACAGCGGTGAACATATCTACGGCGTCGACGGGCCGGTGACGTTCTGGACGCACGACAAGGACCCCGATCCAAATGATGCGACAGTTGGGCCGAACGGTGTCATTCAGGCTAGTGACGGCGATGAAGCCTATCTCTTTTTCGGTCTGCGCCGCGGTGGCAGCAGCTATTACGCCCTCGATATCGTCAATCCGGAAGTGCCTAGTGTGGCGTGGGATTTTAAAAGCGGTGATACCGGTTTCGAGGAACTGGGGCAGTCCTGGGCAAGGCCGATCAAAACGGTAGTGAGGGTCAATGCCGGTACCGTCGCCAGCCCTGTGCCCGTCGACAAACATGTACTGTTTATCTCGGGCGGCTACGATGACAGTCAGGATGCGGACACCGCGGGGGCGGCGAAAACCCGCTCCGTCGACAATATCGGCCGGGCAATTTATATGGTCGATGCCCAGAAAGGAACGCTGCTGTGGAAGGCGGATATCAATGACTATCCGGCAATGAAGTACAGCATCCCGGCGAGTGTGGCTGTTGCCGATACCGACCAATCGGGCACGGCCGATCAAATCTACGTGGGTGATATGGGCGGCCAGGTCTGGCGCTTTGATATCGACAACGGTGCCGTGGTTTCCAATATCGATACGTATTACGGCGATAACTTTATCAAGGGCGGTGTCATCGCTGATCTGGCCACATCGTCGGCCGATGCCAATGTCGCCTCCGCGCGGCGTTTCTACCACTCCCCCGATGTCGCGCTGAGCAAAGAGGGCACCAATACCTTTGTCGCGGTGACCATCGGCTCCGGCTGGCGGGCCAAGCCCAATGATAAAGAGGTGACGGACAGGTTCTATATGCTGCGTGTTACCTCGCCCTATTCGGCACTGGACTTTAACAGTTTTACCACCATTACCGAGGACCGTATGGCCGATCTCACCAATACCATCGGCACTGCCGCTTCGGCCGCGGTAAGGGGCGCGAGTTCCCAGAGCTGGTATATCACCATGGAAAACAGCGGTGAAAAGGTGCTGTCGACGCCGCTGACTATCGGCGGCGCGGTGATATTTACCACCTATGAACCCAATGCCACACTGGTCGACTGCGTGCCGACGCCCGGCACCTCGCGCGAGTATGTGCTCAAGCTGACGGATGCGACGCCGGTGATCGACTTTGATGTCAGCGGCAATTTAACCAAGGCGGACCGCTCCAAACAGCTGCTGTCGGGAACCATCGTCGACGAGCCAGTGCTGATCTTTACCAATGACGGCGGCTCGACGTTCGTCGGCACGGAAAAAGGCGGTTTTGAAATTGAAAACCGCGCGACGAGAACGTTTTGGCATAAAGAACAATAAGCGTAAACAGAGGGTTGAGCATTGAATAAATTTTATATGGGGCGCGGTTTTTCCTTGATTGAAGTGCTGGTGGTAGTAGCGGTGATCGGTATTCTCGCCGCCATCGCCTACCCGTCTTACCAGGGCAGTGTGGCCAAGTCCAGGCGCGCCGACGCGCAGTCGGCACTGGCCGGCCTGGCCCAGGCGATGGAGCGGCACTTTACGGAAAACAATACCTATGAAAGCGCAATTGCCGGCACTGCGCCACAGCCGCCGATAATTTTTCCCACCCAGGCGCCGCTCGACGGCAGTACCAAGTTTTATAATCTGATAGTGCAGACGGTTACCCCAACCACGTATACGCTGAGGGCGACGCCCATCGGCGGCCAGGCCGGGGACGGCAATGTGGAACTGACTTCCACCGGTATCAAACGCTGGGATCGGGGCAACGATGGCTTCGGTGCTACCGACAATTGCTGGTCGAGCAAGTGTTGACAAGGCTTATGTTCGCTGCGGTTGTATTTTGCAGTAACGTATAACAGCACGATATAAAAGAAATCAGTGTCGATAGAGCTGGCAGTTTTTGTCTGAAAAAACTTTACCGGGTTCGCATAAGATTGCGCTGCTCTCATTTTTTTTAACACGGTGTTGACCATGATTAGGCCAACACCGTGCCGCTTATTCCCGCCTGAGTAAACTGCCTGCTGCTGTTGCAAATATATGTGCCAGTTTTTGTTGACACGCGCACATAGCTATATCAGTATTGAGTCTGTCGATGCTTTTGGCGCCATTCACAATTACGGCGCCGACTGTACTGGTGAAGCAATCGTACTGGTTGAAAAATGGTGCTGACTAAACAAATGGTGCTGACTAAACAGTGGTACCGATTAAATAATGGGGCTGATTAAACAATGAGGCTGGTTAAGTAACAGTACTCATTAAATGACAGTACTCATTAAGCAAAGAACCATGCGATTTTGATGGAAGCCGTATTTTCATAGAAAGAAATATTTGCTTGCACCGGTATCGAGTTTCGGCGATGTGGTCTAGGGGTCCGCAAAAAATGACAGCGTCATAGCTACTGGGACGACTGAGGGCTATTTGCCCATTGGTGCAGCAAGTACAGGCGCAAGTTCGATACCGGCGGCGGCTTTGTCCTTATCGGTGTAAAACCGATGCGGAAGCTGCCGGTAAACCCGTGTAGCGCGAACCTCGCCTGCGTGGCGCTGTTGTTTTTCGCACTTGGCAAAGTGCGCCTCACATCCGATCATCTCGCCTTCGGCAATGGCATCATCGCGGTCCTTACGGGCATAGCGCCGGTGATGAAATTTAACAGCAGAATTTGACGGTATCGTTTTCGACACCGCGGGGGTTCGTGCGCTCCGCATAAACAGGGCGGCACTGATTCAAACGGTACAAACGGTGGTGGGGACAAGCATGGTGAGAATTGAGATCTGCAAAGGTTTCTACACAATATTGAAAACCGCTGCAGCGATCTACAGGCGACTATTGCAGTCGATAAAAGCCGCGGCCGGCAGGATCGGGCTGGCGGGTCCGCTGGTGGCGTGCAGCGTCTGGTCGGCGCTGTCCTGGGGCGATGATATCGACATCTACTTCAACAGTGCATCGATCAATGATCTGGGGCTGCGGCCGAATATCCTCTTCATACTGGATACCTCTGGCTCGATGCAAAGCAGCGGCACCGGTCTGACTAGTATTTCCCTGCCGAACAATGATGCCGTGCGCAGAGATCTGGAGATTGGCAACAACACTACCAGTAGGTCCAAAATCTTCCATATGAAAAGAGCACTGTACGATTTTCTCAATGACAGTGTTCTCGCCGCCGAGATTAACGTTGGCCTGATGCGCTTCAACCACGAGGGGGCGGCGGTGGTATATCCGGTGTCGCCACTGGATGACCACCAGGGAGAGTTAGTCAGCACCCTGCGGCAAATGCGGGTTGGCGATACCCAGACGCCTATTGTCGACTCTTTGTACGAGGCGGCCCTGTATTATTCCGGCGGATACGTATACCGGGGGTTAAATCGCGGCAGCCGGGGGGATTCCAGTCGATTCAGGGACTCGAGATATACCAAGGAGTACAGAATATCCCATCCCGACTCGGTCGTGCCCGGCAGCGGTGCCTATCCGTTTTTTCCGAGCGGCTGCTCCTTGTTGAATCTCAATGATACCGACTGCAGGTATCGGGGCTGGGCATACGACAACCGATATCTGCGCCTCAATCAACAGAGGCTAAAATACAAATCGCCGATTTCCCATCAGTGCCAACCCAATTACATCGTGCTGCTGACCGATGGAGCGGCAACGGTTAACTATGCAAAAAACCGGGTATCAGCCCTGACCGGCGTGGCCAGAGCCGATTGCGACGCCTCCGGCAATCGCCAATGCGGCGTTGACCTCACCCGCTATCTCGCTACACAGGACCAGATAGAAGATGCCACCCTGCCCGGCGATCAGACAGTCAAAACCCATGTTATCGGCTTTAATTTCTCTACCAGCTGGTTGGAGGATCTGGCGACGGCGGGTGGCGGCGAATACCATACTGCCGACAGTGCCAGCGAGCTATCGGGTGTTTTGGCTAGAATTACCCGCACCGTGCTCAACGTCGATACCACGTTTACCGCCCCGGTTGCCACGATCAACCAGTTCAACCGGCTCAATCACAAGGAAGAGGTATACTTTGCCGTTTTTCGCCCGGAGTCTACCAGGCGCTGGCCGGGTAACGTCAAAAAATACAAGCTGGCAGTGGTCGACAACCAGCGCAATGTTGTCGTCGATGCCAGTGGCGCGGCAGCGATCGACCCCGCAACCGGGTTTTTTAAGGGTACCTCTAAGGATTTTTTCGACGGCAGCGTCGGCACGCCCAGTGAATTTCGGGTTGAAGACGGCGGCGTGGGCATGAAACTGGGCACCACGGCGCGCAAGGTGTATACCTGGCTAAGCGGCAATCCGACCACACTCACCAGCGCCGTCAACAAGCTGCATGAAGATAACACCGCTATCAATAAAGACATGCTGGGTATTGCAGACGATCCAGGGTCTTCGGACGATGAAAATGAGCGCACAGCTGTTCTGCAGTGGGCGCGCGGCTACGACGCTGCAAACAATACCTATCGCCGGGAAGTCGGCGCGCCCCTGCACTCCAGGCCGGTGGTCGTGTCCTACAGTGATTCGGATGCGAAGGTGTTTTTCGGCACCAACGAAGGCTATCTGCACGCCTTTGACGCCGAAGATGGCAGCGATCAGTTTTCTTTTATCCCGGAAGAACTGCTGGGTAATCTAAGGCCACAGTATAAAGGTTTCGAGGGGGATCATATCTACGGTGTTGACGGGCCGATAACCTTCTGGACGTTCGATGCCGATCCCGATGATGAAGGCCCCGGAAAACCCGACGGCGAAATAAAAGCAGGTGGCGACGACAAGGCCTATCTGTTTTTTGGCATGCGCCGCGGCGGCAGCAGTTACTATGCCCTCGATGTCACCAACCCGGCCAGCCCCAGTGTGCTGTGGCGTATCAAAAGTGGCGATACCGGCTTTGAAGAGCTGGGCCAGAGCTGGTCGAGGCCGATTAAAACGGTGGTCAAGATAAATACCGGCACTGCCGAAAACCCCGTGCCCGAAGATAAGCATGTCCTGTTTATTTCCGGCGGCTATGATGAAGATCAGGATGCCGATGCAGTGGATGCGGTGAAGACCCGCGCCGTTGACAATATTGGGCGGGCACTCTATATGGTATCCGCTGAAACCGGCAATTTGTTGTGGAAGGCCGATATCGCCGACTACCCGGCGATGAAATACAGTATTCCGGCCACCCCGGCGGTGGCTGATACCGATCAATCCGGTACCGCAGATCAGATATATGTCGGTGATATGGGCGGACAGGTATGGCGTTTCGATATCGACAGTGGCGCGCCGTTGCCATCCACTGACGAGAGCTATTATGGCGATAACTTTATCAAAGGCGGTGTGATTGCCGACCTGGCGGGGTCTGCGGCGGACAATAACGTGGCTTCGGCGCGGCGCTTTTACCACTCCCCCGATGTGGCGCTGACCAAGCAGGGCACCAATACTTTCGTCGCTGTAACCATCGGCTCCGGCTGGCGGGCCAAGCCCAATGATAAAGAGGTGACGGACAGGTTCTATATGCTGCGTGTTACCTCGCCCTATTCGGCGCTGGACTTTAACAGTTTTACCACCATTACCGAAGACCGCATGGCCGATTTGACCAATACCATCGGCACTGCCGCTTCGGCTGCGGTAAGGGGTGCGAGTTCCCAGAGCTGGTATATCACTATGGAAAATACCGGCGAGAAGGTGCTGTCGACGCCGTTGACTATCGGCGGCAATGTGATATTCACCAGTTATGAACCCAGCGCCGGGCTGGTTAACTGTGTGCCGACCCCGGGAACATCGCGGCAGTATATCGTCAATCTGGCCGATGCGACGCCGGTAGTCGACTTCGATGTCAGTGGCGATCTGAGCAAGTCGGATCGTACAAAGCAGTTGCAGGCGGGCACGATTGTCGATGAGCCGGTATTGATCTTTACCGAGGACGGCGGTTCCGTTTTCGTCGGCACGGAAAAAGGCGGTGTCGAAATTGAAAACCGCGCGACCAGAACGTTCTGGTACAAGGAAGAATAATTGCCAGTATGGCCGAACAATATAGCCGAGCAATATAGCCGAACAATATAGCTGAACAATATAGCCGAACAACAGGGCTGAACCTTGTGCGGGACAAAAGGTACAGCGCCCGGCGACGGCCGGGCCGAGGGCGTCAGTGCAGGCGCCGGGATCGGTGTAGCGACAGCTTTGGGCTTTGGCGCTGCCGGCAACTGCCGGTCTATGCAGTGCTAACAGCGAATATCCCTGTCGCCACTGCGCTCGGCAATACGGTTGCCGTTGGTATCGCGGCCCTGCCTTGGCCTTCCCGCCCTGTTGATAATCACCGCGCGGGCATAGTGCGGATTTTTGTCGGGCGGGCAGTAGATAAACGTACCGTTCTGATACAAGGTCATGCCCGAGCTGCGAAAGCGCAGATAGGCGCCGCTGCCAAACGAACGCCAGCTGAGGCTGCTGCCGCTGCGCAATGCCGGCGTGACCCGCAGCAGCGGGTCGTTGCTGTCGCGCCTGCCGTCGCTGTTGCCGTCCGCGAAGACGATAATGCCCCGGGCCCAGTCACCGCCACAGCCGAGTTGGCCGTCTGCCGGGCACAGGGTAACGGTTTGCCGCCGGTGAACAGCCTGGCTTCTGGCGTATTGAATGGTGGCGATCAGGCGGTTGATTTCCGCCGTCGCCCGGCTGCGATCCAGCAGCTGCTGCCAGGCGGGTATCGCAGCGGTGGCGATTAGCGCCGCCAGAGAGAGTGCCAGTAAAAGTTCCAGTAAAGAAAATCCCTTTATTTCCATCGTCTTACGTCCCTGTTGATAATATCCAAAGCAGCCGCGCCGACCCTGGCGCGCTGGCCCGATCATATTACTGCAACTGAATCATGTCTAGAACAGGCAATGCCGATATCACCCTGCCGGTGTATGTCACACGGGCTGCCTATTAATGATTTAAAGGCATAAAAATATACTTTTATATGCAAAAACAAATAGGAAGCCTGTGGTGCTCCGGTTGAGCCGGGCCTTGCCCTCCCGGTATTGATAATACGCCGCAGCCCGGGCAGCGCCGCCGAGCGTATTTTATTCCACACTTTTTCAAATTATTGACAAACTGTGAAGCCGTTCGCGCTCATCGTTTTCACTGCGCCCTACCGCCGCCGGCACTATATCTCCTTATCGATGTTTTTGAGAAATTTTTAAAAAATTTCGGAATAAACCTTTTGCCGGCCCGTTTCCTTGTTGAATGTTCCAGTTATCCGGCGCAATGGAAAATGTCCATTGCCAATCAACAAGCCCTGATGGAGACCGTCATGAAAGTTAAGTTAAATAAGGACCAACTGAATACCGCCAAAGTATCATTCGCCTGCCGTCGGGTGAATCTGCAACAGGCCGCGTCTCTGCTTCGCGAACCCTATGCGCCCGCGGTGGGTGATGTGGTGCTCGCCAGCATCGAGGAGCTTGGCCACCACCGGCGTGTCGAACTGGTTGACGGTCGCCGCGCCTTCATTGCGCCGGGAGACCTGGTGGTACTCGCCTACGGCAACCGCTACGCCCCGGACCAGTTCGAAGGCCTGGTACCCGACAATCTTGCCAACTGTGCCATGGTCGCTGCCGGCGGCATGGCGGCAATGGCGACTGCCCAACACGATCGCATGCGCGATGCCACCCAGATCAAACCCCTCGGCGTGCTTGCCGACGAAAACGGCAGGGCGCTGAACCTGAGTGAATACAGCCTGCCCAAGGTGCGCTCTGACAAGCCCTGGCCGCCGATTTTCGTTGCCTGCGGCACCTCTATGAACTCGGGTAAGACCCATACCGCCTGCAGCCTCGTCAGAGGCTTGACCGCCATGGGTTGCAATGTCGGCGCGGTGAAGTTAACCGGGACCGGTGCCGGTGGCGATCTGTGGCGCATGCGCGACTCCGGAGCCCGCCATATACTGGATTTTACCGATGCCGGTATGCCGTCAACTTACCTGGTTCATCCGCAAACCCTGATCGAACGCTCGCAGTTATTGCTGGAGACGCTCGTTGCCAAAGGCGTCGATGTGATTGTTGCAGAGATTGCCGACGGGGTGTCCCACCCGGAAACCTGTGCACTGCTGCAGTCGCAGCTGATTCGCTCCAAGGCCGATGGTGTGTTCTTTGCCGCTGTCGATGCCCTCGGCGGTTACGCCGGCAGTAACTGGCTGCAAGAGCAGAAGCTGCCGGTGCTGGGTATCAGTGGCACGGTGACACGGTCGCCACTGGCCATACGCGAGCTGAAAACACTGGTATCCATCGATGTGATAACTGCCGATGAACTCGCTTCACCCGTGGACCTGCAGGCGCTTTTGCCGCGGGGCCTTTTCAAGCCGCGGGCGGTTGCCCCGCTGCCGGCCGCGGTCACCCCGCCGACGAAATTCATGCTGATGCCCCACGCTGGTCAGACTTGCGACCAGTGGGCTTGAAAGCGCGCTTTGGTATTGGCTCGAATCGGCAGGTGCACGTCATGTGGTTATCAAACGCAAACAACAGCCATACCCCCATCTGGCAGGGGCGGCGCAGGCGTCACCTTGCCGGCCTAGTGGCTCTGGGCGCGGTGCAGGCGGTGGTGATTCTGGGCGTCAGTGCCCTGGTCGCGCAGATTTTTGCCGGCATCGGCGCTGCTGGCGTGACGGCGGCACCGCTGCTGCTGATGCTGGTGGCCGCTGTGGTACTCGCGCTGCTGCGCTGGGGTGAACGGGTTTGCGCCGAGCACCTGGGCCAGGATTATATCGTTCAGGTAAGGCTGCGTTTGTTTCGGCAGTTGATGTATGCCGATCAGCGCGCAGCGCAGCGCTTCTCTCACGGCGCCATGGCACTGCGATTCGTTACCGACCTGAATGGCTTGCGGCAGTGGGTGGCGCTGGGGCTGGCCCGTCTGGTGGTCATTGCCAGCACTGTGCTGATTGTGCTCGCGGTACTGGCTTACAGGCAGCCGCCACTGATGTGGCTGATGGCCGCGGCGGTGGTGTTTGCCGTCGCCCTGTGCACAGGCGTCGGATCGAAGTTGCCGGCGGTCATTCGCCCGGTGCGCAAGTACCGGGCGCGCCTGGCGGCGACGGTGACAGACCGTATCAATACCGTCGCTACGGTACAGGCCTGCCTGCAGGAGCGCCGGGAGATTCGCCGCGTTAAACAGCAAAGCCAGTCGCTGTACGATGCCACCATAAAACGCGCGCATATCGTCGGGATTTTATACGGCTCACTTGAAGCCACCACTGTATTGGCAACCGGCGCGCTGTTGATCGCGGCCAGTTATCTGGTGGGCGGCGGTCAGCTGACCATCGCTGAGGTTGCCGCCGGTATGACGCTGGCCGGCCTGCTGCTGTCACCGCTGCGCGATATGGGCCGTATTATGGACTACTGGCAGCAGTGGCGCATCGCCAATGAAAAAATAGCCGCGTTTTTGCAATTGCCAAAGCGCAGGCTGCTTTCGGCAAGGGCCGGTAAGTCATCGTCCGCTGAACTCGAGTGCGGTGCTTTAACAGCGCGGGGCATCAGTATTGATGGCTTACTGGAACCGAGCGACTTCGATATTCCCGCAGGCCACCATATTGTCCTGGACGGCGATAACGGTGCCGGCAAAAGCAGCCTGCTGCTGACACTGGCCGGCGTGCTGCCTTTGCAGCGCGGCGTGTTGCAGCTCGATGGCCAGTCGCTGGTGGATGACAAGGGCGCGCGCCTGCCGGTGTCGAAAATCGGCCTGTTGTCTCCCGATCTCGGTTTGATGCGCGGCTCGGTGCTGCGCAACCTCACTTACGCCAACCCCAAAGCCGGGGAGGAGGATCTGGGCAGGGTCATTCATCACTGCGATCTGGCCGGCCTGATCCGGCGCCTGCCGCGGGGTTTGGACACACACCTGAGCGAAGGCGGCAAGAATCTATCGGTGGGTGAGCGCAAGCGCATTATGTTGGCTCGCACCCTGTTAATGCAGCCCAGCGTGCTGCTGCTGGATGAACTCGATGCCCATCTGGATGCTGACTCGCTGGCCGTGATCGAAAAGGCGCTGACGCAGTTTCAGGGCACTGTCATCGAAGTGAGTCACCACCGCAAATTGCAAATATGTAAACCCATGCAGCACTGGCATCTGCGCCAGGCGCAACTTCGCCAGCTCAACAGTTAAATGGAGAAAGGACAATGTTACTGCAACAGTTAACTCGAACAGCAAACAAAACCTGGGCAACGGGATTTTTCCTGACTGGCCTGACGGCAACCATGGCGACATCGCTGTATCCCGCGGCGGCCGGCGCCGATCCGCTGCGACTGGAGGCAGAGATGGGTGAGGTGAAGTTGCGGTTATCCGGCCGCTTCATGCACGACACGCTGCTGACTTCCAGCCTCGACAGCCGCTATGAGACGCGCCACGACTGGCGCCGCGCCCGACTCGGTGTGCGGGCCAACTTTTCCGATGACTGGCGTTTTCGCGCCAGCGCCGACTTTCCCGACGGCGATGCCGATCTGCGCGATCTCCGGTTCGATTACCGCGGCTGGCCGCTGCACCTGTCCATGGGGCGCATGCAGGAGCCGTTCGGCATGTCGGAAAACGGCAGCTCCAATCACTTGCCGATGATGGAGCGCCCGCTCGCCAGCGGACTCGGGCCCAGCTACGGCACCGGCATCAAAACCAGCCTGCGCGGCCGCACCTGGGGGCTGAGCACCGGCCTGTTCGGACCCGACCTGTTCGGCCTGCGACTGGCGGACAGTGACAGCGACAATGACAGGGCGATCAATGTGCGCGGTACCTGGCGGGCGTTTCGCAGCAAAGAGACCTTGCTGCATGTGGGCGCCTCGCTCAGCGGCCGCAACCCCGCTGACGATCGCACGCGCACGAATACGCTGATGGAAACCACACTGGTTTCGCGCCCCCGGGTCTCCCACCCGCGCATCGGCGATGTTGACCGCAAGCGTCTCACCGGCCTGGAAATGGGGCTGCGCCGCGGTCCGGCGCTGGTTCAGGCCGAGTATATACGTTCGGACATCGAGCGCTACACGACCGGGCGCGCTACTTTTGACGGCTACTACGTACAGGCCAGTTGGGCACTGACCGGTGAAAGGCGCCGCTACAGCGTGCGCAACGGGGTCTTCGGCGGTATCGATCCCAAGCGGCCGCTGACTGCCATCACCCCGGATATCTGGAAAACCGGGGCCTGGGAAGTCGCCGCCGGCTACAGTTACCTGAATCTGCGCGATGCCGATGTCGACCTGGACGGCGATATCGACGGCGAGCGCGGCGAGACCATGTCGCTGGGCCTGAACTGGTATCCGAACGCCAATACGCGGCTGATGTTCAATGTGCTGCACGTTGAGGAGGAAAAAAGCAGCAGCACCGACAGTGAAACAATCTTGCAGATGCGTGCTCAGGTGTTTTTCTGAGCGTGAACAGGTGGGTGACTGGCAGGCGATGCCAGTCGCGCCGGCAGCAAGTTTCTGGCAGTTTTCCAATTGTTGCCAGCGGCAAGGGCAAACGGATTGACACGGCCGTGCCGGCACCCGGGTAGTGGGCAGTGGACAGGCCTGCCCACTTGGCGACACAATATACGAATCGTTTATGGTGAAGTTATGAAGGATTTTATCAATATGAAGGACTCGATAAAAAGCGCGCAGCTTACTGCGTTGATGACTGCACTGCCCGTGCTGGGCGGTCTGACAGCACAACCGGCACTGGCGCAGAAACAAGTGCCACAGGCAAAGCTGGAAGCCAGCGTGGGCTCACAGTATGACAGTAATATCACCACTGAGGAACTCGATATCAGCACCACCACCAACGATATCGCCCTGTTGCTGGATCTCGACTTCGCCTACAAACAGCCGCTGACCAAGGATCTCAGCGCCAGCGCCGCCTACGGCTTTTCCCAGAGCCTGTACAAAGACCTGGATGAGTTCGACCTGCAGTCCCATCTGTTGTCGGCGGGTCTGGCCTACGATTTCGACAGTAAAACCGCCGCCGGTTTAAATTACAATTACGCCGACTCGGCGCTCGATGGCGACGGCTTTCTGAGCCTGCACCGCGTCAGCCCTTTTGCCAGCCGCTACTTTAGCAAACAGTTGTTCGTGCGCACCGCTTATGCCTATACCGACAAGCGTTTCGACGGGCGCCGCAACCGTGATGCCAGTGCCAGTGCGCTGGATTTCGATGTGTACTACTTTCTGGACGGGCCGCGCAACTATCTGATTGCCGGCTACCGGTACAAAACCGAAGAGGCTGAGTCGGCGCGCTTCGACTACGACGGCTTTCAGCTCAAGCTGCGCTGGGTCAAGCGCCTCAGTGAGTTCTGCGAGCAGTGCAAGTTCAGGTTAGGCTGGCGGATGGAACAGCGCGACTACGACGATATCTCCTCGGCCAATGGCAGCAAGCGCGATGACACCCGCCAGCGCTGGTCGGCGGATTTTGAGATACCGCTGCGCAAGAATACCGAATTGCTGTTCGAATACGAGTACAGTGATTTCGAGTCGAACCTGGCGGCGGTGGACTATATCCAGCACCTGGCCAGAGTGCGGGTCAACCACCGGTTTTTCTGACCGCCGGTGTGCGCCTACCGGGTGGCGCTCGTGGCCAGCTCTTTGTCGATCGCAAGCGGCTGAATCAGGCCGTGGCCGTAAACGTCGTCATGGCCGGGTTGACCGAGATCCCTGGCCGAGCGGTAGATGGCTTGCCGAATCGTTTGGGTCTTGTCTGATGAACTCCTGGCGGCCTGGTCGTTGGCCAGTATCCAGGCCGCGCTGGCGCTGACAAACGGCGCCGCCAGCGAGGTGCCCGAGGAGTAGCCGTACTGGCTCTGCGATGCGGCGTGCTGAATTTTGACGCCGGGGGCGGCCAGGTCGATATGGGCACCGCGGTTGGCCAGGGAGTAGGCCAGGTTTTTTTCCGTCACGGCGGTCACCGCCACCACGAAGTCGTAGGCGGCCGGATACAGCGGCGCGCCGACCGGGCCGTTATTGCCGGCTGCGGCAACGATGACCGCACCCTGATCGTGCATCGCCTGTAATGCCGCTTTCAACAGCGCGTTCTCGGGGCCGGCCAGGCTCATATTGATGACATCGACGCCCATTCTCGTCATCCAGTCGGCGCTGAGAATCAGGGCGGTGGCCTCGGCATTTTGTTCGTTGTTGGGTTTTTGGTAAAACACGCCGGCGGAGTACAGGTCCAGGCTCGGCATCAGGCCCCGATAGGCGGCCGACTGCCCTGCAATAATCGACGCCACGGCCGTGCCGTGTTCGATCGGTGCCTTGGCGCCGGGTTTGACAAAGGATTTTGCGGTGATACGGATATCGCGCAGGGCCTCATGGTTCTGATTGACCCGCGAATCGATCATACCGATTTTCACCGCAGCGGTGCTCACCTGTGGCAGCGGCAGCAGCGAGTGGGGTTGCCTGTGCTTCTCTTCGAGTTCGGCCGCTGTGGCCATCTGCTTATTGCCGGCCAGATACTCCGGCCGGTAGGTATAGATATGGTTGAAATCAATGACTAAATCGGCATCCGGCAGTACCGAATACAAGAGATTGCGCACGTCGGCCAGTTCCCGATCGTCGGGCTCGACCACTTCCACCAGCACCTTTTTCAGCCCGGTCAGATGGTGTACCGAGATCACATCGAAGTCGAACTGCTGCAGCGATTGCAGTGTTTTCTCATCGGTCAGAATCAGCCAGACGCCGCTGATCCGCATTGAGCGCTGCGCTTCCAGTGCCAGCCGCTGTTGCAGGCGTTCCAGATCGCGCGCGATCTCCGCCTCGTCGTCATCGATATCGTCGTCTATATCGTCGTCGATATCATCATCGATATCGTCTTCAATATCATCATCCACATCATCTTCGATATCGTCGTCGAGGTTATCCCCGATATCTCTTTCCAGGCGGTCCTCGATATCATCTTCCAACTCGTCTTCGAGATCGTCTTCTAATTCTTCCTCTAAGCCGGCTTGCAGCTGGCTCTCGATACTCTCCTCCAACTCGGCTTCGATACCGGCTTCTACTTCGCTTTCGATGTCTTCTTCCAGGTCGTCTTCGATACTCGCTTGCAGTTGGCTTTCAATACTTTCCTCCAACTCGTCTTCAATCGCGTCCTCGATGTCGTCCTCTATACTTTCCTCCAACTCGTCTTCAATCGCTTCCTCGATGTCGTCCTCTATACTTTCTTCCAACTCGTTTTCAATGGCTTCCTCGATCTCGTTTTCAATAGCCTCTTCAATATCGTCCTCTATCTCTTCTTCTATTTCCTCCTCAATATCGATCTCCTGGGCCCAGGTTCTCGTGACCATGCCCGGTGCGGCCTTGGGGTCGATATAACCAAGGACGTACAGGGTGATCGTGAAGGCGACATATAGAAATAGTTTTTTTAGCATAATATCGAATAAAATAACGGAAATCTAAAACCAGATTACAGTATGATACAGAAAATACCGCCAAATCGTCTTAATCTTTGCCGCCAAAAGGAATATTTTCCCGCATGGCGCGTTTACAGAGTGATGGGTTTGTGAAATGGCTCACAACAGTGAAGAAACCAAAGCCGTAGTTGTACAGGAGTTGCCGCGCCTGCGCCGGTTTGCCTACTCGCTGACCGGCTCTAAGGCTGATGCCGACGACCTGGTGCAGAACGTCGTCATGCGGGTACTGAAGGCGGGTATACCGGGTCACGATAATGCCATTGCCTGGATGCTGCGGATTTGCAAGAACTGCTGGATCGACGAAATCCGCTCCAGAGCCAGCCAGGCGAAAGTTGTGGACAGCTTGCAGGCCGAGGGCGGTGAGGCCAGCAGTAGTGAAAAGCAGGTCAGCGACCAGCTGCATATCGAAAAGGTGACACAGGCGATGAGTGCACTGCCCGATCAGCAGCGCCTCGCTTTGAGCCTGGTTGCCATCGAGGGCATGAGCTATGCGGAAACAGCCAAAGTGCTGGAAGTACCCATCGGCACGGTGATGAGCCGGGTGGCGCGGGCGCGGGAAAACCTGCACCAGTATATGCACAGCAAAACCGAGGAGCTTACCAAATGACTGAACAGGACCTGTTGCTGCTTTCGGCTTATCTCGACGGTCAGCTCGACGCCGGCAAACTGGCGGATTTCGAAGACCGTTTGCAACGCGAGCCCGAGCTCAGGCAGCGGCTTGAAGCCATGCGCGAAACCGATGCCGCATTGCAGGCCGGCTTCAGCGATATCATGCAGGAGCCGGTACCGGAGGGCATTCGGCAATTGCTGGCTGAGTCGCCGGCGGTGGAGGCCAAAACCAAGGCCCCGGTAATCGATCTGCACGCGCAAAAAAAGCGGCGCGCGCCGTCCAACTGGGTGCCGCTATCGGTCGCGGCGTCGGTGGCGCTGGCGGTCGGCATTTTCATCGGCGGCAGCCAGACGGGCGACAATATGGAAAACATCCTGTTGAGCCAAACACTGCAGCCCGCTGATGCGCTGGTGCAGATACTCGAGAGCAGCCCCTCCGGGAACCTCTACACACTCGACGAACTGGCGGCGGCCAGCGTCCAGGCGGAACTGTCGTTTATCGACAACCGCGGCGATTTCTGCCGGCAATACCGTATCCAGAACAGCGAGCGGGCGTTTCGCGGTATCGCCTGCCTGGAAAATCAGCGGTGGCACAATGTGTTGCTGGTACCTACGGGCCAGCAGACCAGCACTTCGACTTACCAACCTGCGTCGGGGCACAGCGATCTGATTATCGGTCATTACCTCGACCACCATATGCAGGGTATCGCACTGGGCAAGGCCGAGGAGGAGGAGCAACTGCAGTTGCTGCGCTCCGGTCAATAGCTCGCCGTTGGCGAAAACACCG
Source organism: Exilibacterium sp. (assembly GCA_028280195.1). Taxonomy (GTDB): domain Bacteria; phylum Pseudomonadota; class Gammaproteobacteria; order Pseudomonadales; family Cellvibrionaceae; genus Exilibacterium. The sequence goes on from JANQMH010000047.1 coordinate 29,883, forward strand.
ATAACGACAGCCCAACGCAATGAGCTGTTTCCAGCGGCCGATACAAGTCTCTCAATCGTCGTCCAGTCCCAGCTTTTTCAACCGGTACCGCAGCGAGCGAAAGCTGATGCCCAATTCGCGCGCCGCATTGGTCTTGTTCCAGCGGGTTTTCTCCAGCGCCTCGGAAATCAGTTCCCGCTCGATATCCTCGAGGTAGTGATCCAGGCTTTCATCGCCACTCTTGGCGCGAACCGCGGCCTCGGTATGTGCCGGTTGCCGGTTGCCGGCGGCGGGTGAGAGCGACAGGTCGGCCGCCTGGATGACGTCGTTGTCGCACAGTGTATAGGCGCGCTCGAGAATGTTTTCCAGCTCCCTGACATTGCCCGGAAATCGGTAGTTTTCCAGTGTAGCCTGTGCCTCGGGCGACAGCCGCGCCAGTGCCGTGCCCATATCGGCGGCCAGGCGCTGTAGAAAGAAATCGCACAGCGCGGTGATATCCTCAATGCGCTCGCGCAGGCTCGGCACTTTGATTTCAATGACGTTGATCCGGTAAAACAAGTCGCTGCGAAAGCGCCCGGCATCGATTTCCGCCTGCAGGTTTTTGTGGGTGGCGCTGAGAATACGCACGTCCACCTGAATCTCCTGCTGACTGCCGATGGGGCGTACGGCCTTTTCCTGAATCGCGCGCAGCAATTTGACCTGCATATCCAGCGGCAGATCGGCAACCTCGTCGAGAAACAGGGTGCCGCCGTCGGCGGCCTGAAACAAGCCCTGCTTGTCCTGGTGGGCACCGGTAAAGGCGCCCTTCTTATGGCCGAAGAATTCGCTTTCCATCAGCTCTTTCGGAATCGCACCGCAGTTGACCGGAATAAACGCGTCGCTGGCGCGCGGGCCCTGGTAGTGTATGGTGCGTGCCACCAGTTCCTTGCCGGTGCCCGACTCGCCACTGATATAGATCGGCGCCTGGGAGCGGGCCAGCTTGACAATTTTTTTCTGCAGCTTTTTCATTTCACCGGAACTGCCGATCAGCGGCGTGGTGAGAGCGCCGCCCGGTTCGGCCGACTGCCCCGCCTGCAGGGCGCTGCTGACCAGTTTGCGCAGGTGTTCCAGGTCTACCGGTTTGGAGATAAAGTCGAAAGCGCCGGCCTTCATCGCCTCGATGGCGATATCCATATTGCCGTGGGCGGTAAACACGGCGACCGGCAGCGGCGGGCCGGATTTCTGGATTTGTTTGACCAGGTCGATACCGTTGCCGTCGGGCAGTTTCAAATCGGTCAGACACAGATCGTAGTCGTTGCCGTCGAGCAGCCGCGCGGCGTCGGACAGACTGGCGGCGCAGTGGGTGTCGATCTGCATGCGATTGAGGGTGATTTCCAGCAACTCGCGAATATCCGGTTCATCGTCGATGATCAAAGCCAGTGAACGTGTCATGCCGCGCCTAAAAAATACGTTGATAGTGGGTTAAATCGATGCGGAAGCAGCTTTTTCCCGCCCCGGTAGTACGGTAGCTCAGAGAGGCCTGGTTGGCCTCGCACAGCTCTTTGGATATATACAGCCCCAGGCCCGAGCCGGTGGTTTCGGTGGTAAAGAACGGCTCGAAGATATGCGGCATATCCGCTGCATCGACGCCGCCGCCGTCGTCGATAATTTCGATATACGGCAGGTCGCTGGGGCGGTCGATGGCGGCCACGATCTGCAGGTGGTAGGCCCCGGTGAGGCTGTGGCTGTAGCGCAGCCCGTTTTCACACAGGTTGGTCAGCACCTGGGTCAGCTGGCTCGGGTCGACCTTGGTTTTTATGGCCGCCGACTGCAGCTGCAGGTCGATGTCGGCCTCGCGGTTGCTGGAGAAATCGTTGACGAAGTGGCCGAGATATTCCGCCAGGTTGACGACCTCGGGTTGTGCCGGCTTGCGCCGCGACAGCTGCAGCACGTTTTCGATAATGTGGTTGACGCGCATGGAGTGGTTCTGAATGATTTCGGTCAGGCGGATATCGCCGCTGCCGATATCCGGCGATTCCTGCAGCAACTGGCTGGCGTGGCTGATGGCGCCGAGGGGATTGCGCACCTCGTGGGCGATACTGGCGGTAAGCCGGCCCAGCGATGCCAGTTTCAGCTGTTGTGCCTCCTGCGCCATGCGGCGGCTGTCCTCGACAAAGATCAATGTGTCCGACTCGGCAGCGGCTGCGGCGCGGGGCTCGAGGCGGGAGAAGTTGATGCGCACCTCGCGGGTACCGCTGTCGATATGGATATTGGGAGAGCGGTTGTGGGGGTAGGTGCGCCAGATTTTCAGTTGTTCCTCCAGGTCCGGTATGGCGCTGAGCGGACCGGGTATATCGGCGTTGCTGTAGTTGAGCAGGCGCGCGGCGGCCTGGTTGCACAGTACGATATAGCTGTCGGTATCGACCACGATAATGCCGGTGCGCATGCGCTCGACGATCAAATCGGTCAGTTTCTGCAGGTGCTCGGCCTGGCGCGACTGCTCGGCGGCCTCGATGGCGGTCAGTGTGATGCGGTTGGTGAGGTACTGAAATACCAGTGAGGCGATGAACAGTAAAATGCCCAGGGTGCCGGCTGAAAACAGCTCCTTGTTGGTGAACTGCTCGTTGGTATAGGCATCGATCAGGCTCTGGCCGATAACCAGCAGGCTTGCCAGCGCCGCCAGCGCGGTGCCGATCTGGCCGGTGATGAAGATACTGCCGGCCGCGACACAGATGATCAGCAGATAGCCCAGCCCGCTGTCGACCCCGCCGCTGGCGTGCATGAGCAGTGTGATAGCGACGATATCGATAAACAGCAGGCCGAAAATATGCTCGGTTTTGGGGGCGAACTGGCCTCTCCAGAGCATGATCAGCGTCAGCAGGTTGAAGGCGGTGTAGCCCATCGAGACGTAGAAAAACAGCTGCGGCCCGTGGGTGCCCAATACCTCGGGAAACACACCGGTATCGTGCATCACCCACAACAGGCTGCTGAGCAGCAGGCGATAGTAGGCGTAGACACGCAGAAGGTCGTAGTTGCTGTGGGCCGGCAGCGTCGCTGTTGGGCTTGCCAGGGGGCTGCTTGATAGAGAACGGGTCTGCATGGCGCTGGGTGGAAAGGCGATTCCTTGGTTTTAAAAGGCGTTTTAAAAGACGCTTCAAAAATAGTTGCTTTAACAGTGGCTCTGACAGTTGTTTTGACAGCGGCGTCGGCCTTGACCGCAGTCTTGATGAGCGGGCCTGCCAGCTATAGTAATGGACTTTATAGCAGTGAACTACAGGAAGATAGGGTATGCCGGCCACTTTGCCAAACGTTTGCCTATACGGGAAAATAGGCGCCTGCCCGGGCAGCGATGACTTCGGGCCGGGAAATTTACCAACGAGGAGCCTATGTCCACTCTCAAGATTGTTATGGCGCAGATCAATACCCTGGTCGGCGATATTCCCGGCAATACCGAACGTGTTATCGCCAGTGCCCGCCGCGCCGGCGAGGGGCACGGCGCCGATGTGGTGGTGTTTCCCGAGCTGACCCTGACCGGCTATCCGCCGGAGGATCTGCTGCTGCGCCCGAGCCTGGGGCCGCGGGTGGAGCGGGCGCTGCGGCAGCTCGAGGCTGAGGATCTGCCGGCGGTCATGGTGCTGGGTTACCCGCGCGTGCTGGCCGGGCGCGTGTTCAATATGGCCGCTGCCATTGGCGGCGGGCGTGTGATTGCCGAGTACGCCAAACAGTGCCTGCCCAACTACCAGGTGTTTGATGAGAAGCGCTATTTTGTCGCCGGCGACAAGCCCTGCGTTTTCGAGCTGCGCGGTGTGCGGGTGGCGCTCACCGTTTGCGAGGATATCTGGTTTCCCGAACCCACCCGCCAGGCGCGCCGCGCCGGCGCCGCGCTGATGCTCAATCTCAACGCCTCGCCGTTTCATATCGGCAAGGTGGGGGAGCGATTGCAGCACCTCAGCGCGCGGGCGCTGGAGGGCGATATGCCCATCGCCTATGTCAATCAGGTGGGGGGGCAGGACGAACTGGTGTTTGACGGCAGCTCAATGGCGGTAGATGCCCGCGGGCAACTGGTGATGCAGGCGCCGGCCTACGAAGAGGGGCTCTACCCGCTGCAGCTGGACGTGGCAGGCGGGCGGGTGAGCGCACCGCTGCAACAGCGCGTGCCGCAGCCGGAGCGTCTGGCTTCGGTCTATCAGGCACTGGTGCTGGGGGTGCGCGATTATGTCAATAAGAACCGCTTTAAAGGTGTGGTACTGGGCCTGTCCGGCGGTATCGACTCGGCGCTGACACTGGCGGTAGCGGTCGATGCCCTGGGCAAAGAGCGGGTCGAAGCGGTAATGATGCCGTTTCGCTACACCTCGCAGCTGAGTCGCGACGACGCCGCCGACGAGGCCCGCCGGCTCGGCGTGACCTACCGCTCCATCAGTATCGAGCCGATGTACGCGGCATTTATGGCGGGGCTGGCCGGGGAGTTTGCCGGTGCGCAACCCGATACCACCGAGGAGAATCTCCAGGCCCGCTGCCGCGGTGTGCTGCTGATGGCGATTTCCAACAAGAAGGGCTATCTGGTACTGACCACGGGCAATAAAAGCGAGATGGCGGTGGGCTATTCCACACTCTACGGCGATATGGCGGGCGGTTTCGATGTGCTCAAGGACGTACCCAAGGTGCTGGTGTTCGAGCTGGCCCGATACCGCAACACGCTGGGCGAGGTGATACCGCCAAGCGTCATCGAGCGCCCGCCTTCGGCGGAACTGGCCCCGGATCAGAAAGACGAAGACAGCCTGCCCCCCTATGAGGAGCTGGACCGGATTCTGGAACTCTATGTGGAGCAGGACTGCAGCGCCGAGGCCATCGTCGAGCAGGGTTTTGCCCGGCCGGTGGTGGAGCGGGTGCTGCGGCTGGTAGACATCAACGAGTACAAGCGGCGCCAGGCGCCGGTGGGCGTGCGCATCACCCAGCGCGGCTTTGGTCGCGACCGGCGCTACCCGATCACCAACGGCTGGCAAATGGGGGACTAGTCAACCAGCCCGAACGTCACCCACCGCAACCATGAGCCACCTTCCTTTTCCGGCGGGCCGTCATCCAGGCTGCCGGGCGTTTTTCTGAACTCCGGGTTGTAGATTTCGCGGCTGTCGAAGCCGGGCGGCTCCTTTTTGTCGAACAGGCCAAAGGTAACCTTGCTGAGCCAGCTCTCGGCGGTGGAGACGGCGCCGTAATCGTAGTCGAATTCGCCGTTACTGCCCAGTGCCGGGTGCTCGGGGTAGTTGGTGCGCAGCACCTGCGCCGCGCCGTCCGACAGTTCCTGCATGCCGAGCAGGTAGTAGCCCTGGGCCATGACCGCCAGGGCGTCCGGTACCGCCGGGGTCTGCTGAAAGTTCTCCACCACGAAGCGGCCGCGGTTGGTGGCGGCTACATAGGCGCCGCGCTTGAAGTAATAGTTGGCTACATGGATCTCGTAACGGGCCAGCAGGTTGCGCAGATAAATCATGCGCTTCTTGGCGTCCGCGGCATAGGCGCTGTTGGGAAAGCGCGCCAGCAGTTGCGAGAAGTGGGCAAAGGACTCGCGCGCGGAGCCGGGGTCGCGCTGGGTCAGATCGGTGGGTACAAAGCGCTCGAACAGGCTGTTGCCCTCGGTAAAAGACGCCAGCCCCTTCATATAAAAGGCGTAGTCGACGTTGCGATGCTGGGGGTGCAGGCGGATAAAACGGTCGGCGGCGGCCGAGGCGGCCTCCGGTTCAAAGTTGCGGTAGTAGGCGTAGATCAGCTCCAGTTGCGCCTGCTCGGCGTAGGCCCCGAAGGGAAAATTCTCCTCCAGTGCCTGCAGATTCTGGATGGCAAACTCCCATTGGTTAGCCCGCAGCTGTTTTTGCGCCGCCTCGTAAAAGTCTTCCTCCGAGAGCCCCTGCGGCTCCCGCGGTTCGTTGCTGGAGCAGGCTGCCAACAGCAGGGTGACAGCGATGGTGAGCAGTGAAAAAACGGAAAACTTTAACGTTCGCATAAATCCGGGACTCTGAGCAGCGGTGCGCCGGGAACCGGACTGCCGCTTGCGGTATGACTGTTAGGTAATTGCCCAGAGGGCATGTAGTTTTGAAAATATTTGCACATTTTAGTGATTTTTGACACTGATCGCAGCAAACTGCCGGGTATTTCCCGCTTTATTTGTTATGATGGAACGTTATATGGCCAAGGTTGCAACAGCGTTTTTCAGCTAAGGGCGCCTATTTAACCACAGTGCAGGCCGGTGACTGAAGCCCTGTTGTTGAAGCCCTGTTGTCACACGCCCCTGTAAACGGTCAAAATTCACTTTGCAGCTGGCCGGCCCGGTAGAGTGATAAGAGTGATATGAGCACCATAGAGCAACGCGCCACCGTACCGGCAAGCCACGCCGGTGTGCGTTTGGACCAGGCGGCGGCTGAATTGTTTCCGGACTTCTCCCGCTCCCGCCTGCAGGCGTGGATCCGTCAGGGCCTGTTGCGGGTCGACGGCATTGCCGCCAGGCCCAGAGACAAGCTGCTGGGCGGTGAATCGCTGTCACTGAGCGCCGAACTCGCGTGCGACAGCAGCTGGCAGGCCGAGGAGATCGCCCTCAACCCGATTTACGAGGACGAGCATCTGCTCGTGCTCGACAAGCCGGCCGGCCTGGTGGTGCACCCGGCAGCGGGCAATTACAGCGGCACACTGCTCAATGCGCTGCTGCACCACGCACCGGAGCTGGCCCGCCTGCCGCGCGCCGGTATCGTCCACCGGCTCGATAAGGACACCACCGGCCTGATGGTGGTGGCGAGAACACCGGCGGCCCACAGCAGCCTGGTTGCGCAGCTGCAGGCGCGCAGCGTCAGCCGCGAGTATCGCGCCGTGGTGCAGGGGGTGATGACCGGCGGCGGCACGGTGGCGGCGCCGATCGGCAGGCATCCGCGCCAGCGCACGAAAATGGCCGTGGTGGAGCGGGGCGGCAAAACGGCGCTGACTCACTATCGTATCGAGCAGCGCTTTGCCGCGCATACCGCTGTCAGCGTGCGCCTGGAGACCGGGCGCACTCACCAGATCCGCGTGCATATGGCGCATATCGGTTACCCGCTGGTAGGCGATACGGTTTACGGCGGGCGCCTCAAGATCCCCCGCGCCGCGCCGCCGGCCCTGGCCGAACAGCTGCGCGGCTTTCCGCGGCAGGCGCTGCACGCCGCCGGCCTGGGGTTGCTGCACCCGTCCAGTGGCGAGGCCCGCCACTGGACGGCGCCGCTGCCGGCGGACTTCGAGCAATTGCTGCAGGTATTGCGCGGCAGCGGGCAGGCGCCGGCGGGAGATTGACGCCAGTGGACACCGACACATCGTATTGGCGGCCGAACTGGGATACCCCCGCGACCGTCGAGTGCTGTATCACCACGCGGCGCGGCGGCAGCAGCGCCGGCCCCTACGGCAGTAACAATATGGCCACCCATGTCGGCGATCAGCCGGCGGCGGTGGCGCGCAACCGCAGCGCGCTGCAGGCAAAGCTCGGCATTGCCCATATCCAGTGGTTGCAGCAGGTACACGGCGCCGATGTCTGCGCGGCACAACCAGCTGCCGCGCCGCCGGCCGCCGACGGCTGTTTTACCCGTGCTGCCGGCCTGGCCTGTTGTGTGCTCACTGCCGACTGCCTGCCGATACTGGTGTGTGACCGCCAGGGCAGTCAGGTGGCGGCCCTGCACGCCGGCTGGCGCGGCCTGGCCGGCGGTATTATCGCCGCCGGCCTGTCTACCTTTGCCGGCAGCGGCGCCGGGCTGCTGGCTTATCTGGGGCCGGCCATCGGTCCGAGCCGTTTCGAAGTCGGCGGCGAGGTGTTGCAGGCCTGTCTGGCGGCGGCGCGCAATGCCGCGCACCGCTGCGCCATCGAGGCGGCGTTCAGCAGCGGCGGTGCCCGGCCCGGGCACTACTATGCCGATCTCTATGCACTGGCCCGGGCCGAACTCAGGGCGCTGGGGGTGGATGATATCGCCGGCGGCGGCCACTGCACTTACAGCGAATCGGCGTCGTTTTACTCCTACCGCCGCGAGGCGCGCACCGGCCGTATGGCCAGCCTGATCTGGTTGACCGAGGTCAATGGAAGTCGCGGTTAATTGTTGAATTTTCCGGCCCCGCCCCCAAATTTCAATCCGTTACTTTCATTCAGTGGGGTGGCCCCGTGCGTATAGACCGTTTAACCAACCAGTTGCAGATTGCGCTGTCCGACGCCCAGTCGCTGGCAGTGGGGCGCGATCACAATCAGCTCGAGCCGGTGCATGTGATGCTGGCCATGCTCGACCAGCAGGGCGGTAGTGTGCGGCCGCTGCTGGCCCAGGCCGGTTTCGATGTCACCGGCCTGCGCAATGAACTGGCCAAGCAGCTCGATCAGCTGGCGCGGGTGCAGTCCCCCACCGGCGATGTGCATATGTCCGCCGAGATGGGCCGCCTGCTCAACCTCGCCGACAAGCGCGCCCAGCAGGTCGGCGACAAATTTATCTCCAGTGAGTCGCTGCTGCTGGCGGCCATGAACGATGCCGGCAGCGGTCTGGGAAAACTGCTCACCCGCTTCGGCGATAACAAGCGCCTGGAAGAGGCCGTGGATAAAGTGCGCGGCGGCGAAACTGTCGACAACCCCGATGCCGAGGGCAATCGCCAGGCCTTGGAGAAGTACACCATCGACCTCACCGCCCGCGCCGAGGCCGGTAAACTCGATCCGGTGATCGGTCGCGACGACGAGATCCGCCGCACTGTGCAGGTATTGCAGCGGCGCACCAAGAACAATCCGGTGCTGATCGGCGAGCCGGGCGTGGGCAAAACCGCCATCGTCGAAGGACTGGCACAGCGTATTGTCAACGGCGAGGTGCCGGAAGGCCTGAAGAACAAGCAGCTGTTGTCTCTCGATCTGGGCTCGCTGCTGGCCGGGGCGAAGTTTCGCGGCGAGTTCGAAGAGCGCCTGAAGTCAGTGCTGAATGAACTGTCGAAACAGGAAGGCCGCATTATCCTGTTTATCGATGAGCTGCACACTATGGTCGGTGCCGGCAAGGCCGAGGGTGCGATGGATGCCGGCAATATGTTGAAGCCGGCCCTGGCCCGCGGTGAGCTGCACTGTGTCGGCGCCACCACGCTGGACGAATACCGCCAATACATCGAGAAGGACGCGGCGCTGGAGCGGCGCTTTCAAAAGGTGCTGGTGGATGAGCCCAGTGAGGAGGACACCATTGCCATTCTGCGCGGCCTGAAGGAGCGCTATGAAGTTCACCACGGTGTCGATATTACCGACTCGGCCATTATCGCTGCGGCGAAATTGTCACAGCGCTATATCACCGATCGCCAGTTGCCGGACAAGGCCATCGACCTGGTGGACGAGGCGGCCAGCCGTATCCGCATGGAGATCGACTCCAAGCCGGAAGAAATGGATCGCCTCGAGCGGCGCCTGATTCAATTGAAGATCGAGCGCGAGGCGGTCAAGAAGGACACCTCCGAATCGGCGCAGAAACAGCTGCAGTTGCTGGATGAGGACATTCAGGAGGCGGAGCGCAAATTTGCCGATCTGGAAGAAATCTGGCGCGCCGAGAAGGCCGCGCTGCACGGTTCCCACGAAATCAAGAGCAACCTGGAACAGGTGCGGCTCGATCTGGAAGCGGCGCGCCGCGCCGGCGATCTGGCGCGTATGTCCGAACTGCAGTACGGCATTATCCCGGAGCTGGAAAAGCAGCTGGATATGGCCAGTCAGGCGGAAATGATGGAAATGAAGCTGTTGCGCAACAAGGTTACCGATGAGGAAATTGCCGAAGTGGTTTCCAAATGGACCGGCATTCCGGTGGCCAAGATGCTCGAGGGTGAGCGGGACAAGCTGCTGCGCATGGAGGAGGCGCTGCACGGCCGCGTCATCGGCCAGCACGAGGCGGTGGTGGCGGTTTCCAATGCGGTGCGGCGCTCGCGCGCCGGCCTCGCCGACCCCAGCCGGCCCAACGGCTCGTTTCTGTTTCTCGGGCCCACCGGTGTCGGCAAGACCGAGCTGTGCAAGGCACTGGCGGAATTCCTGTTCGATACCGAGGACGCCATGGTGCGTATCGATATGTCGGAGTTTATGGAGAAGCACTCCGTGGCGCGCCTGATCGGCGCCCCGCCGGGCTATGTCGGTTACGAGGAGGGCGGCTATCTCACCGAGGCGGTGAGGCGCAAGCCCTACTCCGTGCTGTTGCTGGATGAAGTGGAAAAAGCCCACAGCGACATTTTCAATATTCTGCTGCAGGTGCTGGAGGACGGCCGCCTCACCGACGGCCAGGGCCGCACGGTGGACTTTCGCAATACCGTGGTAGTGATGACCTCCAACCTCGGCTCCGATGCAATTCAGGAGCTGGCCCAGGATCACTCCTTCGATACCATCAGCTTCGACAGCGACGCCGGCGGTGAGAACAGTGCCAATGAGCACCGCCGCGCCGCCATCAAGGAAGCGGTGATGAATGTGGTCGGCAACCATTTCCGCCCCGAGTTTATCAATCGCATCGATGAGCTGGTGGTCTTCGATCCGCTCGGCCAGGCGCAGATCCGCGGTATCGCCGATATTCAACTGGGGCTGCTGCGCCGGCGCCTGGCCGAGCGCGAACTGCAGCTGCAGCTGGACGAGGCGGTGATGGACAAGCTGGTGGAAGTGGGCTTCGACCCGGTGTACGGTGCGCGGCCGCTAAAACGGGCACTGCAACAGCAGATCGAAAACCCGCTGGCGCAGGAAGTGCTGGCCGGGAAGTTTGCCCCCGGCGACGAGATTGCAGCCAGCCTCGACCAGCGCGGGCAGGTGGTTTTCAATGTCGGGCCGGTCGCCGCCGGGGCAGTGCACTAGTCGCCAGTCCCGTCAATAACGGCGCTTATTACGACCCCGCAATTCGTTCCCGGCAAGGCGTCGCGCGCCGGGAAAGGGGACTTTTTTCAACAGTGGCAACGCGGTCGAGAGCGAATTGGGGCCCCTAGCAGGACTCGTCGATCGCCTGTTGTGACAGCTGCAGGCGCTCCTTGTGCTCCTGCTCAGTCAGAAAACGGTACTCGCCGCTGGCATCTCTGAGACGCACCCGGGCATGATTTGTGAGGGTTTCGAGGTTGCGCCGGGCAATTTCGCAGCGCTCGGGATCGGGCTGTTTGAGCGGCTCTGCCTGCGCGGTCAAGGGCACGTTGGCGGCGGGATTTGCGCTGCCGGCAGTGCTGTCCTGGCTGCTCTCGCTGCGGCTGCCGGTCGCGGTGCCGGGCCGGCTTTTATATTTCATCACCTTTTCCGAGGGGCGGCCTTTGGGCGGGTAGGCGGTATAGTTAATGCGGCCATCGTCGTCGACCCAGCGGTAGACGTTGCCGGCGCTGGCCGCCGGCGCCAATACACCTAGCAAAGCGACGGCCATTATTATCCTGGCAAGCCATGACATAGCGTTGAGTCCCATAATCGTAAACGGCCCGAGTTAACTGCACCTGCGCTTAACTATAAACGCAAACTGACATGAAACCCATTCAATTTGTCGCGATTTGCGGCCGAGGTGCCGAAATATACCCTAAGCCCTTGACATTATTGGGTAAATTGCCAAAATTACGGGTTCGCCAGATGCTGTGTAGATATTGCCGCTGACCGCGCACCCAGTCTACCGCCGCCAAGCCAACCGCTCGGCCAACCATCCGCAAGTGCGAAGGCATGTCCACCGACATTGCCTGCTCAAGTAGCCTACTCTGTTATTCTAAGCGCTAAAAGCGCAAGCTGCGCCTGGGGAGCTTCAGTTATAGACTTGGTATCGCCCGGCCGGGCGGCGCGGTTTGCGCTTGTCGGGCCGGGCCTATATGCCTATAGCGCTGGCAAAAGGCCGGCGATAAACACAGACTAGGGATTTTCCTTCTAAGTAAGAGTTGCTTTATAGAGGATAGACGGTGGAAATGTTATCAGGCGGAGAGATGATCATCCGCGCGCTGCAAGATGAAGGCGTCGACTATGTTTTCGGCTACCCCGGGGGTGCCGCCCTGCATATCTATGACGCTATTTTCAGGAACCCGGCGGTCAAGCACATACTGGTGCGCCACGAGCAGGCCGCCACTCACGCTGCCGACGGCTATGCCCGCGCCACCGGTAAGGTCGGCGTGGTGCTGGTCACCTCCGGCCCCGGCGCTACCAATGCGGTTACCGGTATTGCCACCGCCTATATGGACTCCATTCCCATGGTGGTGATTTCCGGTCAGGTACCCACCGACAAGATCGGTGAGGACGCCTTCCAGGAAACCGATATGGTGGGGGTGTCGCGGCCGATCGTAAAACACAGCTTTCTGATCAAAGACCCGCGCGAAATACCCGAGACGATCAAAAAGGCGTTTTATATCGCCGCCACCGGCCGCCCGGGACCGGTGGTTGTGGATGTGCCCAAGAATGTCACCACCCCTGGAGAAAAATTCGAATACCAGTACCCGGGCAAGATGAAGCTGCGGTCCTACACACCGCCGGGGCGTGGCCACAGCGGGCAGATTAAAAAGGCCGCACAGTTGCTGTTGGCGGCAAAGCGGCCGATGATCTACGCCGGTGGCGGTGTCATTCAGGGCGAGGGCAGCAGGCAGTTGACCGAGCTGGCGCAGCTGCTGAACTTTCCGGTCACCAATACGCTGATGGGCCTCGGCTGTTACCCGGGGACAGACCGGCAGTTTCTGGGCATGCTGGGTATGCACGGCACGTTTGAGGCCAATACCGCCATGCATCACAGCGATGTCATCCTGGCGGTGGGCGCGCGCTTCGACGATCGTGTCACCAATACGCCGAGCAAGTTTTGCCCCGGTGCCAAAATCATTCATATCGACATTGACCCCGCCTCCATTTCCAAAACCGTGCAGGCGGACATACCCATCGTCGGCGCTGTGGACCTGGTGCTGGGCGATATGCTCGAGGTGCTAAAGCAGTCCGACCAGTCACCGGACAGCGCTGCGCTGGCCGAATGGTGGAAGCAGATCGATGACTGGCGCGATCGCCACGGACTCTATACGCGGCCGCGCTACCGCACCGACAGCGGGCAGATCATGCCGCAGGAGGTGATTAACACACTGTATGAAGTTACCGGCGGTGAGGCCATCGTCTCCTCCGATGTGGGCCAGCACCAGATGTTTGCCGCCCAGTACTATCTCTTCGACAAGCCGCGCCGCTGGATCAATTCCGGTGGCCTGGGCACCATGGGCTTTGGGCTGCCGGCCGCCATGGGGGTGCAGTTTGCGCTGCGCGACGCTGTTTCCGTCTGTGTTACCGGCGAAGGCAGTATCCAGATGTGTATTCAGGAGTTATCCACCTGTACCCAATACCATTTGCCGATCAAGATTATCTGTCTCAACAATCAGTCCCTGGGCATGGTCAAGCAGTGGCAGGACCTGCAGTACGACGGCCGCTATTCGGAGAGCCTCTACGAGGAGTCGCTGCCCGACTTTGTCAAGCTGATGGAAGCGTTTGGCCACGTCGGCATTCGCGTGACCCGGCGCGACCAGCTGCGCGAAAAAATGCAGGAGTGTTTCAGCGAGCAAAACAGAAAGCGCGCGGTGTTTATGGACATCTACGTCGATCCCGCCGAACATGTCTACCCCATGCTGGTGGCCCCCAACGGTTCCATGCGCGATATGTGGCTGAGTAGAACGGAGCGGACCTGACCATGAGAAGAATTATCTCCGTGCTGATGGAAAACGCACCCGGTGCGCTGTCGCGGGTTGTCGGCCTGTTTTCGCAGCGCGGCTACAATATCGAAAGCCTGACGGTGGCGCCGACAGAGGATGAAACCCTGTCGCGCCTGACGCTGACCACGATCGGCAATGAGCACAAGATCGAGCAGATCACCAAGCATCTCAACAAATTGATTGACGTGGTCAAACTGGTCGACCTGACCGAAGGCGCGCATATCGAGCGCGAATTGATGCTGATCAAAGTCAAAGCCAGCGGTGCGCAACGGGCTGAGATCAAGCGCTGTGTGGATATTTTTCGCGGCCAGATTGTCGATGTCACCAGCTCCGTCTACACCGTTCAGATTACCGGTGCCAGTGGCAAGCTGGATGCATTTGTCGATGCGGTCGGTGAAGGCACCATTCTCGAAGTGGCGCGCACCGGGGTATCGGGGATTGCGCGCGGTGAAAAGGTGCTGAGTCTCTGAGCCCCCGGCGCAGCGCTGCCCGCTGCCGGCCGGGCCGCGGTGGATTATGCGCTGTCGGTCCTGTGTATCTGCCTCCAGAGCGCGCTGACAAGCGGGCTTTTCAAACGCTTTTTCAGCGCGCAGACACCTACCTCGTAAGCTGCAAGTTTCGGTTGACCCTGCAGCAGGTTCACTCGCTGCGCCAGCGGACTGTTGTCGAGGACGATTTTCGGGACTACCCCGATGCCGAAGCCCAGGCTCACCATGCTGACTATGGCCTCGTGGCCGGCCACCTGGGCATAGATGCGCGGGGCAATACCCTGTTGCCGGAACCAGGCATCGACGCGCTCGCGGATCAGCCCCTGCTCCGACAGGATCATCGGCACCTGTGTCCAGGTCGCGGCTGCGCTGCGGTGTTGCGGCAGCTTGCCCGCCAAGTCATCGCCGGCGGGTGTAATGAATACCAGCGGTGAAACGGTGATACGGCGAAAGTCCAGATTCTGTGGCAGCCGGTCCGGTCGTGCGGCTATGGCGATATCCTCCAGGCCGGCGGTTACCCGCGATATTGCCAGGGCCGGATCGCCGGTATGCAACTTGATTTCAATCTTCGGGTGGCTGGGGCGGAACTCGCGCAAAATGTCGTAGAGAAAACTGTAGCTGGCCGTCACCGAGCAGTAGATACTGATCTCGCCGTGCAGCTCGCGGCTGTCCTGCAGCAGTGAGTCGCGAAAGGTATCCCATTGCAGCAGCGCATCCCTGGCATAGCGCTGCAAGCGCCTGCCCTCGTGCGTCAGGGCGACAGTGCGGTTATCGCGCTCGAACAGTGTCACCCCAAGCTCGGTCTCCATTTGTCGGATGGTGCGGCTCAGGGCCGACGGGCTGATATGGGAGGCTTCGCTGCTGCGGCCGAAATGCAGGGTTTCCGAGAGGTCCAGAAACAGCTTCAGCGATCGAATATCCACAGGGCATACACTCTTTCACGTTGCGTATTGTAAAACGTAGAATTGCAAATATAGCATTTTACGCAATGCTGGCAATCCGATAAACTCGCCGGTCTCGTCTTCAATATTCATTAAATGTCAGGGGGTTCAAGATGCAAGTCTATTACGATAGGGACTGCGATCTCGCCGTTATTCAGGGCAAAAAAGTCGCCGTTATCGGCTACGGTTCCCAGGGTCATGCCCATGCCTGCAACCTCAAGGACTCCGGCGTCGACGTCACCGTCGGCCTGCGCGCCGGCTCGTCCTCGATTGCCAAGGCCGAGGCCCACGGCCTCAGAGTGGCCTCGGTACCAGAAGCCGTGGCGGCTGCCGATGTGGTCATGATTCTGACCCCGGATGAGTTTCAGAGCCGGCTCTACCGCGATGAGATAGAACCCAATATCCGCCAGGGCGCCACCCTGGCTTTTGCCCACGGCTTTGCCATTCATTACAACCAGGTGGTGCCGCGCGCCGATCTGGATGTGATTATGGTGGCCCCCAAGGCCCCCGGCCATACGGTGCGCAATGAGTTTGTCAATGGTGGCGGTATTCCAGATCTGATCGCCATTTATCAGGATGCCTCCGGGCAGGCCAAAAATGTCGCCCTGTCCTATGCCAGCGGTATCGGCGGCGGTCGTACCGGCATTATCGAGACCACCTTCAAAGACGAGACCGAAACCGATTTGTTCGGCGAGCAGGCAGTGCTCTGCGGCGGCGCCGTGGAGCTGGTGAAGGCCGGCTTCGAGACCCTGACCGAGGCCGGTTATGCGCCGGAAATGGCCTATTTCGAGTGCCTGCACGAGTTGAAGCTGATTGTCGATCTGATGTACGAAGGCGGCATCGCCAATATGAACTATTCCATCTCCAATAATGCCGAGTACGGCGAGTATGTCACCGGCCCGGAGATTATCAACGAGCATTCCCGTGAGGCCATGCGCAAGGCTCTGCGGCGTATTCAAAACGGCGAGTACGCCAAAATGTTCATTACCGAGGGTGCTGCCAACTACCCCTCCATGACCGCCTACCGGCGCAATAACGCCGCCCACGGCATCGAGCAGATTGGCGAGAAACTGCGCGCCATGATGCCGTGGATCGAGTCCAATAAGATTATCGATAAAGCCAAAAACTAGGTCTTCGCAGAGTCGGCACGCAAACACGTAGCGCCGCTGCGTGTTTTTTCATGGGCGCGGAAATGCTTGGTACGGGCCGCAATCGGGGCGTATCATTGTCGCTCCGATATGAGATTCAGCCGATATGAGCGATAAAAAAGCCGCCGGCGGCGGCGCCAAGGCCGATGGCAATAATGTTCACCCCATCGCTGAGCACGGCGAGGAAGACAGTCTGCTACCGGTCGACGAACATGTGGAGATGGTGTCCGAAAACGGCCACAAGGTGCGTCGCCGGGGTATCTACCTGCTGCCCAATCTGTTTACCACCGGGGCACTGTTCTCCGGCTTTTATGCCGTGATTGCCGGTATGCACCAGAACTTCGAGGCCGCTGCCATCGCCATTTTTGTCGCCATGGCGCTCGACGGGCTCGATGGCCGCGTGGCCCGGCTGACCAATACCACCAGTGAGTTCGGACTGCAGTACGACAGTCTTTCGGATATGGTGTCGTTCGGCCTGGCGCCGGCGCTGGTCATGTTCAGTTGGGCGATGGCGCCGCTGGGCAAATTCGGCTGGGCGGCGGCCTTTGCCTTTGCCGCCTGCGCCGCCCTGCGGCTGGCGCGGTTCAATACCAAGGCCAGCAGCACTGACAAGCGCTACTTTATCGGGCTCTCCAGCCCGGCGGCCGCGGCCATTGTCGCCAGTATTGTCTGGTCCGGGCACGATTGGCAGGTGTCCACCGAGTTTGCCGTGCTGGCGGCACTGGTCACCCTGGTGGCGGGCCTGTTGATGGTTTCCAATATCAAGTACAGCAGTTTCAAGGGCATAGATTTCAAAGGGCGGGTCCCGTTTGTCGCCATGCTGGCGATGATCCTGGTGTTTGTGGTCATTACTATTGACCCGCCGCGCATTCTGCTGGGTATGGCGCTGACCTATGGTCTTTCCGGGCCGGTTCTGTGGGCCTGGTCCAAGCTCCGCGCCCAGCGCCGCGGCGCTGCCGGCAAGTCTGAATAGCAGGTCAATCTGCAGGCTTAAGCACATAGAAATCAAGGGCTTAAGCGTTTTTGCTGACTTGGCTTCGATATTTCGTGTTTTTCTCTCCCAAAGGGCTTGCGGAGGGGCGCGGAAGGCGTATAATGCGCGCCTTCCCCTCGGGGTAGGGGGCGGTCTGTAAGGCTGTCCCGAGCGTGCGAGTCGGCGGTCCGTGTCGGGTAACCCCGGCGTTAAATTACCGGTTTACAAGTGCTCGCAGAGGCGTATAATTCGCATCCCACGGTTTCGGGCCAGCAGGTTCGGTTGGCCGTGAA
>JANQMH010000035.1 GCA_028280195.1 Exilibacterium sp.
CGATTTTATTGCAGGCGCAGTAATAGCAGACGGTGTCGCAAAAGGGAATATGCACATACAGCGACAGCGGCCGCCGGCTGGCGTTGCTGCGTTGTGCCGCCGCCTGCAGCTCGGCCCGGTCGAAGTCTTCGCGAAACTGCGGGGCGGTGGGGTAGGAGGTATAGCGGGGGCCGGCGAGATCGTGGCGGCGGATCAGCGCGGTATTCCAGCGGATCGGTTGGCTGCTCATAGTCGTGGGGCCGTGGATAATATTATCCGGGCAGTTTAGCTGAGTGGGCTTATTTGCCGTTGATTTGAGTCAAGTGGAGGGGGAAGGAGGTCGTGCCAGTGTGGCGCCAACCTCTTCCCAACTCGCAGTGACACTCGAAACCAGGAGCGGATGGCAGCGAACCTACCCCAACAACCCCCGCATAATGCCGAAATAGACCCGCGCAAGCGTCTCCAGATCCTCCGCACGCGCGCACTCGTCGACCTTGTGGATGGTGGCATTTACCGGCCCCAGTTCAATGACCTGAGCCCCTGTAGGGGCAATAAAGCGGCCGTCGGAAGTCCCGCCGGCAGTGGACAGCTGTGCCTTGTGACCCGTTTCCTGTTCGACAGCCGCCAGCGCCGCTGCCACCAGTTCACCGTCGGGCGTTAAAAACGGATTGCCAAACAGGTGCCAGTCGATATCCACTTCGAGTCCGTGCGCGGACAGAATCGCCGCCGTGCGCTGTTGCAGTTCGGCGGCGCTGACCTCGGTGGAAAAGCGAAAATTGCACACCACTTTCAGTTTGCCGGGAATTACATTGGTGGCCCCGGTGCCGCCGTTGATATTCGAGATCTGGAAACTGGTGGCCGGAAAGAAATCGTTGCCCCTGTCCCAGACCTCCTGCGTCAGCGCCGCCAGCGCCGGCGCCGCCCGGTGAATCGGGTTGTCGGCCAGATGCGGATAGGCGACATGGCCCTGGGTACCGTTGATCAGCAGGGTGGCGCCGAGCGAGCCGCGGCGGCCGTTTTTTATCACATCGCCCAAGTGCGCGGTGCTGGAGGGCTCGCCCACCACGCACCAGTCGATCTGCAGATTCTGCTGTTGCAGCCATGCCACCACTTTGACCGTGCCGTTGACCGCCGGGCCCTCCTCGTCACTGGTAATCAGAAACGCCAGCCGCCCGCGGTGACGCGGATGCTCGGCGACGAAGTTTTCACACGCCGTTATCATCGCCGCCAGACTGCCTTTCATATCCGCCGCGCCGCGCCCCCTCAGCATGCCGTCGCGGATCACCGGCTCAAAAGGCGGATGCTGCCACAGCGCCTCGGGGCCGGTGGGCACCACGTCGGTATGGCCGGCAAAGGCCAGAATCGGACCCTCGCTGCCGCGACAGGCCCAGAAATTCTCCACCTCGCCAAAGCGCAGTTTCTCCACCGTAAAGCCGATCGCCTGCAGGCGCTGAATCATTAAGGCCTGGCAGCCGGCGTCTTCCGGCGTTACTGAGCGACGCCGGATCAGCTCCGCGGCGAGTTGCAGGGTGGGGGAAAGTGCAGTCATGGTTGTCTGTTCTCAGTGAGTTCACAGCTTACAGCTTACAGTGAAAACCGGCTTTTTGCCGATCCGGCTGCAAGCTGTGAGCTGTCAACTGTAGGCTATCAGTTATTGG
This sequence comes from Exilibacterium sp., assembly GCA_028280195.1. Taxonomy (GTDB): domain Bacteria; phylum Pseudomonadota; class Gammaproteobacteria; order Pseudomonadales; family Cellvibrionaceae; genus Exilibacterium. The sequence continues at coordinate 1,638 of JANQMH010000035.1, forward strand.
CGTGCAGCTCGTCGTTAAGTGCCACTGCCGACTTATTGGTCCTGCATTCCACCGCGCCGCTGACGGAGTTGCGGCGGAACAGCAGGTCGGATTTGCCGGCCAGGTCGCGGGCTTTGATTTGCTCCACCGCCTTGCCGCGATCGTCCAGCAGGGTGACTTTGGTGCCGGCGGTCAGGTACAGACCGGCTTCCACCGTGCAGCGGTCACCGAGTGGGATACCGACGCCGGCGTTGGCGCCGAGCAGGCACTCCCTGCCGATGGCAATAACGATGTCGCCGCCGCCGGACAGCGTGCCCATGGTCGAACAGCCGCCGCCTAGGTCGGAGCCGGCGCCGACAAACACGCCGGCGGAAATACGGCCCTCGATCATACCGGGGCCGTCGGTGCCGGCGTTAAAGTTGACGAAGCCTTCGTGCATGACGGTGGTGCCTTCGCCCAGGTAAGCGCCCAGGCGCACCCGGGCGGTGTGGGCGATGCGCACGCCCGCCGGCACCACGTAATTGGTCATTTTGGGGAATTTATCCACACAGGCGACTTCCAGTACTTCGCCCTCGAGGCGCGCCTGCAGCTGCTGGCGGGGCAACTCGTCGAGGTCGACGGCGCCGCGGTTGGTCCAGGCCACATTCGGCAGTACGCCGAACAGGCCGCTGAGGTCGGTGGCGTGGGGTTTGACCAGGCGGTGGGAAAGCAGGTGCAGTTTCAGGTAGCCCTCCGGCACCGAGGCGGGCGCACTGTCGCTTTCCAGCAGCGTGGCTACCAGGGGGCGGCGGCTGTTTTGCAGGCTTTGCGCCAGTGCGGCATACGCCGTGGCGCCCGCCGTTTGCAGGGCTGCTGTCAGTGCCGCCAGGCCATCGCTGTGCAGTGCCAGGGCGCGGTTGCCGCCGCTGTAATCGAGACTGTCGGCAAAGGCCCGGCACAGGGCATTGTCGGGGTTGAGCAGGGGCTGCGGGTAGAACACTTCCAGCCACTCGCCCTGACTGTTTTGCGTGCCTACGCCGAGGCCCAGGCTGTAGAGTTTGGTCATAGTGCTTTCCTGTCGGGGGTTGCGGGTTCAGCCAAACAGCTGTCGATAGTCGGCCTCTTTGAAACCGACGTGGTAGCGTTTGTTCAGATCGAGCAGCGGCCGTTTGATCAGGGTGGGATTGGCTGCGATCACCGCCGCGGCGCTGCTGTCGCTGAGGCCGGCGCGGGTGCTTTCGTCCAGTTGTTTCCAGGTGGTGCTGCGTTTATTGACCAGCGTCTCCCAGCCCAGCTGCGCGATCCATGTGTTTACCTGGGACCGGGTCAGCCCATCGCTGCGAAAATCGTGGAAGCGGTAGTCGACCTGCTGCTGTTCGAGCCAGCGGCGGGCTTTTTTTACGGTGTCGCAGTTCTTGATGCCGTAGAGCGTGGGCACATTGCCTCCTGGGTGCGGGGTTTGAGTCTGGCGCGTAGCATACCAAAATTGCTCTGGGCGGTCATTGGGCCATGGGGCTGAGGTTTTGGCAGGGTGCCGGGCCTGTCTTCAAGATGTTTAACAAACGGCGATGGCAGCTTTATGCCTTCCTGGTTTTTTTAGGCCGCTTGCGATTGGGATAGCAGGTCGTGCATATCTCACACACAGTGCCGTCGCAGCCGCGCGCCGAACAGTATTCGCGGCCGTAGTAGATAATCTGCAGGTGCAGATCGTTCCATGTTTCCCGCGCAAACAGCCGCTTTAAATCCTTTTCGGTCTGGGCCACGTTTTTGCCGCTGCTCAGGCCCCAGCGCTGGGCCAGGCGGTGGATATGGGTATCGACCGGAAAGGCCGGCTCGCCGAAGGCCTGGGACATGACCACACTGGCAGTTTTGTGGCCGACACCCGGTAGTGTTTCCAGTGCCGCCATATCCGCCGGCACTTCGCCGTCGTAGTCCGCGATCAGAATAGCGGATAACTTTGAGATCGCCTTCGATTTTTGCGGCGACAGACCGCAGGGGCGGATTACCGCCTTGATCTCCTCGACCGGCACCTCAGCCATATCGTAGGGATTGTCCGCCAGTTGCCAGAGCTGTGGTGTCACCTGGTTGACGCGCTCGTCGGTGCACTGTGCCGACAGCAGCACTGCCACCAGCAGGGTGTAGGTGTCGCGGTGGTGCAGCGGTATCGGTGGGTCGGGGTAGAGCGCCTGCAGTTTCGCCTGGATAAAATCCACCCGCTGCTGTTTTGACAGGTTTTTAGATTGAGCCTTCGGCGGTTTTGTGGATGAAGCCTTCGGCGGTCTTGTAGATGAAGCCTTCGGCGGTTTTGTAGATGGAGTCTTCAACGGTTTTGTAGATGAAGTCTTCAGCGTTTTTGTAGATCGCTTCGTTGCCATAATTTACAGTTGCTCGATAAATCTTTTCAAACGCCCGGCCGCCTCCACACACTGCTGCTCGGTGGCGACCAGGGCGATACGCACATGATTTGCCCCGGGGTTGCCGGCGGCGGTGTCGCGGGCGATAAAGCGCCCGGGCAGTACACGGATATGCTGTTGGGCAAACAGCCGCCGGGCAAAATCCGTATCGGCAATCGGTGTGCGCGGCCACAGGTAAAAGCCGGCGTCGGGCATTGCCACCGGCAGGCAGTTGTCGAGTGTCTCCAGCACGGCGGCAAATTTCCTGCGGTAGGCGGCGCGGTTTGCTTCGACGTGAGTTTCATCGCTCCAGGCGGCGGCACTGGCCAGCTGGCTGGCAACCGGCATGGCGCAGCCGTGGTAGGTGCGGTAGAGCAGAAACTTCGCCATCACCTCGGCGTCGCCGGCGACGAAGCCCGAGCGCAGGCCCGGCAGATTGGAGCGTTTCGACAGGCTGTGGAACACCACACAGCGGGCGAAGTCGCTGCGGCCCAGCTCCGCGCAGGCCTGCAGCAGACCCGGCGGCCGGCGCGCGGCATCGAAGTAGAGTTCGGAGTAGCATTCATCACTGGCGATAATGAAGTCGTGGCGATCGGCCAGGGCAATGATTTTTTTCAGCAGCGCCGCATCCATCACCGCGCCGGTGGGGTTGCCCGGTGAGCACAGATACAGCAGCTGGCAGCGCTGCCATATTGCCTCGTCGACCGCATCGATGTCGGGCAGATAGTGGTTGTCGGCATCGCAGTTGAGGAAATGGGGCTCGGCGCCGGCCAGCAGCGCGGCGCCCTCGTAGATCTGGTAAAACGGATTGGGACAGACCACCAGCGGTTGGCCGCGCCGTTCGATCACGGCCTGGGCGAAGGCAAACAGGGCCTCGCGGGTGCCGTTGACCGGCAGCACATGGCGCTGCGGATCGAGGTCGCCGCCGGCCAGGTGAAAGCGCTGCGCAGCCCAGTCGCAGATGGTCTGGCGCAGCAGCGGCAGGCCTTTGGTGCTCGGGTAGTTGGCCAGCTTGTCGAGGTTGTCGCGCAGGCAGTCGAGCACCGCTGGCGGTGGCGGATGCTTTGGCTCTCCCAGCGACAGGGCAATGGGTTCCAGCTCAGGCGGCGGAGAGATGCCGGCTGTTAAGGCGTTGAGCTTTTCAAACGGATAGGGTTGCAGTTTATCGAGATCGGGATTCATATTGGTCGGCTGTTTAACTCTCTTCTACTCAAGGTTATTCTACTTGACTTTCCGCTATCTAACTTTCTTTCCGCGAGCTAACTTTCCTCTACCTGCTGGTCGAGTTGCCGGCAGATTTCGCGCTGCAGATTTTCGCACAGCTTGGGATCGCTCAGCGGGGCGCCGCTCTTGTCGGTGATGAAAAAGACATCTTCCACCCGTTCCCCGAGGGTGGTGATTTTGGCGTTTTGCAGCTGGATGCCAAACTCGAGAAAGATCCGCCCGATATAGGCCAGCAGACCGGGCCGGTCGGGGCTGATGACTTCCAGCACGGTGTAGCTGTTGTGCAGTTCGTTGCTGAGGGTGGTGCGGGTGGGCATGGCGAAGTTTTTCAGCTGCCGGGGTGTGCGGCGGCGAATGATATCGGAGTATTTATCCACCAGGCTCAACTCGCTGAGCAGTGTGCGGCGGATTTTTTCCACGCGCGCGGGGTCGTTGCCAATGGGCTCATTGTTTTCATTCAACAGATAAAAAGTATCGATGGTGTAGCCTTCCACCGAACTGTAAAGGCGGGCGTCCTGGATATTCAGTCCCAACTGCGCCAGTGCCGTGGCGGTGGCGGCAAAGACGTTGTCGCGGTCCTTGGTGCGCACAAACACCTGGGTGGCGCCCTCGTGCTCGCGGCTGGTGGTTTCCTTAATCAGCACCAGCGGGTCCTGGTTGCGGTGGCGCCAGATGGCCTCGGTCTGCCAGGCGATATCCAGATGGCCCTCGCGCAGAAAGTAGTCGTCGCCGATATCGCCCCAGAGATTTCGCACCAGCGCTTCATCCAGGCCCTTGTCGGCCAGCTTGTCGATGGCGGCCACCTGGGTTTCTTCCACCAGATCTTTCAGATCCACCGGATTTTCCAGGCCGCGACGCAGGGCGCGTTTGGTTTCCAGGTACAACTGACGCATCAGGCTGGCGCGCCAGGTATTCCAGATATCCGGGTTGGTGGCGCTCATATCGGCTACTGTCAAGGCGTAGAGATAGTCCAGGCGCGTCTGGTCGGCCACTTCGAGGGCGAAATTGTGAATGACTTCGGGGTCGGATATGTCCTGCTTTTGCGATACCGCCGACATCAGCAGGTGCTTTTCCACCAGCCAGCACACCAGCCGGGTTTCGCGCCCGGAGAGCTGGTGCTGGCGGCAGAAGGCTTCGGCGTCCACCGCGCCGAGGGTGGAGTGGTCGCCGCCGCGGCCTTTGCCGATATCGTGATAGAGGCCGGCGATATACAGCAGCTCCTGCTTCGGCAGCCGCCGCATGATGTGGGCGGCAATCGGGTAGAGCTGCTCGGCCTCGGGGCGGTGGAAGTTGCACATGTTTTCCACCACCAGCAGCGTATGCGCGTCCACCGTATAAATATGGAACAGGTCGTGTTGCATCTGGCCGATCACCCGGCCGAATTCCGGCAGGTAGCGGCCGAGCACGCCGTAGCGGGTCATGCGGCGCAACTGCGGCGCCAGGCCCTGGGGCGAGCCGAGCAACTGCATAAACAGCTGGTTATTGGCCGGGCGCTGGCGGAAGTCCTCGTCGATCAGCCGGCGGCAGCTGCGGATCAGGCGAATGGTGGTGGCGCGCATACCGTGAATATCCGGGCTGCGCGCCATCAACACGAATATTTCCAGCAGCGCCGAGGGCGTGCACTCGAACACCTCCGGGTCGGTGGCTTCGATATAGCCGTCGCGCAGCTGGAAGCGCCGGTTGAGCGGGGTGATGGTCTGCGCGCTGGCGTTTTGCAGGATCGCCTCGTCGAGGTACTGCAGCAGCACATCGTTGAGTTCGCGCAGCGCCAGCACAATGCGGTAGTAGGCGTGCATAAACTGCTCGACCGCCAGGCGCTGATCGGAATCGCGGTAGCCGAACAGTGTTGCCAGATCGCGCTGGTGGTCGAACAGCAGGCGTTCTTCGGCGCGCCCGGCAATCATATGCAGGCCGTAGCGCACCCGCCACAGAAACTCCTCGCCGGCCATCAGCGTGCCGAACTCCTCCTCGGTGAAGAACTCCTGGCCGGCCAGGTCGCGCAGTGTGCGCACGCCGAAAAAGCGCTTTGCCACCCAGCCGATCATCTGGATATCGCGCAGGCCGCCCGGGGCGTTTTTGATATTCGGCTCGAGGTTGTATTCGGCGTGGTTGTACTTGCCGTGGCGGGCGATCTGCTCATTCCATTTGGCGCGGAAAAAGGCGTTGGCCGGCCAGACTTTGCCCGGCCCGGTCATCATCTGCAGGGTATCGCGCAGCTGCGCATTGCCGACCACGGTGCGGCATTCCAGCAGGTTGGTGGCCACGGTAACGTCCTCGCGGGCGATCTCCACACTTTGATTGAGGCTGCGGACGCTGTGGCCGATCTCCAGGCCGATATCCCAGAGAAAGGTCACCAGGCCCTCTATACTCTCCGGGTGCGGGTTGTCGCCGTCGTTTTCCAGCAGGATCAACAGGTCGATATCGGAGTGGGGGTGCAACTCGCCGCGGCCGTAGCCGCCCACCGCCAGCAAACTGATCTGCTCGCTCCAACTGAACTGGTGCCAGGCGTAGTGCAGGATGCAGTCGATAAACAGGGCGCGGTCGTAAACCAGGGCGCGAATATCCTCGCCCTCGCGAAAGCGCGCGTCGAACTGGGCATTGGCGGCGCTGATAGCATCCTTAAAAACCGTAATGCTATTGCCCTGCGCCAGTGCCTGCCGGAACCGGCTCTGGTCGAAAAAGAACAGCGGGCGCTCAAAATGCGGCGTTTGCATAACAGAAACCCAATAACCAGTCTCCAGCGACTAGTGACTAGCGACTAGCCTTTAGTGTCGAAGTTTTCTTCATTGCGAGCGGTCAATACTTCTACGCCGTTTGCGGTCACTGCCAGTGTGTGCTCCCATTGCGCCGACAGCCGGCCGTCGCGGGTTTCCACAGTCCAGCCGTCGGCTTTGAGCCGGGTCTGCGGTTTGCCGGCGTTGACCATCGGCTCGATGGTAAAGGTCATACCCTCGCGCAATTCCATACCGGTATCGGGCTTTCCGTAGTGCAGCACCTGGGGCTCTTCGTGGAATACTGTGCCAATGCCGTGGCCGCAGTACTCCTTCACCACGGTGTAGTAATTTTTCTGTGCGTGCTGCTGGATGGCGTGGCCGATATCGCCGAGTCGGGTGCCGGGGCGCACCAGATCGATGCCCTTGTAAAGGCACTCCTGGGTTATGTTGACCAGCCGCTGCGCATGGCTCGGTACTTTGCCGACCAGGTACATCTTGCTGGTATCGCCGTGGTAGCCCTGATAGATGACCGTAACGTCGATATTGATGATATCGCCGTCTTTGAGCACCTTTTTCTCCGAGGGAATGCCGTGGCATACCACCTGGTTGATGGACGTGCAGATCGACTTCGGGAAACCCTTGTAGTTCAGGCAGGCCGGTATGGCATTCTGCACCTCGGTAATATGCCGGTGGCAGATCCGGTCCAACTCGGCGGTGGTGACCCCCGGGCGCACGTGGTCGCCGATCAGCTCGAGCACTTCGGCGGCCATGCGGCCGGCGACGCGCATCTTTTCGATCTGTTGCGGCGTTTTGATGGTAACTGTCATAGATATCCGGGTTAAATCGCCCGCTGGGCGGGTAGTGAATTGAAACGAGTTGTCGCGACCCGGCATTGTAAACCAAGCGCCGCCGCGACGGCAGCTTTTCGCGCCTGCCGGGCCGGACCCGCGGCCGGCAGGTGCTTGAAGAGGATGGTTGGATTATGGTATAAAGCGCCGCTCTGAACCAGCTTGCCGGCGGGTTCGGCAACTGAATAGTTATATCATTAAACGTTAAAACGTCACACATATACCGGCACGTTTGCCTGGGTGCCCGAGGCTGTAGATCGCCGCGGGTTGGTAAATGGGGTATATGGAGGCTCAACCCGAATAGATAAGGAAACACAATGCCTACCGTAAGCATGCGCGATATGCTGCAAGCTGGTGTTCATTTTGGCCACCAGACCCGCTACTGGAATCCGAAGATGAGCCAATTTATCTTCGGTGCCCGCAACAAGATCCATATCATCAACCTGGAACACACTGTACCGGCCTTTAACGAAGCGCTGGAAGTCGTCAGAAAGATGGCTTCGCAGAAGAAGAAAGTGCTGTTTGTCGGCACCAAGCGCGCCGCCCAGAAGACCATCAAGGAACAGGCCGAACGCTCCGGTCAGCCCTATGTCAGCCACCGCTGGCTGGGCGGCATGCTGACCAACTACAAGACCATCCGCGCCTCCATCCGCCGCTACCGCGAACTGGAGGCCCAGAGTCAGGACGGCACTTTTGACAAGCTGACTAAGAAAGAGGCGCTGATGCGCACCCGCACCATGGACAAGCTCGAGCGTTCCATCGGTGGTATCAAGGATATGGGCGGACTTCCCGATGTGCTGTTTGTCGTCGATGTGGAGCACGAGCGCATCGCCATACAGGAAGCCAACAAACTGGGTATCCCGGTCATCGGCGTGGTGGATACCAACAGCGATCCGGTGGGCGTCGACTATGTGATCCCGGGTAACGATGACGCCATTCGCGCCATCAAGCTCTATGTGGCCGCAGTTGCCGATGCCTGCCTGGAAGGCGCGGCCAATGTGCAGAGCGCCACACCCAACAAAGACGAATTTGTTGAAATCGAGGAAGAAGAAGCGGCCAAGTAAGCGACCGCCAAGCACAAATAAAAAGGGGGGCTTGCCCCCCTTTTTTCGATCGGGCCAAAAGGCCGTATCACTGAAATAATGCGTGAGGAAAGGGTTATGGCAGCAATTACTGCAGCAATGGTGAAAGAACTGCGCGAGCGCACCAGCCTGCCGATGATGGAGTGCAAGAAGGCCATCGTCGAGGCGCACGGCGATATCGAACTGGCGATTGAGAACCTGCGCAAAGCCAGCGGTCTGAAGGCGGCGAAAAAAGCCGACCGCACTGCCGCCGACGGCGTGGTGGCGGCAAAGGTCGCCGACGACGGCAGTTACGGCCTGCTGGCGGAAGTCAACAGTGAAACCGACTTTGTGGCCCGCGACGAAAACTTCCTGGGTTTTGTCGACACGGTGGTGGCAAGCGCCTTTGCCGACCGCCAGACCGACGTGGCCGCGCTGATGGCCGGCGGCCTGGAGGATACCCGCCAGGCGCTGGTACAGAAGATCGGTGAGAATATCAGCGTGCGGCGCCTGGCGGTGCTGGAGGCAGCCGCCGGTGTGATCGGCGCTTATGTGCACTCCAACAACCGCATTGCCGTACTGGTGCAGTTGCAAGGCGGCAACGCTGAGCTGGCGCGTGATATTGCCATGCATGTAGCGGCGGTCAACCCGCAGGTGGTGACGCCGGAACAGATGCCTCGGGAAGTGCTCGATAAGGAAAAGGAGATTATCAAGGCGCAGCCCGATATGGAGGGCAAGCCCGCCGAGATTGTCGAGAAAATGATGGGCGGTCGCATCAAGAAGTTTCTCAAGGAAAACAGCCTTACAGAGCAGCCCTTCGTCAAGGACCCGGATCTCACCGTGGCCGCTCTCGCCAAACAGGCCGGTGCTGAAGTGGTGGCTTTTGTGCGCTACGAGGTGGGCGAGGGAATCGAAGTGGCGGAGGTCGATTTTGCCGCGGAGGTGGCGGCGCAAGTGAAGGCCAGTGAGTGAGGGTACCGCTCACAGCTTGCAGCTTACAGCCGTGAGGTTGGCGATTCCCGGCTTGCAGGTAGGGTCTATTGCCAGGGCGCCGGGCCACGGAGCGTCGGCGCCGCTCGATTCGGCTGTTGGCTGCCCGCTGTAAGCTGTCAGCTCGACAACCAGCTCGACAACCCAAAAGTGCATCTTCCGCCTTTTTACTGCTAAACTGCCCCGGATTTGCCCTGGCACAGCCGATATGGAGAACCTTAAATGCCGACCACCCGGGATAAGAAGTACAAGCGGATTCTGTTGAAGCTCAGCGGCGAGGAGCTGATGGGCGATGATGGCTTCGGTATCGATCCCAAGGTACTCGACAAGATGGCGCTGGAAATCGGTCAGCTGGTGGGTATCGGGGTACAGGTGGGCCTGGTTATCGGCGGCGGCAACCTGTTTCGCGGCGCCGCCCTGAGCGCGGCCGGCCTGGATCGGGTTACCGGTGACCACATGGGCATGCTGGCTACGGTAATGAATGCCCTGGCCATGCGCGACGCGCTGGAGCGTTCCAATATCTCTTCGCGGGTCATGTCGGCCATTCCCATGAGCGGCATCGTCGAGCACTATGACCGCCGCCGCGCCATCCGCTTTCTCGACAGCGGCGAAGTGGTGGTGTTTTCCGCCGGTACCGGCAACCCCTTCTTTACCACTGATTCGGCCGCCTGCCTGCGCGGCATCGAAGTCGATGCCGAACTGGTGCTGAAAGCGACCAAGGTGGACGGTGTTTATTCCGCCGACCCGATGAAAGACCCGGCTGCCACCAAGTACGACCGCCTCACTTACGACGAAGTGCTGGACAAGAAGCTCGGTGTGATGGATCTCACAGCTATTTGCCTGTGTCGCGAGCACGATATGCCCGTGCGGGTGTTTCGTATGGACAAGGCTGGAGCGCTGTTGAACATCGTGGTGGGTGGCGATGAGGGCACGCTGATAGAAGAGCTTCCCCAAACAGAAGAGGGCGCAGACAATGATCAATGATATCAAGCAGGATGCCCGCGAGCGCATGCAGAAAAGCGTGGAGGCGCTGGGCAATAATTTCAACAAGATTCGCACCGGGCGCGCTCACCCGAGCATTCTCGACGGCATTACCGTCAGTTATTACGGCAATGACACGCCGCTGAATCAGGTGGCCAATGTCTCGGTACTGGACGCGCGCACCCTGTCGCTGACGCCGTGGGAGAAGCAGATGGTGCCGGAGATCGAAAAGGCCATCATGAAGTCCGATCTGGGCCTCAACCCGGCCACCACCGGCGAGCTGATCCGTATACCGATGCCGCCGCTGACCGAGGAAACCCGCAAGGGCTTCAGCAAGCAGGCGCGCTCGGAAGCCGAAAACGCCCGTGTATCCATCCGCAATATTCGCCGCGATGCGCTGGCCGATATCAAAGAACTGTTAAAAGAAAAAGAAATCAGTGAAGATGAAGAACACCGTGCACACGATGACATACAAAAAATTACTGATAAATTTGTCGCAGAAGTCGATAAGGCCCTAGCCGGCAAAGAGGCCGATTTGATGGAAATCTGATCCGTGGACGCTCAGCCAATTCGCCATATTGCCATCATCATGGATGGCAACAATCGGTGGGCCAGGCAGCGCGGTGTGCCGGGCCCGTCGGGGCACAAAGCCGGCGTCGAGCGCATTCGCGATGTGATGCAGTGCTGCCAGAAGCACGGGGTCGAGGTTTTGACCCTGTTTGCCTTCAGCAGCGAGAACTGGCAGCGCCCGCCGCGCGAGGTGGAGGCGCTGATGACACTGTTTCTGACCTACCTCAAGCGCGAGTCAAAGCGCCTCCAGAAAGAGGGCATACGCCTGCGGGTAATCGGCAACCGCGCCCGCTTCAGCGAGCGTATTCAGCGCGCTATCCAGGAGGCCGAGGACACCGCGGCCGCCGGTGACCGCCACCTGGTGATTGCCGCCGACTACGGCGGCCAGTGGGATATCGCCAATGCCGCCCGCCGCCTTGCCGAGCAGGTGGCGGCCGGCACCCTGCAGCCGCGCGACATCGATGAGGATACCCTGCAGCCCCATATCGCGCTGGCCGATCTGCCGCCCCCCGACCTGCTGATCCGCACGGGCGGGGAACTGCGCATCAGCAACTTCCTGCTCTGGCAGAGCGCCTATACTGAACTGTACTTCAGCGATCTCTACTGGCCGGACTTCGACAGTGAAGCGCTGGACGCGGCGGTGCGGGACTTCCAGCGCCGCCAGCGCCGCTTCGGCCTGTCCGGCGACCAGATCGAGGGGGCGGTGAGTGCTTAAACAGCGCTTTTTCACCGCCGTGCTGCTGGCGGCGACTTTCCTGTCGGTGCTGTTTTATCTGCCGGTGGGCCTGTTTGCCCTGTTTATCGTGCTGGCAGCGCTGATGGCGGCCTGGGAGTGGGCCAATCTGGCCGGTTTCGGTCGCCCGGTGCAGCGCATAGCCTACCAGCTGATCGTGTTGGTGCTGTTTATCGCGGCGGGCTATGCCACCGGTTTCAGCGGCGCCTGGGTGTTCGATGAGGCGGCGGTGCGCGGCATCCTGCTGCTCGGTTGCAGCTGGTGGTGCCTGGCGCTGCTGTGGGTGCAGAGCTACCCGCAGAGCGCGGTGTTATGGGGCAACCGCTGGCTGCGCGGCTTGATGGGGCTGCTGGTGCTGGTGCCGACGGCGGTGGCCTGTATTTATATCCGTATTCAGCCCCAGGGCGCCTGGCTGATCCTGATGGTGGTGGCCGTGGTGGCCTGTGCCGATATCGGCGCCTATTTTTCCGGCCGCGCCTTCGGCAAGCACAAGCTGGCGCCGGCAGTGAGCCCGGGCAAGTCCTGGGAGGGCTTCTGGGGCGGCCTGGGCTGCAGTATGCTGCTGGCGCTGGTGGTGGCACATGCCACCAACGGTGATAACTGGTGGGTACTGCTGGCCCTGGTGATTCCCACCAGTCTGGCCTCGGTACTGGGAGACCTGGTTGAAAGCATGATAAAACGCCATCGCGGTTTGAAAGATTCCAGCCATATTCTGCCCGGCCACGGCGGTCTGATGGACCGGCTCGACAGCCTGACTGCGGCGGCGCCGGTATTTGCCCTGGGCCTGATGCTGTCGGGCTGGCGTCTCTAGGTGCCGGCCGTGCAGACCCTCACCATTCTCGGCTCCACCGGCTCCATTGGCGCCAGTACCCTCGATGTGGTAGCGCGCCACCCGCAGCGCTTCAGCGTCTTTGCCCTCACCGCCAACCGCCAGCACCCGCGCCTGGCGCAGCAGTGCCTGCGGCACCGGCCGCGCTATGCGGTGCTGCGCGACGCCGGCGCCGCCGAACAGCTGCGGCAGCAACTCAGGGACGGCGGCGCGGACACCGAGGTACTCTGCGGTGAGGCCGGTTTGCAGCAGGTGGCGGCTGCCGCCGGGGTGGATATGGTGATGGCCGCCATCGTCGGCGCCGCCGGCCTCAAGCCGACGCTGGCGGCGGTGGCGGCGGGCAAGAAAGTGATGCTGGCCAATAAAGAAGCGCTGGTGATGGCGGGCAATTTATTCATGCGCGCCGTAGAGGAAAGCGGCGCCACACTGCTGCCAATCGACAGCGAGCACAACGCCATTTTCCAGTGCCTGCCGCGGCCGTTTACCGGCCTCGAGCAGGCCGGTGTGAGAAAGATCCTGCTCACCGGCTCGGGCGGCCCGTTTCGCACCACACCGCTGCAGCAGCTCGACACGGTGACACCGGAGCAGGCCTGCGCCCACCCCAACTGGTCCATGGGGCGCAAGATTTCCGTGGATTCCGCCACCATGATGAACAAGGGGCTGGAGTTCATCGAGGCCTGCCGCCTGTTTGCCGCGCGCCCGGCGCAGATTGAGGTGGTGGTACATCCACAAAGCGTTATTCATTCCATGGTAGAGTACGTGGACGGCTCGGTGCTGGCACAGCTGGGCAACCCGGATATGCGCACGCCGATCGCCCATGCGCTGGCCTGGCCCCGGCGCATCGAGGCGGGGGTGGCCAGTCTCGACCTGATCGCCCAGGCGCGGCTCGATTTCCAGGCGCCGGACCTGCAGCGCTTCCCCTGCCTGCGGCTGGCGATGGCGGCGGCCCGGGCCGGCGCCACGGCGCCGGCGCTGCTCAACGCCGCCAATGAGGTTGCGGTGGCGGCGTTTTTGGCCGGCAAGCTGTCGTTTGCCCGCATTGCAGCGGTGATCGAGAGTGTGCTGGAGCAGGTGGACACTGCTGAACCTCGCGACCTCGATGTGGTCCAAACTGCGGATCTGCAAGCCCGCGAGGCGGCCCGTCGGGCGGTTGGCCGGTGGTCGAGCCAATAGCCACTAAACAGTAGCCGGGAAACCATAATTGGCAAATTGAGAATGCGGGTAAACTAGAGGTAAAAAACAGTATGGATGGGCTGCAGACAATCGTGTGGTTTATCGTCGCCCTGGGCGTATTGGTGACTTTTCACGAGTTCGGTCATTTCTATGTTGCCAGGCGCTGCGGCGTGCGCGTACTGCGCTTCTCGGTGGGTTTCGGCAAGCCCTTGGTCAGCTGGTACGACCGC
>JANQMH010000052.1 GCA_028280195.1 Exilibacterium sp.
CGTCACTCATTTGGAATGACCAAACTACGCTCCTCGCGCCTAGATTGGCGCTTTGTCAGGCGCAACAGAGCCAACTCAATGAGTGTCAACAGGCCCTAGCAATATAGCACTAAATACGGGTATTTTCGCGGTTGCTGCGGCCGTAGATGCTGGGTTGAGATGAACGCGACCGGGGACGGGGTCTAGAGTGGCGCGGTCGGCGCCTAATGGCATGACTCTGGCAGAGAACAATGCCAATCGATCCGGCCTTAAGCCGGCTTGCCGGGACTGCGGCCATACGAAGGGTGGCGGCCCAAGCCAGCCGCACCCCGGCACATGATGTCACCACTACCGTTGCTCCCTTCCGGGCCTGGCGGGGTTCGCAGCTGATCATTGCGGGGGGACCAGAAAGGGCCACCATTGCGAGAGCGGCGCATTATGCGAACTTTTATCGACCTTTGCAAGCGCCCGCCAAGCCTGTCAGGGCCGGCTCCCGGGGGCTCGCCAGCCGCTTGCTTGATTTACGTCAGTGTCTGCCGGCGGCGCTTCTGCAAGTATGCAGACTGCCGCAGCAGAGGCGGCCGGCAGCCATTGAAACCCTATCCGCGGAGACGAGAAAATGACCCTCACTGAACTGCAAAACCTGCGCATGGGCGAGGTGATGTCGGCCACACCGGTGTATGTGGATATGCATTGCACTGTCAGCGAGGCGGAGAAACTGATGGCGGCGCACGATATTCACCACCTGCCGGTGATGGACGGCGGCAGCCTGGAATCGATCATTTCAAAACGCGATATCCGCCACGCCATCTATCCCGACACCGCCGCCGACAAAGACGCGCTGCTGGTGGCGGACATCTGCCCCACCCAGGCCTTCGTCGCCGACAGTAACGATCTGCTGGCCAGGGTAATCGGGGTCATGGCGAGCCGCCATATCGCCGCCGTTATCGTCCTCGACGAGGGTGATCTGAGCGGTATCTTTACCGAGGCGGACAGCTGCCGGGTGCTGGCCCAGGCTATGCAATCACCCGCACGTTGACCACATGCTCGACGGCGCCGATGGCGGCAATGACCGCTGCGGCCGGCGTCTGTTCCACATCGATGATATTGTAGGCCACCTTATCGCGGCTCTTGTTGACCATATCGACCACATTGACGCGATTGTCGGCCAGCACCGACAGCACACGGCCGAGCACCCCGGATACATTTTCATTGCTGAAGGTAATGCGGCACTCGCCGTTTTTGGCCATACTGATGGGCGGAAAATTCACTGAGTTCTTGATATTGCCGTTTTGCAGATAATCCATTAACTGGTTGGCGGCCATTACCGCACAGTTCTCCTCGGCCTCGGCGGTACTGGCGCCGATATGCGGCATGGCGACAACATCGCTGCGGCCGAGCAGGCAGGGCTCGGGAAAATCACAGATATACTGGCCCATGCCGCCATCGTCCAGGCAGGCGACAATGGCCGCGGTGTCGACAATGGCATCGCGGGCAAAATTCAACACAATCGCGCCGCGCTTGAGCGATTGCAGGGTCTCGGCATTGATCATATGGCGGGTGCTGTCCAGCGCCGGCACATGCAGGGAGACATAGTCGGAATTGGCCAGCAGCGACTGCAGGTTCTCCATCCGCTGCACCTGGCTCGGCAGCCGCCAGGCCGCCTCCACCGACAGCGCCGGGTCATAGCCCACCACCCGCATATCCAGCGCCAGCGCCATATCCGCCACCATCGAACCGATGGCGCCGAGGCCCACCACACCCAGGGTCTTGCCGTACAACTCCCGCCCGGCAAAGCGCTTCTTCTCGGTTTCCAGCAGTTTCGACATGGCGCCGGCGTCGGTGATGTCAGTCAGTGTCTGCACATAGGCCATACCCGCCGCAATACCGCGCGAACCCAGCAGCAGACCGGCGAGCACCAGCTCTTTTACCGCATTGGCATTGGCCCCCGGGGTATTGAAGGCGACGATACCGCGGCGGGTATACGCCTCCACCGGCAGGTTATTGACACCGGCACCGGCGCGCGCCACCGCCTGCAGCGTGTCGGGAATCTCCTCGCCGTGCAGCTTGTGGCTGCGCAGCAGATAGGCGGCCGGGTGGCCGATCTCGCTGGCAACTTCGTACTGATCGCGCGGAAACCGCTCCAGCCCTTTGACGGAGATTTGGTTATAAGTCTTGATCCGATACATACTCGACCCTCAGGATGGTTACCAGTGGCTAGTCGCTAGTGACTAGTTACTAGTTACTAGTTACTAGTTACTAGTTACTAGTTACTAGATATTAGTGGCTGGTTTTTGTTTTGTTGTAGGCCCATTGCAGCCAGGGGAGCAGGGCTTTGATATCCGCGGCTTCGACGGTGGCGCCGCACCAGATGCGCAGGCCCGCCGGGGCGTCGCGGTAGGCGCCGATATCGTAGGCCACGCCCTCCCGCTCCAGCAGCGCAACCAGCTGCTTGACCTGATCGGCGCCGGCCTCGAGGCTGAGGCAGACACTGGTATTGGAACGCTGGGAGGGCTCCCGCGCGAGAAAGTCTATCCAGTCGTTGGCGGCGACGAAGTCTTCCAGCAGCGCCAGGTTGCGGCGGGATTTTTCAATGGCCGCGCCGACCCCGCCCAGGCTCCTGACCCACTGCAGCGCGTCCAGATAGTCGGCCACACAGAGCATCGACGGGGTGTTGATGGTGGCGCCCTGAAAGATACCCTCAATCAGTTTGCCGCCTTTGGTCAGGCGGAATACCTTCGGCAGCGGCCAGGGCGGGTCATAGCTTTCGAGCCGCTCGACGGCACGCGGGCCGAGAATCAGCATGCCGTGAGCGCCCTCGCCGCCGAGCACCTTCTGCCAGGAGAAGGTCGCCACGTCGAGCTTCTCCCAAGGCAGTGGCATGGCGAACACGGCGGAGGTGGCGTCGCAGATGGTCAGGCCGCCGCGGTCGGCGGCAATCCAGTCGCCATCCGGCACCATGACGCCGGAGGTGGTGCCGTTCCAGGTGAACACCACATCGTGATCAAAGTTAACCTGGCCCAGATCGGGCAGCTGGCCGTAGTCGGCCACCATGCTGCGCACATTGTCCAGTTGCAACTGCGCGGTGATATCGCTCACCCAGCCGCTGCCGAAAGACTCCCACGCCAGCACGTCCACCGGGCGCGGCCCCAGCAGCGACCACAGCGCCATTTCCACCGCGCCGGTATCCGACGCCGGCACTACACCGACCCGGTAGCCCGGCGGCAATTGCAGCACCTCGGCGGTTTCCTCACAGGCGCGCCGCAGCGCCGCCTTGCCAACCGCGGAGCGGTGGGATCTGCCGAGGGTGCCGGTATCGAGCCCGGCGAGTTCGTAGCCGGGTCTTTTGCTACAGGGGCCGGAGGAAAAGTTGGGATTCTGGGGTTTCGCCTGGGGTTGCATGGGTATCCTCAAATACTGTTCGGGAAGCCGCATCAGCGGCCGCGGCCGGAGCGCAAATCGGGGCGCGCCATTATGCCAGCATTGATGGTAATAACCCAGTGGCGGCGTGTGCTTTTACACCGGGGGTGCAGACCCCCGGCGGCACGGGCCGGCAGCTGTGAATAAAAATCACCCGCTGCCCGAACTGTGAACCATCCGCAGGCCGTGGCATCTGAAAGTTGTCTATAGTGAATAACTGCCAATCACTCATAAGCCATGCCAATGCACAGATCCGATAACACCGCAGGGCCCACCGGGACATGCCACAGGGCTTTCAGTGTGCTGGTTTCCCTCTGTATTGGTGGATTTTTGAGCGCTTGCAGCGGCGGTGACAGCTCTGGCGGCAGCAGTGGCGGCCAGGGCGATGTGACCGCCGGCACCGATGCGGGCTTCACTGTCATTGTGTCAGACGCACCGGGCAGCGGTTTTAACGACCCGACCCCGGCCGCACCGGTCGGCGGCAACAATGCCACCACCGTCGGCGAGCAGCGGATGGCGGTGATTCAGGAAGCGGCGCGCACCTGGACCTCGGTGCTGGATATCCGCGTCGATATCGCGCTGGACATCCGCTTTGCCGACCTCGAGTGCGACCGCTTGTCGGCAGTGGTGGGTGTAACCCGTCCGGTCTCGGTATTTCGCGATTTTCGGGGCGCGCCGACTGCCGACACCTGGTATGTCTCGGCACTGGCCAATAACCTGGCCGGTGTCGACCTGGAACCGAATCAAAACGATATCGAGGTGATGTTCAACCGCCGTATCGGCGGCGACGACTGCCTCCGGGGCGTCAGCTATTACTATGGCTTCGACCAGAATGCCGACTTCAACCAGGTCGACCTGCTGCATATCGTACTGCACGAACTGGGCCATGGCCTCGGCTTTGTCTCGCTGATCGATCCCAGTACCGGCGCTCTGCTGTCGAATCTCAACGACACATTTACCCGCAATCTGCGCGACGCCGAGTTCACGCCCTACGCCCAGTTGAGTAACGCCCAGCGGCTGGCCGCCATCACCTCACAGACGCTGTGGGGCGGCGCCGCGGTCAGTGCCGGCATGGGCACACTGGACTTCGGCACGGTGACGGTCGGCGGCGCTACCGCGGTGCCCCTGTTTACGCCCTCCTCTGTCGACCAGGGGTCCTCCCTGAGTCACTGGAGCGCAGCACTGGAGCCGAATGAGCTGATGGAACCCAACACGCCGGTGCCGGGCATCCGCCTGCTTTCGGCGCTGGATATGGGTTCGATGCTGGATATCGGCTGGCCGCTGAAAGACGCCGACCAGGACGGCGACGGCATGCCCAACGAGTGGGAGGTGCTCAACGGTACCGATCCGCGGGTCGCCGATGCCGGTGAGGATGCCGACGGCGATACCCTCAGCAATGCCCAGGAGCTGGGTTTTGCCACCGCCGCCAACCGCGCCGACAGCGACGGCGACCAGCTCAGCGATGCCGATGAATTGCAGCGCTACAACACCGACCCGACCAAGGCCGATACTGACGCCGACGGCATTCCCGACAATCTCGACCGCTGAACGCTACTGCTCGCGCTCGGCGTCTGCGCCGGGTTGGTAGTGCTCGATCACCAGCCTGCCGTCACTGTCGCGCCTGGCCACCGGCGCGGAGCCGAAGCGCCCGCGCAGATCGATGCTTTCGCCGCCGCCGGCCAGCGGCTGCGGCGTCAGCCCCTCGTGGCTGTGGGTCAACAGCTCACTGATTTTTTTTACCCCGTCGCTGCCGGCGTTACGCGGCACAGCCGCCGCGGAGGTCGCCCCGACCGGCCCGGTATCGGGCTTGTCCCCATCCGCCAGCTCGGCGTTCGCCAAACCGGCGGCGGCTGAACTGGTGTCGGCCAAATCGGTCTCCGGCAAGTCCGCGGCCGGCGCATCGGCACTCGCTAAAGGCGCAGGCGGCGCGGCGGCTGTGCGGCCCGCCTCGCCGCGGACCTCGACCTCGCCGGCCACCAGCTGATAGCCGCCGCGGGCGTAAAACCACCACAGCCCGGCGGCGATCAGCAGCAGCGCCAGCCACCACCCGGCAGCGCCCGGTTTAAGCACCAGCAGCCGCAGCATTTTCCCACCTGTCGAATTCAGTCAGCATATAATCGAGGCAGGCCTGCATGGCCTGCACCCCCACTACCTTTCTGGCGATAATCATACCCTGTACCTGCGCCATCAGAAACACGGCGCAGGTATCGATATTGTGACCGGCGGGAAGTTCACCCAGTTCCAGCCCCGCCCGCAGTACCGCGGCGAAACGGCTTTGCAGCGCACTCAGCGTCGCGCGCACCTGCTGCGCGCAGTCGGGATCGAGGGCACAGCCCTGCAGCGCGGTATTCTGAATCAGGCAGCCCAGCGCACCGGCGCGCGGGCTGCGCAGCCGCCGGCCCAGGGCGGTAAAGTAATCGCGCAGGCACACCAGCCCCCGCTCGGGCGGCACCAGAGGTGCAAGGGTGCCGGCAAAAACATTGCGGCGGTAGTGGGCCAGCACCTTTTGAAACAGCGCCTGCTTGTCGCCGAAGGTATTGTAAATACTGAAGCGGTTGATCTCCAGTTCGGCCACCAGATCGGCCAGCGAGGTCGCCTCGTAGCCTTTGCGCCAGAACAGCAGCATGGCGGCGTGTAGTTTTTGCTCGGCATCAAAGGCAATGGAACGGGGCATAATCACTTGGCGGTACGGGCTTGCCGCACACCGGCAGGTCAGCACGTCGGTTAAAAGCCCGATTATAGCGCTTATCGCTTCGCCCCGCGTAGCCGGGCGCATGGTATCTAACCGGGCGTTCTGGTATATTTTTGCCAGCCGCTGGCCGCCGCACTGCCGGCAGCTGTCCGCCCTCCCCGGCCCTCTACCAGCGAATAGACCAACAATGAAAATATACGAGACCTCGACCGCCCCCAACGCCCGCCGTGTGCGCATGTTTCTGGCCGAAAAAGCTATCGATATGGAATATGTGCAGATCGATATACAAGCCGGTGAAAACCTCGGCGAAGCGCACCGGCAAAAAAACTTCACCACCAAAATACCGGTACTGGAGCTGGACGACGGCAGCTATATCAGTGAGACCGTAGCCATCTGCCGCTATTTCGAAGAGCTGCAGCCGCAGCCGCCGCTGCTGGGTTCCGGCGCCAGAGGGAAGGCGGTGATCGAGATGTGGCAACGGCGCGTCGAATTCAATCTGTTTATGCCGGTGGGTATGTGCTTCCAGCATGTCACCGGTTATTTCAAGGACCGCATGACACCGATCAAGGCCTGGGGAGAGGAATGCGGAAAACAGGTGCCGGTATTTCTGGCCGCACTGGACCGGCAGCTGGCCAATTCCACGTTTATCGCCGGCGAGACCTTTTCCATCGCCGATATCACCGCACTGTGTGCCCTGGACTTCGCCCGTGTGATCAAAATCAGGCCGGGCGGGGAGCAGACCGATTTACTGCGCTGGCACGAGCTGGTCTCCAGCCGCCCCAGCGCCAAGGCTTAAACCACCCGCCCGGAGGAAGCAATCGTGATAGATCTGTACACCGCACCGACGCCCAACGGCTGGAAAGCCTCGGTGGCGCTGGAAGAGCTGGCCTTACCCTACAAGGTCATCCCGCTAAACCTGGCCGAAGGCGAGCAAAAAACACCCGAGTATCTGGCCCTGAATCCGAACGGCCGCATTCCCACCCTTGTCGATCGCGACAACGGCGACTTCAGGGTATTCGAGTCGGGGGCGATACTGATCTACCTGGCAGAAAAAACCGGCCTGCTGATGCCCGCCGACAGCAAGGGCCGCTCCGAAGTCATCCAGTGGTTGATGTTCCAGATGGGCGGGGTCGGACCGATGATGGGGCAGGCAAACGTGTTTTACCGCTATTTTCCAGAGAAAATCCAGCCCGCCATCGACCGCTATCACAACGAGGTGCGGCGCCTGTTAGGGGTGCTCAACACGCGCCTGGAGCACCGTGAATATCTGGCCGGCGACTACAGCATTGCCGATATCGCCACCTGGTGCTGGGCCAAAACCCATGCCTGGTCCGGTGTGGCTATCGATGACATGCCCCACCTGCAGCGCTGGATCGACGCCATCGCCGCGCGCCCGGCGGCCATCAAGGGGATTGAAGTGCCGGGAAAAATTGATGTGGACACGGAGACCTTCATCAAAGGCGCGCGCAAGATGCTGGCATAGCCGCCGCCGCATACTCAATACAGCAGTGTGTATACCTTGCGCTGATACTCCACCGCCAGCGGATCGCCCTTGCCGAGGGTGGCGAGTATATCCATGAAGGCCTTCTTTGCCGCGCCGTCCATGAACCCCAGGTCTTTGCGCAGAATCCCCAGCAGCGTCTCCAGCGCCTCGCGCTGGTGACCGTTCTGGGTGTACTGTACGGCCAGCTTGTAAGCCAGTTCCAGGTTGCCCGGGTCTTCGCCGAGCTGCTGCTCCAATGCCGTTACCTCCGGCGAGCGGGCCGCCTCCTGCATCAGCGCCAGCTGCGATTTCAACTGCTGGTAGCGGGCATCCTGGTCGGCCAGTTTCACCGTCTCGAGTACCGCCTCGGCCTCTTCGCGGCGATTCAACTCCAGCAGGCAGGTGACATAGGCAAAGGCGATATCGGCCTGCCGCCCGGAGTCCTCCCAGGCCTGCTTCAGCACCGGCAGGGCATTGCCGAACTGCCCCTCATCGATCATCGCCTGCGCCTGCTGCAGCGCCAGATCCCAGGGTTTGGGCAGATGCTTTTCCAGCAGCTCGCGCACCGCCGACTCCGGCTGCGCACCCATGAAGCCGTCCACCGGCTGGCCGTCCTTCATCAACATGACGGTGGGCAGGCTGCGCACGCCGAACTGACCGGCCAGCATCTGCTGCTCGTCGGCATTGACTTTTGCCAGTACCAGTTGGTCCTGGTATTCGCCTGCCAGCTTCTCCAGTACCGGCATCAGCGACTTGCACGGCGCACACCAGTCGGCCCAGAAATCCACCATCACCAGGTGCTGGTGAGAGCCGTCAATCAGAACCTCCTGGGCGTTCTGCTCGTTAATCTCGACAATGTTGGAACTCATTCAGCCTCCCGTACAACTGGCGGATAGATATCCTATCTGTTATTGGGGCCAAGTGCGGAATTACAAGTATCGACACCCGGCCCCCGCCGTGCAGCTTTCACATTTAGCGCATCAGGCCGCCGCCAGCCGCCGCAGTACGTAGTGCAGAATGCCGCCATGGCGATAATAGTCCCATTCACTGGGCGTATCGATCCGCACCCGCACTTCGAACTCGATCCCCTGCCCGTCGCCTTTTGTCGCGGTGACAGTGAGCCTGTCCGGCTCGGCCTCGATATCGCCGAGGGAGAAAAACTCCTCGCCGCTCAGGCCCAGGCTGTCGGCACTGTCGCCCTCGCGAAACTGCAGCGGCAGCACGCCAAAGCCGACCAGGTTGGAGCGGTGAATGCGCTCGAAGCTCTCGGCAATGACCGCGCCGATACCGAGCAGCCTGGTGCCCTTGGCGGCCCAGTCGCGGCTCGAGCCGGTGCCGTACTCCTTGCCCGCCAGCACCACCAGCGGTGTCTCGTCACGCTGGTAGCGCATCGCCGCCTCGTAAATGGTGGTAACGCCGCCATCCGGCAGATAGCGGGTGAAGCCGCCTTCCGTGCCCGGTGCAAGCTGGTTGCGCAGGCGGGTATTGGCAAAGGTACCGCGCATCATCACCTCGTGGTTGCCGCGGCGCGAGCCGAGGCTGTTGAAGTCCCTGGGCTGCACGCCCTGCTGTTGCAGGTATTGCCCGGCCGGGCTGTCGGGGTGAATGGCGCCGGCCGGCGAAATATGATCGGTGGTAATCGAATCGCCGACTTTGACGATGCAGCGGGCATTGCGGATCGCCGTTAGCGGCGCCGGTTGCGCCGGCATGCCGGCAAAGTACGGCGGATTTTTTACATAGCTCGAATCGGGCCAGCTGTAGGTATCGCCCTCGGGCACCGGCAGCGCGCGCCACTGCTCGGTGCCGTGAAAAACATCGGCGTAACGCTCGCGGTAAAGCGGCGCCGAAATGGTAGTGGCAATCAGCGCGTTGATCTCCTCCTGGCTGGGCCAGATATCTTTCAGGTAGACCTCGGCGCCGTCCCTGTCCCGCCCCAGCGGTTCTCTGGTCAAATCGACCAGCAGGGTGCCGGCCAGCGCATAGGCGACCACCAGCGGCGGTGAGGCCAGGTAGTTGGCCCTCACCTCCTGGTGAATGCGACCCTCGAAATTGCGGTTGCCGGAAAGCACCGAGCAGACCGTCAAACCGCCCTCGCCGATGGCGCGGCTGACCGGCTGCGGCAGGGGCCCGGAATTGCCGATGCAGGTGGTACAGCCAAAGCCGACCAGATCGAATCCCAGCGCCTGCAGGGGCTCGAGCAGGCCGGCATTCTGCAGATAGGCCGGCACTACCTGCGAGCCCGGCGCCAGTGAGGTTTTTACCCAGGGCTTGGTACTCAAGCCGCGCTCGCGCGCCTTGCTCGCCACCAGCCCGGCCGCCAGCATCACCGCCGGGTTGGAGGTATTGGTACAGGAGGTAATGGCGGCGATCACCACATCGCCGTGCTTTAACCAGTGCTGTTCGCCGCCGATCTCCATCGCCACCGCGCCGTCCGGCCGTGCCGCCGGCGCCGCACCGTGTCCGCCCTCATCGGCAAAGCGCGCCTGCGAAGTGTCCTCCACCGTGCCGATATTCAATTGCAGATGATCGTGAAAGGCCTGCTTGGCACTGCTCAAGGGCACCCGGTCCTGGGGCCGCTTGGGGCCGGCCAGGCTGGGCACCACAGCGCCGAGATCGAGCGCCAGATAGTCGCTGTAGACCGCCGCCGCGGCGCCGTCCTCTCGCCACAGGCCCTGCGCTTTGGCATAGGTTTCAACCAGCTCGATGCGCTCCTCACTGCGACCGCTGAGGCGCAGATAGGACAGGGTTTCCCCGTCGATGGGAAAGATGCCGCAGGTGGCGCCGTACTCCGGCGCCATATTGGCGATAGTGGCGCGGTCGGCCAGCGGCAGATTCGACAGACCATCGCCGTAAAACTCGACAAACTTGCCCACCACCCCCCGCTCGCGCAGCATCTGCACCACGGTCAATACCAGGTCGGTGGCCGTCGCCCCCTCCGGCAGCCGGCCCTCGAGCTTGAAACCGACCACCTGCGGCAACAGCATGCTGATGGGCTGGCCGAGCATGGCGGCCTCGGCCTCGATGCCGCCCACGCCCCAGCCCAGTACACCCAGGCCGTTGATCATGGTGGTGTGGGAGTCGGTGCCCACCAGCGTATCCGGATAGACAAAGGTTTCACCGCCGACGGTTTTACTGGTGACCACCTGCGCCAGATGTTCGAGGTTGACCTGGTGGACGATACCGGTGCCGGGCGGTACCACGCGGAAGTTGGAAAACGCCTTTTGCCCCCAGCGCAAAAACTGATAGCGCTCGCGGTTGCGTTCAAACTCTTTCTCCGTATTCAGCTGCAGGGCGTCGGCGCTGGCAAAGTGATCCACCATCACCGAGTGATCGATAACCAAATCCACAGGCTCCAGCGGGTTAATACGCTGCGGCTCACCGCCCAGTTGGACAATGGCCTCGCGCATGGCCGCCAGATCCACCACCGCCGGCACACCGGTAAAATCCTGCAGCACCACCCGCGCCGGGGTAAAGGCGATTTGCGCGCTCGGCTCGGCCTCGGCCTGCCACTGGCACAGGGTTTCGATATCGGCCGCGGTGACCTGTTTGCCGTCCTCCCGGCGCAGCAGGTTTTCCAATAGGATTTTCAGGCTGAACGGCAGGCGCTGTAGATCGAAACGAGCGGCCAGCTTATTGAGATCAAAGAACTGGTATTGTGCAGTATTCAGCGCTAAGGAATTTCTGGTCCCGAATGTATCTGACATATCATACCTCGCTTGACGGCCTGGAGTTTGCCGTTATAACTGCAGTGGCTGTACCGCTGACAGTAATCGTATAACGGCTGGCCGCCGGCACTGGCTGAGCACCGGCGGCCGAAAGGGTATTGGCAGGGCAGGTAAAGATAGCACTTGTTTTTAAGCCCGCGCAACCGCAGGGAACTTTGCAACCACTGCCCCAAAGGCGGCGTGACCAGAAGCGGTTTCACAACTCTCAACCGCGCTGTCAATGCCGCCCGCAACTGGCCTGCCGGCGTTGCGCTCAAAAACTCGGCGGTGTACAGGCGCTGATCAATTCGCAGACTTCGCGCCCGGGATTTTTGAAACGGTGCGGCTGCGCACTGCTGAAGTAATAGGCGTCCCCCGCCTTCAGCACTTTGCTGCGGTCGCCGACCGTTACCTCGAGGCGGCCGCTTAAAATAATGCCGCACTCCTCGCCCTCGTGGGTAATGGCGTGCTTGCCGGTATGGACACCGGGCTGATAGCGCTCGTGCATCAGTTGAATCGCCTTGTGGCGCAGGTTGCCGCCGACCTGGCGATAGGAAATACCGCCGTCAACCAGTTCCATCAGCTCATCGGCGGCGAAAAACACTTTTTCGGCACAGTCGAATTCATCGGAGAAAAAGTCGCTGAGGCTGATCGGAATGCCGTCCAGCACCCGCTTCAACATGCCCACGGTTGGGTTTAAGGTGCCGGACTCAATCTGCGAAATAGTGGCATTGGCTACGCCGGAGGCCTTGGCCAATTGCCGCTGTGACAAACCCGCCTTGGTGCGCAGCGCCAGCAGGCGGGAGGCAACTTCCTGGTTCATAAGCGATCTCGATGAGCGTTCAGGATAGCGAACATTCTGCGGCAACAGCCGGGCAGAATCAATTGCCGGTCAGCCATCCGCCGGCAATACCGCATCTGTGAGGGGCCGCCTATGGCTCAAACCCGTTCGGGTCAATCGGTGCGCGACTTGCGCACCGGCCGCCCGATTGCGGTACTATTCGACCTGTTGGGGCGGCGCTGGACGCTGCGGGATAAGAAGGATATTGCCGGCATTGCCGATATCCGACTGCGAAATACACTAACAGGAGCGAAGTCTTACATTGTCAGCAGAAGAAGTGAAAACACTGACCTGGCTAGTGGCAGTGGTTATTGTGGGCCTCTCTTCATCCTGGTTCGTCCTGGTGATGCA
This sequence comes from Exilibacterium sp., assembly GCA_028280195.1. Lineage (GTDB taxonomy): Bacteria > Pseudomonadota > Gammaproteobacteria > Pseudomonadales > Cellvibrionaceae > Exilibacterium. The sequence goes on from JANQMH010000052.1 coordinate 12,471, forward strand.
GGCTTTCTTTGATGACAAGCGAATTGCGCTGGTCGGTTTTTCTGGCGGCGCGCTTGCCGCCCTGTCAATGGCGCTTTCCGAAACGCTTGCCCATATCATTCTGTCCATAGCCGCTGTGGTCAACCTGGGCTTCATCGCTATGTTTCTGTGGAAGAACTATAAAAAGCCGGTTATTTATCTGACATCACTGGTGTTTGTCGCCAGCCTGCTCGGCGGCGTCTGGCTATTCAGCACTTTTTCAGGGCAAATTGCCTGACCGCCATAAATCTTTGCGCTTAGCGTGAATGCAGCTGCTTCGTCTCAACCGGGGCAGCGACCCGCGAGCGGCGGTATGCAGCAGATAGTCTCCGGGTGTTTGGAATAGTAAACAAACCCAAGAAATAATCCATAAAAATCAATTAGTTAACAATTCAAAAGTAACCCGTTGTTTAACATCCCGTAACCCCCTTATGATGCGGCTCCACCCGACAGCCTTTGCCGACAACACCGCCTGGACATCAAAAATGCCGCTGACACAACAACAAATCGACGCTTACTGGATGCCGTTTACCGCCAACCGCGACTTTAAAAAGCAGCCCCGCTTGGTGGTGGGCGCCGAGGGCCACTACTACACCAGCGCCGACGGGCGCCGTATCTACGACTGCTTTTCAGGCCTGTGGTGCAGCGGCCTGGGCCACTGCCACCCGAAAATTGTCGCAGCGGTGCAGCGGCAGGTCGCCACCCTGGATTACTGTATGGCGTTTCAGATGGGCGGTGAAAACAGCTTTCAACTGGCCGGCCAGCTCGCCGAATTTGCGCCGCCGGGATTCAATCACTGCTTTTTTACCGGTTCCGGTTCCGAGTCCGCCGATACCGCGCTGAAAATAGCCCTGGCCTACCACCGCGCCCAGGGCAACGCCCAGCGCAACCGGCTGGTGGGGCGCGAGCGCGGCTATCACGGTGTCAATTTCGGCGGTATCTCGGTGGGCGGCATCGGCCCCAATCGCAAAGTATTCAACGCCAACCTGATCAACAATGTCGACCACCTGCCCCATACACTCGATCTGCAGCACAACGCTTTCAGCAAAGGACAGCCGGCGTGGGGAGCCCACCTGGCCGACGAACTCGAACGCCTGGCCGCGCTGCACGACGGCGGCAATATCGCCGCCGTGATAGTCGAGCCGGTGGCCGGCTCCACCGGCATTCTGCCGCCACCGGTGGCTTATCTGCAGCGCCTGCGGGAGATCTGCGACCGGCACGGCATACTGCTGATTTTCGACGAGGTGATTACCGCCTTCGGGCGCGTCGGTGAGAACTTTGCGGCACAGCGCTTCGGTGTGATGCCCGATATCATCACCACGGCAAAGGGTTTGACCAACGGCGTTATCCCCATGGGCGCAGTGCTGGTGCGCGACGGCATCTACGACGCCTTTATGCGCGGGCCCGAACAGTTGATCGAGCTGTTTCACGGCTATACCTATTCCGGCCATCCGGTGGCCGCCGCAGCCGGCCTGGCGACGCTGGATATCTATCGGCAGGAAGGCGTTATGGAGCAGGCGCGGGCGCTCGAGGCGCCATTTGAACAGGCGCTGCACAGTCTCGCCGACTGCCCCCATGTGATCGATATCAGAAACATTGGCCTGATGGGCGCGATCGAGCTGGCGCCGCGCGAGGGCGCCCCCGGCGCGCGCGGCCTGGAGGCTCACAAGCGCTGTTTCTGGGAGGAGGATATCGCCGTGCGCAACGGTATGGATATCTTGCAGTTTTCCCCCTTCCTCAACGCCGGCGCCGAAGATCTCGCCCGCGCGCTCGAAGCTGTCGGGCGCGTTTTGAAAACGATTCACTAGGAGGCAAACATGACGTCTTTACTCGGCCACTATATCGACGGCCAAGCGCTAAGCGATAATGAGCGCACGGTCGGGGTAAGCAACCCGGCCAGCGCCGCCGTCGAAAAAAAACTCGCCATGGCCTCAGCGGCCACCGTTGCACGGGCGGTGGCTGCCGCTGAGGCGGCCTTTCCCGCCTGGCGCCGTACGCCGCCGTTAAAACGGGCGCGGATCATGTTCAACTTTCTGCAGTTACTGCAACAGCACGCCGAAGAAATTGTCGCCGCCATTACCGCCGAGCACGGCAAGTTGCTCGATGATGCCATGGGTGAATTCACCCGCGGTGTCGAAGTGGTTGAATACGCCTGCGGCGCGCCGCAGCTGTTAAAAGGGGAGCACAGCAAGAACGTCGGGCCAGATATCGACAGCTGGTCGGAGCTGCATCCCCTGGGTGTGGTGGCCGGTATTACCCCGTTCAACTTTCCGGCCATGGTGCCGATGTGGATGTTTCCGATGGCGCTGGTGTGCGGCAACACATTTGTGCTCAAGCCTTCGGAGAAAGCCCCGAGCGCAGCTTTGCTGCTGGCCCAGTTGTTGACACGGGCGGGCCTGCCGGACGGGGTGTTCAATGTGGTCAATGGCGACAAAGAAGCCGTCGACGCACTGCTGCATGACAAGCGGGTCAAGGCCGTCAGCTTTGTCGGCTCGACCCCCATTGCCGAATATATCTACAGCACCGGCAGCGCCGGCGGCAAGCGCGTACAGGCGCTGGGCGGAGCCAAAAACCACGCCGTGGTAATGCCCGATGCGGACCTGGACAATGCGGTCAATGCCCTGATGGGCGCCGCCTACGGCTCCTGCGGCGAGCGTTGCATGGCGATTTCGGTGGTGGTCTGTGTCGGCGCCGGCACTGCCGATACGGTGGTGGAGAAATTGCGCCGGCGGCTGCAGGCGCTGAAGGTCGGTGCCGGCACCGACAGCGGCAACGATATGGGGCCGCTGGTTACCCGCGCCCATCTCGACAAGGTAAAAAGCTACGTCGATCTCGGCATTGCCGAAGGCGCGGCCCTGGTTGTCGATGGCCGTGATATCAGCGTCGCCGGCTACGAAGACGGCTTCTTTCTCGGCGGCTGCCTGTTCGACCGCGTAACGCCGGCGATGCGTATCTACCGGGAGGAAATTTTCGGCCCGGTACTGTGTGTGGTGCGGGTGGAGAACCAGGAGCAGGCGATGGCGCTGATTCACGACCACGAGTACGGCAACGGCACCTGCATATTTACCCGCGACGGCGAAGCGGCGCGCTATTTTACCGACAATGTGGAAGCCGGCATGGTGGGTGTCAATGTGCCGCTGCCGGTACCGGTAGCCTGCCACAGCTTCGGCGGCTGGAAACGCTCGCTGTTTGGCGATCTGCACGCCTACGGACCCGACAGTGTGCGCTTCTATACCCGGCGCAAAACCGTTACCCAGCGCTGGCCCAGTGGCGGGGTGCGGGAGGGCGTGCAGTTTTCGTTTCCGAGCCATTCCTGAGGGTGGGGCCCGGCTTTGCAGGGTGGGCACTGCTTTGCTGTGTTGCGGCGCGCTACGGCAGGGCGCCGTACATCAAACTCGGGTCGGCGCGCATTGCGAGAGTGAAAAACTGGTCACTGTGAATAATTTATCTCAACGTAAAAATACAATCTGCCATATATGAGCCAGGCGATCTTTAAGTGCCGCTGGCAGCGGGTAGAAAGGGATTCAGCGCCACCACTGCGGCAGATGATTTAAGCGCTTGATTTAATCTTTCACTTGATTATATTATCAACGCCTGCCAGCACACTGTCCCTGTGAGCCCAAATGCCCATCAAATCACTGGAGAAGCCCGACCAAAAGTTACTCGGCAAACGCGGCGAGGGCACTCGCTATGCACTGCTGATGGCCGGCCTGGAGCTGTTCGGTGAGTACGGTGTAAAAGCAACCAGCACGCGTATGCTGGCGGAGAGTTCCGGCACCAATGTCGCCGCCATCCCCTACTATTTCGGCAGCAAGGAAGGTCTGTACAAGGCCGTGGTCGGCTATATCGTCGAGCGCATGCGCGCCCATATCGGCGAACCCGGCAGAGAAGCTCAGCAAATGATGGAGGCCGGCAAGATCTCCAAAAAGCAGGCACGCGGTGCTCTGCAACAGCTGCTGGCGGCATTTGCAGGTGTTTTTGTCGAATCCGACGAACCGAAAGCCTGGGTGCGCATCGTCATGCGCGAACAGTCCCAACCCACTGAGGCCTTCGATATTCTCTACTACGGTCAAATGCAGCGCGTGCAGAAAATACTGGCCCGGCTGGTGGCGGTTGTCGTCGACCTCGACCCCGAAGGCGACGAGGCAAAACTTCGCGCCCACGCGCTGTTCAGTCAGATCCTCGGTTTTCTTGTCGCCCGCGAGGGCCTGCTGCGACAGCTGGGCAGCAAAACACTGCAGGAAAAACACGTCGGCATGATCTATCGGGTACTGAGCATGCATATTGACGCCTGCCTGAAAGCACCTGCCCTGAGCGAGGAAGAACCTTGAAAACTTATCCTCACCGCGCTGCCGGCAAGCGCGCCGGTGGTGACGCAGCCGGCCACGGCATAAACGCCGGCTTATTTAAGGCGATAATACTGTAGCCATAGCCCGGCAAAAAAACCGGCAGTTAAAAGCCGCTTGCGGGTCAGGCCTGTGAAAAAGCGCCGGGAAAATTTTGACTTCATCAGCTGGCAACAAGCCGACATAAATCGTCTTTTGTGACAAGCTCCGCTGACATATAGAAAAAATATATTCTGCGCTTGTGCCCGACTCATAACAGCGCACTCCACAGCATCGGTACTGTCGGAATTCTGTACATCCAAATCGAAGCAGATAAAACGCTATTCGCCTAACTGTTTGAATCATAAATCGAAGTTAACAGTGGACTAAAACTTGCCTCTACCAAGCCGGATCTATTCTGTTCGCAAAACATCAGGGAGAAGGTAATGATAAAACAGATACTGGTCGCCGTTTTAACCCTCGCAGCCATCACCGTGCAGGCCTCAGTTGTGCGGATTGGCGACAGAGAGTGGCGACAGCTGACAGACACCGCCGGGTTTATTTACAGTGACCTGGCATCGATTTACGACACCGCAAGCGGCCAGTTGTCGGGCACGACTACCACGCTCAATCTTTTCTCAACCGAGGTGGATTTCGCCGGCTGGACCTGGGCCAGTCTGGACGACACCCTGGATATGATAGCGACAATTCCCGGCCACAGCTTGACGCCGGGAATGAGCGCAGACCAAACCACACTGGGTGACTTTTTTTCCCAGTCGTTTGAAATCACCAGCATAGAACACGACACCGACTGGTTTTACGAGGAAATATGGACCGGTATGACGCGGGACCCGGTCGGCGCTGACGGCGCCGCGGTGGAAGTGAGCCGCCTCACCGATATCGACTGGAGCCAGTGCCAGTTCGACCCCGACGACTGTCCGGCCCAAGCCAGGACCGCTACCGATACCCTGGCACTGACACCGCCGCAGCACCTGGATGAGTTTGAATTCGGTTTCTGGCTCTACCGCGATGTCATTGACGTACCGGAACCGGAAAGCGGCGCCCTGCTGATGCTGGGCATAGCCATTCTCGCCGCAGCCAGACTTGGCCGCAGGCGCAAGGCGCGCGCGGTCACTGTGTAACCGGCTGCACCGGAACGGGCTGGCGAGCCCGTTCCACAACCGTGTTGGGCGGGCACCCACCGCTCCCCATTCCTCATTCCCCTGGAGTGGTGGGTGCTTGGCTCAATTTCCCCTGTCACCCGAAACCGCCACAGTGCCGTCAATTGCGCAGCGCACGTTATCAAAGCGCCTGCGTAACACGGGCAGACTCAGCATTCCCATAGTGGCTTAACGGCCTATAGTTGCTTGACGGCTAGTTGCTTGACGGATAGCTGCTCGACGGAAAGTTGCTTAACGGCACTTTTGGTGATAAATTGCCGAACCATAAGTTCCATTATGAAACTAACTGTGGTTTACAAGCTGTGGTTTACAAGTAGCCGGGTTTTGTCAGTAATTGGCCTGTAATAAACAGGAATTTCATCAGCATTATCAATAAACCAATGCTGGATATCGCCTATCAAGGGTAATCGACCGCACCGCCAACTCAGTCCACAGGAGATTTTCGCTATGAGCGAATGGAAACAGAGCGCCTGCAATTTGTGTTTTGTAAACTGTGGTATTGAAGTTCAGCTCGGTGGCGACAGCGGCCGGGAGATTGCCAAAGTCCGCGGCGACAAGGCACACCCGAAATCACAGGGCTATATCTGCAACAAGGCCGCGCGCCTCGGATTCTATCAAAACAATCCGGCCCGCCTGACTCAACCCATGCGCCGCTGCGAAGACGGCAGTTACCAACCGACGAGTTGGGAAACCGCCATTGCGGAAATCGCCGCAAAACTGCAGGCCGTTAAAGCAAACTATGGCGGCGAAAAAATCTTTTACTACGGCGGCGGCGCGCAGGGCAATCATCTGTGCGGTACCTATGCAAGCTCAACCCTCGGTGCCTTGGGGGTCAAATACAAAGGCAGCGCCCTGTCCCAGGAAAAAACCGGGCTGTCATGGGTATTTAGCCGCATGATCGGCGCCATCCCCCACGCTGAGATCGAACATGCGCAGACGGTGATGTTTCTGGGGAAAAACCCGTTCATGAGCAACGGTATGAACCGGGCCAGGAACTTCCTGCGCGATATCGCCAAAGACCCCGCCCGCCAATTGATCGTCATAGACCCGCGGCGCACGGAAACCGCCGACTATGCCGACTTCCACCTGGCGGTGAAGCCCGGGCGGGATGCCTGGTGCATGGCGGCCATTATCGCCGCTATTGTCCAGCACCAGACCCTGCCGATGGAATGGTTGAGGCAGCGGACCCGTGGCTACGAAAAAATCATCGATAAATTTTCCCGTATTCGCGTGGCCGAGTATGCCGGGTTCGCCGGCCTCGATACCGAACAGGTGCGCGAAGTGGCGCGGGTTATCGCCCAATCGGAGTCTTTTGCCGCGGAGGAGGATATCGGTATTCAGATGGCGCCGCACTCGACGCTGGTGTCCTACCTGAATCTGTTGCTCAGCCTGCTGACAGGCAATTTCGGCCGGCCGGGAACCATGGCGATTCCGGTACAATTGGTGGATATTCTGCCTGTAGATCGCTTTGGCGAGCTGGATGAAAACGACAGAGAGGTATCCCGGCGGCGCCTGCCGGTTACCGGCGCACCGATCCACAGCAATCTATACCCCGGTAATTATCTGGCTGACGAAATCCTCAACGACAGTGACCAGCGCCCGCGCGCGCTTATCGTAGAGAGTTCCAACCCGGTGCACTCGCTGGCGCAGGCCGGAAAACTTCGCCGGGCGATTCGTTCCCTGGAGTGCAGTGTGGCGATTGACGTGGCGATGACAGAAACCGCGCGCGAATGCGACTATGTGCTGCCGGCATCGACACAGTATGAGAAGTGGGAGGCGACCTATTTTCCCCGAAATTTTCCCGACAATTATTTTCACCTGCGCCCTCCCCTGCTGGCACCGCTGCCGCACACCCTGCCGGAGGCAGAGATTCACGCGCGTCTGATCGAAGCCTTGGAATACTTCGAGAACGGAGAGTTGGATGCCTTACACAGCGCCGCTGCTGAAGGTATGGAGGCCTATCAACAAGCCTTTTTCTCTGCGGTGACGACAAACCCCAAGATAAAAAAAGTCGTTTCATATGTGTTATATCGCACACTCGGCCCGGCCTTAGCCGAAGGTCAGGCCGTTACCGCGGCAATATGGGGACTGTGTCAGGTATTTGCCATGACATATCCCGGCTATGTCGCCAAGGCAGGGTTCAGTGGCGCTAACGCGGGAACGGATTTGTTTCAAAAGCTGGTGAACTCCCCATCGGGGGCGGTAATCGCCGTTGCCGATCACGCAGATACCTTTGCACGTATACCGTTCCCGCAGAACAAACTCCGGCTGGTCATCGGCGAGCTGTTCGAAGAACTCGACCAGTTGCAGCACCTGGCGCCACTGGTCGACACCTCGGAAGAATATCCCTTTGCCCTGGTGGCCGGTTCCCGGCGCGCCTATACAGCCAACTGCGCCATCCGCAACCCCGGCTGGATGAAAGGCAGAGCCGCTACCGCGCTGACAATCCACCCGGAAGATGCGGCGAGGCTCTCCATTCCCGAAGGGGCCCGGGTTGTGGTGAAAACACAGGCCGGGCAAGCCGAAGCAGATGTGGCCTACGACGAGCGCTTGCACCCCGGCACGCTTTCCATTCCCAACGGCCAGGGAATGCTTTTCGAAGATGAGCAGGGCAATGCGCTGGACAGCGGGGTTTATGCCAATGAGTTGACCAGCACGGACCATCGGGATAAATTTATCGGCACGCCTTTGCATAAGTTTGTGCCGGCGGCTATATTGCTTTGTCAAATGTGAGGGAAGAGGCAGTTATCACTGTCCGTCCCCTAGCCCCTCAACAGTACCTATCGACTTTCTGATTCAATAGTGATAACTGGAAAATAATCTACACCTGACCATAACGCTGGAGGACTCGCAGACATATCAAAACATTGATCATGAAGCTCTTTTGGTTTACGAAGTTTAATCTCTCTAGGATGAACCTTTTTGACATGATATCTGTCACCAAAAATAGACAGTTTGCTTTCCCAGAACTCACTGATTTTTGAATAATATTCTAAATATGCCTGGTCACACTCCATAATTTCTTGGACCATATTTCTCACACTAAAATACAACCCATAGCTAGTTATTTGTACTCTCCCTATAGGAATCCCCTTGCCAACTGGCTCTATCAACGAATAAGTAACAGCACAAACCAATTCAGCAGTTGAGCATTTATTAGACACCAGACATTCTTCGTTTTCACTAGCAATTATAGAAAACGAAGAATGCTTCTTATGCAACAAAGTTTCTCCTGATATTGAGTACGTTGGGGTCAAATAGGTCCAAGACCACTCTTCATTATCAACGACTACTTTTTGATCGAAAATACCGTGGCAGTTTAATGCAAATGCCTTGGTGCAAAATAGGCAAAGGTACGAGACCATTAACATTCTACCTGTCATTAGAAACTCCAATAACTCGCTGTTGTACCTACAGGAGCCGTGCTAAACCATCCGTCTATGGCTACCTTCCCACCAGAACTCCAGGCTGTCACATGATTTAATCCAGCTCTTCCTGACGGATCTCGATACATGACAATTCCCCTACCTGCCTTGCCAACTTGGCCAGCAACTCCACTACCACCAGCCCAGGTACTATCTGCCGAGCCAAACGTTTTAGTCAAATATTTTTCCATGCTATGGACACTTGTAATTACTCTTGTTCCTGCCGGATTGAATCCACCAGAGGTTATAGGTGCCCCAGCATTTGTGAGTGCAATGGAAACCCTTGTAGAACAAGCATTTGCAAGTTCAAACTCTTGAATTTGTTTGTCAGTGAAACCAGCTTCCTTAAATACGTCTTCACTACTCATCAGGCTAAGTCGCTTCATCTCGGATTCAAATTTTTTCCAATTAACGTTATTCCGATTCTTTTGTGCATCTCGCTCAATCTGCGAATTGCCATTAAATGCTTGCGCAAATGCGGCAGTAACGGCTCCGTTGGCAAACTTTCCACCACTTATCTCAGAAACCGTACCGCCTACAACAGCCGCGGTCACCACACGAATCGCATCGGCAAAAAGCTCCGCATCATTTGGCATTATACCATTAACGTTAATGGCTTTGGTAAGCCCGGCACTGACGAAACCATGTCCGAACTTGCCACCCTGTAACACGCTCATTACGCCTCCAGCAGCTGCATGACTGGCAAGATGCCAAAAGCCATCTTTTGTACCCCAGGACCAGAAGCTACCATCACCCGTAAATCCATCACCAGTCGCAGAAAAAGCTGCCGCCGATATGGCGGCGAAAGCAGCAGACCGAAGCGCGGCGCCAAAGTCATGTGTATAGCCTAACCCAGAGCCAAATGCTGCTGCACCACATAACGCGGGTGATCCTCCTATACAACTGATCGCAGTGCCTATCCCTTGAAGAATCGGTATATCGAACGCTCGGCCGGCTTCACCTAATGCGTATCCAATAACAAATGCAACAAAAATATCGTCTATTCCAAATAAATAACCACTTGGGTCAGTACCATTTAAAGGGTTATTGAAACCATAACTGTATCGGTTGTAACTTTGCGTACTGGACGTCATTTGTACAAACGGGTCAGCCTGAATAAACCGCCCCAACCTCGGGTCGTACACCCGCCCGTTCATATGAATCAAGCCCACCGCATCGAGATGCTCATGCATCGTAAAACCCCGCGGCGTCGGCAGCGGATCAACAATAACCGGGGTAAAATTCAACAACTGCGCTGGCGTATAAGTCGCCCAGTCAAGCGCATTGCGCCGCTGCCCCCAGGCATCGAAGCTGAACAGCAACGGCAGATTGTTGCCATCCCTGGCAATACCACCTGTTACATCCGTGATAACATCCAGCGAACCCAGGTGATCCTTGTGCAGGTACTGGGTTTTCTCGCTGAGCAGCTGGTCACCGCTGTCGCGGTAGACCGTAATCAGTACATCGCCCGGCAGATAGCGTTTGATCTCCTTCGATCCATCGGGGTGGGCGACCTTTTCCACATTGCCGATATAGCGGGTGATGGTGGTTCCCGCGGAACTGCTGTCGGTGCGCAAAAAGCGTGCGCGATCGGGAGCGTATTGAAAGGTGATGGTATGACCGCCCTTACTGATCTCACGGGGCTTGTCAAAGGTCGTATATACCAAGGTGCGGCCGCCCAGATCGCCCACTGACGTGTCACTCGTCATATTGCCATTGGCGTCATAGCTGTAGCTGACGCCGTCACCGGTCGCCGTCACCGCGTGGGGGCCGGCATTCGTGCCGTAGGTATAACTGCCGACCCCGGTCTTGAAGATGATATTGCCGCGGCTGTTGTACTGCACCGTGCGGGCCGCCTGGCCGCCGACCTGGGCCCGGGTCAGGCGGTTTAATCCGTCGTAGCTAAACGTTTCGGTCAGGCTCTTAGCGCCGCTATAGTCATTGCGACTCAGCAGATTGCCGATGTCGTCCCAGCTGTAGGTGTGGTCCTGAATATCGCCCAGGCCGGGACTCAGCTCGCTGTAAATGCCGGTCAGCCGCCCGGTGGCCGGGTCATAGCTGCGCCGGCTGCTGACGCCATTGCCATTGAGGTATTCGCTCACATTGCCGCGCCGGTCCATGCTCTGCACGGTGTGGTAGGTGGTGCGGTGGCTGCCGTCCGGCAGCTTGACCGCATCCACCACGTTTTCCAGATAGCCGTAGGCGTTGTAGCGGTGCTGAATGGCATTGTCCCGGAAGCTGCCGTCACCGGCAGCGTCGAAGACCTGGAAGGTGCGGCCGTACTGGTCGTAGGTCACCCGCTGGTAGTGGTTGTCGTCACCGCTGCCACCGAGGTTGGTGGTGGTTTCGTCGAGGCGGCCAAAGGTATCGTAGTAATGCTGCTTGAGGTAGCCGCTGATGCTGTCCTGCACATAATCGAGGGCGCCGCGACCACTGCCAGCGGGGGCGTTATTGTAGTGCCAGACCGTATCGCCTTCGGTGCTGCCGTTGCTGCGCTGATCGGTACGCGCCACCAGGCGCCCCAGCAGGTCGTAACTCAGGGTGCTTATCTGCCCTTTGGCATCGATTTGCCGGGTCAGCTCACCAAAGGCGTTGTACTGGTACAGCCACCAGCCGGGCTGCGGTTGCGCGGTGCTAGTGGGACAAGCGCCGCTGCCGTTGACATGCCCACCCTTGTCGGGATCGCGCAGCGCCGTTTTACGGCCGCGGTTGTCATAGCACATCTCGATATGGCTGACCGGGGCATCGCCATTGCCCAGGGTGTCGACCCGTACCAGGTTACCGTGCACATCGTACTGGTAGGTAAGCCGGCCATTGAGGTGGTCGATCACTTCCACCATCTCGCCCAGCACATTGGCAATCTCGGTCTTGCTCTGTCCGGCCGGGTTAGTGGTGATGGTCGCCAGGCCATTGTAGTCGACGGTTACGGGCTGGCTGATGCCCGGCAGATCGGTACGCACCACGCGGCCGAGAATATCGTACTGCAACTCGGTCCAGTACTGGGCACTGCCGCCGTGGGGTTCGCTGGTGCGTTTGACGCGGCCCAGACTGTCGTACTCCGTATCGACATAGGTCCAGCTGCCGTCAAAATGCCGGGTAGCACTGCGCACAGGGCGGGCCAGCACATCAAAATAGCTTGTGCTTTCGCCGCCGCCGGCCCGGGTCTCCGTGGCTTTGTAAACCGCGCTGGCCGGACAGCTGCCGTCGCAGGCGCTGAGCAGGGTCTGCACATAGGCGCCGGTGGGGCTGGCACTGAAGTATTCGCGCCCGAGCTGGCCGTAGCTGAGGTGGGTGATCACACCGTTGATATCGGCAATCTGTGTCGGCTGACCGAAGACATCGCGGGCCAGTACCTGTTCAGTCACTTGGCTATAGGCATTGCGCTGCAGATCGACATAACGACCGGCGGTGTCGAAAGTCGTGGTCGCCGTACGCGATGCGACGCCGCCAGCGCTCTGCACGACTTCGGTGATATTGCCCCAGGCATCGTAGCCATAGGTAGTCGTCAGCGCGTGGGCCGTGCCGGGTTCGACCGTTTCGGTGTGCAACAAGCCGCGCAAACTGCCATTGTCGTGGTAGCTGAAGGCCGATGTGCGGGTGGCGCTGGCACCGTCGCGATAGGTGGTGACCGCCGTCCGGCTCAGTCGCCCCATGCGTTTTTCCCACTCGCTGGCACCGTAGGTATTGCCCGTCACTTTTTCCACCACGGTAATACCGCTGCCGTCCTCGGTGGTGACCACAATCTCGGTGGCATTGCCATAACGCTGGTTACTGTCAACCACGCCGTCGCCATCGTAGTCGTCATAGGTCTGGGTGGTGATCACCGTCTGCAGCAGACTGCCCTGGGTGTCGCCATTGCCCGCCAGGTCATAGGTTTCTTCGCGGCTTTCTGCCAATACCGGTTGGTATGGCAAAGGCGGACTGCCGTTATTCCAGTGCGACAGTGTCCAGGTATTGGTGGCGCGACTGAGCAAGTGGCCCTGCGCCGTGCGCACTTCCGTAATCAGCGGGTGGCCGATAAAGGGAAAGTCCTGGCGGTAGGTGGTCACGGTGCTGACACCGGTCTGGAGATCGGTGCTCTGCACACTCTGGAAGCCGAGCATACCGCGCCCGGCCGCCTGCAGTTTGGCTTCGCCGTAATCGTAGCGAATACGGCTCTGGGCACTGGCGTTGATCATACCAGGTTGACTGCCCGCCGCCGGCGCGCTGCTGGCCAGCTCCGTCACCACGTAGATAGGCCCGGTCAGTTCCAGCACCGGCTGGGTCTTGCCCAGGGTCTGACTGCCGGCCGGCAACAGCCAGTCGCCGTTCAGTGCGCTGTAAAACTCACCGCTGTCGGTGGTGCAGTAGGTATGCGTACCGCCGGGGCCAAAACCCAGCCCGGGCGGCAGGGTGATGGTATTGCAGCTTTGCGCGGTGCTGACATCGATGCGGCTGTAGTGGCCGCTGTGGGACAGCGAGCCATAGCTGATCTCGGTGCGATTGCCGAGCCCGTTGGTAATGGCGGTGATTTTATTGCGCGCCTGATGCGCACCCAGGCCGGTATAGGTCAGCAGCCTGTTGTCTTCGACGCGCACATAGTCGACCCGGCCATCGCCGTTGATATCGAACAACAGGTGGGCGTGGTTGGCGCTGCCGACGTGGCGCAGGGTTTCCGCGGCGTTGAAGCCCGCCCCGTTCCAGACAGCCACTCTCAGCGTATTGTCCCTGGTATCGCGCCAGGCCAGGTCGGGATAGCCGTCGTGATTGTAGTCGATCACTTGCGGCGGTTTGCCAACAAGGTCGAGCGTGCCCTCGCCGGTAAAGCCCGCACCCGTATTGATACTGTAATACCAGCCGCTGGCATTGTTGACAATTCGCCGGTAGACAATATCGGTAAGGCCGTCACCATTGAAATCGGCCCCGATCAAATCGTAACGCACCTCGGGGTTGAAGCCTTCACCCACGGCATCATTGAGATTGAAATAGGTCTCAAAGGTATTGTCCGCCTTGAGGGTTAAACCGCTGGACAGATTCAACACCACGGTGGTGCCACCGAGGCCACCGAGATCCAGCACCTCGCGACTCTGCAGATACAGATCGCCCAGACCATCGCCGTTGAAGTCCAGACCGCCGCTCAGCGCACTGTTGATATACTGCGGCAAACCGGCGGCAGTGGGTACATCACCGAGCACGACTTCAGCACCAAAGGTATAGCGGCGGTGACTGTTGGCGGGCTGGGACGTATCGATCTGTAACAGCCGGCTGTAAAGCACCTTGTTGCGCAGCGTCACCACATCCACCAGGCCATCGGCATTGATATCGAGGAAATTGGCATCGACATCGGTTACCGGGGTATCGATCGGACTGCTGGACAATTTCCAGCTGCCGTCACCCTGGGGGCTGGCCAGGAGCACGCGCCAGCGCCCGCTGCGCTGGTTAAAGACGATCACATCCTGGCGGCCGTCGGCATTGTAGTCGATGATCTGGACTTTGACGTCTTCGCTGCCCACGTCCTCGTGGTAAGTCACGGCACCGCTGCCGTTAGTGAAGGTGGCGTTTTGCAAGGCGGTGCCATCCGACAGTTTGTAGTGCAGATGGTGGTCAGTATCGCTGCCGTCCACATCCCATTCCAGCCACACCAGGTCCATATAGCCGTCGCCGTTGATATCGGCGGGCCGGTAATCATACAGGCCGCGGTCGCTCTTGCTGCTGAAGGTGGTATTGCCACTGGCAACCGAGTCGATACCGCTGTGCTCTGCCGTCCAGCTAAACTGTGTGGCCGGCAGGCAGACGCTGTCGCGGCATTCCCGTACTGCTGTCAGCTGGCTGGTTTTATTGGCGCGGCTGCCGACATCGGCATAGGTCAAATGGTAACTGCGCAGCAGCTGGCCGCTGTCGCTTATGTCGATACGCTGCAAACGGCGGCTGGTGGTATAGCCATAGCCGGCGACATAGCCGCTAATGGTATCCGCGCGGTTGTCACTGTAATCGAAGCTAACGCTGACCGCTCCCCCGGCATAGCTGACCGCACTGAGCCGCTGGCCGCCGCCGGCGAGGTAACTGTAGTCGATCGCATTGCCGACACTGTCGGCAAAGCGGTTTTGCAACCAGCTCAGGGTATGGGGGCCGGCCTGCTGGCGCGCATCGGTGGTCTGGCCGTAGTGACTGGTGGAGCCGTCTTTGCGGGTGACGGTAAAGAAATCCGGGTGACCGGCGCTGCCACCGCTGGCCGTCACCGTCACAAAACGGTCAATCTCGGTGTGGTAGGTCGCCCCCACCGCGCCGTAGTGGCTGCCGCTGATCAGCACCAGGCGCTGGCCATCCAAACAAAAGCGGTCGTCACTGCTCCAACTGATGGGCTTGGCCCGACCATCCTGGGCCAGGGTCTGCCGGCAGCGGGTAATGGCCGATACGCCGCCCAGCGACCAGCCCTGCCCCAGCAGGCCATTGCCGGCCTGGCTGGAATAATTCAGGGACAGGGGCGGCGTCACCCCGGCGGTGCCGGCCGGCATCGCCAGCGGCATGCGGTAGGTGGCCGCGCCGGACTCATCGACGCGCAACTGGCCGGCGCTGGTACCAATCCGATCTGAGGCCCGTACCGCCGCGCTATTGATCGCCGGCGCCGCGGCCAGCAACGGCGCCGGCGCGTCGGCGACGCCGGCCACCAGTTGCACTGTCGCCGAGCCCGAGGTGCGGAAAGCGCTGCACGCCGTATAGGTGTCGACGGTATTGCAGGCCTGCACCCGGTAGGTGTAATTGCCATTGCCGAGCCCGTCGACGCCATGGCTGAGCAGGGTGCCGCCATAGCCGGCCACGTCGGCCCAGCTGCCGGCATTGATTTGCTGCTGCAGGCGATAGCGGGTCACCTGGCCGCCAGCCGCCGGCCAACTCAGATTCAGGGAGCCATTACTGCTGACCGCCGGCGCCAGCGACAGGCTCGAGGGCGGGGACGGCGACAGGGCCACCACCGTGGTTCTCTGTGCACTCCAGGCACTGCAATAGGTGCCGCTGCAGGCCTGGACCTGATAGTCGTAGGTGCCATCCCCCTGCCCCGCCACAGCCGCGCTCAGACTGCTGCCCGTATAGCGGGTCGACCAGTTCCCACCGGCGGGCCGTTCGCGCAATATATAGCGATCGACAACACTGGGGCTGGCGCTCCAACTGAGAGTATAGCTGCCGTCGTTATCCGTTGCCGGCCCACTGAGCGACCCCGGCGCGGCGGGCACCACCGAGACTGTGGCGCTATTGCCCAACGGCCACTGCAGGCAGCCGGTGACAATGATATTGCAGACATTCTGCACCACGCGATAGCTGTAGTCGCCACTCGGTTTCTGGCTGAAGGCAACACTGCTATTGGTGCCGGTATAGACCGTTAACCAGCTGCCGCCATTGACGGATTCCTGCAGCCACAGCTGGCTGCCGGCCGGCCCATTGCCGGACCAACTGACGGTATAACTGCCCGTGCTGGTCGCCGGTGCGCTGAGGATCAGCAGGGCCACCGTTACCAGATTCGATTGGACATAGTTGCTGCAGGCGCTGAAGCTCCCGACCTGGTTACAGGCGCGCACCCGATAGCGATAGTTGCCCATGATCTTGCCGCTGAAGCCACGCGACCGCGCCGCGCCGCTGTAGACAGTGCTCCAGCCGGCCGTGCCGACGGCCTCCTGCAGCTCGTAGTAACTGACCGTTCCGCCGGCCGGGGCCCAGCTGACGGTGTAATTGCCATCGGCGTTCTCGGCCGGTGCGCCGGCAATGTTCGCCGGCGCGCCCGGCACCCGTGCCACCTGTACGGTTTTCACCGCCGTCCAGCCACTGCAGCCGCTGGCGTTGCAGCCCCGCACCCGGTAGCTGTAGCTACCGTCCGGTTTCCCGGAGAGGGTTGCGGCGGTGGCGGCTGTATTCTGCAACGTCGACCAGGCGCCGCCGTTGCGCTGCTCCTGCAACTGATAGGTGGCAGCGGTACCCGATGAGGCGCCCCAGGACAGAGAGAACGCGCCGTCGGTATCGGTGGCGGGCGCACTGATCGCACCGGGCGCAGCCGGCACACGCAACACAAACACGGCTTTGGTAGTACTGAAACTGCTACAACCGGTGGTATTGCAACTGCGCACGCGGTAGCTGTAGGTATTGTCGGTTTTACCGCTGAACGCTCTGGACAGTGCTGCCGTATCCTGGACTGTCTGCCAGGCGCCGCTGCCGGTTTTTTCCTGCAGGGTATAGCGGGTTGCCGCCGATACGGCGCTCCACGACACGGTGTAACTACCGCTGCTGGCGGTGGCCGGCACGGTGAAGGTGGCGGGCGGACTGGCCGGCGGCGGCAGTGTTACCACGATCTGCGCTGCACCGGAATACAGCGTCGCATTGATCGGGTAACCGATAAACAAATAGGTGCGGTAGCGGTAGCTGCCGGTGGGTTTATTGGTAAAGGTTTTACTGCTGCTCCCGGGGCCCTGCACCACTGTCCAGGCGCCGCCATTGACCTGTTCCTGCAGGCCCCAGGTGGTGTTCCAGGAAACGGTGTAGTTGCCGCTGGTACTGCTGCCCGGCACCGCCGGCGGCGACTGCGGGTTACTCACCACGGCGGTTTTGACCGCGGAGTAGCCCGAACAGCCGACCGCATTACAGGCCCGTACACGATAGCCATAACTGGCGTCGCCCAGGCCCGATTCCGCCCGCGACGTCGCACTGTTGTCCTGCAGCGTCGACCAGCTGCCGCTGTTGATACGGCGCTGGAGCGTATATCGCGCAGCGCCGGCAACCGCCGACCAGGACACCGTATAGCTGCCGCTGGCACTGTTGGCCGGCACCGTAAAGTTCGCGGGTACACCCGGCGCCGATGCGGCCACCACAATCTGCGCCTCGGCAGAGAACACGGGCGTGTTTACCGGATAGGGGATGATAATATAGGTTCTGTACCGGTAGGTGCCGCCGGGTTTTCCCGTAAAGGTTTTGCTGCTACTCACAAAGGGAGCCTGCACCACGCTCCAGGCCCCGCCGTTGTACTGCTCCATCAGCCCCCAGTCGTTGGCCCAGCTGACGGTATAATTACCATTGGCACTGGTCGCCGGTACCGCAGGTGCTGCAACCTGTGCATGGGCGTTGGCAACAAAGCAAAGAGCAGCCGCAATACACCAGGCAGCCAAAAAAGGCACACGTAACTGACGCATAATTAACCCTTTAACCCTGATTCAGTAGTCGTTGTACGATTCCTTCCGGCCCTACAACAACGGCGGTAAAAGAGCGGAACGGTTATAACGTGTTACTGCTGTAATTCCTGCAGCAGTTTTTTGTCCAGTTGTTCATATACAGTGGCCTTGGCAAATTCAGGCAATGCCTGATGAAAAGCCGCAATCGCTGCCGCACAGGTCGCTTTAACACGCTCGACGCTGGGTGCTTCCTGTTTTCGTTCAGCAATGACCGCAGCTTTAAGACAGGTGGAATAATTGTCAGCGAGCACCTGTGTACTATCATCGGCTGCGAAGGCAAGGCCCGCGAGGGTAATCGTCAGAAAGAGAGAAGAGACATAACAGATTATTTTCATAGCAACGCTTCCCTTTTGTTGTAATTATCATGTTTGTTGTAATTATCATGTTAAGTATTCATGCATGCGCAAATACCTGGAGCGACAAACAGTAAAATACAGAAAAAAAATATAGTCAACTGCACGTTGTAACAGGCTTCCATTTGGGCGCCAATATTGTTGACCTCGAACCAAGCGCCAGTCAAGACAAGTATTATCTCCATGCTTTTGATTGTCAGAAGCCGTTTTCATGACTCCCGGCCGTAGCGAGGCGAGTAATGAATAGCGCCGCCGCAGTAAGTCGAGCGTTATGCAACAGCGTCTAAGCATTGCCTGGCAATCAATGAACACTGTCAAAGAGATGGGACTTATCAGTAGCGGAATTAACGCTGCCAAATACACCTGTTGCAGTGCATCTGGTTTGCGTAAAGCTGTCAATTTTGCCGTGTAAAACTTAACAGCCGAAATAAGGGGAAGGAACCCGCCGCTGGAAACCAGGTCGGGATGGGCTGTTAATTTGTCAGGTTTACAATACTATGAAAACTCAGCAGGCGCTTGAGATCTTCCTGTACCAGATAGAGACAGGGCACCATCACCAAAGATACAAGGGTGGCAAACATCACCGAGAAACTGAGCGAAATTGCCATTGGAATCACAAATTGTGCCTGTAGGCTGGATTCAAACATGATCGGCAGCAGGCCAAAAAACGTTGTCAGTGAGGTGAGTAAAATGGCTCGAAAGCGCGCGCGACCGGCGTATACCACCGCATCTTCAATCGGCTTTCCGGTCAGGCGGGCGCGATTGATCATATCTGTCATCACCAGAGAATCATTGATAACCACACCTGCAGCCGCAACAATACCAAATAAAGACATCATACTCAGGCTATAGCCAAGCACAAAATGTCCCCACAGAGCCCCGGTCAGGGAAAAGGGAATCACAGACATCACAATCAGGGGCTGAATGTAACTTTTTAGGGGCAAGGCCAGCAGCAGGTAAACCACAAACAGGCCAACCAGGGCAAAAGTCAGCATCTGGCTTTGTTCTTTTCGCTGCTCAAAAAGAGCGCCGCCAAGTTTTGTCGTTACCCCCGGATATTGGGCCAGCACCTCAGGCATGATCCGACTTTCAACACTGCCGGCAATATCATTGACCGTCGCTTCGCGCTCATCCACATCGGCACTGACAGTCACCACCTGGAATCCCAGCTCCCTGTCTATGGTGCTGACGCCCGGCACTTCAGTATAGCCGGCTACATCGCCAAAAAACACCTGACCGCCCTGAGGCAGAGTAATCAAGGTGCGAGCCAGTGCACTGAGTTGCTGCCTGTCTGACAGTGGACCTCTGACCATAAAGAGGATTTCCTGCCCCTCTCGGACAACGCGCTGCGCTTCCAGAC
Organism: Exilibacterium sp.; assembly: GCA_028280195.1. Classification (GTDB taxonomy): domain Bacteria; phylum Pseudomonadota; class Gammaproteobacteria; order Pseudomonadales; family Cellvibrionaceae; genus Exilibacterium. The sequence continues at coordinate 32,321 of JANQMH010000052.1, forward strand.
CGTAAAACTGAGCCGCGACCTGTTGAACCACGTCCTTAGCCCTCAGCCCCAATTGATAAGCCAGCGGCTTAAGCACGATTTTATACTCAACTTGTGCCCTGTCCATACTGGAGGAGAGATTATAGACCCCCTCAATTTTGCTGAGTTCGGTAATCAGCTGACCGCTTGCCTGATGTAGCAGGCTGATATCTTTGGCGAATAGCCTGTAGGCCAGATCGCCCTCTTCAAATATATCGATGACATCGGATTCAATCGTCAGTTTTTTCACTCCCGGTATTTCCGGTAGTGCCATGCGCCAGCGTCGCGCCAATTCAAAGGTGTCAAAGGGACGTTCGGCTTCCGGCACCAGAGGCACGACCACTTCACCTTCTGTGAGATGATCAATACGCGTATAAATACTTTTCATCATTGCCTGCCCGGTCTCTTCAATTATTTCCTGTTCGGTTTCCAGGATCATGCTTTCAATGCGCGCAACCGCAGCCAATGTCTGAGCTTCAGAAACGTTCTGATTCATTTTAATATTGATCGAGGGGTAGTCATGGGGCACCTTCGGCACTGAAATGAAACGGATATGACCCGCAATCACCAGGCTGATGGCAAGTGCCAAGAGCACAATAAAGGCGCAGATCACCGCATAGCGATAGTGGATACAGCGTGTCAAAAAAGGCTGGAATCGCGTTGTGAGAAACTGTTGTAAACGACTGTTAAAACGCAGGCGCCAGTGATTTTCCGGCAGAGGGGAAAGCTGAGTACTACCCAGGTGAGCAGGTAAAATCAGTTTCGATTCCACCAGGCTAAACAGCAGACAAAGTATGCACACCCCGGCTATGGCAATAAACTGGCCGGAATTAGGTCCGGAACTCAACAAAAAAGGAGCGAATACGGCAATGGTGGTCAAAACGCCAAAGGTGGCAGGTGTCGCAACTTTTTGCGTGCCCTTAATGATGTTTTCCCTGGAATGACCATGGCGCTCGGTCTGTTCGCAGACACTCTCACCTATTACAATGGCATCATCCACGACTATGCCAAGTACCATGATAAAGGCGAATAGCGATACCAGGTTGATGGTGACCCCAAGCCAGGGCATCAACCAAAACGCACCGAGGAAAGAAACCGGCAAGCCCACCATCACCCAAATCGCCAGCCGTGTGCGCAAAAATACCGCCAGTATAATAAAGACCAACACGGCTCCCTGGGCCAAATTTTCAAACATCATATTCAGCCTGCCATCCAGGTAAAAGGTGACATCTACAAACTCATATATTTCAATCTCGCTGGGTAGTGTTGCAGTTTTTCGCTTAACATAGGCCTGCACCTGTTGTACGACATCGTTTAAAGACTGGTCCCTGCCTGCAAATACCATGATGTAAACCGCCTGGCGGCCATTCAGCCGGCCGAGATCCAGCGTTTCTCGAAAACCGTCCTTTACATCAGCCAGATCCCCAAGCAGTACCTTTTCTCCCAGCATGCCTGTCAGCACCGGAATTTCCGCCAGCTTCTCGCCGGTATACCCGCGCTGCTCAAGCCTTAAATAGATATTCCCCCTGTCGGTTTTAATCTCGCCTGCCGAAACATTATCAGAGTGGGATTGAATGGCCTGCACCACTTGTTGCATGCTCAGGTTGTATTCCCGCATTTTGATTGGCTTGATTTCTATGGCCACTTCGTAGTCGGGCAGGGCTGACAAATCGACATGGGATATGCCATCCAGCTGCAGTAATTCAGATTTAACTGCATTGCCCAGCTTTTTCAGTGCCATGGGATCACTCGGTCCTGAAATCACCAGGCTTATGGCGCGCTCCCGCTGTTTGTTTTCATATACCAGCAAAGGCTCCATATCAGCGGGAAAGCTGGCAATGCTGTCCAGCTTCAGCTTTATTTCATCCAGTCTGGAGGTGATATTCTCACCATTCTCCAGTTCAATGACGACCTCGCCCCCACCTTGTCTGGCGTGGCTTGTAACGCGTTTTACACCCACCTGGGGTTTGAGCGCTTGCTCAATTTTAATCAGTATATTTTCTTCAATTTCCTTGGCGGACTCGCCAAAAAGCGTCGCTTGAATAACAATTCTGTTATTTTCGGAAACCGGGAATGTTTGCCGCTGCAGACTGTTGTAACTCAACAATCCCATACATAAGATAAGCAATAGGAGTAAATTTGCCGCAACCGGATGGTAGACAAAATAGGCGATCAAGCCTCGCTGTTGCGCCATTGTACTTCCTTTAACGTCCGTTTAACGATAATGCAGCCGCTGCAGATGTATCTCTGACGAGCATGCCGGGCTGGGGGTATTCCGGCAGCTGATTGACAATTCTATGCCCTTTATTGACCCATCTCTGTGCCTCCAGCAGTGCATAGTCCTGCTCTTTTCGTAAAACAGTGACGGGCTGTTCGACCAGCATCTGTTCCTGGTTAACCAGCCAAATAGCCTTGTTCCGCACCCACTCCTGGGGTACTTTTAATACATTAGACAAACGCTTGCCCGGTATGCGGGCTTGGAGAAACTGACCAAAATGCACGGGCTCAAGGTCAGTTTTGATGCCATAGGGATCATCGATCCGCACGATGTAGTAGGCCATGCGCGTGGTGTCGTTGAATCGGCCTATATGACGTGTCAAGGTGCCTGTTCGCCGCATGGATTCAGGCGATATCTGCACGCCTTCAGCGGGTAGCCCCGGTAGAAAAGGGCGGTCAAACCCCGCTACCGGAACCCGGATTTCGCCGAAGGATAAATTCACCATCCGCCCCAGCGACTCACCTTTGGAAATCACCTGGCCGAGTCCCGTTCGGCGCTTCACGATAAGTGCGTCATAAGGGGCGTAATACTGCGTGCGTTTGAGGTTTTTTTCTGCCAGTGCCAGATTTGCGCTCGCCGCTGTCACCTGTGCTCTGGCACTGTCTACCTGGGGCTTTCTAAGCGCCAGCTCAGTTCTTTTTGGATTGTTGGCCCACTCCACTTCGGCAACCTTAGCCATGGCGGTCTCCTTTGCCAGATGCGCCTCAGCAAGTGCCAGTTGGGCTTTTTGCTGCACCACTTGGGTCTCGTAGTCAAAGGATTCAAGAGTGGCCAGAAGCGTACCTTTCTCGACGATGCCACCTTCAATAAAGGCGGTGTTTAGCCAGGCAATTTTCCCCGTCAACTCAAATGCGATATCGGTCTGCTCTGCCGGTTCCAACACCCCGGCCACATTAATTTCTGTCTGGTGTTCGATCAAAGTTGCAGGCATCGAAACCACAGAAGGTCTGGTATCAATCTCGGTGTTTATTGTCACCTTGGGCGTGGAGAAAGCAACGAGAGCGATGCAAGCCCCCCCGCCTAAAAGCAATACAAATAAGCAGGCACCGATTCGTTTAAAGTAGTCTTTAGCGCCATTTTTATTTCTCGATACTTCCATTAACCTTCCCTTCCGTCGAGGCGTGTAAGTGCTTACCTGTCCTACCCGACAACAACAGATAACTGAGCTTTGCGATCAAACTCCATCCATTATTCTGGGGTATTATATTTTTCTAGACCGTTTATGGCATGTTATGTTATAACATTGTCATTTTATATTGATAATCTCACCCTCTCAAGAATTCTTATATGGACATTGCAATGAATGCTTCTGAGCACGCAGAAAACATTATCAAGCAGTATCAACGTATTGCAGCCATGCCTGAAATCACGATTTCAGCAGATAATATGGAGCAGTTTCACGGCTTCATGAATTTGCTGTCTAATGACCATGGCAGTGATTTTGCTGAACGTGTGCTGTTGCATCCGCATATCCAAAAAATCAAACCACATATTCAAAAAATTTTCAGCCAGGCCTCAAGCCTCTATGAGAGACACTGGGCCATGCGAATTCTCAGTGCCGATACCCCCAAGCAGGTTTTTGAGCAGGAGTACCCTTACTATCAGCACTATGAGCGAGCAACTGCGCTGGAGATAAATGCCATCCAGGCTTTGGCTGCGCAGCCGATAGACAGCGCACTTATGGTCGGTTCCGGCGCGCTTCCGCTCACGTCCATAGCACTGGCCAAAAAAGGTTTTACCACAGACAACCTGGATATTGACCGAGAAGGTCTGGAGTTAGGCCAGGCTGTGAGTGAAAGACTCAATCCCGAGTATCAAATGGCATTTATTCACAACGATATTTGTCACCAACCCGATTTAGCCAAGTACGATGTCATCTGGTTGGCGGCACTGGTCGGGGATGAAAAGATCAAGGCCGATATTATCGGGCATTTATTTAAAAACATGAAATCGGGCAGCCAGCTGGTTGTGCGCACTGCTTTTAATCTGAGAACCCTGCTTTACCCCAGTATCAATGAACAGGATTTGGATCCATTTAAACTGAAACTGAAAATCCAAACCTATGCGGACAATTTTCACTCGATACTTATCGCGCAAAAACCCGTTTAACTGATGTCGGTATTTACACCACTTTTCAAACTCAGGGCAGAGCACCGCTGGATGTTGCTGGCGGCATTCGTATTTAACCTGGGTTTTTACATGTTGATTCCTTTTTTGGCCGGCTTCTTGAAAGAGCAGCTGCTGTTGAGTGCAACCCTTGTCGGCGTGGTGCTCGGTATACGCTCTTTTTGCCAGCAGGGCCTGTTTATCCTCGGCGGGCTACTCGCCGATCTGTTTGGCTATAAGTTGCTCATCATAATGGGCTGCCTGCTGCGGGCGCTCGGCTTCTGGCTGTTCCTGTTCTCGAGTTCAACGGTGTTGCTTTTTACCGCTGCAATACTCACGGGCTTTGCAGGGGCTCTGTTTACGCCGGCGGCACAGGCATATTTCTCACAGCAAAAAGATATCAGCCGCGCCCAGATGTTTTCCCTGGTAGGTATAGCGCGCAATGGCGGTGAATTATTCGGACCAGTTTGCGGTGTCATGCTGCTCAGTGTGAGCTTTGATACGCTGTGCCTGGGCGCTGCCGCACCCTTTGCCGTATTTGCGCTTATCTTTACCTTCCTGCTTCCCAGTGACAGCAAGAAGTCTACTTTTAACGCCTCAGCAACAACAGCCGATTCAGGTATCAAAAAGATGATAACTGGCGTGTTAAGCAACAAGCCATTTATTAAGTTTTCGGCCCTGATGACAGGCTACTTTATGCTGATAAATCAAATTTCCTTCGCCATTCCCATCCATATCGTCAACCAAAATGGCGCCCAGCAAGACGTTGCCTGGGTACTGACACTCTGCGCACTGGTCTCCATATGCCTGCAGCTTCCCGTGACGCGATACTGCGAAAAGCGACATACTCCACAATATTGGATACGCATTGGAATAGCGCTGATGGGGCTGGCATTTCTATCATTGGTGCCTCAATGGCCGGATGATAACAGGCTGTTTCACTATATCTCTCTGAGTCTTGTCGCGGTGATATTTACTCTGGGGACTATGGTCAGCTTTCCCTTCATCATGAGCCAGATCTCCGAGTTCGCCAAAGATCAATCTGTCGCCACACACTATGGTTTCTTTTACTTGTTTGCCGGTTTCGGGCTGGTTGCCGGCAGTAGCTTAATTGGTATCGCTTTTGATCTTTCAAATCTACATCAACACCTTGCATGGTACAGCCTGACGGCGATCGGTCTGTTGACCGCGCTCCTGCACATGCTGTTAATGCCCTCGGCAGAGGAGCCACGCACGAGTCAGGTACACAATTCGCTTAAAAACTAAGGAAGACACTTATGATCCAGCTTACTAAAGCGCAACAACAGGCGTATATGTCTGACTACTTGGAAAACGGATGGAGAGAAGAAAGGATGGCCTTGGACTCGGTCACTTTGGAGCCGGGCTATATCGATGGAAAAATAAATGTAAATCAATTTCGGGCCATGGGAGACGGCCAATTTCACCTCAGTGCGCAAAGTGCCATGATATGGATCTCTCAGTTGGGCATCATATATGGCTGCTGGGACAACCAGCTAACGGAAAAGGCGGGGGAAGTCTATTTGCGCGACTTGGATATCAAATTCAGGCGAACCATTAATAAAACGGAATGCGTACGATTCGAAGGTTTTTTTCCGAAACATTGCAAAAAGCAGCTGTCGGAGAATTTGGTTTACTACAAAAACGCGCAAATCCATGTGGAGTCGGGGGCTTTTACAGGCTCAGCCAGTTTTATGGTGCCCATTGCCTAGCCGGCATGATTTATATTTACAAGCGGGCATGTTACGTTATAACATATTTGGATAATTGGGGTCATTCTAAGAACTTCACCCTAAACATCTTAAATATCAAGGTCTTCGCACAGCGATACCTGAAAAAATCCTTTGCCTGAACTGCAGCGCGGTGGCTTGCAGGCGTGGCGTTTTAAACTGAAGAGGTATTGCTGTGACTGAAGAGGTATTGCTGTGATAGAAGCCATCAACCTGAGCAAAACCTTTGCCGGCAAATGTGTGCTCGACAAACTGAGCTTTACTGTTAACCAGGGTGAGATCATGTGTCTGCTGGGCGCCAATGGCGCCGGTAAGAGCACCACCCTGAATTTATTCCTGAATTTCCTGCAACCGGACAGCGGTCAGGCACTGATTGACGGCGTCGATGTAAACAGCCGGAAATCTGCCATTAACAGTAAAGAAAAGCTGGTATACCTGCCTGAACAAGTCAATCTCTACCAGGAGTTTGACGCCATAGATAACTTGAAGTACCTGGCAAGCCTGTCCGGCCTGCAAGTCTCTATCGATCAGCTGCATAAGGCACTGGATGAGACGGGACTGGAGTCCAACGTGCGACAGCAGCCATTGAAAAGTTACTCTAAAGGCATGCGGCAAAAAGTAGGCATCGCCTTTGCCATTATCCGCCAGGCAAAAGTGCTGCTACTGGACGAACCGACTTCAGGGCTTGACCCCAGCGCCACACTTGAATTCATCCGTATTCTCGAACAACTCGCCAAGAAAGGCGCTGCGATCCTGATGATTACACATGATTTTTACTGTGCTCACTCACTCGCAGATAAGATCGGCATTATGGATAAGGGGCGTCTGCTAGACCTGCTGGACAATAAACAGCTCCCTCTCAAGGCATTGGAGAGCACTTACCACGATCTGATCTCGGGTAAAGACGCCATTCGCCAGGCTTCCTAGTTGACATCAGGGTGGCAAACTCAGCCGGTACGCTGTGCTCGACATAGCCACAAACTATGAGCTGGGTTCTCGCGTTAACAATCTTTCTGATCGTTGTAGAAACCGTTCACGCCATGAGACAGGGCAGGCAGACTAGCGCTATCTTCCGATTTCCAGCGTTTGCGGCTTTGCAAAAGGACATAAACACAAATGGTCAATCAAAAAGTCTTGCAGATATTTCGCCATGAACTGGCGAGCAAACGCAAGAGCCCCAGTCTGTGGATAATGTTGATTATGATCCAACTGCTGTTGGGCATTGCACTCTATACAGGCTGGCAGCAATATCAGCATAATCTGACAACGCAGGTGACCACCCAGGCCTTAGTTGAACAGCAGTGGCTGGCGCAACCGGACAGGCACCCACACAGGGTTGCGCATTTCGGTCATTTCGCCTTTCGGCCTCCGGGGGCGCTCAGCTTTTTCGACCTGGGCGTCAATGCCTGGGTGGGACACAGCATTTTCCTCGAGGCACATAAACAAAACAGTGCCAACTTTGCCAGCGATCAAGAGGCCGGCAGCCTGCTCAGGTTTTCTGAGCTAAGCAGTGCCAATATCCTCTTGCTAATCTGGCCCCTGCTGATCATAGCCATGGGCTTTGCCAGTATTTGTGGAGAGCAAAAAAGCGGAACGCTGAGGCAGTTAGTGTCCCTAGGGGTCTCGTTTCGGCACTTGATTTTGGGTAAAAGCCTGACTTACATACTGGTATCGCTGATTTTCATTTTGCCCGTTTTTATTCTAACCCTGATATTGGCAATCAATGCCGGGACGGGAATCTCTGCCGAGGAACTGATAAGGATTGGCCTGTTGTTCGGGGTATATCTACTTTATTGCTTCTTCTGGATAGGCTTAACGCTTCTCGTTTCCAGCTGGCTTAAAGAACCCAAACAGGCTTTGATACTGCTGACGTCTATCTGGTTTATCCTCACCATTTTAATGCCGCGTATGGTAGCCGAGTTTGCCCACAACCAATACCCCTATGAAAAACGCAACGATTTCGAGCTGGCTATCAAACTGGAGAACAGCAAAGTGGGTAATAGCCATAACCCTGACGATCCTTACTTCAATAAATTCAGGGCTGACACGCTGGCAAAGTACGGGGTTGAATCGGTCGAGCAATTGCCTGTCAACTACCGGGGTTTGGTCATGCAGGAAGGCGAAAGGCTCACCGCGCAGATCTACAGTAAGCACTACCAGAAGCAAGTGGAGCAGTTTTCCGCCCAGCAAGACTTTGTCAGCATGTTTTACTGGGTCAACCCCTACCTGTTTGTGCGCGACTTTTCCATGGCACTGACCCGGGCCGACACTCGACATTTTTTCAACTTCGAAGAACAGGCGGAAATACACCGCTATGCGCGCACACAAAAACTGAATGAATTGCACACCCATAAAATTCACCTGCACAATGACAGAGAACAGCGGGTCGATAAATCGTACTGGCATTCATTTGAACCATTTGATTATCAGGCGCCCAACTTAAGCTGGTCTCTCAGCGCTTTCTCCTTCAGGTGGTTGCCCTCACTGGCCTTTGTCCTCGCACTGTTCTTAGTATTGAACTCAAAAGGTATGCAACGGAGGATATATGCTACTGTTTAAACTCGAATGTAAGCGTTTGTTCTCCGGCGTCATCAATAAACTGGTACTTTTACTGTTTTTATTATCCGGCGCGTTTGCCATTTATCAGGGCGCGCAGGGCTATAAAACCATCCGTATCGATCAATACAAATCCAAGATAGTATTTGAAAAAGAGCGGGAGTATATCAATAAACGTGAAACCCTCCCCGAAACAGGTTCACTAGCCTATTACACCTACGCCCCCACCGAGTGGCAACTCAGCCCATGGGCTGCTTTGTTTGTAGGCCAGAGCCAAACCTCAATGGCCGCCACGAAAATCCAGGCCCTGGCACTTCAGGGGCAAATCTACGATAGAGAAATCGTCAACCCCACTCAGCAGCGAACCGGTGGATTGGATCTGGGTTTCGTGCTCGTATATCTGTTGCCTCTGGTGATAGGCATTTTAACCGTCACGCTTATCTCAGACGAACAGCAGGCCGGGCGCTGGCGCTTATTGAATGCACTGCCAAAAAGTGCTTTCAGTCTGCTGTCTAAGCAATTGGCATTGCGTTTCAGTGTTATCTGGTTATTGGCTGCTGCTTTACTCACGGGTGCAGCCCTGTTGCTCAAGCTGCCTTTCGATGGTCAATTTTGGATTATCGCAATCGCCATTACAGCCTATATGCTATTTTGGTTTGCCCTGGCCGGGTTGATTATGAGCCTGGGTAAAAGCAGTGTGGTCAACAGCTTAGGTTTTCTCAGTGCCTGGGTGTTGCTTGCCATATTGATCCCCGGTGCCGTGCACCTGTATCTATCCAATCAGTTTCAGTCGGACGCTTCACTGCAGGCCAGCTTAAAACAGCGCATGGTGTTAAATGATGGCTGGGATCAGGACAAGCAAGCGGCACTGGATGAGTTTTTGCGGCATGAACCCAGTTGGCAGGATAACGCGCCTTTAAAAACCTCATTTGACTGGAAATGGTATTACGCCCAGCAACATTTAAGTGATTTGGCGGCGCAACAGGAATGGGAGGCATATCTGCTGAACAGCCAGCGGCGCCAACAGCGATTGCAGAGTCTGAGCTTGCTGTCGCCCTGCCTTTTTTTCCAGTTAAAGCTGAATCAGCTGGCACAAACAAGCAGTGAACATTATCTGGCTTATCTGGGCCAGTTGGTGGACTACCATCAAACCATACGGCACTTTTTCTATGACTTCCTGTTTTACGACAAGCAGATCAGCAAGGACGACGTCAATAACTTCCCGTTGTTTGAAGCAAAGAAAGCGCCTCCGCCAGCAGCGCCTTACTGGCTGGCATTCAGCGTAATTTTCGTGTTCGGTATCACCTTATTTTCCGCCCTGAGACTGCGTAAACTACAACCACTTTAAGGCATCCGACGGATTTCGGGCACCCGCCGGGTGCCCCCGGTTGCGCGTTTGCCGCTGTTTTTTGCCAGACTAGCGCTGATAAGAAATGGACAGCTGTACTTGCCTGGGTTCACCAGGTTGTACCCACATTTGTGTGTAAGAGTTGGTAAAATGTTCACGATCAAACAGATTGTAAACTTTGCCTCTAACCACCCAGCGATCAGCTATTTCATATTCAGCAAAGAAATTCGCCAAGGTATAGGATGGCAGATAAAAATCCGAGCCCCTTTGCCCCAGTCGTTCATCCACGTACTGGAGCCCTCCGCCTATGGTAAATGACCTGCCGTTCAAAAGGTAACGTTGGCTCAGCTGCAGATTGGCAGACTGCTCGGGTACGTTCAACAGGTCATCACCCTTTTCAATGCCAACAAAGATACCGGTATCGATAGCGTCCTTTTCCACTTGTGCATTGAGGTGGGTGTAAGTAAACCAAATATCAATATCGGCAGGCAGCTGGCCGGCGATATCCAGTTCAAAGCCCTTGCTGCTCGCTTCGCCAATGGCTGAGTTAAAACCCGGGTTTTCAACATCGGCAACAATGATATTGGTTTGCTCGCTGTCAAAATACGCAAGGGTAACGTCCAGGCTACCATCGAACCACGACCATTTACTGCCTATTTCGCTTGATTCACTCTGATTCGGGTCGAAGCCATTGCCATTGAAGTCGGTGCCAAAGTTCAAGCGGTAGCCTTCCCCGTATGTCGAGTACAGAGACCAGGTATCCGATACCTGGTAAACCACACCAAACTGGGGGCTGAAATGCTCCTCAGATTGCTTGGTTGTTTGCTGGCGCAGTTTGTCATCCGTGGTTTGTTTCAACAAATCAAAGCGTCCCCCCAGTCTCAACTGCAGGTTGGCGCTTAAAGTCATTTGATCCTGAATATATAGACCTGTCGCCCATTGATTTTGCTGGCGAACAATAGCAGGTAGCGGTGTCGGTGGCGTGTGTTGGCCATATACCGGGTTGTGAATGTTGATGGCGTATAACTCGGCATCTGTCGGTTGCGTGCTCAACAACGGCGCTCTGGCAACGCGATAATCACGATCGAATTCGAATCTGTCATAATCAATGCCAAGCATGACATTGTGTTCTATGCCGGCCGTATCGAAGGCGCCGGCTAACTCCAGTCGTGCCACATATTGATTGGTATCGTATGCCCGCTGTCTGCGCTGGCGTGTCAATGTCTGGCCATCGAAGTACAGTTTTTGCCGGCTGGGTGAAAGTTCAGCATCACTGGAAAAACTGTCTAACTCGGTTTCGCGAAAGGCCAGGCCGGAGTGTAACTGCCAGTCATTGTTTATCTGATACTGCCATTGCAATTGATGGCCAAGAGCGGATGTGGTGGTAGGGCCGTCGCCGGGCTCACCTAAAAAGCGATCGATCGGCACCAAATCGAAATCACCTTGAAGGGCGATAATGCCCCGATCAAATGGAATTTCTTGATCTGAATACTCCAATTCATAACTCCAAACCGAATCTTTGCTCTGGTCAAAGCGAAGAGATGCCATAACACCTTGCTTTTCTATCTCCAGGGTATCGCGAAAGCTGTCCTGTTGCTGATAAAAGCCGATAACACGCCCGGCAACCCGCTCGGACAAAGCACCTGTGAGATCAGTGTCTACCCGGCGATTCTGTCTGCTGCCAAGTGTCAGGGCAATCTCGCTTGCAGAGTCATAGCTAGGTTTTTTGGTAATTAAGTTAATCGAGCCGCCAGGCTCTCCACGGCCAAACAGTGCGGCTTTAGGGCCTTTAAGGACTTCAACTCGCTCAATACCGGAAATATCCCGAGGGCCGGAAAAACCTCGACCCGCGTTAAAGCCGTTGACCAGGTAACCGCTGGGCACATCTTCATCGCCAAAAAAACCTCTAATGGCAAAACTGTCCCACAAACCTCCAAGGCTGTTTTGACGTGAAACCGACGCTGAAAAATCCAGTATATTCGTTAAACTTTCCAAGCCGGCATTACCAATCAATGCCGAATTGATTTCAAACACGGCCTCTGGTGATTCTAAATGATCAAAATCGCCACGATATACCTGGCGTTCACCAATGACATTAACGGTTTCCATGTGGGTTATCGTGTCAGCGTGAGCACTGAAAACATTCGAAGAGACAACGATAAGCGCACTTAAACGGTAAGCACGGGTGGTAACAGACATGAATACTCCCTTAAATATAGTAGGTATATATTATGTTATAACATATCACAACCAGCCAATATACTATACCGCTAACGGCTGGGCAATCGCGCTCGTAGAGCAGTGTAGGAATTGTGTCGGCCCCGCAATGCGGCGGGTGTTTCCCCCGGGCTCCATTTGCTCAGGCCAATTTCACAAGGGGGATATTTAAATATGTTTTTTGAACTTCATTTTTTTATGAAGTACGCGGACGATATGTATCTTCGTGGTGCTGATTCGATAAAAGATATGGTGCTCGTTGACAGGGAGCTGGCGATATCCAGAGCGGATATGTTCACAGGAAATACCGATATATGGACTCTCCTGGATTAATTCCATGGCCTTTATCAATTCGTCGTAGTAGAGATCGGCTTTTTTTAGGCCATGCTCTTTATAGCTATAGCGCCAGATTTTTTTAAGGTCTTCTCTTGCTTTTACCTGCTTATGAAGAATCAACATGAATTACAGGATACCTGCTTCGCGTTTGGCTTCGGCTCTTATAGCCTCCATGTCCAATACGCCATCATCACCGCTTTGTTCACCTTCAGTCAATGCCTCACGTAAAGCCTGTAATTGTGACCCGGCCTGTTCTTCTTGCAGAAGACGCAAGCCGGCCCTGATAACCTCGCTCTGACTGGCAAAGTCGCCGGAATCTACCAGCCCATTGATAAAGCGCCCTTGTTCATCGGTGGGCCGGAAGGTAATAGAATCTGCCACGTCACACCTCACTTGTACTCATATGTCTTACAGAGAGTATACGGAACTTTTGGGGCTTGGCAAGTATAAAAGTTACATGGGGAGAAAGAAGCGGAACAAAGGCATAGGCCTTTGATATTTAAAGATTTTATATCAAAAACAATATGCCAGTGTTCCTAAATCACTACACATACTCACTGCTTACTCGCTATCAATATTACCCTTCCCACCAAACTTAAGGGTGGTGCTCATGACGATACTAAGTTTGTTCGACCAAATTGATTAACCGTACAAATCGGCGATCGCTAACAAAGTTTGGCTCTGTTTCTTCTATGAGGTCAAGTATTTGAGCCAGCTCATACGGGATATCTTCAGTGCTAAAGCCCACCACTCGGACGCCGTGGCCGCCTCGCCCTGGGTGGGCTCAGTGGGCGAAAGACAACGCCGAGCTAAAGCGGACTCGGCAATAGCACGATGGGGAGGTGCGTTACCGTGGGGTGGGCGTCGTTGCGCTGCGCGGGCTACTCGGTGTGCGGCACAGCGGCAGCAGCACCAGCGCGTACCAGCTCAACGAAACGATCCCAGATCTGGTGAAACAAAACGGGTAGCAGCATGCTATAGGCGACGGAGCGCGGTGTGACTGACGCCGGTGAGAGATCGACACCCGGCCAGATCAAACGGTTGACCTCGTTGACAATCACCCAGGAGCGGTTGTTGTCGAGGTGCAGGCGCTGTTTCACGCGGTGCGGGATCACAGCGACAACCGGGTTCACCGGCGGCGCAGAGGTGATGGGGACCACGTAAACTTCAGTGTCCCCGTTCTTCTTGTTGTCGCGATTCCCGGCCGGAGCGATGGCCGCTGGGCGGAACTTCCGGCCTTCTCCGGCTATCCGCTGGGAGCCTGGCAGAGCATCTTAGCAGTCATAGTACGCAAGGTAAGACATGGCTGACAAAGATGAACACTGCACATTATTGCAAGATTTTATTCTGATCCTTGAGTCTGCACCAATGACGAATACAGGTGTTGAAGCTGACGTTGTTTCCCAGCCCTTGACATCGTCAGCACCATCGGGCTGAGAATACCATACTTCATACTTAGTGCTAGCTGAAGGGCAGGCATCAAGCCAAGTAACACTATGCTCAGTGTTTAGCTGAGGCAAGCACTGATTGACTAAGCTCCCTGCGATCACAGTCGGTGCCTGAAGGGTGCACTCGCCGCCACCGCCACCGCCACCGCCACCGCCACTAGATGACCCAGTCCTATAATTTGCGACCGACAATGCAGTTGTATTCAATGTGTTAAGGTTATCCCATGCTCCAGATACACTGCTAAAATTACCCGTTAATGTAGCTCCCTGGGGTCCACCAGCCATTATCGTTCTGTAATTAGCGTAAACCGGATAGCCGATGCTGATGTGCATCGCATGGCTGTCAGGAAACAAATAGATATTCGCTGGTGGTTTAAGATGCCCTGCCGCAAACAAATGCCCAAACTCATGCGCCGCCGTTTCTGGGTAAGGATTGCAGGCAGTTTCTGTCGTCGCAATCAACCCAGCATACCAAAGCTCTGAGCCAGCCCTATCAATACCGTTTGCGTCGGGTACAAACTTTTTGGCACCGGCAGCAGTCCAGTTATATTGTGGTGCATAACCACAGGCAATACGGTTAGGAATCGGAGCTGGCACGATGGTAGTAAAAAATAATATAACATCCGCCTGATATAAGTTGCGTAAACCCAAATTTTGTTCAGCTGTTTTAGCTGCGGAGAGCTGTACGTCAGCGCTTCCTGATGGGGTAGACGCTATAGGTATGGTTACCCCTCCATTTGCGAGTTTAACCGTGGTGCCAGTACTGGTTGGCCAATAGGAAATTAACGAATTCAAATAGGTGTTAGCCTGGTTTATGTTTGCACCGGGAAGCGTCACACCGAGTACTGTGATTTCAGTTTCGAGCGCATACACTGAAACACTTAGGAAATATACAATAACAAGAATCAGCTTTCTCATTCGATATCTCCTTTCACTGCCTTGTTAACTTCCTTCGGCAAACCCTCTCTAAAAGTCTGATATTGTAATGTCTGCATTATTTCACCATGGCTTCTCACGTCTTCCGTCTCGCTTGGATAGTCGAATTGCGTTAGAAAAACCTTATTAGGGTCAATTTCATAGATTACAGAGTATTTAGGAGTATATTTCAAAGGTGCTAAAACATATTTCTTTCCATCGAGAGTTGAAAAAGTTGCACTCACTGAATGAAATTTGCGCTTGTTCAACTTTTTCAATCTCTTGTGTCGCTCTATATCCTCGGGAGTTAGTGGTGGTGGGCCCGTAGTACCGATTTGTCCCTCGGCAGGTACTTCTAATATAGGAGTATTAGTTTCATCGATTTTCCAGCGCGGAGAGTGCTTGAAACGATTCATCATGGAAAGGTGGGCATTGCCAAATTCATCCAGGTCCCAGGCGTGCATCGAAATCGTGGTACGAAGACTAATACCATAAGCATCAAGTTCTGACTGGTGTTTAGTTTGTACAAGTCCATGCCAGTATGTCTGGTCCTGTCCCCGCTGTACGCTACCTTGTTTAATATATATTGGCTCAACATCACTAAATGGTGTGACCACAAAATCATCATCTTCAAGCAATACTTTTGTATCCGCTTTTACAATTCTATGTCGAGATGCGAAATAAAGTTGATCTTGTAAAAACACGGTATTGTATTCTGCCAATCGTTGTGCTTTGTTTTCATTGACTTTTTGCAAAAGCTCCTTCGGTTTTCCTTGTCCCTGAACCAATGTCGTTAAAGCCAGTAAAAAGACAGTTACCAGTAATCATATTGGATTGGTGAGATGTCAAATCCTTTTTACGAATAAACTTATGATTCATAATTCCGCCTCTATATGGTCGCCCCAGATATGGTTCCATTTTCTCTGATTAAATCAGCTCTAGCGGCAATGAGCCTTTCAACAGTAAAGTGACTTTTCTCAGGATCGGGCTCTTCTGTGACGATGCCAGAGAGACGGTAATAACTTATATGGTTTTCAGTTTCGAACCACCCTATCAATGGGCCTCCGCTAACTCCTCCGGAGTGATAGTTTTCAGGAGGAGCATCTATATCCGCGCTTTCTACTTGATAATCTTGTTCCAATAACCATGTTATTTGGACGTTCGTAACACGGCGAGCCACTCCTAAGATGCTAAAGAAGCCAAAATCAACTTTGCAATCATTTGGTTCCAGTCTATCCCTGCCGGGATACCCACCTATCATTATTCCTCGTCCTTCTTGAGGCACCTCTTGTGGCCAACCTTCTACCGGCGTAATGTCTTTACCAAGCTTATTGAGAAATTCCTCATCTATATCAAAGGTTGCAAGGTCTAAGTTATCATGCCTGGCAATAACCCTGTCTAGAAGGTCGTCTACAACTGCATTGTATATTTGAAGTGTTATTTGGTTTTCTTTGCAATCTGCTTCGTATTTCTCCAACACGTGTGCGGCTGTGACACCGAGTAATCGCTTTGGTGTTTTTATGAAAGTGATAGTGGCATTGTGTTTAATCTCAGGATTCTCTGCACCTTTCGGGTACCAGTATATGGGAGCACAACACCCTTTGATGATCTCCCGACAGACCTGAGCATAGGGACCAGCAACTAGTTCTTTCGCTTTCTCGGCTGATAGTGGATGTCCTTCTGGCGGAACAATAGTTGATGGGGCCAACTCTTCTGGTATTTTTCTTCTCTTCTTATTTCTCTTTTTACCTTTAATAGTCGTAGGGTCTTTATATGTTTTAGCTAAGCTAGATGCAATGCTTCTTGATTCAGACCCAGTAACCTTTTCCTTAGATCGGCACTTTTTTAACTTTAACCGTTTTGAGCGCGAAACTATCCTTATGGTATGAACACCAAATATTTTTCTTCGCAAACTTCTGTAGTTTATCTCTTGCATTTTATATCTGACCAACTTTTAACATGATAGGTCATTTGCTGAAATCATTCGGCAAACGAAATTCGATGCCATAACGGTAGATGTGGTAAAAATATGACGTTTTTATACTCGAAAACCACAGCTCGCTAGGCAACAATTTAACTCAATATACCTTGGTATATTGAAATCACCAAATCCCAATCTGAGCTAATGTAGGCTGCTCGTTTTACGTACAGTTGTTTTTCTGTAACCGCTATTGGAAAGGGTATTTCCAAAAGCAGCTAAGGCCGTTCGTCAGCGATTGTTGACAATGAGTTCGATTGTACTGTGGATTCAACCGGTCGGCGCAACACAAGCGGCAAATCAGGAACACCTCAATAACCGGAGCAGCTTTGCTGAGACCGGCGTCGAAGGAACGTAGTTGACTGACTTGCTAAAAGCTCTACATCGTATCAGCCATTTTCTTAATTTCTTCATAGAGCTTACGTCCACATTCCGTGGCGGAATTTATTTGTATTTCTCTTTCTTGGTAATTGTGACGTCCGAGTTCGCGGCAGTGTTTATATATTTCCATTAGCATAGTTGGTGAGTTCTTCTTGCAGATGTGAATGCGATCATTAATGTACTCAGGAAACTGAGAGACGGTTAAGTCAATAAAGGTATCATCTATTTCTAGCCAAACATGACTTTTAACTGCACTGTAAACTTCAAGTTCGTTTTTGCACCAAATTACCTTGGGATCATAACCTTTTTCTTTTAGATACTCGGCAAGAAAATTATTGGCTATGTCACAGGAGCCGAAGGGAAAGGAATTAAGTTCATTCCATCGGCCTAAATTATGTAATCGATAGGATTCTAGTTCAGACGCCCTAACTAAAGCATTTCTAAATCTATGGATATATTCTTTAAGCACTTATTTTCTCCGAAGACTTTTAACGTCAAAAATAACCGGCACATTGCGAGCACCAGGGGGCATGGCGTCCAAGTTGATGTTCCTTGTTAGGATTCATTAATGAAGCGTTATGACCCTTAGCGATTTTTGATTTGGTATATATTCGAAAGACGCAGTCGTGCGTGTGGGATATCCCCTAGAGCGTTCAAACTCAAGAAGGATATTGAACTTCATGACATCATGGTCTTCAAGATACACCAGGTTGTAAATATAGCTATTACACACTTTTTCTCTAATAAGGTTTTCGATTTGCGATCGATCTTCTTCGGCAAGTCCAGCCTTTTTCAGTTTCCCTAGTTTATTGTTAATTAGATAGCCGTGCTTAGCTTCATCCAGCACAATATCGAAATCATCAAGCGCTTGAGCATTGTTAGAAATTGAGTTTAGTGCAATTTCAATATCCGTTGTATCGATGTTAAACACTGGACGTTCAATTTTATACGAGAGAAAAATACTAAAGTAATAAGATTGGAGGCTGGCAATCTTGTAGCCATGCTGCTCCAAATTATAAAACGTTATGTTTACATTTTCAGAATTCGACCTGTCATCCTCGTGGGCCATGATAAATGTTTTACCTTTCTTTAGCAGGAAGCCCGCCATGGTCGTTGACGCATATATCTTGGCTCGTGATTGAAAAGTGGTTGGGATGTAACCAAGATAGCCCCGATTAGAAGCAAGCCCTTGATTTATACGCTCCTTTGCTGCACTCGTGAGATTATTGATATAAACACCATATAAGAGCGTCGGTTGCTTAAAAGTATATGAGCGCACCAGGACCAATGATTCGCGGAGTATCTCGTAAATAAGGCGCTGATCATCGCCCAGCAAATCTCCTACTAAAATACTCTGAGTAGTGCGTGGTTCCAAGAGTGGCAATAACAGATCGAACACCTCCGGACCATAAAACCCCGATTCGAACACTGTCGAGTCAAATATAAATAGCGCCTCCTCTTTATCTATGCTTGGCACAAGCGCAGAGCGAAGACTGGCATAATCAATTCTCTTGTCTGCAAGAATCTCGATAAGCTCACTATGCATCCGCTGAATCTCATTCTTCATTCGAGATCCAGCAATTTCGTAGTGATCACGCAGTATCTCAAGCATGACGTGACTACGTGAATTAACAGTATGGATAGGATGCATATACTTGTTAACCTTTTGTGTTCATTTTGACCAAATGCTTCATAAAGGAAGATGTCATTTCAAATATAAATTCTACTTCTTCTTCGATTACAGCATCATTGTGCTTTACGAAAGAGTTTTGATATTTTGAATAGTAATCTACTAACGTGCGGAACATATTCGAAAATTCTTTTGATCCACCTTTTGAACTAATGAAGCTACCTATTTGGGGTATCTGATTTTCAACAGACTTTGAATTTTGAAAGATGGCCTTTAAAAGAAGCTCTAAAGAAAGCCTTAGATCATCTAAGAGGTTTCGTTCAAATACGTTATTATTAAATTTTGTAAGCGCCGTATCGTATAATTTTAAACTATCCGCGTAATCAGACAACCAGTGTTTAGCCTCCTCGATAAGAGTTTCATTCAATGTCTCCGAACTGACAGAGCCAAACTGGTCGCTATATCTCGCGATTAATTGAATTTTCAGATTGTTTACTGAATCCGGAACTGGTTGAGGCAGTTTCGGATGTTCACATAGCTCTTTGATGATTCTATATTGATCTTTGGGCTCGAAGCGCCTCAAATTCTCTAATAGCGCAGTTCTTTTGTTTGGTGCATCAAACGGATAAGAGGAGTGCGGGATGTTTACATTCAGATCAAACGCATAACCAGTAAATGCTTTTACAATGTTACTGCCTGACAGTCCAGCTTCTGTATCTCCTAATACATCCGATGCGTGTGTCAAAAACATGCTTGGTATTCCGTGCATTGAATGCTCCTTGGGGATTAACGCCTCACATAAACGGCGTGAGGTACGAGCGCTCGGCGACCGTGGGGGGTGCATTTGATGTGTTTGTTAGGGTTAATGTTCATTGAGATACTCTTTAACGATGTTCATCGCAACCGCCGCCTTTTCACCTTCAACCGCAGTCATACCCTGCCAATTGTCACTTGGCTTGCGCCCTATTCCCTCATTGATTGTACTAGCATCAATTGAAACATCTCCGATCGGCTGCTGCATGAGGTAAACAATACCCCAAATCAGCGCCCCAAAGACGCAACGCAAGTTCTTTATTTACGAGAAGATCCTTGATGAAGCCTACACGAAATACACTTTTATTTCGACGAAACAGAACTAGACTCTGGCTAGGCGTCATTTTTAAAATCTGGTGATACCTTTCAAACTTGGCACCCCAAATATACACGTAACCCTCGGGATACGTCTCGAGAAGCTCTTGATATTTTTCTGGTTCAAAATACTTTTCTAAATATTTCAAAGCCACCGGTTTCTCTAGAGTCTTTCCAGCATTGGATTTCGCATATTTGTTACTGACTTGCTGGAGCAAGACATATGCCATTTCATTTAAACCTTAACACCTGTGTATGCGGCCGAAGAGCGATAGCGACGAAGTCCAGCCCGCACTTTTTGCGGGCGAGAATGACACACTTAATCTGGCCTAATTTCACGGCAATAGAAGTCCAATGCGAAGATGTACTTTGATACGCTAATGGCCCGAATATTGTTTGTTTCTTTATCACCACTCGAAACTAGAGCAACTATTCGTCTGTGAGTATCGACGATTGGAGCTCCACTGCAACCCTCAAATGCGTCATGGCCAGGATGTTTAACCGGTAATGCAAATGAATGAAATGGACCGTCACTCGATTCATATCTAAGTCCTGGGTAGACGTGACACTCGGTTACCATTGCTAAGGACCCATGCATTTCTGGACAAACTTGTCCGCTGAAGGCATAGATTGTATTTGCTTCAGGTTCGGTCACGTTTTCAGCACGGAAGATATGTCGATTCCTTCTCGGTGCGACTGGACCTCGAGGCGATCGTAAATCAAACACTGGCTGTAGATCCTTAGGAACTTCCGCATAGGCATAATCCACAAGCCCTATGTCTCCCGAGCCCTTTTTCATCTCACCGATATGAAGAAACATCGCTGGCTGGTAGACTTCAGTGCCCTTAGCAGGATCGTATTCTAGCTCAACTACCCAACCGGAAGAACTCAGATCGACCGCATGACGCACGGTTAGCAAAAACCTCCTAGATTGGAAATCAAGTAAGCAACCAGATGCTATATCAATTGGCTGCCCGTCGGGGGAGAGTTGGCGTAACGGGACGCTTGTGGTACCACACCATTTTAACCATGCTTGTTGATCGGATTTGTCCATGGCAAGACTAACCATTTGATGAAACCAGGCGCTTCAGCACTCCTAATCGGAAGATTATCGCGACAAGTCGGTTCAATATTCTTTTTCGGCAACGCACTTAGACCTCTAAGGCACTGATTTTTATACCATAATTCCCAAGTGGCCTATTTTACCAGCATCGAAGATCCATGGCTCAGCAGGTGATTTTCAATTTAAACGAGTCATGGCGTTTGATGTAACCCAAACTTAGACCAAGATCTATGCTAACCTGCTGTTTTTTAATAACTTATAGCCCATGATCCTTTATGGCCCTACTATCACGACTCAGTTGTTTTTCTATCATTCAATTGCACTGTATATACACAGATTTAGAACAGGTATTGAATTCGGCATTTTGTGCTCGAGAAAGGAGCTGTGATGTGGGCGGAATAACTCTAGCCCAATGACTGCAATGGGAAATTTCCTGTCATAAATGAACACATTTTAATCCGTTATTTGAACGGCCGTTCTTAGTAATTTGGGACACAGGGAGCACTCAGTGTTTTATTAACTGTCAGATCATATCGCGACCGATTATTAGCATTGGTATCACATCTAAACTTATACATAATTATCTCCCCAGGCTCCATTGGCCCAGGCCAACTTCACAAGGGGGGAAATTTAAAGATGTTTTCTGAACTTCATTTTTCTGTGAAGTACGCGAATAATATGTATCTTCGTGGTGCTGATTCGATAAAAGATATGGTGCTCGTTGACAGGGAGCTGGCGATATCCAGAACGGATATGCTCGCAGGAAATGCCGATATGTGGATTCTCCTGGATTAACGCCATACCCTTTATCAATTCGTCGTAGTAGAGATCGGCTTGTTTTAGGCCATGCTCTTTATAGCTATAGCGCCAGATTTTTTTGAGGTCTTCTTTTGCTTTTACCTGCTTATGAAGAAGTAACATTAATTACAGGATACCTATTTCGCGTTTGGCTTCGGCTCTTATAGCCTCCATGTCCAATACGCCATCATCACCGCTTTGTTCGCCTTCAATCAATGCCTCACGTAAAGCCTGTAATTGTGACCCGGCCTGTTCTTCTTGCAGAAGACGCAAGCCAGCCCTGATAACCTCGCTCTGACTGGCAAAGTCGCCGGAATCTACCAGCCCATTGATAAAGCGCCCCTGTTCATCGGTAGGCCGGAAGGTAATAAGTCTGCCACATCACACCTCATTTGTATTCATATGTCTTACAGGGAGTATACGCGACTTTTGGGGCTTGGCAAGCATAAAGGTCGTATGGAAAGCTCATTAAGTGATTGACAAACACCATATATTGTATTTTTCCATATGCTTTAACCCATATATCGTGATCAATAGCCCCATATCTGGACCGCCCCCCTTTACTTTTTCCGCCGGGCAGCTCGGTCTAGAGTCTTCTGTGGCTCGGTTACCGGGTCATTCAGAAAGTAGGATGTGCACCACTTTTTTGAAGTGATGATTTTGATTTTTTGGAGCTCTTCTCGCTCTACTCCACTAAGCTCGACCGGCGCAGAAAGCGCTTGGTCTCACTAAGTGGAGCCAAGCCCGCAAAAGGCGCGGTCTTGGCCCATTCGGGTCACGATCGAGGCTAGACGATTGCCGAAACAAGCACCTTGAAACCGGCTCCGATAGACTGTCAGAGGGCCGGGGCCAACTCTTACACTAAGGGTAAACTCTCTCCGCTTTTGTCAGAACAATTCCATTCAATTTACCTAATCTATTTTTCTATTATCAAAAATTACGCTCCCCCGCTTCTGGATCAAGGCAGCGGGGGCTCCCCCTGCCCCCCATCACCGTCCGCGCCGGCTCAGGGGGGCGGGCGCGACCGACGCGGACGGTGATGGGCAGCAGGGGGATGAGGGGGAATTCCCGGAGTAGTAAGGTCTAAATTTACCGGATTAACTTCCCCGCAAAACTCGTTGACCATCCCTCCCATTCAATGAATGTCAAACTTTAGTATTTCCAAACCGTGAAAATTAATACAAAAAGCCAAGCAGTTTTTTTAAGTACTATAGCGATTTACGCTCACTCCATTAAAGCACTATATATAGTGTTTTAATTTACTTTAACCACTATATATGGTATATTTAATGAAGTCTGAACAACCGGTTAGCACCCAAATTCAGGTACTTGAATTACCGAGATGGATTACGGCTAAACGGTACGCAGAGCTATCCGGGTACACCTATAACGCTATCCAGGCAAAATGCTATCAGGGGGTATGGACTCCGAAAGTCATTTGGGCAAAAGCACCTGATAGACATTTGATGATCGATTGGCGAGCTGTGGACGATTGGATCAACTCAAAATTTCAAAGCAGCGCCGGTAACGAAGGAAAGTTTATCGTTACGCTGCCCGAATGGATTCAAGCACACAAATACAGTGCATTGTCTGGATACACCTATGACGCTATCCGCAACAAGTGTTACAAGGGTATTTGGGCAGAAGGATTAACCTGGATCGCTGCACCTGACAATCGCTTAATGATCAACTGGCGTTCAGTAGACGATTGGATACTCAATGGATAAGAGAAACAGCGAATCGATGACGAGTAAAAAACCGAAACAAAAGAAAAAATTACCGCCCGGCATTCGGATTCATGGACGAAAGATTCGTATCGATTTCATGTATCAAAATAAACGTTATCGAGAGCCATTGATAGGGTTAAAGGTTACCGATGCCAATATTAAAATGGCCGCTCGAAAACGGGACGCTATCCTATATGCTATCGAAACTCAAACTTTCGACTACGCTAAGGAGTTTCCCAATAGTCGTCACGCAAAACTATTCCCATCAATTACCCCCAAATCCGTTGGAGAAGCACTTGATGACTGGCTTAAACTCAAACAGAAGAAATGCGCAGTTAGTACAGTAAGAGGTTATGAAAAGGATATTAGGCGCTATCTGAAACCCCGCTGGGGGCACTACTATTTTCCACAGTTAAAAAAAACAGAGTTGGAATATTGGATAGAAATCGATTTAGGTCACTTAGCAATAAAAACCATCAACAATTTACTCGCTCCCTTTCGCTTCGTCGTTAAGGATGCATTTTTGGACGGTGTGATTGGCAAAGATCCCTTTGCACGTATTCCATACCTCGAAAAAGAAGAAACTACCGAAGCCGACCCCTTTTCCGGCGAAGAGCTCTATCGATTGTTAAATACGCCAACACATCGAATCCAGGAGCTGAATTATATCGAATTTGCCTGTTTTTCAGGTGTCAGTGTTTCGGAGGGGTTTGCGCTGGCGTGGGAAGATGTCGACTGGGTTAACCGCACGATAACCATTAACCGGGCCTGTGTACTCGGTGAATACAAGCGCCCTAAAAACGATAAGCGCCGAAGAACCTTAAAATTGTTCGACCAGGCATATGAGGCTCTCAAACGGCAGAAAGCATTGACCTTTATGCTGCCCCCCGCTGAGGTGGAGATCCCAGAGAAACGCAATAAACGAGTTACCACAGAAAAGCTGCGCTTTATCTTCTTAAATACCCTAACGGGAAAGCCACACACAGATTCCAAAGAAACCAACGTATTGTGGGCAACGCATCTGCGCAAAGCAGGAGTCCGACACCGAGGTATCAATCAGTGTCGGCACACCTTTGCCAGCCGGCTGTTAACCACCGGGAGATACCCGGAAAAATGGATAGCCAATTATTTAGGGCACACCAGCACGGCGATGCTGCATAAACACTATGGCAAGTTTATCGAGGCGGATGCGCCGGATTTGGAAAAGCAGGCATCTGAAGATCTAAATCTTCTCCCTCCTAAACCAAGCACCCAGGAAGATATAGCAACAGAACGGGACGAGGAGAGC
The DNA here is from genome assembly GCA_028280195.1 of Exilibacterium sp. Classification (GTDB taxonomy): domain Bacteria; phylum Pseudomonadota; class Gammaproteobacteria; order Pseudomonadales; family Cellvibrionaceae; genus Exilibacterium. Next base: position 57,284 of record JANQMH010000052.1, read on the forward strand.
CAAAATCTTGTCCCAAATTTGTCCCAAAAACAAAAAAATGTGAAAAATCCTATTAAAATCAATAGGTTACATGGCGGTGAGGGAGGGATTCGAACCCTCGAAGCCTTTCGACTTACACACTTTCCAGGCGTGCTCCTTCGACCACTCGGACACCTCACCAGGGGGTATACAAACCGGCCGCCACTGTACACAAGTGACTGCGCAAACGCAACGGCTAGGCACCCCGCCAATGGCCGACGAAATCGTCGACGCTGAGGTCGGGCACCGGTTTTTGCGTGCCCTGGGGTGTCCCCAGGTATACAAAGCCGATAATCTTTTCCCCCTGCTCCAGCCCCAGTCCTGCGGCGACACGGGGGTCGTATGCCATGGAACCGGTGCGCCAGTAGGCTCCGACTCCCTGTGCATAAGCCGCAGTGATCATATTTTGAACAGCCGCCCCGGCCGACAATAACTGCTCCAGCTCCGGCACTTTGGGGTTGTCGCGACAGCGCGCGATGGCCACCAGAATCAGCGGCGCCCGCAGCGGCTTGTCGGCGATACGCTGCAATTTGGCGGCATCGGCAGCGGCATCCTGCGCCCGGGTGGCAGCGACAAACAGGCTGCCGAGCGCCTGCCGCGCCTCGCCCTCGATCAGCAGAAAGCGCCAGGGCCGCATGCAGGCGTGGTCTGCAGCGCGCAGCCCGGCCTGCAGAATCCCCTGCAGAATCTCGCCCTGCGGGGCGGGCTCCACCAGGCGCGCACTGGATACCCGTTGTTGCAGTGCAGTTAAAGCGTCCATCGTCATAGTCCAAACCTCAGCAGTATGACAAAAGCGCTATTCTAGGTTGCGCACCTCAGCTTGACCACCATTGCGCGCACAATAAGGCCGCCCGGGCAGATAACGCAGCGCCATGGTGGCGCCGGGTATCGCATCTGGCGCGTATTTATACCATAATCCCGATACAACTAAATAAGGACTCATAACAGAAATTAGGGTGTAGTCCGGACCACCAGCGGCCGCTGCGGCGGCAGGTTGAGGGACTTAAACAATGCAAGTGTCTAACTTCGTTGTCTTTGGTGTCGTGGAAGCCTTTTTGCTATTGCTGGCAGTGTGTGTGTTTCTGCTGGTGCGCACCCGCAACCTCAAAGGCATGGTACAGCGGCTGCAAAAGCGCATGCAGGCGCTGGTCGACGACCTGCGCAAGGCAAAAGCTGCACAACGCAGTCTGGAGAATACCCGCAGTGATTACGGGGAACAGCTCAAGGAGCAACTGCAGCTTACCCGGCAGTATCACCAAACCCTGAACGCCGGTCAGGACATTGCTTTGGATCTGAATCTCTCCGCTCCCCCGCCCCGGCAGGTGGCGGCGCTGCGCCACGCTTTTTTGATCGCCGAAACAGAGGCGCTGCATGCAGGCGACGATGCGGCACCGAGCTGGCAGGTATTGCACACCAAGCTGCAGCAGCTGATAGACTTTTACACGGCGGCCAAAGCCGGCGACAGCGGTGATGAACCCGGCGAGGATGCCGTGCGGGAGCAACTACAACAACAGCTGCAGAACAGCGAACAGCGCGTCGCCAACCTGGAGAAGTTCAAGCAGCTGTTTTTCGATATGGAGGATCAATGGCAACAGGCGCAGCAACAGGCCCAGCTGTACTACCAGCAGCTGACCGAAATGGCGGCGCAGGTACCGGACAGCGACGCATTTCAAGACCTGCTGCACCGCTATAACCACGTCTACGACCAACTCGGCGGTATGATCGACGCCGGGGGCGATGGCTCGCTGGTGGTGACAGCGCCGCCCGAGCGCAAGGTCACCACCATTGAAATCACCAGAACCGAAACCGACAAGCGCGCCCAGACTGAAATCCAGCACCTGCGCCAGGTGGCCGAAGACCAGCACCAGACCATCAGCAAGCTGCAGAAAAAGCTCGCCGCGGCCGACACCGCTGAGCAACGCCAGGAGATCATCAGAGACTTGAGCGAGCAGCTGGAGCGCCAGACACGCTTTGTCAGGGAGTCCGAAACCTGTATCCAGCTGCTGGAAGACGAACTGAGCGCAAACAACAACCGCGTCAGGGAACTGGAGGAGCGACTCGCCAATGCCGGCAGCCAAATACCGGAACTGCAACAGGCAGCCCGGCAACTGAGCGAGGAAAACCGCAGGCTGGTAAGGCGCCTGCAGACCATGGAAGCGAAAAACGAGCAGCTGCTACATCAATACAACAGCCGCGGTGCCGGGCGCCTGCAGCAGGATATGCTCAAGCTGCAGCAACAATATGCCAAGCTGGAGGAAAAGTACCTGGCCCTGCGCATGAAGAGTTGAGCCGCCCGCCGCCGACAGGCGCGCAAACGGCAAAAACCCACCTTGCAGTGCCCCAAGCGGGCCCGGCCGGTTTGTCTGACAGCGCTTTAAAACAGACCAAGTCGCTGATATAGTAGGTGTTTTTGCCAGTACCCGCTCATGGATCACGAGTTATCGGAAAAAAATAAAAAGGTCAGGCCCTTCGTGTCCCCTCTTTACTTCCGCGTGATACTCGTTCTCACCGGCGCGGGCAGCCTGGCCAGTACAATGAGCTGGACACAGTTAAAGCCGACTTCGGCGGCGCTGTGCCTGCTGCTCGTCGCCTATACCGTGGCGACACTGCTGGCGCAGAAAAAGCTCGCCGAGGAACACCTGGTAAAACTGCGGCCGTGGCTGGGCACGGTCGATGCCGCCCTGATCGGCATCGCACTCGAAGCCACCGGCTTCAGCCCCATGCCGCTGATCCTACTGATTGTCAGCCTGCAGTTTCACGCGCTGTTAAACGGCGGCATCAGCCGCTGGGGGCTCGACAGTATGGGGCTGTTGTTCGGCCTCGGGGCCGGCCTGCTGATCCTGCCGCCACCACTGCCGCTGAGCGTGCAATGGGAATTCAACGCCTTTGCACTTGTCGGCACCCTGGTGTACTTCTGCGCCTACGGATTGTTTCTGTTTGAGCGCAACAGGGCCATCAGCCACCAGAATCAGCAATTGCAAAACGAACAGCACAAATACAAACTGCGCGCCTACAAGCTGGCGCGCTACCTGCCGCCGCCGGTATGGAACGCGGTCAACCGCGGCGACGACAAAGCCCTGAAGACCTCGCGCAAGCGGCTCACGGTGTTCTTCTCCGATATCAAGGGCTTCAGTCGCCTGTCAGAGGAACTCGAAGCCGAAACCCTCACCGACATTCTCAATACCTATCTCACCGAAATGGCCAAGATTGTCAGTGACCATGGCGGCACAATCGACAAATTTATCGGCGATGCCATTATGGTCACCTACGGCGACGGCTCCAACAAAGGCGTAAAAACCGATGCGCTGGACTGCCTCGCCATGGCCATCGCCATGAAAAAGCGCATGAAAGTGCTGCAGCAGCAGTGGTACAACCAGGGGGTCGGCAAGCCGCTGCGCATTCGCATGGGGATCAATACCGGTTACTGTACCGTGGGCACCTTCGGCACCAACCTTCACTCGGACTACACGGTGCTCGGCACCCATGTCAATCTCGCCAGCCGGCTCGAGTCGGCGGCCGAGCCCGGTGAGATCCTGATTTCCTATGAGACCTGGTCGCTGGTCAAAGATGTCATCATGTGCCGCGACAAAGGCAATATTCTGGTAAAGGGTTTCAGCCATCCGGTCAAAGTTTACCAAGTGGTGGATTTCCGCAAGGACCTGGGCAAGGAGCAGAGCTATTTCGAGGACGATGCCGAAGGGTTTTCACTGCACCTGGATCTGGAAAAGGTGCGCAACTACGACAAGGAGCGGGTGATCGAGTCGCTGGAGGCAGCAGCGGACAAACTGCGGGAAAAGGTAATTACCTGAGACTACTGCCTCACCAGGCGCACATCCTGCGGTTCGCCGATGCCGGTGCTGCGATAGGGGTTGATATCGAGACCGCCGCGGCGGGTGTAGCGCGCGTAAACCGTCAGCCTCTCCGGCCCGCACTGCGCCATGATATCGGTGAACATTCTCTCCACACAGCTCTCGTGAAAATCCTGATGCTGGCGGAATGAAATAATGTATTTCAGCAAGCCCTCGCGGTTGATCGCCGCTCCCTGATACTCGATATAGACGCTGGCCCAATCGGGCTGGCCGGTAACGGGGCAGTTGGATTTCAACAGGTCGCTGTTCAGCGACTCGTTGACATAGGAGGTGGGCTGATCGCAGATCAGCAGGTTGGGGTTGGGCCGATAATCCTGCACCTCTACGTCGAGGTGATCGAGGGGCTCGCCGGTATAGTGGCCGAGGCCGCGCTGCAGCGCCTGCGCCAGGGGCAGCAGCTGCACAATCACCGGCGCATCGGCCGCCGCCGACAAATCCGTTTCCAGCGCTGCGATCACCTCCCGCGGCCCGTGGAAAGGCGTCTGATTGAAGGAGTTCAGATACAGCTTGAAAGACTTCGATTCGATGATTGCCGGGCTCTGGCAGGGAAAGCGGAACTCGCACACGCCCACCTGCGGCTTGCCCTTTTCATCCAACCAGGACATCTCATAGGCCGTCCAGATATCCATGCCCATAAACGGCAGCGCCTTGCCGTCAAGGCCCAGTAACTTTCTCGACTCAGTTCTTTGAATCGGGCGCAGCAGCGACGGCATATACTCGGCCACATAGTCGGTCTGCTTGCCCAGCGGCAAATCGTCCGTGGAGATAACCATTATTTAACTCCGCCAATGACTGTAGAGGGTATCCCGTAGAGAGCATGCTGTCGTTTTACACATTTTTTCAGGCCGGCGCCCGCAAACCCGGACCAACGGGCGATTCAGCTCCGCAGGCGTTTACCGCTGCTCAGCAAATGCATACTGTAACTGAATAAAATCGCCACGGCGAGGGCGACTCCGATAAACGCCCAGGTCACATCGATGTCGGAGATGCCGAGAATACCGTAGCGAAAGGCGTTCACCATGTACAGCACCGGGTTCAGCATGGAAACCCCACGCCAGAAGTCCGACAACAGGCTGATGGAGTAGAACACACCGCCCAGGTAAGTCAAAGGTGTCAGCACAAATGTCGGCACAATGGAGATATCGTCAAACGAATTCGCATACACGGCATTGATAAAACCCGCCAGCGAAAACAGCACCGATGTAAAAACAACCACACAGACCACGATCGGCAGGCTGTGGATCTGCAAATGGGTAAAAAACATCGACATGCAGGTAACAATCAGGCCGACGATCATGCCCCGCGCCACACCGCCGCACACATACCCCAGCAGGATCACATAATTGGGTGTGGGGGAAACCAGTATTTCCTCCACACTGCGCTGAAACTTTGCGCCGTAGAAAGAAGACACGACATTGGAGTAGGAGTTGGTAATCACCGACATCATAATCAGCCCGGGCACCACAAATTCCATATAGTTAAAGCCGTCCATGGTACCGATGCGCGAACCGATCAGCGAACCGAAAATAACGAAATACAGAGACATGGTAATGGCAGGCGGCAGTAATGTTTGCATCCATATGCGCATAAAGCGATGGATTTCCTTGCGCAAAATGGTAGTGAACGCAACCCATTGACTCGACAGTTTCACGACCCCACCTGCTCCTGCTGAGCGGCCGCCTTGTGCTGGTTGACCAGGTTCACAAACAACTCCTCCAGCCGATTGGCTTTATTGCGCATACTCACCACGTGAATGTCGATCGCCGACAAGCCTTCGAATAACTCGTTGAGCGACTGCCCCTTGTCCACTTCCACCTCCAGACTGTGGTCGTCCACCACCACCGTTTCGTAACCCTTTACTTTGGGGCACTGGCCAACAGGCTCGCGGGTATCGAGAATGAAGGTCTCCCGGTTGAGGGTTTTCAGCAGCGACCTGACGCTGGTATTTTCCACGATCTGCCCCTGATCGATGATGGCGATATTGCGGCACAGGCTCTCGGCTTCCTCGAGGTAGTGGGTGGTGAGGATAATGGTGGTGCCGGCGGCGTTAATCTGCTGCAAAAACTCCCACATCGAGCGGCGCAATTCGATATCCACCCCGGCGGTGGGTTCGTCGAGAATCAGCAGGCGCGGCTCGTGTACCAGCGCGCGGGCAATCATCAATCGGCGCTTCATACCGCCCGAGAGCATGCGGGCGGCCTCGCCGCGCTTGTCCCACAGCCCCAGCTGGCGCAGATACTGCTCGGCGCGCTGCCGCGCCAGCCGGCGCGGCAGGCCGTAATAACCGGCCTGATTGACGATAATATCGCCAACTTTCTCGAACTGGTTGAAATTGAACTCCTGCGGCACCACCCCCAGTTCCTGTTTGGCCAGGGAATAGTCTGTGTCGATATCCCTGCCGAAAATGCGCACGCTGCCGCTGGTTTTTTTCACCAGTGAACAGATCACGCCGATGGTGGTGGATTTGCCGGCACCGTTGGGGCCCAGCAGGGCGAAGAAATCACCCGGCTGCACCGCCAGGCTGATGCCCTTGAGCGCCTCGAAGCCGGCACCGGACTCAGTGGTGTAAACTTTGCGCAGATTGGCGATGGTCAGTGCGGAGTCCGTCATGCACCCGCTCCCGGTTTCAAAAGGGCCCTATTCAACCCTGCCGGGAATCAGAATGCAACCGCGCCGCGACTCGCTTACAATAAGCGCCGGCAATTTCTGCAGAGGCCGGCCCGATGCCCGATTCCTATACCCTTTACCACCAGCGCCTGCTGCGGCAGCTGGTGGAGGCTGTCGCCCGGCAGTCGCCGTTCTGCAGCGCCGACGCCGCCACGGCGCACAGTGAGTTTCTCGGTCGCCTGCAGAATTTGCTCAAACTTTCACCAGCCGATCCCGACTACCTGCACCGCGGGCAACAGCTTATCTGCCGCATTGTCGCCGCCTACCCCCATATCACGCCGCTGGTGCCGCGGGATTTATTCTGGTTCTTCGGCGGTGATTGCCTGCATTTTATGCCCGATGAGGAAATACAGCGATATCAGGCGCTGGACGAGCGCCGCGCCGAGGTCGAGGCGGACAACGGCGTATTTGACTATGAACGGGAAAGGGCCAGGGCGTTCGGCTTACATTGATTTGCAGCCCTGCTGAGCCGGGAGAGGCGATGGCCGGGAGCCGCGCGCCCCCGGCCGCAGACTGCGGCTACTGAGCCGCGCCGGCATCGTCCAGCTGCCGCACCAGCTGGTCGAGCAGCCGTACACTCCAGCCGCTGAACCCTTTGGGCACGGTCGGCACCGTATCGGTGCGCCAGGCGACACCGGCAATATCGAGGTGAACCCAGGGCTGCTCCTGGCGCACAAAGGCGCCGATAAAAGCGGCGCCGATACTGGCGCCCGGCGGCTCGGGGCTGACGTTCTTGATATCGGCAATATCCGATTCGAGGCGCTTGTCGTGATTCGGGTGCAGCGGCAGGCGCCAGACATCCTCGCCGGCAATGGCCCCGGCACGGGTAACTTGCGCAGCCAGGTCGTCGTCGCGGGTAAACAGCGCCGCGTACTCGGCGCCGAGCGCGCGCGCGGCCGAGCCGGTCAGGGTGGCGATATCGACCAGCAGCCGCGGTTGAAAGCGATCCTGCGCATAGTGCACGGCATCGGCCAGTATCAGCCGGCCCTCGGCATCGGTATTGAGTATTTCAACGGTTTTCCCCGACATCGAGGCCACCACATCACCGGGGCGGATGGCCGACCCCGAGGGCATGTTTTCCGCCAGCGCGGCCACCGCAACGGCATTTACCGGCGCCTTGCGCTTGGCCAGCGCCAGCACGGTGGCGGTTACCGCCGCGGCACCCGACATATCGGCCTTCATATAGCTCATGTTTTTTGACGGCTTGATCGATATGCCGCCGGTATCGAAAGTGACGCCCTTGCCGACAAACACCAGCGGCGCGGCATCCCTCTGGCCGCCGCCATAGCGCACCACCAGCAGTCGCGGCGGGCGCTGCGAGCCCTGGCCGACACCGAGCAGCAAGCCCATATCCAGGCGCCGCATGGCCGCCACATCGAGCACATCTATGGACACGTCGCGCACCCCGCGAAAGGCGCTGCGCACGCGTTCGACAAAGCTCTGCGGGTAGACAATATTGCCCGGTTCCGTGACCAGGTCGCGGGCCAACAGCACCGCTGTGGCGAGGTGACTCAAATCGTCCTCATACGCCGCGGCAGACGCATCTGCGGCGGCAGTGGCGATGGTGAGATCGCCGCGGGTAGCCGGCTCATCTGCGTCTTTCTGCTGGTACTGATCAAAGCGGTAATCGCCAAGCGTAAAGCCAAAGGCGATATGCGCCGCTGCCGCCTCCACCGCCGTGGGGATCTGCGCCCACAGGATGCTGATATCCCGCCCGCCGTCGTTGGCGGCCGCGGCGCGCCCGCCAAAATCCTGCAGATCGCGCTGCAGCAGCGGCTCCGCACCAACGCCAATCAGATCGATCCGCTTGTAGGGCCGCAGGCCGAACAACGTCAGCACCTCGCCGGCCTCGCCTTTATAGCCGGCGTCGTCAATGGCGCTGGCAAGTGCCCCGCCGGTGCGGGTATTCACCTCGGCAACCACGCCTGCCGCCGGGTTGCCCTCGCGCACCGGAACGACGATATCGCCGGCCTCGGGAACGGCATAGGGCACGAAGCCGATCGAGCGCTGCGCCTGCGCCGCAGAAGCTGCATAAATCACTAAAAAGGCCAGAGTCAGGATATAACGCACCAGTGCTTCTCCTCGATAATTGTGACAGCGGGCAGCATACCCGGCTTTTAAGCGGTCATCCATCGTTTAAATCGAGTTTAACGGCAGTAAATACATATATCCGGGCATACAGGCGCAGGCCTGCGCCGGCTGGCGCCTTTGTCGCCGCCCTCACTCTCGCAGCTGCATTACCAAACTAAAAATTGGACTGACCAGTACATTTCAGTTAAAAGTTATCGAGGCAAAGTCGTCGAAGCGAAGAGGGTCAGGCGCGAGTAGCACTGACTTTAAGAAACAACGGTGGTGGCCGACCCTCAGCGGGTTGGGACCTACCACCGCGCCAACAACCTTCTGTTAAGAACATTAAAGGTAGGTCCGCCTCTGGGTAGGGCTTTCAGAAACTCTCGACAGCAGGGATGCTGGCGAGAAGTCCCCATGGACGGGTTGACGACGTGTTTCTGAAAGCCCTACCCAGAGGCGGACCGATTCATTAGCGCCGCTTTGCTTAAGTAAGCGCCATTCGGGTCAGGCGCTGTTTCTGGCCAGTGTTGCCGACGGCAGTTCACCGTACACCCGTTTGTAGGTGGCGGAAAACCTGCCTAGCTGGGTAAAACCGTGATCGCTGGCAATGCGGGTAACGCTGGTACCGCCCGGCGAGGCGAGCAGGGCCTGGCGGACGGCCTTGAGCCTGGCGTGCAGCAAAAACCGCATGGGTGAAATATGCTTGAACTTTTTGAACCCTTCATACAGGCATCTTTCGCTCACCCCCGTCAACTGCACCAGGGTATCCATGGACAGCTGCTCGGCGCTATGGCTGTTAATATAGTCCACCGCCAGCCGCACATGCCTGGGTATGGCGCTGCGCTGATCGCGAGCCAGCAGCGGGGTATGATTATTGTTTAACGCGTAGAGCAAGCCGCGAATAATATTGTTTAACGCGTTATTCAATATATCGGCATTGTGGTAAATACTGCACTGCTGGCTGTATTCGCCGACGAAGGAAAAAAGATGGCGCCACCAGGCCGCGTGATGCGGGTTGCCCCTTTGCATGGCGGAATCGAACAGCAATGACACCCCCGACGGTCCACCGATACAGGCCGCCGCCACCTGCTCGACTTTCTCTTTGGAGATCTGTACCAGGAACTGCTTGCAGTCATCGCTCCAGGTCATCCGGGTATAGGCGCAGGGGTTGATTACCGAGGCCTTGTCGACAGTCGACTCAATCACCTCGCCGTCCACGTTGACCAGCGCATGTCCCTTGAGCGGTAACTGGATCAGATAAAAGTCTTCCAGGCAGCCGGGCTCGATATCGCTGGTCACGCCGTATTGCATGTAGTTCAGGCTGATGCCGGCAAAGGGGATATGATAATGGAAAGCATCGAGCGAACCGGTCTCTGAGGAAAGCCGGTGATCGCAGTACACTTCGCTGACTTTGTGACGTGCTTCGTCCAGGTCCCTGGTCTGGAACAAGCGATACCGGCTCTTCCTGAACAGGTTTAACTGGCCCGCCGTCATACTCACCTACCCGCGCGCGTGCCCAGCCCGGAACTGATCACAGCGCAATTAAAAGCAGAGCAATGGACTCGGTTATATCACAAGCCGTTTTTTCACACAATCCAAAAGCCCCATCAGATCAGTCGGAACTGCCCGCCATCAGCAGTGGCATCAGGGGGTAGTGCTGCTCCGGCCCCATTGCACCATAACCCCCATCGACCGGGACTTCACCGCCGGTCATATAAGACGCCTCGTCGGAACAGACAAAGGCCACCACGCTGGCAACCTCCTGCGCATCCGCCACGCGGCCCATCAGGTTATAGGCCGCCGAGACTTTATCGGCGTGAGCGCGATTATCACCGGTCAAGCCTTCGAAGGGATCAGACCAGCAGTGGCCCACCGTTACCATATTGACACGCACGCCGTCGTCGGCATATTCGAGCGCCTGGGTTTTGGAAAGGTGCCGCAGTGTCGCCTTCGACACCGGGTAAGCCCAGCGGCCGATATGGGGAAACTGAGCGGAAATGGAGCCGATATTGACAATGTTGCCTTTCACCCGGGTGAGATGCGGGCGGGCAAACTCGCCCAGCATCGCCGCCGACACGGCGTTGGTATTGAGGGTGGACAGCCACATATCGCGGCAGGTCTGCGCGCCGTCGTCATCGTATACGCAGGCATTGTTGACCAGAATATCCACCGCACCAAAGCGGGCAACCGCCCGCTCGACCAGGTTCTGCAGCTGATCGTCGCGAGTGATGTCGGTTTGCACGTAAAGCGCGTTTTCGCCGAGTTCCCGCGCCAGCTTTTCACCCCTGTCGGCACTGCGCGCGGCGATCACCACCCTGGCGCCGCACTGGTGCAGCTTTTCGCTGATGGCTTTGCCGATGGAAGCGGCGCCGCCGGTAATGATGGCAACTTTATTGTCCAGTCTGCTCATAGTGAAAGTCTCCGAAAAAAATCGTCCATACCGTTCCCTGTAAGTTGTCAACTGCATTTGCTTAACCTGTACATTGCCTGCCTCACAGGCATGGGCATCAGGCTCCGCCCGAGCCAAAGTTCTCGTAGTCGTAGTCCGTATCCAAGGCGAGATTCAGGCGATTATATGAGGCAAAATCACTGACCAGATGCACCAGTTGCAATACCCCTTTGTCGCTCAGGCCGATTTCCCGCAAACGCTTCACATCCCCGTCGGTTACCGCCCTGGGGTCGTCATTCACTTTCAGGGCGATATCCAGAATGACCCGCAAACGCGCGCTTTCCACCGCTGAGATACCCCGCTCGACCAACTCGTTGACATAGGCCCGGGAGGCGTCGAGCCCGTGATTGAGTATGGTGCAGAACGCGCCGGTGCAATAGGCGCAGCCATTGGCCCGCGACACCAGGATACCCACATGCTGGATATCCTGCTGGGACAGCTCGCCGCTCTGCCACAGCACTTTAGTGGCGCCGAGCTTGGCCTTCATAAACTCGGGAAAATTCAGTTCCAGCAGGAAGTGATTGGGTACCTTGCCTTCCATTGCCGTTACCCACTCGAAGATCTGCAGTATTTCCGGGTCGGTAACCGAGGCCTGTTGGTGCAGTGTTATTCTCGCCATAGTGTGATTCCTGTTTTGCAAGCATGGAGATATCAGGTACCGGCTTCACAGCGCAGCCCGGCGTCGATCTTGCCGATGCGGTGCTTGTTCTTTAGCTGCGGCAGAATATGGGCATAGTCGCCGGGGTCGAGCGCGCCGAACCACTGTTTGAAACGGATCAGCCGGCCCAGATTCATACCCATATCATCGAGCAGTTCATCGATATGGTGAATGGAAAACGGAATGATATTGGTACCCCGGGAATGTTTACCGTCGGTTCGCGCCTCCATCCAGGCCAGGCGCCGGTCGGCGTAATCGTTCTGTGCCGCTATCGAGGGCAGATCAATGCCGCCGTTGAGGTAGTCGGCCAGCCACAGCGCGCCGATTTCACAGTTGAGCTGGCTGAAGAAAGAGGAGTTATAACCGTTAAACGCCAGGCGCGGTACACCGATCGGCAGCATGGAACGATAGAGCCGGAAATTGCCCCGCTGATCGGTGACTTTGTCCATGATATCGCTGTCGAGAAAAGGGCAGGTCTGCTGCCATCCCGTACCACAGACGACAATATCGGCGGGCAGGCTGTGCCCATCGGACAACTCTGCGCGACCGGCAGACAGGCGGCTAATCTCCGTCTCCCTGCGGATATCGAGTTCACCGCGTGCTATCTTCTCGAAAAAGCCGTCGGTAACCAGACTGACCGTGCTGCGGGCAATGGTTTCCAGCGGCTTGTGCGGGTGCAGGCCGAGGCGCCGCAGGCGCAGTTGTTTCTCGACGATAAATTCAACGCTGTTGAGCAGAGACCGGCGCAGCGGATTTCCCACACCGTGCAAAAACTTTTCAAAACCCCGCAAGCGGATATAGCGGAACAGCGCCTCGCTCAGGCGGGTCAGAAACAAGTGCTTGTAATTGAGCACATTGCCCAGCATTTTCGGCAGCTTCCAGATCAGGTGGCGGGCGATAACCGTCGTGCTTTTCGCCGTGCCGGCCAGGGCATTGGCCACATCACAGGACGATTTGCCGTAACCCACCACCAGCACATGTTTGCCTTTGACAATGCGCTGATCGGTCAACTGGCTGGTATGGCATATGACACCGCCATTGGCGACAAACTCATCCGCACCGGGGTACTGGGGAATAAAAGGCACGGAAAATATGCCGTTGGCGATAATGAGATAGTCGCACTGCTCCTCCAGGGTTTGCCGCGAGCCATCGGCGTTTTTCTTATCGATACCAAGCTGCCACTGTCCGGCCTGGTGCCGATAGCTGGCCTCGACCACCTCCGCATTCAGGTGAATGGCGCCGGCAAGGCCAAAATGCTCGGCATAGCTCTGCATGTATGCCTGCACCTGTTTCCCCGACGGCCACTCCGGATAGTCGGCGGGCATCGGAAAATCCGACAGCGCATAGGTCGACCTCGGGTTCTGCGTGGTCAGGCCCGGATAGCGGCGCGAGGCCGACCACACACCGCCGACATCCGGCTCTTTTTCATACAGGCAAACCTGGTAGCCGAGCGCGGTAAACACCCGCGCGGCACTCAAACCGCCGAATCCGGCACCCACTATGCCGATTTTTCTTATTGCCATTGAGCGCTCCCGGCTGTTAAAAACTGAAACCATAGACCAGATACCATTCTGTCGGCCGCGCGTATATCACCTCGCGGGACTGAAAAGCGTCGCCCGCCACACCGGTAACCAGGTACTCTTCACCGCTGAGATTGGTGGCACCGAAGGTTATGCGATGGGCTTCATCGGCACTGCTCCAGGCGACACTGGCGTTGAGCACCGAGTAAGCGTCCTGGGCAATTTCCGGCGTATTGAAGGAATCGTTAAAGAATTCGGAGCGGTATGACCAGTCCATGCGGGCAACGACAGCGCCGCCGCTTTTGAGGCTGAACTCCTTCGAGGCCGCACCGCTCCAGCTCCACTCCGAAACCCGCTCGAAATCGTTGTGCACCGGGAACAGGGTCACCGCTTCATCCAATTCGTCATAACCCGCATCGAGATAGCCCACACCGAGATTGAGCACCCAGCCGCCGCCCGGCACCCACTGGGTCTCCAGTTCAAAACCGTCGATAGAGGCGCTGGCGGCGTTTTCGGTGACCGGCGCAACACTGGTAAACACCTGCACCTGCAGATCCTGGTAATCGGTGTGAAAAACCGCAGCATTGATGGTTAAACGCCTGTCGCTGGAGGCATATTTCAAACCCAGCTCATAGACCTCCACAAACTCGGGCTCATAGGTCGGTATCAGGTCGATATCGGGCGTGCCGGCCGGTGCGGTAAACCCCGCCACCAGCGGCGGGAACACCCGCTGGGTGAAACCGCCGGACTTAAAGCCCTCGGAGTAACTGGCATAGGCCATCAGCTGCCCGGTCAGGCGGTAGGCAAGGTTGACCATCGGCGTGGTTTCCCGCACCGTAACCGTCTTGCTGATAAAAGGCAGAACGCGTTCCCCGGCGGCAAGAAAAGGCGCGTCGAGCTGTGGATCGCCGCTGCCCTGAAACGGATTGTCGAAAATAATTTGATCGGGAAGAAACCCCTTGTCCTCCTCGGTATAGCGCACCCCGAGCGTAGCACTGAGCTTGTCGCTCAGATCGTAGGTCAGCTGCCCGTATACAGCCTTGGCCTCGTTGTCAAAACGGCCGCCGCTGCGAAAACTGGAGACGACAAAATCGAGCAAATTGATATTGTCGCCGTCCTCCTCGAAATAGTAGAGACCCAGAATCCAGTTCAGTCTGTCGCTTGAAGCCAACAACTGCAGCTCCTGGGTAAACTGCTGCTGTTCCAGCGAATCAAAAAACTGCGAGATCAGCAGTGGCGAGTGATCACCGTCGCGGGAAAACTCACTGTCGAGATCGCGCACCGCGGTAATCGAGCGCAATTCCAGGCCGTCGCTGATCGCCCAGGCGGCGCTCAGGCTCGCGCCCCACAAGTCCATATCGGAAAAGGCCGGCGCAGTACCGGCGTTGAAGTCATCGCCCTGAATATAGCGCTTGTCATAACAGCCGGGAACAGCCGGATTGAACGCCATACCCGGCACCGCACAGGGCACCGCCGGGCCACCGGCCGCGAGATTCGCGCCGACATTATTAATCACCACCATCGGCGGGGTATTGGGGTCGACCGGGTTGCCGAAGTTGATATCCGCCAGAGTGAAGGCGGGACCGTTTTCCCTATCCCTTGTCATATCCACGGCCAGGTCCAGCGTCAGCTGGTCGGAGGGCAGCCAGCGCAGCGCCAGCCGACCCGTCAGGGTATCGTCGTCACCTAAGTCGATGCCGTCCTCGCGGGTGACATAGCCGTCGCGATTGAAACTGGCGAGGCTCAGGGAAGAATACAGCTTATCGCCCAAAGGCAGATTGACCGTGCCCTTGAAGTCCGCCCTGCTGTCCTCCCCGAGGGTCAGCGACGCCGAACCGCCCAGTGTTTCGGTGGGCTTTCTGGTAGTCAGACTGATGGCGCCGCCGATGGTATTGCGCCCGAACAGTATTCCCTGAGGGCCGCGCAATACCTCCACCCGCTCGATATCGATCAAATCGAAGATAGCGCCGACGGAGCGGGCGATATAGACACCATCCACATAAATACCGACGCCGGGCTCGGTAGTGGGCAGGAACTCTTTCTGCCCGACACCGCGCAGGTAGACGGCAGCGGCATTGCTGGAGCCGCCAAAGCTCGGGTTATTCTGAAATGTCAGATTCGGGGTAAACTCGGCAATCTGGCCGATATTGGTCACCCCCCGGTATGCCAGACTGTCGCCGGTAAACGCCGATATCGCAATCGGCGCGTCCTGCAGTCCCTCCTCGCGCTTGCGGGCGGTGACAGTGATTTCTTCGAGGAGTCTCGCCGTGCCGTCCCCGGCAACTACCTGCGGAGCAGCCACCGGCAACAGGCTGATTGCCGATACGGCGGCAATTACACTGGCTTGAGTCATTTCCCACTCCCTTATTATTAGAATATGTAGGGAACAGTTATATGAAACGGGGAGCTTTATAAATATTCATATCCCGCGCGCATTGTGCACTGCCTGCGGCTTTTTACCGGGGTGTTGATATATATCAATGCCTGCTATCCGCCTCCCGCCACTCTGAATCCCGCCCTGTGACTCCCGATGCAGAGGGATGTACCGACAGGCGTCAGGACATATCACCTGCAAATGAAAACAGACCTAAGCCGCAACAGGACATAAGGCGGGATTCCAAATAATCCAGCCCTCGCGTCCGCCGCATAGCTCCGCGTTTCAGGCCCTCGGCACAGGCCTCTGCGTCATAAACATTAACCTCACCGACACAGTTCGATAAGCAGCTGCTCGACACCGCCGTGACGGTTGCATCAGGGCATTCACGACCTGCGTGTTTGCACTCATGTCAACGTCACCACACCGCCGGCAGGCGTGGTTATGTCGGCGCTAAAGCCCGCCTGCGCCGCCTCGACCACTTCGATATCAGCACCTAACTGCCGCAGCAGCGGCCGCAACTGCCGCGCCTGTGGGTGTTGCCAGCAAAAACGTTTCAGCCCGGCGCCGCACGGCGCGCTGTCACTGGGGTGTTCGCTGATCAGCCAGTCGATAAAGAACGGCAAGCTGCTGCCATAGCGCTGCGGCTGCGGGTGCACCAACTGCCATTCCAGCAGCACGCCATCGGGCCGGGCGCGGGCGTAATGGCCCGGCCCCTCAGCCCCCACGCCATGCTGCTCCAGCACCGCGACCACCCGCTTCAAACCGCCTTCACTGCGCAAACAGAATTTGTACAACGCCGGTCGTTGCAACGAGCGGCAGAAGGCTACCCATTCATCGCCCTCGTCGGCACCGTCCGTGGGCGCCAGTATCTCCAGATAACAGCCGGCCCCCAAGTTCACCAGTGCGTTATGGGTATTGCCTTCGCTGTGCTGGCCCCCGTACACCGGTGTTACGCCGGTAAGCCCGGTAAAAATCTCGACGCCCAGCTCCAGGCTGGGTGACGACCAGACCAGGTGATCCAATTTCAGTTGCATGCTTTCCCCCGTTTTAGTCTGCGCCAAAAAAATAGCAAATTTGCTCGCCCCCACCCTAACGGGTGGGCAAAACTGCCACCAGTAGGCGCTGCCGGCAACGCAATATCCGCAGGCAAACCACTGATACCAGTGCGGCAGCCGTTGGTCCCGATGCAGCACTCGGCTGTTTTTATACCACCCATCCTGAGCTAGGATGCGCTGGCCATGATACCTACTACCAATAAGGTTCAATAACAGGACACTACGACGATGCCAAATGTATACGATACACGGGATACCGGAGCCAACCCCGCAACTACCGAGAATGTCACCCAAGTCAGTTCGGGAAACATCAGATTGATCAGAAATATATATTCCGACTCGGCCAGCGGGGACTTGATCTGGAATGGCAGAGATAGGATATACCTATCGGTTCCCCGTAAGGGATTATATACCACCGGTGAATTTGGACACGCAGGTGGAAAGGAGGCTGTGGCAATTACCGGAATGGGTTATTGTGCCGGACTCGTTTTGGCCAGAGGTCACCAAACGCGACTCACTAACTTCTTTGCCTGTCATTTTTCGGGGGGCTTGCTCGCCTTCGACAGCTTTCAACAAGTAATAAGCGACTGGATGGCTAACACGCCCACCACCAACCTACTGGCATTCGCCGCCATGGGCGCTGCCGGCTCAGACACCCCTTCAGCCGCTGCGAACATCAGCAGGTTCGCCGATGCGCTCGGAAATCTTACCGGTATCAATATCCGCGCCGTGCCCTTTTTTACCTACGCGGGCAGCTTTGTGGTGAACGACACGGGTACCGCTTTTGCGGTGCAGGACACAAATGCTTTTGGGCACACCGGTGTCTAACGCCGTATCAGTGCCGTTCATAGGGAACTGAACCGCCGGCCGCCGGCACTTATGCCGGCGCGACGGCTTTTAGTTTTCGGTATTGACTGGGCGTCATATCGACCTGCTTTTTAAAAAAGGTATTGAAGGTGGCTTTGCTGTTAAACCCCGAACTCAGCATAATTTTCAGAATCGTCTGGTCCATGTACTCGTCGGCCAGCAGGCGCTTTTTGGCTTCCTCCACCCGGTAGAGGTTGATAAACTCGAAGAAATTCTGCCCGAAATGCCGGTTGATCACCTTGGACAGGGTTCGCGGCGGGATCGCCAGCTGTTTGGCCAGCCGTTCCAGTGTCAGCGTGCTGGCCAAAAACGGTTTCTGTTCACGCATGTGCCGCTCCAGCTTTTCCACCAGCGCCGGGTCGATGACCTCCCCCGCCGGCCGGTGCTCGTCTTCCTCGCCGTGGCTGCGCCTCTCCACTCCCTCGAACACGGATGAGTAATTCATACTCAGAAAGATCATGGCGCTGACCAGCACAAAGACGGTATAGTTGGCAGACAGTCCCATGGTTGCATAGTCGATAGTCACGCCCCAGTGGGCAGAGGAAATAATCGCCACCGCAACCAGTACCGCCCAGGCGCTGATCGCTAAAAATGCCAGCACCAGGAATTTGAGCCAGGCAAAATCTATGTGGTCGATATTGGAGTATTCCTGCTTGATTTGTTTGCGCACGTCGCGAATCGCCAACAGGCACATCAGATAAAATGCCACCCGCAGCAGCTCGCGCGTCAGGCCAACCAGGTGGGTGACTGCGGGCTCGGCCAACAGGTCGTGATTTCTCAGCTCTTCGATTTTCACCTCGGTCGCCAAACTGTAATAGGTAAATATCTCGAACAGCCCGTAGCCGATAAAAGGCAGGAGATAAACCAGGTCTTTAAGGCCCAGGCGGTAGTCTTTATAAATCAGAGAGCGGGTATACCACAGCAGTACGGGTCCCTCCAGCCAGTAAGCCATGCCGAAAACGAAGAACAGGTTCGGCGACACCTCGATGGCCCAATCCCTGAAACCGGCGCCGAAGTTAATCAGAATATCCAGCGGGATTGCCGCCTGGGTCATAAGAAAGCCGGCCAGCAACACATTGCTGAGCGCATGGGTGCGCCGGAAAGCCAGTAACAACAGGGCAAATAATGTACATTGGTAGGTGGTCATCAAGAGGATGACATCGTGAAAATTGAACAGCAGCCGGTCCATAACGCCTAATCAACTCCACCTTTTCTAGAAGCAGATGAAATATAAAAGTAAATTTATATAAGCACAAATCCAGTCATTACCAATATCGGCGTTCACCTTTCTCCCAAACGGGTATTCGAACGTCCGAATACACGCTTTGGGCGGGATATTTGTCGTCAACCGGCCCCTAAATCTGCCACGGTTCAGCTACATTGCAAGCGGCGCCAGGGATAACCCGCGCCCCGGCCCAGGGGTGTTTCAAAGCGATAAATCAGTCCAAAAGCCCCAGGGCTGAAACTCTGGGGTAAGGCCCTGGGTTAAGGCGCCAGGTTAAAGGCTCCGGGTAACAGCCCCTAGGTTAGCGATGTCTAGCCCGCGCTGACAGCCGGCTGCTGCAAAAATAACCACAATAACGATTCGATCGGACGGCGATAGAGAGAGCAGATAACATGAAACCTATATTCGGCAAACGGGCCATCGCGGCCCTCCTCCCGGCTGCGTTGGGGTTTTGGGCGGCGCCACTGAGCGCCCGGGATACTACCGGCGTCAATCCGCAAGACCCGCGGGATTCGCTCGAAGAGGTCATTGTCACGGCCACGCGTCGCGCAGAAAACATTCAGGACGTCTCCGGCGTAGTGCAGGCATTCGATCGCGAGACACTGCGCCAGGACGGCATTACCGAGCTGCGCCAGCTGCAGCTGGCGGTGCCCGGCATGAGCATTGCCAACCAGGAAGGCAATGTCGAAGTCTATATTCGCGGGGTGGGATCGGCCAACAATACCGAACTGGGTGACCCCGCAACGGCTCCCCACATCAACGGCGTGTATATTCCACGCCCGCGAGGGCTGGGGGGCATGTTCTACGATATTGACCGCGTCGAGGTCAATAAAGGGCCGCAAGGTACACTCTACGGCCGCAACGCGCTCGCCGGCACCATCAATATCATTACCGCCAAACCGGACTTCGACGCCGTTTCGGGCTACGCCCAGGCGGAGTACGGCAACCGCCAGTCCAGCGCTGCAGAGGGCGCTGTCAATCTGCCGCTCAACGCCAGCAATGCCGTGCGTATTGCCGCCTATTATCTCGATCGCGACTACGGTTTCAGCAATGTCGGCGATCCGCGTCTGCAACCGGCCGGCCTGCAGGAGGACAAGGGCGCGCGGCTGTCATTCCTGTCCGAGCCGTCGGACCGCCTGTCGATCTTCCTGATGGCCGACTACGGCTCGGAGTCCGGCAGCGGTTATCCGGGCGCCAATATCCACAGCGCCATTGTCGAGACCGGACTTCGACCCGAGGATCTCGATATCAGAGAGGTGGCCTATCGCGGCCAGCAGGGTGAGCTGGACAACGAGCTGTGGGGGGTCCAGGCCAAACTGACAGTCGACTTCGACGGTTTTACCGTGGAATACACCGGCAGCTACCGCGAACTGGACTTCTATCAGCGCAACGCCTCCAACGACGGTATCGCCCACCCCGGCCGCGATCTCTCCGCGCTCGATGCGGATGACTATACCACCGTCTTCTGGGAGCAGATATCGGAGAGCGACGTGCACGAAGTGCGGCTGCTGTCCAACGACGACGGGCCGCTCAGTTGGTCTCTGGGCGGCTTTTATTTTCAGGAAGATCAGCAGTCATCGTTCTTCAGCCTCGCCGATAAAGGCTACTGCTGCTATTCGGGCACCGAGTTCATCATGCCGCAAGTGGAGGGCGAGTCTTACGCCGCCTACGCCGATGCCACCTTCGAAATCAGCGACAGGCTGCGGGTATTTGCCGGCCTGCGTTATACCGACGAGGAAAAGTCCCGCTACGGTATCGGCGGCAACTGGGCCCTGACACTCGGTGGTGAGGACTTTGCCTGTTGCCTTGCCACCCGACTGGGCACCGAGGGTTTCGTGCCGGCCCTGCTCGGCCGGCCAAACTTCGATGTATCGGCAATCGATACCCCCCAGGAGATGGCGCAGTTCCTGATTGAAGGTATCGCCACGCCGGGAGCGCGCGATACGCTGATTCGGCAGATCGAAGCGATTGCCGACGGCAGCAACCCCAACGGCAACTGCTTCGAGAGGGACGATATCGACAACGGCTTTGTGCGCTGCCCCGACGGCAGCAATCCCGATACCGCTTTTGCCAATGGCGGCTTCACCTATGCCAATATGACCATCCCCGGCCAGCAGCAAGGCGCCGACTCCTTCGATTTCGTCGACTGGCGCCTGGGCTTCGAATACGACCTGAGCGAAGACCATATGGTTTACGCCAAGTTTTCATCCGCACACAAGTCCGGCGGTTTCAACGACAGCTTTTCAGCCGATATCGTGCCGGAATCGTTTGAACCGGAGGACTTGCTGGTATTCGAAGTGGGCAGCCGCAAGAGCTACCGGGCTTTCGATATGCCGGCAGTCTTCAACGCTACGGCGTTTTACTATGACTACAATGATCAGGTCCTGCAGGATCTCACCTGCATCAATCTCGATGTCACCAGCGGCGATTGCAACGGTTTTTCCCTGGTCAACCGCAATATCGGCACATCAAACATCATCGGTATCGAGATCGAGTCGTCGATAAATCTTCCCTATAACCTGCACTGGGATTTAAACGCGGCGCTGCTGGACAGTGAAGTGGACTCCGGCATCGTCGCCGACGGTCGCGCCCAGGACTTCGGTCAGGGCGGCGCGGCGCCGCTGATCGACTTGTCCGGCAACAAGCTGCCGCTGCAGTCGGATCTGAGCCTCAGCACCCGCCTGAGCCAGAGTCTGGACCTGGGCGGCGGCACCCTGGACTGGCAGATTCTGCTCAACTACCGCTCCAGCTATTTCCTCAGCCAGTTTAATGAAAGCGCAGTGGTATTTCTCGACGGCAGCACGCAGACGGCACTCGAAGCGGGCTTTGCCGATAAGCAGGAAGGCTTCGCCACCATCAATGTCGCCATCGGTTATGCCATCGGCGAGCCGAATATGCGTATAGAGGGCTATGTCAGCAACCTCACCGATGAGGAGGCATCACAAAAATCGCTGGTGGGTTCGAATCTGAATCTCAGATTCCTCAATGATGCCCGCGCCTATGGCATACGCCTGATCAGCCGT
The DNA here is from genome assembly GCA_028280195.1 of Exilibacterium sp. Lineage (GTDB taxonomy): Bacteria > Pseudomonadota > Gammaproteobacteria > Pseudomonadales > Cellvibrionaceae > Exilibacterium. The sequence continues at coordinate 79,082 of JANQMH010000052.1, forward strand.
TTTTAACCCCCCGCCCCCATGGCACCCGTTTAGCCGGCTTCGCCATATGGCAAGGCCGTATGGCGAAGCCGGCCTCAGCGACTGCTTTGCTGCCGGGCACAGAACCCAAACCTCAGAAGCGGAAAAGCACATTGATGGTAAAACACGCCCTGCCGATCTTATTGTCAACCCTGGTCTGCACCTCCGCCCAGTCCGCGCTCGACGCCGCCGCCGGCCCCTTCCCTTTTCGGGACCGGTCCCTGCCATTGGAGGCCCGCGTTGCCGACCTGGTCGGGCGCATGACCCTGGAGGAAAAAGTCGCGCAGATGTTCGACAAGGCGCCGGCCATAGAGCGCCTGGGTGTGCCGCGTTACGAGTGGTGGAATGAGGCCCTGCACGGCATCGCCCGGGCCGGCACGGCCACGGTATTCCCGCAGGCCATCGGCCTGGCGGCGAGTTTCGACCGGCAGCTGGTCTATCAGGTCGCCACCGCCATCGCCACCGAGGGCCGCGCCAAGCACCACGACTTTCGCGCGCGCGGCACCTACTCCATGTATACCGGGCTCAACTACTGGTCGCCGAATATCAATATTTTCCGCGATCCCCGCTGGGGGCGCGGCCAGGAAACCTATGGTGAGGACCCTTACCTGACCGGCCGCATGGCCGTCAGTTTCGTCAGGGGGCTGCAGGGCGATGACCCACAGGCGCTGAAAACCGGCGCCACCTTAAAACACTACGCCGTGCACAGCGGGCCGGAACCCTCGCGCCACTCCGACGACTACAGCGCCGGCGATTACGACCTCTACGCCACCTACCTCAGCGCCTTCGAGACGGTGATCCGGGAAACCCACGTGCACGCACTGATGTGTGCCTACAACGCCGTCAACGGCGTTCCCGCCTGTGCCAACCGCCGCTTGCTGCAGGATATCCTGCGCGGCGAATTCGGCTTTGACGGCTATGTGGTTTCCGACTGCGGCGCCATTGCCGATATTTACAAAACGACTGCCCACGATTATGTCGAAGGCACGGCCGAGGCCGCCGCCATGGCGGTAAAAGCCGGTGTCGACCTGGAGTGCGGCGACGCCGACGGCAGCGCCTACCGCGACCTGCCGGGTGCGGTGGCGGGCGGCCTGATCGATGAAAAAACCATTACCGCAGCGGTCACCCGGCTGATGCGGGCGCGCTTCAGGCTGGGTATGTTTGACCCGGACGGGGGCAGCCACGCCGGCCATGATATCTCGCAGGTGGGATCACCGGCACATCTGCGGCTGGCTCTGCAGGCCGCTAAAAAAGCGATTGTGCTGCTGCAGAACGACGGTGTTTTACCCCTGGCGAAAAACGCCAGCATCGCGCTGATAGGCCCCAATGCCGACAACGTCGATATCTTGCTTGCCAATTACCACGGTCAGCCGGTCAACCCCGCGACACCGCGGCAGGCGCTGCTGGCCCGGGGCGACACGCTGCTGTTCAGCCCCGGCAGCGCGCTGGCCGGCGATATCTATACCCACTACGAAACGGTTCCCGGCACCGCCTTTTCCCATCGCAGCAACGGCGAAAAACGCCCCGGACTCATCGCACAGTATTACCCTGCGCCCGATTTAACCGGCGACAGTGTTAAAACCGAAGTGGTGGAGAACATCGACAAAGCCTGGCGCCGCTCCCCTGTCAACGGGCGTGACGACGATGCCTTCGGCGTTAGATATACCGGCTTTTTCACCCCCGCGGCATCCGGCCGTTACCGATTCGGCGGCAATGTGAACCTGTCATTGGACGGCAGGCCCGTTAGCGGGCCGATCGCCCTGCAGGGCGGGCGGCCCTACCGTTTTGAAGGCGTGCTGGCGATACGCCGGTTCTGGCACGCCAATGCCATTGAGCCCCGGGCGCGGCTCAGCTGGCTCGACCTGAATCGAGACCTGGCCGGCGAGGCGCTGTCGGCCGCGGCAAAATCCGATGTGATCGTTTTTATGGGCGGCATTTCCGCCAAACTGGAAGGCGAGGAAATGACGGTGGCGGTAGCGGGCTTTGACGGCGGCGATCGCACCACGCTGGCTATCCCCGCCGCACAGATGGCGCTGCTGAAACAGCTGAAGTCCACGGCAAAGCCGCTGGTTTATGTGAATTTCAGTGGCGGCGCTGTCAATCTCGAGTGGCCCAAGGCCAACGCCAACGCCGTCGTCCAGGCGTTTTATCCCGGCGAGGCGACCGGCCCGGCGCTGGCGCAGATACTCTACGGCGAATACAGCCCCTCAGCGCGCTTACCGGTGACGTTCTACCGCTCGGTCGATGACCTGCCCGCATTCAAAGACTACAGTATGGCCGGCAGGACCCACCGGTATTTTAGCGGCCGGCCCGTGTATGCCTTCGGCGCGGGCCGCGGCTTCAGCGAATTCGACACCCGCATCATCGATGTGGCGCGCACCGGCAGCCCCGACCGGGCCCTGAGATTGAGCGTCGAGCTACACAATAAAGGCGCAATGGATGCGGAAGAGGTACTGCAGCTGTATGTGGAGCCCGGTGCGGCGCAGGGCCGCGAAATCCAGGCGCTGAAGCACTTTACCGTGGCCGCGGTTGCCGCCGGCGAGCGGCAGGTGGTGACCGTGGAAGTGCCGGCACACGAATTGGTGTTCCGGGACCGCAACGGACGAAAAAAACCCTACCATGGCCCGGTGAACTTTCGACTCGGCCACAAAGGCGACCCCAAAGCACTGAAGTTCCGTGTCAACTTCAAGCACTGATTGCCGCTGCCGGCACCCCGGCAGCAACGGCGATATTTGGATACTGGGATTTGGATACTATGATTTGGATACTACGATGAAGAAAAAAATCGCAACCACCTGCTGTGTGCTGTCAATCGCGGCGGCACTGAACAGCTGCGGGAAAGTGCCGGTCGACACCGCTACTGCAACCGCAGCAGCGATGAACCCGTCGCTGTGGCCCGAGGCCGTTTATCCGCTGGCGCCGGACCCGGATCTGGAGCAAAAAGTGGCGGACCTGCTGGCGCAGATGTCACTGGAAGAAAAAGTCGGCCAGATCATTCAACCCGAAATCAAATACGCCACCCCGACAGATGTCAAAACCTATCACCTCGGTTCGGTGCTGAACGGCGGCGGCACGGCGCCCAACAACGACAGCTCGGCGAGCCTGGCGGACTGGGTAGATCTGGCGCAACAATTCTACGCCGCCTCTATGGATACCTCCGACGGCAAAGTGGCCATACCGCTGTTGTGGGGCAGCGACGCCGTGCACGGCCATAACAATGTGGTCGGTGCCACACTGTTCCCGCACAATATCGGCTTGGGCGCCGCGCGCGACCCGGATCTGATTCGCAGGATTGGTGAAGTGACCGCCATGGAGGTGAAAGCCACGGGCATCGACTGGACGTTTGCTCCCACGGTTGCGGTCGTGCGCGATATACGCTGGGGCCGTACCTATGAAAGCTATTCCGAAGATCCGTCGCTGGTCAGCCGTTATGCCGAACAGATGGTGCGCGGCCTGCAAGGTGACAGCTCGCTGGCCGGGCTGGCCGGTGGCCGCCATGTGGTGGCCACTGCCAAACACTATCTCGGTGACGGCGGCACTTACCGCGGCATCGATCGCGGCGATACCCGCAGCGGCGAACAGGAATTGATAGATATTCACGCCGCAGGTTTTATCGCCTCGCTGGCAAACGGCGTGCAAACCGTGATGGCTTCTTTCAACAGCTGGAACGGCGTAAAAATGCATGCCAACCGCTATCTGCTCACCGATATTCTCAAAACCCGACTGGGCTTCGACGGCTTTGTGGTCAGCGACTGGAACGCCCACCGCTATGTGCCGGGATGCACGGTCGAGAGCTGCCCGCAGGTCGTCAATGCGGGTATCGATATGCTGATGGTACCCTCGGACTGGAAGGCGCTGTATGACAACACCCTGGCCCAGGCGCGCCGCGGTGACATCCCGGCGGCGCGGCTCGACGATGCGGTAAGGCGTATCCTGCGGGTAAAAATGCGCGCCGGCCTGTTTCAGGCCGGCCCGGTGCGCTCGCGCCCGCTGGCGGGCGCCGGCGAAGTGTTCGGCACGGCGGCCCACCGCGACATCGCCCGCGAGGCGGTGCGCAAATCACTGGTACTGCTGAAAAACAATCACAACCTGTTGCCGCTCAAGCGCGGGCAAAATGTGCTGGTGGCCGGCGACGCGGCCGACGATATCGGCAAACAGAGCGGCGGCTGGTCACTGTCGTGGCAGGGCAGCGTAGACGACAATGAGAAGTTTGTCGGTGCAACCAGTATTTTCCAGGGTATCGACAGGCTGGTTTCCGCCGCCGGCGGCCAGGCGCTGTTGCGTGAAAACGGTGACTGGGGAGAAGCGAGCTTTGCCAACGGTGCCGGCCCGGATGTCGCCGTGGTGGTGTTCGGCGAGGAGCCCTATGCGGAATGGCACGGCGATATCGCCGGAATCGAGTACCAGGCCGGTTCCAAGCGGGACCTGGAGCTGTTACAGCGCCTGCGCAGCGAGGGCATTGCCGTTGTCGCCGTGTTTATCACCGGCCGGCCGCTGTGGGTAAACAAAGAGATTAACGCCGCCGATGCGTTTGTCGTGGCCTGGCTGCCGGGCTCCGAAGGCGATGGCGTGGCGGAGGTATTGTTCCGCGACGGGCAGGGCAATATCGCCTACGACAGCAGCGGCCGCCTGCCGTTCAGCTGGCCCCGGGAAGCACACCAGACCGTGTTGTACCAGGCCATGGACAACTATGCCCCGCTGTTCCCCTATGGCTTTGGCCTCAGTTATACGGATGAAGTTTACCTGGCCGATGATCTGCCCGAAGCCAACAATCAAATCGGCGCCGAGCGCCTGGAAGACGCCTGGGTATTCGTGTCGCGCGCCATAGGCCCGTGGCAATTGCAGCTGCAGGACCACCGCTTTGCCGCGGTGGAAATGGACGGCAACCGCGCCAGCAGCGGTGCCGACGACAATCTTACCGCCAGCGCCGTCGACAAGGTCGCACAGGAGGATGCGCGCCGGATCAAATGGCTGGGACTGGCACCGGCGACACTGTCGTTTGCCGCCCGCAGCCCGCAAGACCTGAGCGCCTACCTGCAGACAGAGGCGGCGCTGGTGTTCGATATTCGCAAGCACCTCGATCCCAGCGCCGAGGTCAGCCTGGCTTTGCACTGTGGCGACGATTGCACAGCGGCGCTGGCGATCAATCCCATGTTGACCGCCCTGCCCGCCGATGAGTGGCGGCGCTTCACCCTTGACCTCGCCTGCCTCAGCCCTCAGGGTACGGATTTCAGTCAGGTAGACCGCGTGCTGAGCATCAGCAGCAGCGGGCGCCTGGAAATATCACTGGCCAATGTGAAACTGGTGCCGCAACTCGGCGCTGAAGCCGATATCAGCTGTTCCGCAGAATAGACAACAAGGAGTATCGGCCCATGAGTACGACCACACTACCGGCGCAGCAGCAGACGGAGGCATCCGCGAATTTTTCCTATGCCCTGCTGATCAGCTGTGTTGCCGCCATTGGCGGATTTCTGTTCGGCTTCGACAGCGGCGTTATCAACGGCACTGTCGACGGACTGCAGCAGGCCTTCAACTCCAATTCGGCAGGCACCGGCTTCAATGTCGCCTCCATGCTGCTCGGCTGCGCCGTCGGTGCATTTTTTGCCGGCCGGCTGGCCGACCGCTACGGCCGCCGCACCATGCTGCAGTGCGCCGGCGTGTTTTTCGTGGTCAGCGCCATGGGTTCGGGCCTGGCGGGTTCGTCCGTCGAGTTCGTGCTCTACCGCATGCTCGGGGGCCTGGCGGTGGGGGCGGCAAGTGTGATGACACCGGCCTATATCAGTGAAGTGACACCGGCGCGCTATCGCGGGGCGATCGCCAGCATTAATCAGGTCGGTATTATTTGCGGCCTGTTTATCGCTTTTGTCAGCAATTATTTCCTGGCAACCTATGCCGGCGCTTCCACAGAGGTTCTGTGGTGGAACTACGAGGCCTGGCGCTGGATGTTCTGGATGGAACTGATCCCGGCGGTACTGTTCCTGACGGGCCTGTGCCTGATTCCGGAAAGCCCCCGCTATCTGATTTTCAACGACCGGGTCGAACAGGGTCAAAAAGTCTTGCAGCGCCTTTTCGGCGCTGCCGGAGCGAGAAAAAAAATCGCAGACATACGCGCCTCCCAATCCATCGATCACCACCGCCCGAAATTGTCCGACCTGGTCGATGCCAGGACCGGCAAACTGCGCCGTTTGGCATGGGTGGGCATCGGCCTGGCGGCGTTTCAGCAGCTGGTGGGTATCAATGTGGTGTTCTACTATGGCGCGGTGCTGTGGCAGGCGGTGGGCTTTTCCGAGGCCGACGCCCTGCTGATCAATATCGCCTCGGGCGGGCTGAGCATTGTCGCGGTGTTGATCACCATTGCCGTGATCGACAGGATCGGGCGCAAACCGCTGCTGCTGATAGGATCGAGCGGTATGGCAGTGACGCTGGCGGTGATGACGGCGAGCTTTGTCGGCGCCGATACCGCGGCATCCGGCGATTTGCTGTTGAGTGACAACGCCGGCCTGGCGGCGCTTGTCGCCGCCAACGCCTATGTATTCTTTTTTAATGTCAGCTGGGGGCCGGTCATGTGGGTAATGCTGGGGGAGATGTTTCCCAATCAGATACGTGGCTCCGGACTGGCGGTCAGCGGCCTGAGTCAGTGGGGATGCAACTTTCTGATCACCATGACTTTTCCTATCTTACTGGTGAGCGTCGGGCTGATCGGCGCCTACGGCCTGTATACGCTGGGGGCGCTGGCGTCGATCTATTTCGTCTTCAGGGCGGTTACTGAGACCAGGGGTATGGAGCTGGAGGAAATGAAAGGTTGACGGCGGTTGTCGACAGGCTCGCGCTGCATGCTTTTAGAGCCGGGCCTGCGGCGGTCTGTATTTTTCCGGGCCGACCATACCATCGCCGTGCCGACTGTAAATTTTTCCCAACATCGCTTGACATACAGTCAGATTGTATGGAATATTGCATGCAATCTAACAAGAAGAGATATGGCCCCATGCCACAAGATAAAATCGCATGGTCAAAATTCAAGATGTATCGGTGTGAAGATTCTGACCTCGATAACGCCCCGGATCTCGAGTTTCCGTTTCATCCCGGCTCGCGCTTTCGCGCCGTTTGCACCGGTATTGACGAGCCTGCTGCGCAGATCAATTACGAGGATTTTTACAAAGGTAAGGCAATTACCTGGAGCATGCCCCACGATGAAGTGCAGTATGTGGTCTCCGGCAGAGCAGAGATAAGCTATCATCTGCCGCCGCTTATGCTTGAAAGCGGTAGCGTAATCGCTGAGCCCGGCTGTGTTTACCTGCTCCCACAAGGGGCCAGAATCGTGTGGCGGGTGCTGAGCGATGAGCCTTTTCGGCATTTGTGTATCTGTTACCCAAATCCGGGTTATCCGATCGAGGTTGCCGCAAGCGTTGCGTGAGCGCAACTGCCTGTCAGTCCATACCAGGCCGGCTCCGCCGACAACGATTGGGGCCCCGCGCGGCGCTGTTTATGCCTGTAGTCAACTTGTAGTCAAATACACCTTCGACAGCTTGCCACCGATGTCTTTATCGGCATATCAACCACCGCCATGGTCCCTTGCAGAATAGATTTTCACCAGCAATGCCGGCAGCAGGGTCAGGTTGGCCGTCAGTGCCAACAACATGGCGAGTGCCGTCAGCCAGCCGAAGAAGATCGTCGGCACGAAGCGCGACAGCAATAGCACCGAAAAGCCTGTGATCACAATCAGCGAGGTGAAATACAGCGCTTTGCCGATACTGCCGTGGGTGGCAACCACCGCTTCTCTGGTGCTCATACCCAGCTCGCGCTCGCCGCGAAAACGGTGCAGGTAGTGAATCGCATCGTCGACGCCGATGCCGATCACAACCGCTGCCACGGCAATGGTCATCAGATCCAGCGGAATACCGGCGTAGCCCATAAAGCCGAGGATGGCCAGCGCTGCGACAACGTTGGGCAACAGCCCGACGGCCGCTAAGGTCCAGGAACGCAACAACAGCGCAAACATGATATAGGTCGCCAGCAGGACAAATCCCAATGTCGACAATTGCGAGCGCAACAGCTGTTCCAGCATATCGTTGAAAAGCACTGCGATACCGGTGACGCGCACAGTTTCCGGATCGAGCTGCAACTCGTTGTAAGCGTATTGCTCAATGGCATGAATCACCGCGTCGAGATCGTAGGCGGGCCCGGTCTCGTGTACGCGGCTCGAAATGCGCATCTCCCCGGTTGCCGGCGACGCATAAGGGTCGATCAGGGAGGTGCGCACAGCTTCGGGCACGAGCCCCAGGATCGCCGTCAATTCCAGATAGCTCAGCGGCCGGTCGTCGACAAAACCGCGCGCAACCCGCTCCAGATTCGCCAGCGAGACGGATTTTCCCAGCGCCGGTTCGGTTTCCATAAAGGTCTGCAGGCGGTCGATCACAGCGAGCTTCTCCGGTGTAAACCAGAAACGCTCGGGAAAGGTGTCGGGGGTATCGGTGGCAAAATCATCAAATTCATCACTGACTGCCGGCGGCGTATAGGCGTCAAACTGCAGCACCACGTCCAGGGGCACCGTGCCGCCCAGCTCGCGATCGATAAAATCCAGCCCCTGGCGGATTTCGGTATCGCCGCGAAAGTACTCGACCACCCGGTTACCCAGCGCCAGTTGCGACATACCTGCCATCGCCAGTACCGCGGCCAGTGCGCTCAACCCGAGAACACGATTGGGTCGCCGGGTGGCCATACGGGCAAACCAGCGGGTAATGGCCGGCGCCCGCGCGATCGACGCGCAGGACTCATTCTTCGGCAGCAACACCAGAATGCTGGCGAAAAAACTGTAAGTCACGATCAGCGAGACGGCAATCCCCAGGCACATCATCCAGCCGAAGTCGATCACCGGAATAATATCGCTGGTGGTCAGGGAGAAAAATGCCACCGCCGTGGTCAGCGCGGTATATAAGCAGGGTGCGAGCTTTGAGCGCATGGTCGCATAGGCCAGGTCGCACTGCGGGATCTCTGCGGGCTGTGCGTACAGCTCGCGATAGCGCGTAATCAGATGTACGCTGAAAGAAATGGTGATAATGGCGAGCAGGGCCACAAAACTCGATGAGACGGCGGTCGCCGGTTGACCGATCGCCGACAGCATACCCACGGTGATCAGCAGCGTGACCGCGGTTGTGCCCAGGGGAATCAAGACCCAGCGCAGGCGGCGAAAAAACAGATACAGCGGCAGTGACAACAGCAGCACAATGACGATACCAAACGCGGCCATATCCGCCTTTACAAACTCGACCATGTCGGCCCGCACCATCGGTACACCGCCCAGGAAGAGTTCGGCTTCGCCAGTATAATTGTCACGCAGCGCCCGCACCGCGGCAATCGCCTCAGCTTCGCGGGCGGCGGCGCGATCGCTCAGGCGCCGGTACTCGCTTCGCGCCCGGGAGACAGCCTGATCAGAAACCTCACCCCGCGCCGCCGCGGCCAGCAGCTCATCGCGGTGTCGCCGCGCCCCGGCAACCTCGGTATCGGTCGCCAGGTCAATGCGTATCGCCGTGCTGTTGCCATCGGCTGACACCAGCAGCTCGCGAAACACCGGGCTCTGGGTCAACTCCTGTGCCGCCAGGGTAAAGTCGACATCGGGCGAACGCAGCGTGCGATAGCCGCCGGCCAGCTCTCGCAACGACACCGGCGGGCTTTGCAGCAGTGGCGCATCCAGTAATGTGGTTACGCCGGTGACCGCGTCGATGGCCAGCAGCTCGCGACTCAGGGCTTCGATCTGCCTGACATGGGTTTCGGTGAACAGACTACCGGCCGTTGGCCGATAGGTCAGCACTAAAAACGGCGCCTGGCCGAAAGTGTCGCTGACCCGCGAATAGTAAGCCAGCTGCGGATCACCCTGTGCCACCAGGGTGTCGGCGGAGGCATCAAAGCGAAAATTTCTGGCCTCATAGGCTGCGGCTAGACACAGCGCCGCCAATATGCCGAGAATCAGCAGCGGCTGCTCCATACAGCGGCGGTATTGCAGGCCGACTCGTTGGATCAAACCTCTGGTGCGGGTCGCCGGCAGGTTCATGCGCCACCCACAGACGGCTTGTCGATCAATCGGTTTTTCATCCGCTACCCGCGCCCGTTAAGTTACGCGCGATGGTCCTTAGAAAGGTTGTAAGAGCGCTTGCTGATCTTTGCCAGTCGGTTTGCGCTCCGGCCGGGTGATGCTTTCCCAGCTCTGAATAACCTTACCGACGTCGTCGTTAAATCGCAGCATCGCCTGCTCAAACTGCCGTTGAAAGGTGCGGCCCAGATTGACGCCTTCGTAGATCAGGTTGTGAACGACCCAATTGGTATCCGCCGCCTGCACCATCACAAAGCTCAGTTCGATATGCTGGCGATCGAGGTTAGCCACGCGCAGTTTCACCATTGCGCGCTTGCCGCGCCGCGCCGATTGCACCGCGGCCACTTGAATGTTGCCAGCATCCAGTGCCAGCAGATGCTGGAAGTACAGATTGATAATCGCGCGCCGGAAGATCCCGACAAACTCATCGCGCTGGCTTTCGGTGGCAACCAGATCGAAAGGGCCCATCACATTGAGCGCGATCCGCCGAAAATCGACCACGGTGCCAAGCGCTGCATCGATCTGATCCCGGACTTCGCCGGCCTTGCCGTCGGGGCTGGCACGATAGGCTTTGACAATGCCAATCACATCCTCGGCTGCACGCTGTACGGCCTCATGGGGTTGCGGCGACGGCTGCTGTGCCAGCACCGGTACACTGCACAGCGCGGCGCTCCACCATAACAGCACAATGACACATCGCCGCATTGCTTCACCGGAGGCTGTTATCACCCAATTTACGTCCCCGCTGCCGGCGATATCTGCTCGCATTGCCAAACCTCCTGAATAACCTTACGCCATGCCCGACTACTAAGCCGACAGCCCCTGTCGGTAGAGCTGTCACCGGATCATAACTGGAGGCTTGACCTTAACACAGGGCTGATAAGCCTGTCTTACTGGTTTTTGCGCTTTTCAAAAAACAGGCCGCAGAGAGCAAAAAACCGCCACTGACAGGTTTACTTTACCGCCGCGGCCCCAAATCGGTAATACATCGCGGGAGCGGCCAGACCCGTCTCATAGGCCGAGCAGCCAGCCCAGCAGCGTTTCCAGGGTATGGTGGTAGACGGCAAAAGACAGGGTGAGCACTGCCATACTGCTCCAGAACAGACCGTCCAGCATGAAGCGGCCGCTGGGCTTTTGCGCGCTCAGCAGGCGGTCTATGCGCTGCTGCGGATCGGCGCCGACGATCGAGGTGAGTGAGGAACTGCGATACGAAGCGCGGGTGAGAATCAACAGGACTTCGGCAACATCCAGTGAACTGTAGCGCTCGGCGGCGCGCTTATCCGCCCTGACTTCCGTATTCAGTCGCCAGCGCCGGCGCAGGCCTTGCGGCGCTATGTGCAGCAGCAGAAGCAGATCGAACAGCATGTTTTTTACCACATCGAGGTGGCGGATATGAGCCACTTCGTGGGCAACGACAATGCGCTGCTGGCGTTTATTCAATACCGACTTAATACTGTTAGACAGAAACACATTGGGTTTGCACAGACCGCCGGCAAAGGCCAGAGCCCGACTGTCATCGATACGGCGCAGGGGGCCGAACCCCGGTGTCAGTATCGAAAGCGCGTGAATCCGCCGGCTCTGCCTGAACTTGTCAAACGCATACCAGGCAAAAAGGCCGGCGATCGCCGCCAGTACGGAAATACCGGCAAAAGAGTGAGCAGCGCCGAGCAGGATTTGCGGCAAGTGCTCAAAGCAAAAATGCGGATGCTCCGGTACGTGATACAGGCAGTGGTCTTCAAACCAGCCGAGCTGTTTAGCCGTGGCCAGGCCGACAATACCCGTTACCGAAGCCAGCGGCAGCAGCCAGGGTATGGCGGCAACCAGCCACAGCTGCCGGCGTTCGCTCGGCAGTGAATCGCAGGCGACAAATCGCAGTACCAGGGGCACGATGGCGATGGCGGCCAGCCAGGTGAGCAGGGCCACCATCAGCAACATCCAGCCTAAATTCAGCCAGCCGGTCATCAGTTTTTATCTCCGCGCCGTTTTTTTATTTCGGCTTCCAGCAGGTCCAGTGCATTCTCGTCGATACGTTCGGCGGCATCGAGTATGGCGGCGGCGGAAGACAGCGAGTCGGTGTTGAATCTGCCGACCACGTCGTTTATCAGGCTCGCCAGCAGCGCCTTTTTCTCCACCAGTGGGGAATACCGGTAGGCGTGACCCGACTTGCTTCGAGATAGAAACCCTTTTCTAAACAGGCGCTCCATGGCCGATTGAACAGTATTGACCGAGGTACCTCTGGGCTTTCCAAGGCACCGGTGCGCCTCTTTTGCCGTGGCGGCCTCGTTTGACCACAAGTATTCGAGCACCTGGATTTCCAGTTCGCCAAGCACGGGGGTATTGGATGTGGGTGGCACCATCTAAGCGAATCCTGATGCTTCAAAGGCTAAGGGTTTTAAGGACTGGACGATCATACACGACCTAAAAACCGATTGTCAATCGGTTTTTAGGTCGCAGTGTGCAGCCATGGGAATCCAGCAGGAGGCTTTGGCGTAGAAGCCGGGGTTTGGATACATAAACCCACCGCGACCAAAACCAAAACATACAGACCACTTATTGCACATTCATAGATGCCAAATAAGCATCGTGCTGCGGCAAGCCCTCCACCGTACGATCGACATTCGACTTAATATGCCGGAGAAAATCCGCCAGCTCCCGCTCTGTCATGGTATCGACCAGCGGGTGGTATCGATCGGGCTCCAGCCCCTGACCGAGCATGACCTGTTGCCAGGAATCGACGAAGAGTTCATTACCCTGGCGATACACATGGCCGGTTTTTTTAAACATATCAATTTTTTCCCCAAGCGTTTCAGGTATTTCCATCGACCGGCAGTAACGCCAAAACGGGCTGTCCGTTCTATTGGTGACTTTGTAATGCAAAATGATGAAGTCACGAATTCTCTCGATATCGAAATTCGCCTGGCGGTTAAACTCCTCTACTTCACACCGATTGATGCCGCCGCCTGGAAACATCCGCAAAAAGCGCACGATATTCTGCTGGATCAGATGGATACTGGTCGATTCCAGAGGCTCGAGAAAACCGCTCGACAGACCAACTGCCAGGCAGTTTTTATTCCACTGTTTAAGCCTTCGACCGGCTCTGAACTTAATTAACAGCGGCTCAGTCAAAATTCCACCCTCGACATTTTCCAACAGCACCGCCCGCGCCCGCTCATCCTCCATATAGCGACTGCAATAAACCAGGCCGTTACCGACACGATGTTGCAGCGGTATGCGCCACTGCCAGCCCGAGTCCCGGGCAATGGAACGCGTGTAGGGAACGGGCTTGCGCACGCTGCCGGTCTGTACCGCCACGGCGCTATCGCAGGGCAGCCAATGGGACCAGGATTCAAAACCCGTATCTAAGGCCTGCTCGATAAGCAAGGCCCGCAGGCCGGTACAATCAATGAAAAAATCCCCTGCGACAACCTTTCCAGACGCCAAGGTCAATGACTCAATAAAGCCCGTTTGCGCATGGGTGGTGACTTTATCGATCTTACCTTCAATGCGCTTTGCACCATATTGTTCGCTGAACTTGCGCAAAAAACCGGCGTAGAGGCAAGCATCCAGATGGAAGGCATAATTGAGGCCGTTATCAGGCAGGTGAGCAAACTTCATCGCCTCCGCGGCCCGGCGCTCCAGGCAATAATCGCCAAAATCGCCGCTGATGCCCAGCTCTCTGCCTCTCATCCAGAAATGCTGGAAACCGCAGGCCCAGCAGTCCTTTCCCGTAGTGCCGAAGGCGTGCATATAGTCTTCACCAATATCACGCCAGTTTTCAAACCTGATACCCAGCTTGTAAGTACCCTGGGTGGCCGCCAGAAATTCCGGTTCTTTGATATCGAGCAGCCGGTTAAAGAACACCAGTGTGGGAATGGTCGCTTCTCCCACGCCAATCGTCGCAATTGCATCCGACTCGACCAGTACAATATCGAGGTTTTTGCCCATCAGCTTGGCAACGGCGGCGGCGGTCATCCAACCCGCGGTACCACCTCCTGCAATGACCACCTTCTTGATCGCCTGACCTTTCACCTGATCACCCGCTGTCGTATTGTTCAGTACTCGAATATACCCTGCCACGCTCTTTTCCGAGCCGGTGGCCAATTACACGATGCCATCATAGCATGCAACAGCGCAGATCATTTGAGGTGGAGCCGTATATCCCGCTCCGCCCGATCATCCCAGAGGGCTAACGGCCCTGCGGCGGCTTTATCAGAAGACATAACGTAACCCCAGACTGTATCGAGGGCCCGACTGAATGGCAGCAATCACCATATTCTCATGGCGGCCGTACAGGCGCTGTGTTGCATCGGCGATATTGATGCCCTCAGCGAACACAACTAAGTCGTCATTGACTCGATAGCTGACATTGATGTCCCACTGGCCGTAATCCTCGGTATAAACCGGATTGCGCTCACCATTGCCATCGAAAGTCGCGTTCAGGAAGTCATCGCGCCAGTTATAGGCGATGCGGGCCTGTATACCATTCTTATCATAGAAACCCACAAAGTTGTATGAATCACTTAAGCCGGGTAAGGCAAACTGGTTTTCCACGCCTTCACCCTTGTTGGTGTTGAAGTTATCGTATTCGATATCACCGCTGACGGTGGTAAAATTTACCACGATACCAAAGCCGGACTCGGCAAACATATGCTGAAGCGCCACTTCAAAACCATCGATTTTCGCGGTTTCCGAATTGACAGGCGTCACCAGCGTAAACACCGCGGGTGGATCGCCCTGAGCTGCATCACCCACGACCGGGCTACCGTACAGCGCTTCCATATAGGCACGAATCACGGCGGCATCCTCGGTGCCCAGATCATCCACCGCCTGCTGCCAACGCGGACCTTGGGCGGGATGGGCCAGATTGAACGCAGTTTCTCTCACCGATGTATTGCCAATGAAATTTTTGACGCTTTTAGTGTAAAAACCTACGGACAGGTAGCTGCCTTCCGCGTAGTACCATTCACCCGAGATATCAAAATTAGTAGACTCGAAGGGATCCAGATCGGGATTGCCGCGGCTACCCGTTCCACCATTGAATCTCAACAGCTCGTCAACCGTCTGACCACCCTGTATATCGGCATAATTGGGTCTCGAAAGAGTCTTGCTTGCAGACACCCGGCCAACGATGTCTTCAGTCAGCTCAATATCAAAGTCGATATTTGGCAGCCAGTTACTATAAGCGCCATCGAGCGCTGTGAAACCGGAGCCAGTCGATTGGGCTCTGAATTCGTTATCGCCCACCCAGGCGATTGAAGTGTAAATCGGCACCAGCGCTTTGGATGTCACCTTGGTGTCTTCAAAACGCAAACCTATCGCCAGGTGCACCGGCAGGGCAATGTCTTCCCAGGCCAGGTGTGTCTGCGCGTAGGCGGCCTGCTGCTGTTCCCGCGCAGTCCGGTCGGTAGAAAACACCGGATCGGCACATAACCTGACACCGCAGGGGCTTATAGGTTCACCATTGGCCGCCGCCACTGCGGCAATTGCCTCGAGCATGCCGTCAAAACTTGCCTGGTAATAGTGGGGCTCCAAAGCGGGATTTGACGACCCGGACAGCTGATCGAACTGAGCCCCCAGGTTTCTTCGTACAAACAGGCGGTCATCATAATCTGCCGGCGTGCCATAACCACCCCATGTGTCGCGCTGCGCATTTGAAAAAGCGGAGCGATTTTCCGAATCCAGCGCAGCCAGGCCAAAGTCGATGCTCTTGACAATACCTGCGTCGAAGCTGAACACGCCGTCGACTTTGGCCTGTTCAATATCGTGCTGCATGTAACTGTTGCGAAAGCTGCTGCCGGAAGTCAGGAACTCGGACGGGCGCAGGCCCAGATCATCGA
Source organism: Exilibacterium sp. (assembly GCA_028280195.1). Taxonomy (GTDB): domain Bacteria; phylum Pseudomonadota; class Gammaproteobacteria; order Pseudomonadales; family Cellvibrionaceae; genus Exilibacterium. The sequence continues at coordinate 95,024 of JANQMH010000052.1, forward strand.
TATACTCGAAGGTGATAACAGGCAGCTCGCGGCTGTAATCAACCGTGGTGGCACCGCGGTTGAACTGCACACCCGTGATCACATTGTTGGAGCCACGGTCGTCTTTAGCACCATTCTCGGCATCTGAATCATGGTAGTCGAAAACCAGGACGAGACTGTCGCCGGCCGCCCATTCGATATTCAATCCGAGAGAATTGTTTTCATTAACGCTGCCCCAATCACCTGCGCTCATGGTGATATCGGAGCCGGTGCCGTCGGTGTAAATCACCGGCGCAACCACAGAGCCGTCACCGGAGCCGGGGGTAAACTCACCCGCTTCGGGTACCCCGTTGAACCAGGCTCCCAAGGCGTGATACTGCCGCTCTACATCCTGCTCGGAGTAGGTATAATCCAGGGTCGCTGCAACGCTTTCAGCCGGGGCCCACTGCAGGGTCAGTTGCGCATTGCTGCGCCGGCGCTGGATCTGATTGAAAGCGTAACCCACATTGCGCGGCACCGCGTAGACATCACCTTCCTGGGGCGCATTGACAAAGTTGGGGTTGTCCGGTGCGATTGAACCCCAGTCGCCCTGGCCGGCGGGAATGGTATACCAGCCTCCCGGTGTTTCGGCCTGGTTATAGCCGCTGTCGCGCTCCGAATAGCTGGCGGTCAAGGCGACACCAATCGTGTCTTGCGCGAAAGTCCTGCTGAAGATACCGGAAACTTCCGGTGTCCAGTCGGACCCGGCCTCGTTGGCGGTGTCGCGCATCGCTTTAATGCCGATATTGGCAATCAACTCGGGCTTGTCGAGAGGCCGTGCGGTTCTGATATTGATAACCGAACCAATACCACCGGTTGCCAGCGATGCCTTACCGGTTTTATAGATTTCAACCGCACTGACACTTTCCGCGGCAAGGTTGGCAAAATCAAACGAGCGCGCGGTAGATGCAGCAGTACCATCAATATTTGCGGCGGGCATCTGGCGGCCGTTGAGTGTCACCAGGTTGAAGTCCGGACCAAAACCGCGCACGGTCACCCGGCTGCCCTCGCCGTTCTGGCGATCGATGGATACGCCGCTTATTCGCTGCAGGGATTCGGCCAGGTTGGTATCGGGCATCTTGCCGATATCTTCTGCCGATATCGCATCGACCACACCGCCGGCATCACGCTTGATATCCATCGACCGCTGCAGACTGCCGCGGATGCCGGTCACAACGACCTCTTCCAGCAAGCCGTCGTAGTCATCGCTTTGCGCAAAAACCGGGGCAATGGGCCCGGCCCCAAGCACAATCGGCCCAAGCACCGTTGATATCGCAGCTGCAAGCTGGTTTTTTTGAAATGATTTAGCCCACATATCTCACCCAGGATATTTTGATTATCGTCTCGCTAATTCACTGAGCTGTAAGCGCTTACAAACCGACTCAAAAAAACACGCAAAGATAAAATGCCGAATGTAAGCGCTTACAAAATATCAAGGTTGGCCTCCATCGGTCAAGCAAAGTCGACTATTTTCCTAAAATATGGCGTCGCCCCTTTATTCCGTTACCGCCGCCGGCGGATTAACGATGAACTTTTTTCACTGAATCCCGGGCCACAAGCGCCGGTGCAAAGGTGTTAGTCGTTGTAAAACGCCGATTGCCGTACACGTGCTTCAATACCCAGTGCGCGGCCATTTGCGCCATTTCCCGCACCGGATAATTGACCGTAGTCAACTTCGGGTACAGGTAGCGGGCGTAAACCAGATTGTCGAAACCGACTATCGAAAGATCTTCCGGGATCGAAAGACCGGCGTCCCTTGCCGAGGTCATCGCCCCCGCAGCCATTTCGTCGTTAGCGCAAATCACCGCAGAAAACGTGTTGCGCAGACCCAGTAGATGTGACATGCCGCGAAAGCCACCTTCTTCCCGATAGTCACCTTCGTACAGCAGCTTTTCATTGAAGTTGACTTTGTATTCAGCCAAAGCGCGCTTATGGCCCGACAATCGCTCTTTGACATCGTGCTTCCACAGTGGCCCGGCTATATAGGCCATCTTTCTATGGCCCTGTTCGAGCAAATAACGGGCGGCGAGATAGCCTCCTTCTTCGTTGTTCAGACTCACGCAGTTTCTGGCGATACCGGCGACTTTTCGGCCAATGACGACAATGGGCGTGCCCCGTTTTGCCAGGTCGGCCAGGTAGCGATCCGAGACAGACTCCACCCATAAAATAAGCGCATCGCAACGGCGGCTGAGCAAGAACTCTATGGATTCGGCCTCTTTGCCGGCATCGCTATGCCCGGCGGCGATAATGGCGTGGATGTCAAATTCGCGCAATTCTGTTTCTATTGCACTCATCATCAGCCCGTAAAAAGGGCCGTGCAGTTCGGAAATCAATACCCCCACGCTGCTCGAGCGACTGGACGCGAGCCCTTTGGCGATGGCACTGGGCCGGTATCCAAGCTGCTCCATGGCACTGAGTACTTTTTGCCTGGTCTTATCGCTGACGTTGGCGTTTTTATTCATCACCCGCGACACTGTCGCCAGAGAAACGCCAGCCAGTTCAGATACATCGTAAATCGTTGCCATATAAAACCTATTGTCCGCCCTATCAGTAATACATATTTCCTGTTGCCGGTACCGCTGCAATACCAGATATCGCTCAGACTGCGCGATTGACAGGGGATTTGATTTCAAGCTGCAGCTGCCCGACCCGCTCACTGTCCAGCTTGTAGTTTTTCATTATCACCGCCACCAGCAGTGAGGCCAGTGCCGGCCACAGGGTGAACGACAACAATATGCCCTCCCGAGTCGCCGCCGTCTGCGCAACATCGGCCTGATAACCATAGTAGGCCAGCAGCCAGCCGGCAATCGCACCGCCCATTGCCAGCCCCAGTTTAATGAAAAAAACGACAGAGGAATATACCATGGCGGTAATGCGGATACCGGTTTTCCAATGGCCGTAGTCCACGGTATCGGCCATCTTTGCCCACAGCAAAGGCGTAGCCATCTGCAGGAACAGGCACCAGATGAAGTACAGTGCGAAGGCCAGCACCAGCTGATCGCCATCGACAAAGTATCCCAGCGCACAAATCGTGGCGGCGATAAGCTGCAGGCCGATATAGGCCTTTACCTTGCATACCCGCGTGGCAAGCGGTTGAGCCAGGGCACAGCCGATAATGTTACCCACCATCCCCAGCGTCACAAAAGCCGTTACCAGATCCTCCCGCAGTAAACAGTACTTCACATAATAAATAGCCAGGGTACTGCGGATTACCATGCCGGTCAGCAGCACCAGGGCCGCCACACACAATAGGCGCCACTGATCATTCTGCCACAGGGATGCCAGGTCAGCACGGATACTGGTGTGCTGCCGCGGCGGCGGGGTCAGGCGCTCGCGAGTACCGGCAAAGCACACCAGGAACATGATCACGCCCAGCGCGCTCATCGCCATGATGGTACGCTGATAGCCGAGAGCCCGGTCGCCCTGCCCGAAATAGTCTACCAGAGGCAGCGTGCAGGCCGTCACCAGCAAACCGCCGAGCATAGCAAAAACGAATCGGTACGACTGCACCGACACCCGCTCCCCCGCATCGACCGTGAGCACTCCACCGAGGGCGGAATAGGGAATGTTGATAGCGGTATAGACAAGCATCAGCAAGCTGTAGGTAACAAAGGCATAGACCACCTTGCCCCGATCCGACAGCTCGGGGGTGGTAAACGCCATGACGCTGATCAACCCGAAAGGCAGGGCAAGCCACAACAGATAGGGGCGAAATTTTCCCCATCGGGTTTCCGTGCGATCGGCGACCCCGCCCATAAGTGGATCGGTTACGGCATCGAATATACGCACTACCAGAAACATGGTGCCGACAACAGCAGGTGATATACCAAAAATATCCGTATAAAAGTAGGTTAGGAATAACATCACCGTTTGAAAAACGATATTGCTGGCAGTATCGCCCAGGCCATAAGCGATCTTTTCTCTGATCGACAGCATGATATCCTCATTTGCCTTGATTATTCTTGTTTAAGCCCGGGGGCTGTCCGGGCACATAGCGTCTTTTTCCTGTCGCAGAGGGGTGGTACTTGTCTAAGGTGCCGATTGGTGGTGCGTAAGGAAAACGGTGCTAATTGATCGGCCCGCTTCTCGACCAGGCCTTTAGAAACACGTCGTAAACCCGTCCATGGGGACTTCACGCCGGCATCCCTGCCGGCGAGAGTTTCTAAAGGCCTGGTCGAGAAGCGGGCCTACCTTCAGTTTTCTTAACAGCAATAGGTGGAGCCACGCTGGTAGGCCCTGACCCGGTTTGGGGTTCGAGACTCTCGACGGCAGGGATGCCGGCGTGAAGCCTACAGGGACGTATTCACGGCGTGTCTCGAACCCCAAACCGGGTCAGGGCCGGGTCGGCCGGCACTATTTCCCTTAAACACCACCAGTCCGCGCCTTAGGCGGGCGCCATCCGCTACGCGGGTATCTGTCACCACCAAACCGACAACAGTTGACCTGCCACACACAAAACCTTACCCTGAATGTAAGCGCTTTCAGACTGAAAAGCAACCCTGTGCGTCAGAAGCCATTAGCGTTGTTAGGATGAAAAGCCATTAGCGTTGTCAAGATGAAAAGCCATTAGCACTGTTAAGAAAAAAAACCATTAGCGCTGCCAATAGCTATAACAATCGAACCCAAAAGTCGCGCAGGATAAGGAAAACACCTAGAGTCATGAAGTTATCGGTTCCAGACCACTCCCCGCTGCAGTCGCGGGATTTCATCTACGGCGTCGCCACATCCGCTTTCCAGATTGAGGGTGCCAGCGACCGGCGTTTGCCCTGTATATGGGACACGTTCTGCGCCCAACCCGGTGCCATCAGCGATGGCACCGATGGCCATATTGCCTGTGACCACTACCACCGCTGGGAGCAGGATCTGGAGCTGATCGCTTCCCTGAATGTGGATGCCTACCGCTTTTCCGTATCCTGGCCCCGCGTTATGAAGGAAGACGGAAGCCCGAACCGGAGCGGCCTCGATTTCTATCTGCAACTGCTGGATGGTCTGGCGGCGCGGAATATTAAAGCCTTTTTAACACTCTACCACTGGGACTTGCCGCAATATCTGCAAGACCGGGGCGGCTGGCTGAAGCGTGAAACCGCCTTTAAATTCCGCGACTATGCCGACATGATCAGCCGTGCCTTTGGGGATCGCGTCTATTCCTATGCCACCCTGAACGAGCCCTTCTGCAGCGCCTATCTGGGCTACGAAAAAGGGTTTCACGCCCCCGGCATCAGCGATCTGGCCAGCGGTCGCAGTGCCGCCCATCATCTGTTACTGGCCCACGGGCTGGCGCTGGAGGTGTTAAACCAAAACAGCCCCGGCAGTTTCAATGGCCTGGTACTCAATATGAGCCCAACCTACCCTTTGTCCGCGTCAGCTGAGGATCGACATGCCGCCGTACTCGCCAACGATATGCTGTTCAACTGGTACGCGCAACCCGTGCTCGCCGGCACCTATCCGGCGGCGGCCCTTGCGCATTTACCGGCGCAAGCCCAGCCGCCGATAGCGCCGGGGGATATGGAAATCATCGCCCGGCCTATGGACTATCTCGGCCTGAACTACTATACCCGCAGCGTTTACCGCGCCGACCCGGACCGGGGGTTTACCGAGTCGCCTCCCACCGGCGTACCCCTTACAGACATGGGCTGGGAGATCTGCCCGCAGGCCCTGACCGATCTGTTAGTCGATTTGAATGACCGCTATGTGCTGCCACCTGTCTTTATTACAGAAAATGGCGCGGCCATGCTTGACCGGAAGATCAACAACCGGATTAACGATATCGATCGACTTCACTACTACCAGGGCCATCTGCATGCCGTGCACGACGCAATTCTGCAGGGCGTGGATATCAGAGGCTATTTTGCCTGGAGCCTGCTGGACAACTTCGAATGGACCCTGGGCCATGAAAAGCGCTTCGGCATTACCTATGTGGACTACACAACGCAGGAACGCACACTGAAAGCCAGCGGTCACGCGTTTGCCGAGTTTATCAATAAGCGCATATAACAGTCACGATAAAGCACCCCTACCTCAACCCGCGGGCATTGGGTGCCATTGCCGGTAGCCATCGGTACCGCCCACTATCGCCACAGCCACCCTTTAACAAACTGAGCCCGGCAAATCCCGGGCCCGGCATTGGGCCATAGCCACCGAACGGCTATTGATATACGCGAACATAGTCGACATACATTCGCTGTGGGAAAGTGCTCGATCCATCCGGACTGCCCGGCCAGGTGCCGCCGACGGCAACGTTTAACAGCAGCCAGAAAGGCTGGTCGTAAACCCACGGTCCGTATTGTTCGACTTGTGCACGTGATACATGGTAAAACTGCCTGCCATCCACAAACCAGGTAATCCCGCTGGCATTCCAGTCGATCGCAAAGACATGGTAATTTGCACTGACAATCTGACCGAGGTCTGCGGTTCCGGTGAGCGGCGTTGCACCGGAATACCCCGGCCCATGCAGGGAACCATGAGTTAAGTTTGGCTCGAAACCAACGTGTTCCATAATATCGATCTCACCGCTGTGCGGCCAACCGACGCTGTCAAAATTATTACCGAGCATCCAGAAAGCGGGCCAGATACCCTGTGTTTGCGGCAGCTTAATCCGCGCCTCAATGCGTCCATATCGAAACGATTTTTTACCTTTCGAAATCATCCGCGTAGATGTGTAAGTACACGCTCCGTACCAACAGTTGAATCCACCCTGCCGCCGCGCCTCGATTACCAGTACGTTGCTGCCGGCTTGGCTGTCATATTGAATGGAGGCATTTTGGCCATTGGTGTAATACTGTAGTTCGTAATTGCCCCAACCGCCGCCACCAACTTCAAACGACCAGTTGTTAAAATCAATCGAGTCGAATTCATCACTCCAGGTTGGCTGGCCGTTTGTCCCGGCTCTACGCACGACAATGGAAGACACCCGATCATTGAACCCTTCATTATTGAGACAGGGGTCGTCAGCTGAAATGACGACTGCAGCTCCGGCAAAATTATCGTGCTGGTACAATACCGCTTCATAGCCTGAAGCAACCCGAATGGAAGACGCCTGATCATTGACAAAGCCCAGCGCCATCAGGGCACCGAGATTGTAATTGCCGACATCGAGATCCGCAGACCAGCCGGTGTAATCACAGTGCTCGAAGACTGTCGCAATCCCCCCTCCCGGAGAGCCGCTCTCAGGCAGCACTTCAATCCAGTTCAGGTTCCAGCCACCAGTCTGCGCATACACACCCAGGTCATAGTTACCCGCATCAATATACGCGCTGATGGAAACTGTTTGCCAGTTTTGCCAGCCACCGGTATTGGGGATATTTGCCGTTCCCAGTACGATCGACCCACCATTGAGATCGACAGAGGCAGATGTTCCTCCATTGGGGGTCGCCACCCGCAGTTTTATCGTATAGTTTCCCGACCTGGGAATATTGAGAGTGCGATACACCAGCCATTCGGTCGCTTCAATCCAGCCGATATTATAGCCGCCGCCACTATCGCTGGTCACTTCAATATCGACGTTGTCGAAGCGATAGGCACCGCCGGTATTGCCCGGTGTGGTATCAAAAAAATCATGGTAATCCTCAGCTTGAAAGATCACTGCATGCGATGCGCAGGAAGCCAGCAATAACGCTGAGGCCATGAGAGAAGAAAGCCGATTCACTATTTTCATTACTATTTCCCAACCTTGTCTTTGACCGAGTGGATACATTAGCCGGAATGCATTACAGGCTGTTCAGAAACGCCAGCAGGGCATCGCGGTCACTGGCGGATAACTGCTCATAGGCCAGCTTGGCAGCCTGCCCTTCACCACCGTGCCAGCGAATGGCTTCGTCGATTGACCGGGCCCTGCCATCGTGCAGGTAACTGCGGTGTGGCGTGCAATACTCATGGCCGTCCAGGCCAAAGGCATCCCACCCCCGATTGCCGGCGACACCGCCAGTGACACAGGCAGACAGCCCCAGGCCCCACAGCGGCGCAGTTCGCCATTCGGCACCGGTAGCCTCGCCCTCTCCCAGACTGTCGGCCAGTCCCGGCCCCATATCGTGCAACAGCAGGTCGGTGTAGGGGTGAATGGTCTGATTGCGCAATTCCGCCAGGGGGTGGAATTCGCTGGTCTGGTGGGTGTCGGTATGACAGCTCACACAGCCGATGTTGCTGAAAATCGACTTACCCAGAATCACCTCGGCATCGTTGTAGTCGCGCTGTGGGCGGACCCCCAGCAGCGAAACATATTTGACCAGGTTCTCCAGGTGTTCATCACCCAGCTCTGTACCGGCATTGCCGCAATCTGTTTGATTGCTGCCGCAGTCCGGGGCCGGCAGTACCGACGTCATGACGCCCATATCGGTGTTAAATGCCGCCGCAATCTGATGCTTTACACTGCTGGCAGCGGCCTTATAGCCAAAGCGCCCGAGGCGGGTATCACCGCTCACCGGATCAATCACCCTTTGCACTTTGCCCGAGATGCCATCGCCGTCGGCGTCGTTTTCATCAGCCAGCGCCAGAATGGCCTGTTCGGGAATCGCCTCCAGCAGGCCGATGCCGTTGAGTTGAGGGGCGATACGGGCAGAGAAGGTACCCGGCACGACACCGCTGAACTGGTAGTTGGGTTTGCGCAATCCCCCTTGCTTGGAGAAAAACGCAATCGAAGGCGTGCCTTCACCCGCAACACCGGCACTGGCCGCAGGCTGTAACACACGCCCCAGATCCGGGTGCGGATCGCCATTGGCATCACCCACTTTAAACACCCAGCGCTGCAGCGGCTCCCCCGGCGCGGCCACCGGCGCACGACCATTGCGCACATGGCAGCTGGCGCAACGCTCATTCACATAACGCGGACCAGCCAGACCGGCCATACCGGCAAATACGCCGTTCTCGGCATTTTCATCATGGGCGCCGTCGACAAATGACGTATGGTGCACGCGCCGCCCAAGCACAAAAGGCTGGCCGTTGTCGTGGCCGAGGTTGGTGGCCATCTGCTGGAAGTGACCGTCGGGCTCGGCGGTCATCTGCACATGCAGGGTGGTATCGCCCCCTAAGCGCGCATGCTCGGGCACCGGGACGCTATCGCGTTGAAAGGTGTTGCCGGGTGTGAACACGACCTTGTCGGTCACATCCCAGGGCACCAGACCTTCACCGACAATATACAGATAGGTAGTACCGTAATAGTTGGCGCGGCCGCGCGCTAAGGTACTGCCATCCAGGAACTGGCTTATTTCAAACTCGAGTTTGTCACCGATTTGAATGGGGCGGTTGGCGCGGCAGTTCCAGCTTTCTTCTTTCCAGTAGTGAGTGAAATCCACCCGGTTCATCACGCCGTTGCCACAGTATTGCGCAAGTGTATGCTCGCCCATATACCACCAGCGATTTTCCGCCTCTGTATCACTCAGTTTATTCTGGCTAAGCACATTCATGCGAATACTGTTGCCGCCCCTGGCGACATAATCCACAATTTCGATACCGGCGGTGCGATCTTCCCAATAGAAAGCCAGGTAGTGATCGTAGGCCTGGAAGTGATTTTCCTTAGCGTGGCGATCACGGGCGCGGTCGGCTATTCGCGTTACCAGCGCATCGCCGCGATCGAACACGATGGGATTTTCCAGAGCAGTTTGAGCATCGAACAAAGGCACAATATCGCCCAGGTTGGTACCGTACGCCACGGTCCACCAGACACCGCCAAGCCCCTGGCCTTTGGCATCACCGACAGCGTTATCGCCGGCATGGAAATAGAGTGGCCGGCCATGAAAAGCGGCCTGCCTGGCACCATCGTTGCGAGTAATGACCGACAGCCCGGCCACGCCTGTGGCCCCGGCATCGGTCACCACTAACGGCGGCCAGCTGACTGCGCAACTGTCGTTACAGCTGCTGCCCGCCTCTGGATCGCTATCGAAAGCATAGAGCGTAAAACCGGGCTTAGCGGAATCCTCACCACCGACCAATATACCATTGCTGACGGAAACTTCGCTGAATCTCGGCACAGTTGCAACTGGGCAGCCAGTGCTGTCCACCTGCGTACCGGCAGGCGTACCCGGACAGATATCCAGGTCATCCGCCACACCATCGTTGTCGGAATCGGGCACCGGGGTAGCGTTGCCTATGATGCGGCTTGCGATATCGGTATCCACCGCACCACCCAGCCTCGCGTCCCAATAGGTAAAGCTGTATGACAGCATATCACCGGTATTCAAGCCGGTTAGCACAAGCGTGTTGACGCCGCCGGCCTGAGTCATGGTAACGTTTTGTTGCACACCACCGTTGACGATGTAGTGCACAATCGCCCATTCCGGCAAATTGACATAGAAAGTGGCTGTATCACCCGACAGTGTTACGCCGTAGAGGTTATTGACAACAGGGCAGCCGTCGGCACTAACATTCACTCCGGCCTGAGTCCCGGGGCACAAATCCCGGGAATCGGGCACGCCGGCCTTAAATAGCTGGTTGCCGATCACTGGATTGGATATGCCTGCGGAGACAGGCATGATCGCGGAAAAAATTAAGCCGGCAAAAACACATATACCGGCACATAAACTGTGCAGGACTTTTTTAGCAGCTTGCATCATCACACTTTTCTCATAGTATTTTTTGCCGCTTTTTTGACATAAAAAGCCTCAATGCTGGCTGGGCGCCAGAGAAAGCCGGGAGCACAAGGGACTCCTGTCATATGGTGACTTCGCGGCTAGCAGGCCGGCTTGCCTTACACTGTCTTACTGAAACCCCTAACGAAGCTGCCAGTAATTAATATCGGGAAAATGGTCGAAAATAGTCATATAAACGCTATATCAAAAACGCTGTGCATCTATATCTAGTAAACAGTATATCTAGTAAACAGTCAGCGAATTATGTAAGCGCTTACAGAAAATAGCGAATTTGAGTATGGGCGTCAATACTCAGGGTAAAACCTCTTGACTCAGCTAGCAAAAAAAAGGAGGAAAAACAGAGATTGGGAAGGAATCGTGCGCACTGGTATATGTTGACTGTTCTTTAAAAATTTGGCGCTTTTTGGTGGTTGGTAAGGGGAGTGCCACATTTCAGATGTGTACCACTCGAGCAGGTTTGCGTCGGGGGGTATGTGTTTTAGGCCCAAATAACTGCCGGGATAAATATCGCAGGCAATCTAGCGAGCCTCGCCGATTTCGATCTCTATAGTGCCCAAACCATCGATACCACCCGTTATACGATCGCCGGCGACAACCGCACCCACCCCGGCCGGGGTGCCGGTATAGACCAGATCACCGGGCTGCAGGCGCATCGATTTTGATAAAATGGCGATAACTTCGCGGACGTTCCAGATCAAGTCGGCAATATCGGCCTGCTGCCGCCTGTGGCCGTTTACATCCAGCCAGATCCCGCCTCCGGTAAGTTCACCGGTTTTACCGATGGGGTGCAGCGGCGCGCACGGGGCCGATAAATCAAAGGCCTTACCCCAGTCCCAGGGCCGGCCCTGCTCGCGCGCCGCCTGCTGCAGATCCCGCCGGGTCAGGTCGATACCCACGCCATAGCCGTAGACCAAATCCACGGCCTTGTCCTCAGCGATATCGAAACCCGCTCTACCGATAGACACCACCAGTTCAATTTCGTAGTGAAAGTCATTGGTTTGCGGGGGATAGGGGACAGTGGACCCGCTGTCGACTACCGCATCGGCAGGCTTGGTAAAGAAAAAGGGCGGGTCTCGCTCGGGGTCACTGCCCATTTCGATGGCATGGGCGGCATAGTTGCGGCCAACGCAGAAGATGCGCCTGACGGGAAACCGAACGGATTCACCGGCAATGGCTACGGATGCCGGCACTGGCGGAGCAAATAAGTAGTTCATTGACTCGTATTCCTTGTTGTAAACATGGCAAAACATGTAAAAGCCATTGGTAGCGTAGCTTCCAATCGTGCCGTTTCACCGGTGTTGCACAACGTCTCTGCCGGCGCAGCCGCTTGTCACGGCGCATCTGCCTCTCGTTAACGGCGTTGTGATTATGTTCTCAGGATGAAAAAGGGCCGCACACCAAGCCATGCCTGACGCCTGGGGCAAGTACGCCGAGTCCGTCGACCAATCGCTCCCGACCGATCAACACATCCAGAATCTGCCCACTGTAGCGAATGGCCGTTTCCCGCATCATACCCATCATCGGCCAGCCCCACAAAGAGGAAATGCTCACGCCGTCCTCCACGAACACCGGATCGGTTAAAAATGTGCAGCTCATGACATTTTCAACGGGGCTGCGATTAGTGGGACTGCCACCCACCAGATCTATCACCACCGACCCGTCAGGGATATGGTTTTTGACATGTTCGCGAGTGATAAGGTAGTTTTTGCCCCGCAGTTCATACGGCTGTTCTGCGCCATTGACAATCAGGTCGGCACCGGCCAGATACGGGAGTATATGATCAGCAGCCGTATGCCGGCGCCCCAGCACATGAATACGCTCCACACCTTGTGCATAGATCTCGTGCATGGCGCCACTGCCGACATTACCGTAGCCCAGCACCACGACTTTGGCCCTGGCGATATCGAGCCCGGGCTTGTTTTCGCGCAGTAGCCGAAGACCATAGCGCGCGCCTGCACGCCCGGTTTCATGCAGGCACTGGATGCGCCGCATGCCAAACTCAAACGGCGGGTGTGTCTCGCGGTATTCTGCAATGGCCTGCTCACCGTACTCCCGCACAAATGCAGCGCGATCCCGAATGTGAGTCCCGTCAGCGGCAAGCTGTTCAAGCAAGTCATTGGGATCGTGAATCGATTTGGCGTCGAAGAAATATAGTGCCTGCTCTCCGCGAACATCGAGATACTCCTCACGCAGTGTTTCAGGTATCACTTGTAAAGTGAGTGGACTGCGATTACCCGCCCGGCGTATGCTGCCGGCAAGCGCCGGCGACCAGCCGATAACCCGTATCTGTAGATGCGCCATGCTGCCGTTTTCAATAAAGGGCTGCAGCGCCGCCGCCATCGATTTGCGGCTGAGAATTTCGGCATCGGTGGTTTCTTTAGGGGATTCCAGGACTTCTTCCATGGCGATGACATTAATGCGACTGTTTTCCAACAGCCGCGCCCGCTGCGGAAAAGAATGGAAATGCGCCATACAGAACACCGTGCAGGCAGGCCGCATTTCGGCAATGGAATCCAGGGCCGGCCCTTTGAATTTGACAATCAGATCCTTGTCGCGATAAATATCGTCACCCGCTTGCATCACGGCGCCGGCCTCCCGGTATTCCTGATCGCTAAAGCCTACCCCTTCGCCCGCACCGGTCTCGACATATACCTTGAGCCCGGCGTCACAGAGCTTGTTGACATGCTCCGGGATGATGGCCACGCGCTTCTCGAGTCCGCCGGGGTTCTCCGGCGATTCGATTTCCCTGGCAATGGCGATGGTTTGAAAAGCGACTTCGGACATAAACAGGGGTTTCTTTGCGGCTGTAGGGTTCAGGGTTGGCAAAAGGTTCCGGCAATGGTAAACCATTGCAGATACTACTATGTTGGCTCACCCTTTGTAAAACCGCAACCTGCCTGGCGGGTCGTGCAGCTATAAGCGGATTTGGCTGAGGCAGCCGGTAATTCCGCCGTTTCAGTGGACTCTTTCTACTAAATTCAGGAGATCAGCGACGGCAAAGGTGACGTCTATAGATAGCCATCAAAATGCCCTCTGTTGGTCATTCCCTCCCGCAGTCGGCGCAGAGCCTGTTTGTGCAATTGGGATACCCGCCCTTTTGTCACACCCAGCTGTAGCGAGAATAATTTAATGGCATCGCCCTCACTGCCGCGTTCTCTCAATTTGATTAGCTTGCAGCGCAGCAAGGGTGTAATACCTTGCTGGAGTTTATGAGAAAGCCGCGACCACTATTCCTGCTCAGATATGAGGCATTACGCTATAGGTTTGTCAGTGCAATGTTCGTGACATGCACAACTGTCGTGTTGCCGGCACAAGCGATAGTTGCTGTAGTGGCCAAGCGCGACAATACTCGCGCCTGTGACTGTGAGTACCTTTTCCCATAACTCACCCAAGAGCGCTGCACCTAAAAAAGCGGCTGAGGTTAACAATAGCAAGCCGACAATACCCAGTACGGCCACTCGATAGTGCTCGTGCTTCTTGCAACCCATAGTCAATGCGTAGGCACTGGTTGGTATCACAACCATCACCATCCAGAAATGGAAGGCCTCATCATCGAACTGCAATGCAGCCAAACTCGGCAACAGAACCATCATCAATGGAAAAGCCAGGCAATGGATCGCACAAAGTAAGGATATGCCGATGGCCATTTTGTCCGTAAGTGTTTGCATGTTTGTCATACTCTTTCCCTTATTTGTTACAAGCTAAGCAGCGTTTACTATGCAGGCTTCACAAATACAGTTCATTTCCAGTTGCGGGCTGATCAGCTGAAAGCCGGCTTGTTCCACACTTTTTTGAAGCTCGGCAATGGTCGACTTGTCAATACTGATTTCTTTGACTTTCTGACACTGCCCACAAATCAAAAATTGTGTCACCGCATGGGCATGGTCACGGGTAATATGGGCACAGGCAACATATTTATTGGCTAAATTCAATTTGTGGACCAGGTGTTCACCCTGAAGAAAACTCAGGATTCGGTACACCGACATAGCCGGTATGGTTTCACCAAATTCAACCTTACAGAAATCAACTAACTCATAGGCCGACATGGCTTTTTCTGACTGTAACAGACACGATAAAACCTGCTTTCTTTTGCTGGTCAGGCGTGACCCATGGGCTTTACAATGCCGTTCGGCGTGATCGATAATTTTCTGTACTCTGTTCATGCTTTTACCTCAATTGGATAATCCCTTTCACTGGGCCCAATATGCCTGCGCCTTGTCAGGTTCCCGCCGCCCGCATGACATGCTCTTTCATCGACCCCGGGAACATGACAAAAAATTTATTATTATGGGACACCTAGAGCTTCAGCTGGTAGGCCCAATAGTCAATAAAGGGGGATGTTCGCCCACCATTCGCCCACCAATGTAACAGGCCAGCAGCGGCCTCAGTCAGCCTTCTCATTGCTGCCTCAAAGCTCAACTTTTATTTTTTATGGCAAAGCACCCCTTCCCTTAACTGACAAAAAAATGACATGTTACAACATAATATTTACAGTGAAAACCACCACTGCCGCGTTCACGACAGACATAGACCGATCAGTCCGGCGAACTGATGCCTTCGCCGGTGCAATCGATGGAAGTACTGACGCGAGGCTTTTATCACTGCTCATGGCTTTTGGCGGACTAGCCATAGCCATCTATTCCCCTGAAAAAGCAGTATTTGTAGATGATAGAGAATAGGATATCAAAATTTTTCTGTACAGATTTTACAAATCGGTATGAATGCACTCCATTAACTGCACTTCCCATTGATCATTGACATTATCGCAAATAATTTCAATACGGCTTTCCATGCAGTCGTCCAGTTCGATTTCCGTCAAATTGTCAGGTGTTAGGTTATAGCCAAATACACCGCTCGCCGTAATAAAAGCGGCTTTCATTCTTTCAGCGCGAATCCCACTCAAGAATAAAAACAGTTTTTCGCGACTGAACACACAGCTTGGTGAAAATCGCCAACCGACACTGTGAAAACCTTCTCCTTCGTTGACGGCTTTAACATAACCGCACTCGGGAATAGGCGTTTCAGACAGCAGAGGTTTTTGTTCAACTGGCTTGTGATAATGATGGCCGCTGGCGGTAGCAGATGTCTTGCCCAGCAAGTGCGTGAGCGCTATCTCACCATTTTTTGTAAATATCACCTGTGCTTCGGCTGATCCCTGTTGTTTCACATACGTCTCGAGTTTGGCCTTGTCTTCGCGCTGGTATAAATCCAGTTTGTTACCCACGACAATATCCGCGATGGCAACCTGCTGCTTGAATGTCTGGTGTTTTGTATAGCGCTCATCAGACAGTTTGCGTGCGTCAACCAAAGTCAGAATTTTCTGTAAATCAAGTATTTCCTGGTAGTATTCTGCTGAGAGGACTTGCAATACTTCTTTAGGGTGTCCGAGGCCCGTTGGCTCAATCAACAAACGATCTGGCTTGGCACGCGCAAGTAATTGGTTTAATGCTATCTGCATGGGTAAACCTGCGGCACAACACATACAGCCACCGGGCACCTCGCGAATAAATACGCCTTGCTCTTGTTTGTGTCGCCCTTCAAACAAGCTGCCATCGACCCCAATCTCGCCAAATTCATTAACCAGTACCGCCCAGCGCTCGTCTGTCGGCTTGCAGCTAAGCAAATGTAGAATGGCAGAAGTCTTTCCCACACCTAGAAAGCCGGTGATAATATTAGTGGGAACAGCGGAAATTCTCTGTGTGTCAGACACGATCGCAAAAAATCGCTGTAAAATTGATGAAGGCTTTCTCTGAAAGCGTCGAGTAGTACCCGGCAGGTTTTTTTCCTAGCATAGTTTCTCCGAAAAGAAAAAATAACTACCATATCTCTTATGCCAAAATACATATGTATGCCAAAATACATATGCTGTGCATTTTTTGGCACTGTTGTTGGCTATAGCCGCTGTCGGCTATATATATTGGCTATACATGCCGGTTATATATATTGACAACGCAGCCGAACAGACAGCAATGTTATCAAAAAATCAACCGTTGATCACTAGCCCATTGCTTGATTTCAAGCAGCAAGTGCCCTATTTTATGTCCCTGCGCCAGTGTCGCAAATGATTTGTAGACCCATATGAAATATTTAAGTAAGACATCTCCGCTCTTCAAATTTATTGCCGGCATCTCGCTTTCATTTTTCTGTGCTTTTGCACCTGCGCACCCAGAAGACGAGCTCTGTAAAGAGCTTGAAATGGACCCGCTGTTATGTGCACAGCTTGCTGAACTCAACCGCTCGGCAAACAGCGCAGCATATTCGTCACTACCAGATATCAAATTGGATCGCTCACCAATTGAAACGGCGCTATTGTACACGAGGCACGGCATTGAACATATTCTGCCAATGGGACTTGACCACTTGGCTTTTGTACTGGCACTGCTCCTGTCTTCTTCAACATTAAGGCCTCTGTTAATACAAATCTCACTGTTCACACTTGCGCACAGTGTAACCTTGATTTTAGGCGTGCTTGGTATTTTCGTGTTACAGGGGACCTGGGTGGAGATAGCTATTGCATTTTCTATTGTGTTCGTGGCAATAGAAAATATATTCATTAAATCCCTCAAATATTGGCGATCACTAATCGTTTTTTGTTTTGGCCTACTTCATGGTTTGGGATTTTCCAGCGCACTCAGCGACTTGGGAATACCAGAAGAACATTTTGTCAGCGCCCTTTTGGGGTTCAATTTGGGCGTGGAAATCGGCCAGTTGAGTTTCGCCTTATTAGCTTTTTTGATTTTATTTAAATTCATAAACAAAGGGTGGTACAGTCATTTTATTGTTGTGCCCGGAAGTTTGATGATAGCACTTCTGGGCTGTTACTGGGTCGTTGAGCGACTAATGTAGATCGCGCGACGAAACCGAACATGAATAACACCTAAAAATGAGAAAACCACCCGTAAATAACTGCTTTTTTTCAATGGCATAAAGCCTAATTCAATCCCCGTATTTTCAACAGGGGTTCAATCGTGGGGTCTTTTAAACGGAATTTTCTGTACAACTCATCTGCCGGCTCGAGACCACCCGCTTGATAAACATTTTCCGCCAATCGAAGCGCGAGTGATTTGTCATAGATGTCTCCAGCTTCGCGGAATGCAGTAAATCCATCAGCATCTAAAATCTCGGACCACAAATAGGCATAGTAACCAGCGGAGTAACCAGAGGGGGAAGAAAATATATGCGCAAAGTAGGGGCTGCGATAACGAGGGCCAATTTCCTCTAATAGCCCATAACCCGTTAAGACATTAGTTTCGAAGGTTTCAGCATCGCTAAGTTTGATCAGCTCTTCCTCATCCATTTTATGCCAAGCGAGATCGAGCAGTGATGCTGCAATAAACTCCGTAGTTTTAAACCCCTGATTATGAGTGCGAGCCGCCTGCAGCTTTTCTACGAGTTCGGCAGGGATAACCTCACCAGTTTGATAGTGTTTTGCGTAAATCGGCAACACTTCAGGCGCAGAGGCGTAATGCTCTAAAAACTGCGCCGGGAACTCCGTAAAGTCGCGCGGGCTACCACTGGTTCCCGCATACCTTTCATAACGGGCCAAAGTCATTAAGCCGTGCAATCCATGGCCAAATTCATGGAACAAGGTGTTTACCTGATCGAAGCTCAATAACGTAGGATCATCGTCTGCGGCTGGCATGATATTGAGGTTATTAATAACAATGGGGCGAACAACGTCACCGCCTACAGCAGAGGCTTGTCTAAACGTACTCATCCATGCACCACCACGCTTTGAATCGCGGCTGTAGAAATCCGCCATGAACACACCCAAGTGCTCACCGCCCTCGTTTTTAACATCGTAAACACGAACTTTAGGATGCCATTTTGGTGTGTCTTCCAATTCAGTAAACGTGAGCCCAAACAACTCACCAGCAACATGAAATGCGCCATTGATAACATTGGTCAACTCAAAATATGGTTTAACCTGTGCTTCATCAAAGGCGTATTTTTTCCCACGCAGTTTTTCCGCATAGTGCCACCAATCGTGACCGGCAAGCTCAAAGTTTTTCCCTTCTTCTTCTATGATTTTTTGCATTTCTGCTTTTTCTTCGTTAGCGCGGTCGATACCTGGCTTCCAGACTTTTAACAGAAAATCTTCAGCGTTTTTCAGGGTCTTAGCCATGCGAGTTTCCAGCTGATAGTGTGCATGGTTGTCGTAACCGAGCAGTGTCGCACGTTCCGCACGCAATTTTGCTATTTTAAGTACGAGTGCGCGGTTGTCGGCTTCGTTACCATTGGCACCCCTTGCACGATAACCGTCAAACATGATCTTGCGCAGCTCACGATTTTCAGAGAAAGTCATGAAACCTTCGAAAGTAGCTCGGTCTAAACCAAACACCCATGCATCCTTTTTGTCTTTGCTTTCTGCTTTTCTCTTGGCTGCGTTGATCATTTCATTGGACAAGCCGGCTAAATCTTTTTCTTCGCTAACCACCAGTTGAAAATCTTTTGTTTCAGCTAAAAGATTCTGTGAGAACTTGGTAGTGGCTTCAGAAATCTTAGCGTTAATATCTTTCAATCGCGCTTTTGATTTTATATCGAGCGAGGCACCTGCACGCACGAAATCCAAATGTGTTAATTCCAGCAAGCGTGAGTCTTGCTGATCAAGTTCTGAAAGGTTACGGTTTTCATAAACCGTAGTGACTCGCTTGAATAATTCTTCGTTAAGCAGAATAGCGTCCTGTTCCCGAGTGAGCATCGGGTAGATTTTTACCTGCAAGGCTTTAAGATCATCATTCGTATCCGTTCTGGTTATATTTGAAAAAACGCTGATAATCCGCGTGACTTCACTGCCAGCTTTTTCAAGCGCGATAATCGTATTTTCGAATGTCGGCTCTTCTTCGTTAAGGGAAATGGCTTTGATTTCATCTTGTAGTACTTTTACCGCATTCTCGAAAGCAGGCATATAATCGTCATCGCTAATGCTGTCGAATGGCGGAATTTTGTAAGGGGTATCCCAAGATTCCAAGAGCGGATTGACAGCATTACTTTTTACTTGAGTATCACCAGCTTTTTCAGCAACACTTTGTGTGCTGGCATCTTCTTGTTTAGAGCAGGCAGATAGTGTGAGTGCAATAGCGATTACCGATATTAGCTTCTTTTTCATCAGAACCTCTTCAATTCTACGTTAAATACCCAGAGACACCATGCGCTATTTTAGCTCAAAACCCCGTGCAGGCTGTATCTTTTATGCCAATTATGCCAGCCTTAGCGACTATGAATAATTGCTGTTGAATCGATGATAGCTTTTTCCGGGGCCGCCGGATAGCACCCAATAGGACTTTTTCAGCATAGCTTCTCTGAGAAGAAAAAGTCGTTACAACATCTCTCGCGCCTGCATAAACCAGCCAAGTGTTTTTTGGTAGTGCTGTTGACCATATAGCCGAACAAACTGTTGCGTGTAATAATCCCTGTTATCTTGTAGTAAAGCTATTCGCTCCTCTATAAAGCCCGGGCTTAACTCCAGGCCGCACTCAACAACGATACAGTGACGCCATTCTTCATAATTTTGAGGTATTATGGACTTTTGCATTACCTATTACCCACGACTACAGAATCATTATGAGATTTTTCAAACTCGAACTCTAATATTTGCGCGCCAAAGAACAGAGTCAAAGCACCAATGAGTCCACTATTCAGCAAGACAGAGTCAATACCCTCCGCGAAGTCCATTACCGAGACCCCTGCGAAAGCTCGCTTTTACTCCTTATAATGATGCTCTCCTATTTCTTTAATTGCTTTAACTTCCGCACAATACTCCGCTGTCGGCCTGGCCAGTAATCGCGGAATACCTATCGGTTCGCCAGACTCCAAACAATAGCCAAACTCGTCACAGCGAATGCGTTCTAAGGCCTGTTGAATCTTAGGCAGCAGCTTTTGCTCACGTTCAACAATTCGCAACGCAATACTGGACTGCTCTTCCCAGGTAGCACGATCGCTGACATCACTCGAATCAAGCGAACAGGCCATTTGATCTTTCGCCTCACGTACACGAACTAACGTGAGTTCGTGTAATTCCAATAGCAGCTGCTTAAAAAATGCCAATTGATCTGGATTCATGTAGTCTTGCTCAGGTGCAGCGAGAACCTGTTCTTTAGTAAGCAGTTTGGACCCAGAACTAGAAGAATTCATTTCCACTATTCTCACACTGTTTTTTGATCGATTACCACGGCACTTTGGGCATGCTAACTTTCTTGATGGTGGTATTAAACGTGTTTATATCGCAATCAACAGAAAGCTATTCGATATTGCGACGGTGACAGCATTTGCTTATTAGCTCATAAAGTCGAGTGTCAGTAACAAGCGTTTCTCATCCGGGCTTATTGCAGGCGAGCGATGTACCAGACCAGCATTTTCATTTCCTTCCCAAAGCTCGCCTTTTAATAATGCAACGTCCCCGCCGCTGAGCTGCTGAATGTCTTTTGGGCTTTGAAAGAGGCCGGACTGGCTGTCTGCATGGCCGTTATTTCCTGGCCCCAATTTTGTACGATCAACTGCCTGGTGGGACAGCCATTCCGTTGCTACGCCGAGATATGTGGTTATGAGACGGCAAGGCACTTTATCGACATGGAACCTCGGACACATCGCACGATCCAATACAGTTAAACGCAAACCTGCTCGCTTAAGCCCAAATAAACAGCAAAACATATCTACCAGTTCGGCAATATCTTCGCTCAATTCAGGTTTGCTCGCAGTGCCGAGAGATTCACTAACGCTTGCAAACGCGTCCTGCGGACTTACTGCCATAGCAGCTTGAAATGTAGGATTTGATACCAAAAAATCGTTAGTAGAATCTTGAATTACTGTAGATAGCTCACGCTGCCAAATAACGATATTGGTCTCTTCCTGATAAATATCGGTAAAAACTTCTGGCGCTTTGCCCAGTGCTGCGCGTCGAAAACTTACCGGCGCAGCCGCATGGGGCTCCGGGCTAGAGGCTGGAACAGGGTTGGTAGAAATCATGCGCTTTGCTCCCATGCTGGAAAAGGGTCGTTTAACGTCGCCCAATACACTCTACCTCGCAAGACTTCTTCTTCGCTTAACAGGCAATCATCGAGTGCTCGGGTGATATCGTCTTGATCCAAACCCTGACCGATAAACACCAGCTCCTGGCGCATATCACCAAAAGGCTCAACCCATTGCTTTTCAATAGATGCGAGATAATCTTCATCGGTAGGCCAGCTTTCCTTAGGGACAGCCTTCCAAAACATGCCGGCAAAGCCATACCGGGCAATTCCTCCCGCCTGACTCCATTGGCCGGCAAACTCCGGGCGTGAAGCCAACCAGAAATAGCCTTTTGAGCGAATCAGCTTGCCATATTCTTGCGTATTGTGAAGAAAACGGTAAAACTTTTCCGGGTGAAAAGGTCGCCGGGCAACATAGCTAAAACTGCCAATACCGTATTCTTCTGTTTCCGGCACATGCTCGCCACGCATTTCCTTGAGCCAGCCAGGGGCTTGCTGGGCCCGCTCGAAATCGAATAAACCGGTGCTAAGAACCGCATCAATGTCTACTTGCCCCTGAGTAATCGGGATGATTCGGGCATGCGTGTTAAGTGTTTTTAGAATGGCGATCAGACGCTCAATATCCGCGGTTTCGGCCAAATCGGTCTTGCTGATGAGGATGATATCGGCGAACTCCACCTGATCAACCAGTAAGTCGGCGACGCTGCGTTCATCTTCCTCGCCCAGAG
Organism: Exilibacterium sp.; assembly: GCA_028280195.1. GTDB lineage: Bacteria > Pseudomonadota > Gammaproteobacteria > Pseudomonadales > Cellvibrionaceae > Exilibacterium. The sequence goes on from JANQMH010000052.1 coordinate 117,317, forward strand.
ATTCACCCGTTTCCTGTAAGTATTGTGCCTTTTCATAATCTTTCAGGAAATTCACCGCGTCTACCACGGTCACCATCGTATCCAGATCGGCTACGTCAGATAGAGAAACACCGTTTTCATCGGCAAAGGTAAAAGTCTCTGCCACGGGCAATGGCTCAGAAATGCCAGTGGATTCGATAACGAGGTAATCAAAGCGCCCATCCTGCGCGAGCTTTTTGACTTCCTCCAATAGATCTTCACGCAAGGTGCAACATATACAGCCGTTGCTCATCTCCACGAGCTTCTCCTCACTCCGACTGAGGGAAACTTCACTTTGAACAATCGCCGAATCAATGTTGATTTCACTCATATCATTGACGATTACGGCTACTTTTTTATTTTGTCGGTTGTTTAGAATGTGGTTGAGTACGGTGGTTTTACCGGCTCCGAGAAAGCCTGAAAGCACAGTAACGGGTAGTCTGGTGTCGTGGGCCATCGGTCTGTTGATATTGTTGGGTTTACGTTTGTATAAATGCAGAGAACTGCACGCCAAAAAAGCCAACTATGTTACAACATATCATTTTAGTTGGAAAGGCTTGCCCGCGATATATCACTTGCAATTTGCAGCAACAATGGCAAACCGACCTCAAATGGCAAAATCCGCGCCGCCGGCTCAGGCACTCACAAATCCAGCCCAGTTGCAAAGGCGGCTTGTAGAGGATACGCGCAGGGCCATCCGCCCCTCGGGCGCGCAGCTTCGAACTATGGCGAGGGTAATTCAGAGCATCCCAAGGTAAAGTAACCTATTGATTATATTAGGATTATTACTCTCCGCTACTCTGGTGTACCCTGTAGTTTTTGCAAAAGTGGGGCAAATTATGGGGCAGGCGCCTAACGAAGGGGATATTTTCCCTTTTAACTAATCTATAGACAGAATTTTGGCAATAATAATTTATAGCCATTAACTGTATTAATGTGATTACTAAGGGAAGCTGACAGTCACTTATCGCCTATAAGCGGCCCGTCAGGGCGCTAAGATTTAACATCTACTACGGGCTGTGACCGGTCAAGGGCTGTCCTTAAGGCTGTCAAAGTTCCTTTGTCTGTTCTTTCACCACAAAGCAGTCATTTGAAACTTCGGAGTATTAACGACTTAAGCTCACCGGCGTTGGAAACGCAGCGTTTTCACCGTCCGGTGCAGCGATTTGTTAGGCGGACTCCGACCATGCCGCTGCCATCAGGTCGAATCCTTGCTGCCAGCCCGCTTCGCTTTCAGAAGTTTCACCAGGGCGAAGGGCTTTCAATTCAGAAGCTATGTCTTCGCCGTACTGATCAAAGGTGACGAGGCATCCACTGCGATCCGATTTGATCTGAACCTTTATCACGTCAGTGTTTGAAGAAAACTGAGGCATTCCAAATGTATATTCAAGACGCGACGGCCGCTCAACAGCTAGATACTGGCCAACTGCAACGAACTCTTCATTACCTTCATACCGAGTGATTTTCCACTGCCCACGCTCTTTGAGATCAATTTCGAACTCAGCGTTGTCTCCCCACCAGACTCGCATCTTTTCCGGAACCGTTAATGTGTCAAAAACTGTCTCTGGCGACACATCGAACTGCCGTTCAATATGCAAAAATGTTTCGTCGTTCATCTTTGTAATCTCCTTCTTCTATAGCTCATCACATTCATCTGAAGCACCTGCCTAACGCAAAGCGAAGCGGCGAAGTGCGCAGCACTTTGTCCCGCTTGCGCAATTTGCTATGCATATGTGCACAAGAAAACGACATGAAATAGCTATTTGTCAACCCATACACGCCTGATCTCGCAGTGATTTGATGCCGAAGTAAAGTTTGGAGACATTCCATCCTGATAATTAACGCTAACTGTTTTTCCGCTCATGAATGCCGCCAACAATAAAGAGTACACCTGCCCCATGTTTGCATTATTTGGTGCAGTACCCGCAGGTAGATAGAACCTTCCACCCGTAGGGCAAGCCTCACTCAGCCTAACAATAAGATCAAAATTATTACCCGAATATGCTGTAAAAGAATCTAAGCGAGTAATATCCGCATTAATTACGTTTGCATCCGCCATAACCAACCCAGAAGCTATTACTAAACAGGCAGAGCATAAAATCAACCTAATTTCCTTCATCCTGATTTTCTCCTATCTTAAGTATATATGTTCTTTCATGCATAATTTGTATTGCATAACGCCGCCATAAACGGATGCCGAAGCAACGCGTAGGCAGTCCAATGGAGGCCATGCTTTTTATGGCTGAGGCGGTCTAATAGATCTGTACACACCAGTTAAGAGACAATGACCTTAACTGGTGTGTACAGATCTATTAGACCGCCTCGATATCACGCAGGACTGCCGGAAGGACACAAATATATTGTCAATATATCAATAGTTAAAAATAATAATCAATAGCTAATATAATCTCTCCAAACTACCTCTTAAACCAAGCTATCTAGTGTAGTGTCTCATACTGTATGCGGATTTAGCGAAGCGCTAATGGGTCAGCGGCTAGGCCCGGTTGTGCAGGCATAGTAGGCCTATATCAAGCAATCGCAACAAGGCCGATGGCCCATTAGCGCTTCGCCCGAAGGGAGTCCCATCACTGCCCGCGAGCGGCGCCTTGCCGTGAAAATTTCTGGGGCTCTAACTCTGCATACAGTATGCGACACTACACTAGAAATTCTATTATACAACACTTTTCGGTAACTAAAATTATCACCTGTGGGAGCTGCATAATCATGTATAAAAAATATTTACACTCTTTATTTATGACTTTTGGTAAGTTCGTTCTAATGTTTTTCCCTCTCGCATTTCTGACAACCGGTGTCAACGCACATATGCTTCCTCATTCATTGCATATGTCTCCTCTTCCATTGGAAATGCTCGTCGATGACAGTTCACATATCGTGGAAGCGCAGCTTATAGACATTAAAAGCCAGTGGACAAATGATAGGAAAGCAATAATCTCAAAAGCCAGGTTTAAAGTTGATTCAGTGCTATTGGGAAAAATTGGCAGTGAGATTATAACGGTCTATGCCCCGGGGGGAACTGTTGATGGAATTAGACAAATTGTCACGGGCGCCCCCACTTTTGAACCTGGGGAAAAATCCTTGCTAATGTTACGCAAGTTAAATTCCGATGAATTTAAAAAAGGCATTGACTCTGATTCATTCAATATTACTTCTCTTTCACTGGGAAAGTTTTCGCTCGTTGTTGATAAAAATAGCGGTGAGATGAAAGCCAGGAGTAATGCCTTAAATTATTTTGATAAAGGAATAATGACTCAATACAAATCGGGCGATTTATTAAGCAAGAGTGGCATGTCTTTAGAACAGTTACGTCAGAAAATAAAAGAACTTGCCAACAAATAAAGCTGTCTTTTAATACAGCTATTAACTAGAGATAAATAAAATGTATAGAACAACTCAACCACAAGAAATGGAACAAGCTTTTCGAAACAGAAAGATATTCATTATATTAGCCCTATATATTGGAGCTATATTTTTCACTAGCAATAGTCTGGCTTATAGATTGACGCTGACACTTTTCCCGGGCTTTGCTTCCGCAGTTCCACCCGGTTCAGGTTTGGTAGAGCGTTGGCTAGAACGCGAAGTGCGTTTTCGAGTCAACAACAACGGGGCTGGAGATGGTGTGACATTTGATCAAACTCAGGAGGCTATAGCAAATGCCTTCCAAAGCTGGGAGGACGTCAGCTGCTCTGATTTAAAATTCGTTTACGATGGCGGTACAGATGCAACCCGAGACGCCAACGACGGTATTAACACCAGCTATTGGACTGAAAGTGGGGGTTCCGCACACAATGGTCCTGCTGCTCTTTTCCCCGGATCACGTATGTCGTTGTTGGCAGTCGCTCTTGTTACTGTCGCAGAAAATGGACGAATTATCGATGTGGATATTGCCTTCAACGGAGGCGATTATATTTGGTCAAATACAGGCGAAGTAAGTATTGAAGGCGTTGCTGCACATGAAATTGGTCATCTACTCGGCTTGGCTCATAGTGAATTAACTACTTTACCTGCACCGACGATGAAATCGTCGTTCCCTCAGGGCACCTCCTTCCAGCAAGCAAGTTTGGAAAAAGACGACAAAAATGGCGCCTGCTACCTGTATCAAACTGTTACAGGCAGTAGCAGCCAGGCTGCCGGAGATTTTAATGGCGACGGATATTTGGATCTGGCCATTGGAGTGCCAGGAGAAACCGTAGGAACAAAGCTCAATGCCGGCGCTGTCAATGTTATCTATGGCTCTCCATCGGGGTTGAATGCAGCCGGAAATCAGTTATTGCACCAGGACCTTACCCACATTGACGGCGCTGCAGAAACAGAGGACCGGTTTGGGGCAGCATTGGCAATCGGTGATTTCAATGGTGACGGATACGATGACCTCGCTATAGGCGCACCGAATGATACTGTAGTCAACCCGGCAGGAGTTACCGTGGTAGGAGCAGGTGTGGTCAACGTCATTTACGGATCAGCCACGGGACTAAATGCCGCAACCAGCCAACTATGGCACCAGGATATTGGGGGGATCGAAGACGTCGCTGAAGCTGATGACCACTATGGAGCAGCTCTCGGGGCCGGGGATTTCAATAATGACGGTTTTGATGATCTCGCAATCGGTATCCCAAATGAAGCGATCGGTAATCTCGCTGGTGCTGGCGCCGTCAATGTTATCTATGGAGCAGGAAGCATCGGACTGAGAGACGCTGGCAATCAATTATGGCATCAGGATGTTGCCGATATAGAAGAGGTTGCTGAAACCGGTGATCAATTTGGCGCGTCAATCGCGGTCGGGGATTTTAATAACGATGGCAATGATGACTTGGCCGTAGGCGTGCCAAAGGAAGACATTGGCAATGTCGCCGATGCCGGTGCTGTTAATGTTTTCTACGGTACATCGGTGGGATTGAACGCCAGCAATAATCAACTATGGCATCAAGACATTGCCAATATAGAAGGAGTGTCAGAAACTGGAGATCTGTTTGGCTCTTCTCTCACTGCGGGAGACTTCAACAACGATGGCCGTCACGACCTCGCTATAGGCGCACCGAATAGTACTATAGTCAACGCGGCGGGAGTCAACTTGGCAGGAGCAGGTGTGGTCAACGTCATTTATGGAGCAGCATCGGGACTAAGTGCCAGCAACAACCAGTTATGGCATCAGGATATTGCAAATATTGAGGAAGTTGCGGAAGCCAACGACCAATTTGGGGCCACTCTCAGCACTGGGGACTTTAATTCCGATGGTCACGATGATCTCGCAATCGGCGTACCAAAAGAAGCAATTGGCAACGTTTCCGCTGCGGGTGCTGTCAACATTATTTACGGTGCAGCATCTGGATTAAGCGCTTCTGGAAATCAAGTCTGGCACCAGGATTCTGCGGGCATAGAAGATGCCGTTGGGCAAAACGACCAATTTGGTGCTGCACTTATATCCGGAGATTTTAACGGTGATAGCGCAGATGATCTGGCAGTCGGTGTAAGCCATGAAACGGTCGGAACCATTGTTGAAGCCGGTGCTGTTAACACCATTTACGGATCCGTAACCGGATTAAGCGAGAATGGTAACCAGCTGTGGCATCAGGATATTGATGGCATCGAAGGTGTTTGTGAGGAAAATAACAGATTTGGCTCTGCTCTCTAGACCGGGATAAGACTGGCCAGGACCCAAGGGGCCCGGCCCTCTGTATTATTGGTCTGCAACAAGCTCGTTTAACGGTAGCCAGTTATCCCGCCAGCCTGCTCATTCATTCGCAAAAACTCTGCGAATGAATGAGCTTTCAAATAAAGAATTTAATACTCAGTGACTACTGAGGTTATGTTGAAGATATGTATGGAAGAAAAAATCTTCATTTCTGGGTAGTTAATCCTCAGTAAAAGCTGAGGCTAGGTTTCGTTCGCTTGCCCACGAAAAACCCATTGTGTTAACAACCATCCAATGGAGTAAACATCTTCATATGACTTTATTGTGTACTGTTGAATCATAGTTACTTCTCCAATGTCCCCTTTTAGGCTTGTAAGCGATTCATACTACTCAGTCCATTTTGGATAATCAATGGGATTTATTGAGCGACAGCTTAGAGCAAAGAACAGACAAAGGAACTTTGACAGCCTTAAGGACAGCTCTTGACCGGTCACAGCCCGTAGTAGATGTTAAATCTTAGCGCCCTGATTGGCCGCTTATAGGCAGTTACAGACTGTCAGATTATATAGAAACCTCTAACTTTACACCTCTAACTTTACACTAATACACAATGACCTATAATTTGGCAAAATCAGTACTGCCCCCAACCAGCACACGACATCTAAAAAATCTATCCATCAAACCTGCTTAACCAGCGTTGAGTAAACGCTTTATTGTCCTCTCCTTTGGGATCATAAAACAGGGTTTTATTAAAGTCAGCCCGAACAGGCTTTAGAGCTTTGCCTAATGCCACATAAGCAGGTGGCAGTTGATCCGGCGAACCCAGCTCTGGTTGTTGCCCCGCCTGAAAAATAATGCCGTTGTTGTATTCGCACTGCCAAACCTGCGAGTCTAAATTAGCTAATACCGCTTGTGTGCCACCAGCTTTTTCAAGTAAGCGATGAGAAACCGCCGTGAGGAAATTTACAGATTTAATGCCATTTTCACAGTTTGAAGATGTGGTATTTAAACTGTAGGCATCCAAACCTGGATAGGCCATTAACACATTACCAATGACTTCGCAGGCTGCATTCCTGCTACCTACATCTGAAGGAAATATGGCACTGTACCCAGCATAGGCGTGCTCGACATTCAGAGCATTACATAAGGTGGCAAACTGGCGAATAAAGCTTTCCATGCCGATTTGTTCAAGAATTACGACCGGATAGGTTAATAATAAGTAACCCAGGTAATTGGCACGCATCACTTTTTCGGCCAAAGCAATCGACGACCAGCATGAAGCCACTCCATTAATTCCGCTACCCGTATTAAATTGAAAGTCTGGTTTGTCATCTACCATCGACTGCAGAAGACTTGCTTCTGGTAACTCATCTTTTTTTATCTGTCGAAATTGTTTGTCACCGTCAATATAGTATTGTACGAGTTGGCCTTGAGCTTGCTGGCAATATTGCTCAATAGCATCAATCAACGCTAGCCGTCGTTCCCTCTTGCCCGGTGAGCCAAAATAGAACTCCATCGATAAACCCAACACCGCAGCAGGAGCGCCATCCTTGTAATATGCGAGAGGCCGCCGGCTTAGCTCTTTTGAGGATAAGGTCATGGAATTTTCTCCCTTCAGTGCTTATTCCACTGGTAGCATAGGATTGTCACAGTTGCATTGGCTTTCACCTTTTTGTTTCGGTTTACCTCCTACACGATAAACTTGGTAATTATCAATACCTCCGGCAATGTCAGTATATGCTTTGTCTTGTTTCTCATCCCGTTGATCACCCCCAAACTTCATCTCAATCACCTTATCTATATTCCCTTCTCCCGGCGGTTCATTTGAATCTGAAACCATAACCACATCTGTGCGACGTAAATAACCTAACCCTGGTGTAAACCCCTCCACTTCTTTTTTAACGCGCCCCATCGGAAAACGGGAAGGTTCGGTGGTATTTGCGTCATTCTTATCCCGATGCATAAAGGGTGTTGGAATGCCGGTAGTTTCTTTGTTCATATTCCACCAAATTTCGGATTTATAGCGACTTTTGTAATTCATGGCCTTATCTGCCTCTTTAAATACGCTGTCAATACACTGCTGCTTTAGTTCCTGTGCACCTGAACCAGAAATAGGGTTTTGAAGACAGCAACAGCTCACCGCGCACAATACGCCGTTATCAATCAATTCAGCCTGCTTCGCGGAATCCGCACCTGCCATCGTCTGTTCTACGCCAAGTTCCCGCTGTGAATCGCTAGGATCAACTTGATTGCCTTCCCTTATTTTGCGGGCTTGTTCTTCTTCTGCAATCTTCCGGGCTTTCTCAATAGCGTTGGGGACGCATTTTTGAATGGCGTTCTGATCTTCTTTGCTGCGAGGAATACCATTGATTGAAAGGGATGCGCCAATAACTTGACCGACACATTTATCCTGACAGGGTGCGCTCATAACATTTCCTTCCTTTGACTGAGTGCATTTACGTCAAGAGCGAAATAATAATGTAGGCCGCAAAGCAATTGAAAGCTATATTTCGGCAAAATGTCTTGAGAAGCGAGTCTACGTAATGATGAGAGCGCACTTACAATAGGCAGCTTAACTAATCACGATCTATCGCACAAAAGCAGTCGCCCTCAAAGCGAAGCCCCTGCTTATATGGCTGAACAACTCGGCCATAGCCTACAAGAGTTTTTTGAAACCTATGCGAAATGGATTCGTAAACGGGAAAATGAAGCTCAGAAAAGCCTGATGTCGCAAGCGATTAGGGCCATCGATTGCAAAAGTGGGCCACTCGACCACCCTGAAAACACAACTGATTGATTTAAAAGAAGAAATCTGGAGCGGGAAACGAGACTCGAACTCGCGACCCCAACCTTGGCAAGGTTGTGCTCTACCAACTGAGCTATTCCCGCAAAATGGCGTCCCCTAGGGGAGTCGAACCCCTGTTACCGCCGTGAAAGGGCGGTGTCCTAGGCCTCTAGACGAAGGGGACCTAGTATACCAATATCGCGCTGGCCATCGCACTAATACGCACCCCTACCGGGCTCGATATTGGAAGTGGAGCGCATTCTAAGTAGCCGCCAGGCCCCTGTCAACACCTTTGCCGGCTTTTTTAACTTTTTTGGAAACAAGGACTTAGCGGTATTTCGGGAGCCTGGCGCCGCCGCTGTGGCGGCGTTTGCAAGCTGGCAGGCAAATGACTAGCATAAGACTATGTCAGCCATTTCTATCGCCATTATCGTCGTTGTCGCCCTCACCGCCCTGGTGGGCTATGCGGTCGTTTCCCAGTCGGCGCAGCATCGCGACAAGCAGAAACAGCGGCTGCTGCAGGCGCTGAAAACCCGCTCGCGCAACTTCAAGTACATGCTGAGCGGCTTTCCGCCGAACTTTCTCACCACCGATCTGGTGGTGCTGGTGCACCGCTGCCTGATCGATGTCTGCCAGCAACTGGCCAAGCTCGACCCCAAAAACCCGGCGCACCTGGATGAGCTGCAGCTCTATACCAACCAGATGCGGGAGATACAGAGCAAGCCTAAGTCCGCCAAATCCGCGCCTCTGCAAAACCCACAGCAGATTAAGGAGGTCAGGCGCCATCTGCAGGAGCTAAACGCCTTTATCGCCAACCTGGAAAAACGCCGCAGCGTAAAAGCTCAGCAGGCCGAGATCTACCGCCGCCAGATCAAGCAGCTGGTGCTGAAGATCTCTGTCGAGGCCTACAGCCACAATGCCAAACAGGCACAGCAGAATAAAAAAACCCGGCTGGCGCTGCACTACTACACACTCGCACACAAGCTGCTGTCCAAGGAGAACGGCGACGGCACTTATCAACAGCAGATAAGTAAACTCAGCGGGGTAATCCAGCAGCTGGAGGCCAAAGTCGCCGCAGAGGAGCCGCAATCGGCCAGTCCGGATACGGAGGAAGATCAGGCGGCCAAACAAGCCTGGGACAACTTTGGTGAGGACGAGAGCTGGAAGAAGAAAAGGATCTACGATTGAGCAAGCCTACAGCTGACAGGGTACAGCTCACAGCAACTCGTGCCGGGTCCAACTGTAAGCCGTTGACTGTAAGCTGTCAGCTCTACTCCCCCTTAAACGCCCGCTGAAAGCGCAATATGCGCGCGGCATTGGCACCCAGATCGCTCTGGCCGACCCGGGACACCGAACGGGTATCTATGCGACTGCCCTCAGCTGTCGGCGCAACCCGGATCACAATATCGTCCTTGAAACCGAACAGGGCCGTCTCGTCAGTGGCCTCGATACGGCCGCTGGCGGGGTCCTGTGCCAGCAACTGCCAGCCGAGCTGCTCTACCGCGGCAAGACTGCGGGCAAAGGCCCGATCCACGGGCAGATCCGACAGCATCGGCGCCACCTCGGGGTAGGCCTGGCGCTGCAGCTCGGCCAGCTTCTCGCCGGCGTGCTCGAGACTGTTCTGCTCGGCCGAGCGCTCGCGCCTGGCGGCGACAAACTCGGGTGGATTGGCGGTATCGGTGGAAATATCGTGGATCGGCGGCACGCTGAAGTTTTTCGGGCCCACCGCGGTAATCACGATCAGCACCGGCGCCAAGCCGGCGACCGCGGCCCAGACGGCGTAGGTGCGCCAGTGAGCGGCGCGCTTTATCCAGGACCACAGCAATACCAGCAGGGCCACCACCGCCACCACAAAGGCCAGCCCGATACCCAGCAGCATAGCCAGAAAGGCCGGCCTGAACGGCAGCAGATCCAGATTGTGGCTCAGGGGGCCGAGCGCCGCCAGCAACAGTAACAGCGCCTGCAGCACCAGCAGCCAGCGGGTCCAGGGTTTACTTGCTTCGGTCATAGTGTCTGTTTCTCCAGTGATGCGGCTACGGCACAGGGACGGCCGCCTAGCTGCCGCCTGCGGATTTCTCCAACTCGAGGGAGGCCGAGTTGATACAGTAGCGCAGACCAGTGGGCGCCGGGCCGTCGTTAAAAACATGCCCCAGGTGGCAGCCACAGTGGCGGCAGGTGACCTCGGTGCGCTGCATGCCAAAGCTGCAGTCGTTGTGCTCGGCGATAGCGCCGGCATCCACAGGCTGATAAAAGCTCGGCCAGCCGGAACCGGAATCGTACTTGGTCTCCGAGGAAAAAAGCGGCTTGCCGCAGCAGCGGCACAGATAGGTGCCGGCCTCCTTGGTGTCCCAGTAGGCACCGCTAAAGGCGGGCTCGGTGCCCTTCTCCCTGCAGATACGGTACTCCTCCGGGCTCAGATGCCGGCGCCAGTGGGCGTCGTCTTTTACAACCTGATCTGCCATAATTTCACCTTTTTTCGCTGGCTGCCGCCACCCCCGGCACGGGCGGGCGGCAATACACAGGCATACTACTGCATATGAGCGCTATTGATAAATCGGACAAGCTGCACGGGGTCTGTTACGACATTCGCGGGCCGGTACTCGACCATGCCCACCGCCTCGAGGAGGAGGGCCACCGCATTTTAAAGCTCAATATCGGCAACCCCGCGCCCTTCGGCTTCGAGGCCCCGGATGAAATCATGCTCGATGTGATTTACAACCTGCGCCACGCCCAGGGTTATACCGAGTCTCACGGGCTGTTCGCGGCGCGCAAGGCGGTGATGCAGGAGAGCCAGCGGCTGCAGATTCCCAATGTGGAAATCGACGATATCTTCCTCGGCAACGGCGTCAGCGAGCTGATAGTCATGGCCATGCAGGCACTGCTCAACAACGGCGACGAGATCCTGGTGCCCTCCCCCGACTACCCGCTGTGGACCGCCGCGGTCAACCTGGCCGGCGGCAAACCGCTGCACTACCGCTGCGACGAACAGGCCGACTGGTTTCCCGATCTCGCCGATATCGCCGGCAAAATCACCGATAAAACCCGCGGTATCGTCGTCATCAATCCCAACAATCCCACCGGTGCGGTCTACAGCCGGGCACTGCTGGAGCAGATCGTGGAGCTGGCGCGGGTACATAATCTGATTATTTTCGCCGACGAGATCTACAGTAAAATTCTCTATGATGACGCCGAGTTCATACCGCTGGCGCGCCTGGCCCCGGATGTGATCTGCCTGAGCTTTAACGGCCTGTCCAAGGCCTATCGCCTGGCCGGCTTTCGCTCCGGCTGGATGGTCATCAGCGGCGCCAAGCAGCGCGCCCAGGGCTATATGGCGGGGGTGGAAATGCTGGCCTCGATGCGCCTGTGCGCCAATGTGCCGGCGATGTTTGCGGTACAGACGGCACTGGGCGGTTATCAGAGCATCAACGAACTGATCCTGCCCGGCGGCCGGCTGCGCGAGCAGCGCGACCTGGCCTGGAAGCGCATCAACGATATACCCGGCGTCTCCTGCGTCAAGCCCAAGGGGGCGATTTACCTGTTTCCGAAACTGGATCTGGATGTCCATAAAATCCGCGACGACCAGCAGCTGGTGCTGGATTTTCTGAGCCGGGAAAAGATCCTGCTGGTGCAGGGCACCGCCTTCAACTGGCCCGAGCCCGATCACTTCCGGGTGGTGTTTTTACCGCGGGTCGATGAGCTGGACGATGCGCTGCAGCGCTTTGCACAATTTCTCGATACTTATTCTCCGGACTGAGCCGCGTGAGTGATATTCATATCGACGACTTCTACAAGGACGCCGCCCGGGTGCTGACACAGCTCTACGGCAGCTTTCCGCGCAAGAGCATCCTCTATGTCGAGGATATCGCCGGGCCTGACACACCCGACGAGTTCGGCCTGCACAGCGAGCGCCACCAGGCCTGCTTCAGCACCATGATCTGGCTGGCCGAGGCCAATTATCTCAGCTATGGAGAAACCATCCGCCAGGAGGCGCTAGACCAGACCTGCCTGAGCCACAAAGGCTTTACCCTGTTATCGACCCGCTCCACGTTTGTCGCCGACCCCCTCACTGGCGAAACCGCCGCCGCAGCACTGCCCGATTCGGTCAAAGCCATCGAGCAGACCAATGTCAGCCAGCTGCGCCAGGCACTGAAAAGCCGCTCTTCGGCGCGTATCCGGCAGTGTATGCACCAGCTTCTGTTGCAGGCCCGTCACTATGCTTAGGTGTTTATATGCCGGTGCTTTTGTGCCACCCGGGTCGGTTTACGCCGGCTCATAACGGCAATGCAACAATTTCAACCCCCGTTGCGGATCGCGGTCGGGAAAATCGGGATGGGCGGCCAGGCGCTCCACCACGCGGCAGCCGGGGCACTCGACCGCCAGCAGCCGCAGCAGAAAGTCCTCACCCAGCTCCGGCGCATTCAGGCACAGCAGTATATCGCCGCCGGGCTTCAGCAGCTGCGGGATGCGGCGAATTACCCGGCCGTAATCCCTGCCCGCCACAAAGCTGCCGGGCTGATACGAGGGCGGATCGATCAACGCCATATCATAAGGTCCGCGACGGCCGATACGCCCCCAGGACTTCATGATATCCACCGCCAGATAACTGACCGCAGCCGGCGCCAGCCCATTCAGGCGGTGGTTTTCCCGGCCGCGCTCGAGCGCGGCACGGCTCATATCCACATTCAGCACCCATTCCGCCCCGGCCGCCTGCGCCACCACCGAGAAGCTGCAGGTATAGGCGAACAGGTTGAGCACCCGCTTACCGGCGACTCGCTGCTGCAGCCAGCGGCGCCCGGGCTCCATATCGAGGAAAAAACCGATATTCTGGCGCCCGTCGAGATCGATGCCAAAACACAGCTCACCGCGGCGCGCGACAGGATTGCGGGGCAGCTGCCCGTAGACGATTTCACAGGCCGCGCCGCCGCGGTAGCGCCGCTGCACCACCACCGCCTCCAGGCCATACTGCCGCGCAGCCGCTGCCAGGCGGCGGCTGAGGCGGATTTGCAGCTGTGGCTGCAGTTGCCCGTACAGGGTTGCAAGCAGCACCGGGGCAAAATAATCGAGACACAAAAACTCCCACCCCGCAAAGCACCCGCCGCGACCGTGCAGCAGGCGGCGGCTATCGCCGCCGAGCTGCTGCAGGGCACTGTCGACAGCCCGCCAGTGCGCCTCAGTCGCCACGGCCGACCGGGTAGAGAATGGTGTCCCGATAGCCGGTCAGCACGCGGATATAGCCGGCCAGATCGCGGTCCAGCTGCGGGTCGTGGCTGTCCACCAGCAGCGGCCGTCCCTGCAGCCCTTTGATCTTGGTCTTGGTGGCAACTACGATCAGGTTATCGCGGCCGACACGGCGCAATACCGCCGGTGTCAACTGCTGGTTGCCGCGGCCGAGAATATGCCCCTGGCCGCCAATCGCAGTAATCACGGCTTTTACCGGGCCGTCGTGGGCGGCCAGCAGATTCTCCAGTTCGGGCCCGCTGGCATCCCGCGCCAGCAGAGCGCGGTTCTGCACCACATCCACGCCCAGCAGGGTATTGTCCAGGCCCAGTTCCTCCATCACCGCGCGGGTAGTGGAACCGGGGCCGATAATATAGAGCGTATCGTCCTGCATCTGCTCGACCAGATCGGCGGCGATATCGGCCAGCACCAGCGCTTCCACCTCGCGCCCACCCTGCTTGACCTGCTGCACAAAACCGCCGATGCCGGGCACAGCCAGCTCGCCGTAGTAGCGGGTTTTGACCACGCCGGCGCGGAACGCCTCCTCATCGATATCCCGCACCTCCTGTTCACTGACCGACACCAGGCCGGCATTGACCAGCAGCGCAACCAGTTCGCCCGCCGCCTCCGGCGAGACCGCATAGACACCGGAATGCATTTTGACGCCGGCCGGCACCCCTAAAACCGGCTGACCGCAACCGATGGCGTTGTAGATATCCCGGGCCGTGCCATCGCCGCCGGTAAATACCAGCAGGTCCAGGCCCGCTGCGCACAGCAGGCGCGCCGCACGCACCGTATCTTCGGCGGCGGTGTGGTCGCCCTCGAGGTGTCCCAGCACCCGCGGGGTAAACCCGGCCGCCCGCGCTGCCGTCTCCCCCATGGCGCCGGGATAAGTCAATAAATCAATGCGGTCGCGCAAACCCTCGAGCGGCGCCAGCGCCCGCGCAGCGCGCGGCCCGGCGCGCAGGGCCACACCGCGGGCCAGCGCCGCCTGCAAGGTGGCGGCGCCGTCGCTGCCCTTGAGGCCGGCGGGCCCACCCACACCGGCCACCGGATTGACAATCAGGCCGAGCCGAAAGAGCGATGTAGACATACTTCACACTGCCAAAAAGCCGCCAGTGTAACAAACCTGCAAGTCGGTACAATGTGTTCGCCCGGGTGTCCGCCGGGGTGTCCGCCGGGTCAGCGCAGTCTGAGGTTAGTCGGACCTAACCGGCCGCGGCGCACGGCGGTAACTTATGCATTTTCAGTCTATTGCCCGCGCGCACAACCACCGCGGCAACGGCAAGCAGCGGCCTATACTGTTGGAACCCGCTGTGAAAATGCACCGGCAAGCGCCGCTCAATCCGGCTAGCCCGGCAACTGCCAGGGGCCGGATTCAGATAACGTTGAAGGGTAGCAGGCATGACTGATTCAGATCCGCCGGCGGCGGGCAACAGCACCGCCGCCGGGGCAGCGCAGCAGCCGCAGGCCGGCGCGGCGCGGCCCGATTTTCGCGGCGGTGCCGTTATCGATGCAGACGGCAGGGAAGTACCGATTACCGAGGCCATGATCGAACAGGCCCTGGATGCATTGCAGAATAACAAACGGGGTTCCGGCAGTAAGCCGTAAGACCCCCATTCTCTCTCCTCTAACACTGGGTGACTGGACTTTACCCAAAGTCGCCGGCAGCTCTGCCGTGCGACTTTTTTCTTTATAAGCGGTTTCTTTTACCTAAAACCCAGCCCCTGCAGCACCTGCCGCGCCGCCGGTTTCAGCGTCGAGGCCGGCAGTGAAAAGTAATCGAACTCGCGCCGCAGCGGATAATCCCTGCGCAGCCGGTCAAAAGCCCGGCCGACAGGCTCTACCGCAGCGACTGCGCGCCGCAGCCGGCGGTCGTCGGCGCGTATATCGTAGGCCTGCAATACCGCAGCAGTGATCTGTCGCCATTCACTCGCGGCAGCAGCCACCTCGATCGACCGCGCAGGTCCGGCGGGCGCAGGCGCCCGGGGCGGCGCTTTGCAGGCAATATCAAAATGGCGGCAGGCGGCGGCAAACACCATCTCGGTGCCGCGCACTTTGCCGTCATGACTGTAACCGGCAATATGCGCCGTGCCCAGCGCTGTACACTCGAGCAGTTCGGGCTCGATATCCGGCTCCGACTCCCACACATCCAGTACCGCCTGCAGTCCGTCGCCGGCGCGCAGCCTGTGCTGCAGGGCACGGCTGTCGACGGCGCCGCCGCGGCCGGCATTAATCAGCACGCACCCGGGTCTGAGCTGCGCCAGTTCGGCCTCGCCCAGCAGGTGGTAGCTGGGGTGGGGTCCGCTGCGGGTCAGCGGTGTGTGCAGGCAGACGATATCGCTGTCGAGCGCGGCGCCGAGACCGACCAGCGCCGGGTTGGCTGCGGTATCGAGAAACGGGTCATAGCAACGGCAGTCGACCCCCAGCGCCCGCAAGCGGCGAAACAGGCCGCCGCCGACATTGCCGCAACCGATGATGCCCACGGTTTTTTGCCGCCAGTCGATGTCCAGCGCACACAGGCTGCTGAACACATATTCAATCACCGAGTTGGCATTGGACCCGGGCGCATTGGCATAGCCGATACCCCGGGACTGCAGATAGTCACAATCGAGATGGTCCGTACCGATCGTGCAGGTGCCGATGAACCGCGCGCGGCTGTGCCGTAACAGCGCGGCATCGACCCGGGTGACCGAGCGCACCAGTACAATGTCGGCATCGGCCACATGTTCGGCACTCAGTGCCCGTCCCGGGAGGGTCAGCACCGTGCCAAACGGGGTAAAAAACTCGCTGACCAGGGGGATATTTTCGTCGGCGACTACTGTCATCGCTCCGGCGGTTTTCATTGCTCCGGCGGTTTTCATCGCTCCGGCAGTTTTCATCGCTCTGGCAGTTTTCATCGCTGCGGCAGTTTTCATCGCTGCGGCGGCCGGCGCCGCGCTAGCGGCGCAGATCGGACGGCGAACGCCCCGTCCACTTGCGAAAGGCCCTGCCAAAATTGGAGGGGTCGGTATAGCCCAGCACACCTGCGATCTCCTGCACCGACATCTGCGTGCGGCTGAGATAGCGCGTCGCCAGCTGCTGGCGCGTTTCATCGAGAATGGTCTGGTAAGTGGTATTGATCTGCTGCAGTTTGCGCCGCAGGGTTCGCGGCGACATGCGCAGTTGCGCCGCGGCGGCTTCCAGCCCCGGGAAATGGCCGAGGTTCTGCAGCAGCAGATATCTTATCTGCGCCGCCAGATCACCGCGGGCACCGAGTTTGAACAGCAGTTTCTGCGCCGCTCTGGCAGTTATCGGCGCGACGGCGGGCAGCTGCAGATCGAGATAGCCGGTATAGAATTCCAGCGCGTCGCGCTGCTGGCCGAACGACACCGGAAAGCGCAGCGCCTTGTCGTGCCGGGACCAGTCGGCGGCGGCCGGCCGGCGGCACTGGGCGCGCACCACCGGCTCGCAGTTACTCAGCAGCCCCGCCAGCACGGCATCGGCGGTACTGATAAAACTCTCGAACATAAACTCGCCAATATCGTCGTAGTCCAGCGCTTCGGTCATTAGCACAAACGCCTTGCCGCCGCCGCGATAAAACTCTATGTGCAGCAGCGGCATCTGCGCCCGGAAATAACTGACCAGTGCGTCGATGGCCTCAGCGAGGGTTTTGCGGCTGGCGGCAATTTTGCCGATTGCTGCCAGGGCATTCACATCGAAGCACCTGCCGAACTCCAACCCTAAATGCCGCCTGTCACTGAGTCGCAAAGCGTTGCGCACGACTTGCCGGTGCTGGCGAAAGCTGACCTTGTTGCCATTCTCGCGCAGTTGCGCCGCGCTGAGTTCACTGTGCTCCAGCAGCGCCGCCTCGGTGTGACCCTCGCGCGCCAGCAGTCGCACCAGTGTTGCGGTGTAAACAGCCGGCAGCACCGCCTCGTCGACATCAACAGGGACCATCATCATTTTTTACCCCTCACTTCTCGGCCTCTTCACTTCCCGAACTGTCCAAATCCCACCTGGCCTGCATTGTAAGGGCCGTATACGCCTGGCCATAAATGACCAAGCGAACCCACTAATTTACACGTATCCCGCAATACCAGGCAAGTACAGTAAACCCGACTAACTTCACATTTCTGATCTACACATTTACGCTACGGCCTCTTTATCCTTCGGCTGACGGTATCCTTCCGGGTTCCCCTGTCGCCTGCCAATACCTTTAAAACAGGACACAGTCCCCATGCGCTATTCGATTATTGCCTTGTTGAGCAGTGTGTTGTGGATGACCCAGGCCAGCTTTGCCGCCGATGAACTGCTGACGGTGACAATGCGCCAGACCGCCGCCGAGCTGATGGACGCCGCTCTGCAGAGCAATGTCAGTTATCAGGTGGTCGAATCGCTGACCACTGAAGTGGGGCCGCGCCTGGCCGGCACCGAGGCCGATCAGCTGGCGCGGGTGCTGAGTCGCGGCAAAGGCGTACAGCTGCGCCTGGCACTGACGCCGCGCAGCAGTGCGCCGGTGCCCTCCGGCAATGTCATCGGTGAAATTCCCGGGCGCAAAAACCCCGACGAAATCGCACTGATCGGCGCCCATCTGGATTTCTGGGACCTGGGCACCGGCGCCGTCGATGATGGCGCCGGTGTCGGCATTGTGGTCGCAGCCGCCAAAACCGTTATGGGCACCCTGCAGCGCCGCCCCAAGCACACCATTCGCGTGGTGCTGTTCGGCGCCGAGGAAGTCGGTCTGGTCGGCGCAAAGGCCTATGCCGACAGCCATCGCGGGCAACTGGCAAAGCATATCATTGCCGCCGAGTCGGATTTCGGCGCCGATAAAATCTGGCGCTTCGACACCCGCGTGGCCGAGGAGAAACTGCCACTGGCCAGGACCATGGCGCAGGTACTGCGGCCACTGGGCATCGGCCCGGGCAACAATACTGCCTGCGGCGGGCCGGACATGAAATCTCTGCGCGAAGCCGGTGTCCCGGTGGCCGGGCTGATTCGGAATGGCTGGGGCTACTTCGATCTGCACCATACACCCGACGATACGCTGGACAAAATCGACCCGCGCAAGCTCAGCCAGAATGTCGCCGCCTATGCCGCCCTCGCCTATCTGGCGGCGGAAATGGACGGGCATTTTCGATCCGCCGCAAGAAACGGAGTGCAAGCCTGAGCCGCGCCATCTACAGTTTGGGCTGTCCAAATAACCGTTTCCAAATAACCCGGGGGCCGCAATCGCTACCGCCCTCCAAGCCTATCGGGGTGACAGCCATGAGCGACAAACACGTTGAAGACCGGGCCGACCGGCAAGCGGAAAATGCGGCGGCGCCCGCCGACCTGATGGCTGAGGTGGCGCACTTCATCGACGCGCGCGCCGAGCAGACACTGACATTGGCGACGCTATCGAAACAGTTCGACCTCAGTACTTTTCACCTGCAGCGGCGTTTTAAAGCGGCCTTTGGCGTATCGCCGAAGCAGTACCAGAACGCCGCCCGACTGGCGAAACTCAAAGCCGCCCTGCGCCGGGGCGACGAAGTTACCGGCGCCATTTTTTCCGCCGGCTTCGGTTCTACCAGCCGGGTCTATGAGCAGGTGGACGGGCGCCTGGGCATGACCCCGTCGGCCTACCGCGCCGGCGGGCGCGGCGAGCAGATCACCTACGCCATCCGCCGCACCACATTCGGACACCTGCTGATGGCCGCCACCGATCGCGGTGTATGTTGTGTCCATTTTGGCGATGCAGAAGGCGAGTTGACCGCTGCTCTGCGCAGCGAATACCCCAACGCGCAGCTGCGCCGCTGTGCCGCTGAAACCACACCCGAGCTGAATCTCTGGATCGAGGCACTGGAAAGCCATCTCGAGCACGGTGAGCCGCTGCCGCCTATTCCCCTGCATGTAAAAGGCACCGCCTTTCAGCTTCGTGTCTGGCGTTTTTTGATGAGCGTCAAGGAGGGCGAGGTGGCCAGTTATGCCGAAGTCGCCCGCGGTATCGGCGCGCCGCAATCCACCCGCGCGGCGGCCAATGCCTGCGGCGCCAACCGCATCGCCCTGCTGATACCCTGCCACCGGGTGCTGCGCAGCGACGGTTCGCTGGGCGGCTATCGCTGGGGCGGTGAGCGCAAACGGGCGCTGATCGAGGCCGAGCGCAGGCGGCGTACCTCGAAGGCTCGAGCTGTCGAGTGACCGCACTGTGAACTACCTGGAAAAACTCGATCAGTGTAACTGGCAAACCATTAGCAGTGCCCTGGACGATCGCGGCTATGCGCTGAGCGAGCGTATTTTTAGCAGCGCCGAGTGCGCGCAGCTGGCCGCACTCTATGAACGACATGACCGGTTTCGCGCAACCGTGGCCATGAGGCGGCACGGTTTTGGCAGCGGCGAATACAAGTATTTTTCCTATCCACTGCCGGAGGTGGTGGCAACACTGCGGCGTTATCTGTACGCAAAACTGGCGCCGATCGCCAATGTCTGGGAGCAGCGGCTGCGCAGCGGCCGCCAATGGCCGGCCGGCCACTGCCAACTGCTAGCACTTTGCCGGGCCGCCGGTCAGACCCGACCCACGCCACTGATGCTCAACTATGGCCGCGGCGATTACAACTGCCTGCATCAGGACCTCTACGGCGAGCTGCACTTTCCCATGCAGGCAGTGGTCGTGTTGACCAGGCCCGACAAAGACTTTACCGGCGGGCAGTTCACCCTGGTGGAAAACCGCCCGCGCCGGCAAAGCCGCTGCGAAGTGCCCGCGTTGCAGCAGGGTCAACTGCTGATATTTCCCGTGCGCGAGCGCCCCACACCGTCGGCCCGGGGCTATGCCAAGGCCACTATGCGCCACGGCGTGAGCACGATTACGCGCGGGCGCCGCCGGGCACTCGGCATTATTTTTCACGATGCGCAATAGCGCCGGGCCCGCTAAACACTCAGGCTAGTCGTGCCGCAGCTGGATGCCGCCGCTGACCGAAACACTGACAGTACTGCTGCCCGCTTCCACCGCCGGCGACGCCACACCTTCGGCCTTCATCGCCATCATATCCATGCGCATATGCGGAATGGGTGGACGGTAATCACCGGTGTTGATGGACAGGTTGACCACGTCGTACTTGCTCGCCTGCATGGTCGATGCCACCAGTTTGGCGCGCGTCTTGAACTGGTTCAGCGCTTCCACTACCAGCTTGTCTTCGGTCTGGCGCCGGGTCTGTACCTTTGGCACAAACTGCATGGCGTCGAGCTTGAGTTTTTCCTGCAGCTCACCGAGCATATCGGTCAGTACGCTGAACTTGTCGCTTTCGATATGCAATTGCTGCGACGCGCGCCAGCCGGCAATCTTGCGGTTCTGGTAAACCGGGGTAGTCTGATACTGGCCGGTGCTTACCGTCAGCGGCTTTTTCGCCCGGGCCCGCTTCAGCGCCCACTGCATCTGCTGATTGACAGCGGCGGCGGCATCGGCAGCGCGGTTGGCCTCATGACTGGCTGAGAGCGTCACCTTCATCAGATCGTTCTGCACGCGCTGCTGCGCTTCCGCCGTCAGGTGGTAAACATTGTAATTCAGCTCATCGGCAAGGCCGGCGGTACTGGACAGCGCCAGGGCCAGCAGCGCAGCGATTTTAGC
This sequence comes from Exilibacterium sp., assembly GCA_028280195.1. Taxonomy (GTDB): domain Bacteria; phylum Pseudomonadota; class Gammaproteobacteria; order Pseudomonadales; family Cellvibrionaceae; genus Exilibacterium. The sequence continues at coordinate 138,569 of JANQMH010000052.1, forward strand.
AAACCTGATTTCCATAGAGCGGCTCCAAAAACTTGGCAGTGGTTGTTAACTGTGGATGGCCTGCCCACCGATTAGTTCCGGCACAGCCACTGGCACGAGTTATACAAGCTAAACTTTTGCGCCGCAAACCCTTTCAGCCACTATTGTGTAGCAAAATGTAAACTTTCAATACCAGAGACTTCACAATGGCGAGCCGGGTAAAACCATCGCGGCTCAAAACCAGGGCATCACCTCGCTTATACACTGCACCTCGCCCGGGCTGTCAGCGCTGTATCCGGGCAGGCGCGCCACTGCGGCGCTGAAGGCCTCACTGCGGATATTGCGCAGCAGCCTGATCATCGCCGCCCGCTTCAGCATGCTGCGGTGACACACCAGCAGATAGTGTTCGCTGGCCAGTTCGATAAAATCCAGCCCGAACTGGCTGGCCGCCGCCTTGACGCCGAAACCGGCATCCGCCATACCGGCAGCGACATAGGCGGCGATAGCTGAATGCGTGTATTCCTCACTGCCGAAACCGTCGATGCCGGCGCTGGCGACATCCGCGCGCCGCAGCAGCTCGTCGAGCAGGGCGCGCGTGCCGGAGTTGCGCTGGCGGTTGATAAAGCGCACACCGGCGCGCGCGAGATCGGCCAGGCCGGCGATCGCGCGCGGGTTGCCGGGCCTGACTATCAGCCCCTGGCGGCGATTGATAAAACGCACGATGCGGTGGCAGCGCGGCTGCAGGTGGCGGCGGAAGGTGGCGATCAGCCGCTCGCTGAGGACATCGGTGGGCACATGGAAACCGGCCACATCACAGGCGCCGGCAGCCATGGCTTCGAGCGCCCGCTCCTCGCTGGTGTACTGCAGATCCAGCTGCAAACCGGCGGCAAACTCCGGCAGCAGGTCGACGGCGTAACCGTGGCTGGCATGCAGCCGCAACAGCGGGCTGCCGCCCTCCAGGTTGCGCTGGATCTCCAGGTTCAGCTCGGACGCGAGGCTTTTCAACTGCGGCTCGAAACGCGCCTTCACCCGCTGTTGCGCCCACAGCAGCTTCTCGCCGAGAGCGGTCAGCGTCGCGCCCCTGCCCTTCTGCAGGGTCACCAGGTCGGCGCCGAAAAAAGCCGCCCAGCGATTTAACAGGTTCCAGCCGTGGCGGTAGGAAATGCCGCTCAGGCGCGCCGCCGCGGTCAATTTGCCGCACTCGTGCACCGCCGCCAGCAGCACAAACAGCTGCGGGTCCAGGCGCTGACCCGACTCGTCTTCAAATGACCAGGCCGGGCTTACCTTAATACGCTTCATCGCCGCCGGCCCCGGGCAAGCATATATGCAGCTATTTTCATATTTATCACCGTATCCGCAGGTGTTACTTTAACTGCAAAATATAACCGTATTGCGGCTGCAAGACAGTAATCGCGAAACCGCGCGCCGGTATCCGGCCCGTTATTACCGGTATTGATAACGTTATTAACGGTATCGATAAATAGGCACACGACTGCCTATTTAAACGCCAAGCGCCAGCCCGACACAAACTGTCAGCCCGATGACTACCCGATTAAAGGTGGCGAGCGATGAGTGACCCCAACCCCAGCACAGCGATCGAGCAGGTTATCGACCGCCTGCGGCACACACCCGGCGCACTGCTGCCGATTCTCCACGGCATTCAACAGCAGCTCGGTTATATACCCGACCAGGCGGTGCCGGAGATCGCCGCGGCGCTGCGCCGGAGCCGCGCCGAAGTGCACGGGGTCATCAGTTTCTACAGCGATTTTCGCCGCTCGCCAGCGGCGCGGCAGCGGCTGCAGATCTGCTGCGCCGAGGCCTGCCAGGCGCGCGGATCGCGTCGGTTGGAGCGGCATGCCAAGCGCGCGCTCGGCATCGACTACGGGCAGATATCGGCGCACGGGGAGTTTTCCCTGGAGCCGGTCTACTGCCTCGGCAACTGTGCCTGCGGCCCCTCGCTGCGTATCGACAGCGGCGGCCAATGGCGCATTGTCGGGCGGGTGGACAGCGCCCGCTTCGATCAGCTGCTGGACGAACTGAGCGCTGTGCCCGTGGAGGTAAAATAGTGGCCATCGCGATCTATATCCCCTGTGACACCACCGCCCTGGCCCTGGGCGCCGATCAAGTGGCACTGGCGCTGGCCGCCGCGGCCGCGGCGCGAGGTGAAGAGGTGGAGATTATCCGCAACGGCTCGCGCGGGCTGTGCTGGCTCGAACCCCTGCTCGAAGTTGCCACCGATGCGGGCC
>JANQMH010000053.1 GCA_028280195.1 Exilibacterium sp.
TGTCGACGGCAAAGTCGTCGGCGGCAAACGACAGGGCATGGACATTGCGCTGTATCCGATGGATCGGATTGAGCTGCCAGCCGCTGCCTTCCTGGTAGCGGTGCACGGTCAGCGCATAGAGATTGCTGGCTTCCTGCGAATCATCGAACACCACCGCCAGGGCATTGCCGGCGCTATCGGTTTTGATCGCCGCGGGTACCCAGGCCGCGGCAAAGGGCTGCGGTGTGCTCCAGCCGGCCGCCGGGGTGTATTCGCGGCTGTAGTGCACATAACCGTTCTGGTATTCGCTGTAAACCAGCAGCAACTTGCCTGCCGCCGTCAGCGTGGCGGTAAAGAAGCGGATCGCGGTGAGATCGTCCGCCGGGGTCAGCCATTGCGCCTGGGCCGGATCGTAATAGCTGAAGTAGGTCTGGTTGCCGGCGGCCCAGATCACCGCCATGGTGCCGTTATCGTTGCGGTACAGGCGGTAGTCATCGATGGGCCCGGCACTGCTGGCCAGGGTGACCGGCGGCTGATACCGGCGATCGGTATCGAAGCGCTGTACCGTCAGCTTGTGGTCGACGCCACTGCTCTGATCTACGTACAGCGTGGCGCCCGAGCCATCGGCAGAGTAGGCCTGTTGATATTGACCGGCGGTCAGGGTAGCGATTACCGGATCGGTCTGCACCACCCAGGTCCCCTGAAACGCACTGCTGACAAACAGGCCCAGGCGCCGGTTGTCGAGATAGAGGTATTCCCGCTCGATACGGCCGCTCTCCGGGTGGCTGACCGCCAGCAGTTGTCCGGCTTCATCGTAGTGGTAGTGGGCGCTGCCGGCCTGGCCGCTATGGACGAATTTCGCCACCCGCTGCCCCAGCGCGTTATAGCCGTACTCACTGCTGGGCACACTGTTATCGCTCAGCAGGCTCAGGCGGTTTTCGGCGCTGTAAGTAAAGCTCAACGCCTGGCCGGGGCGGTTATCCGCCGTGGTATTGCCGGCGGCGTCGTAGCTGAAAGTGCGCTGGCTCAGTGTACCGTCACTGTCGCGGTCAACGCGATCGAGCCGGTGGCTGTCGAGCGCATAGGTATAGGTATCGGTACGCGTCTGCAGGTCGATCGTCTGCTGCCGTTGCAGGCGATTGCCGGCGGCGTCGTAGCTGTAAGTGATGGCGCCATAGGTACCGTCGGCGCTGATCAGGCGATCGACAGCGTCATAGTCGAACAGCTGGTGCTGAGCGGCCTGCTGATCGGCCAAGCGGTCGATATTGCTATTGAGATCGTAGCGGTAGTGCAGATCGAGAACTGTTCCCTGGCCCAGGTCTTCAATATCGGTGATGCGGTAATCCAGGTCGTGGGTGACGGTGCGGACAATGCCGTTGCCGTAGGTCAAGCCAGCCAGCGGGCCAAAGGGTTGATAGTGAATCGCGCTGATCACCGGCTCGATGGCCGCACCGCTGTGGGCGCGGGTGGTGATGGCAGTCACCCGACCGCTGCCGTCGCGCTGATAAAAGACCTCACGCCCGCTCGGATACGTGATCTGACTGAGGTTATTGGCCAGATCGTAGCCGTAGTCGATACGGTAGCTGTTCAGCTCAATCGTATAGACCTTGCTGATCAGGTTGCCGCGATGGTCGTAGACAAAATCGATCTGTCCCCGTTTATCGGCAATGCGGGTCAGGCGGCCGATCCCGTAGTTACCGTTGGCGGTGTCATCGTAGGTATAGGTCTTGTTGAGACTGGGATCGGCCGGGTAGCTTTCACGCAGCAGCCGATTCAAGGCATCGTACTGATACTCGGTTACGACCTGGTTGGCATCGGTGCGGATCCGTCTATTCCCGGCCGTATCGTGGCTATAGGTGGTGGTGCCGGTGTCGGGGCTGCGCTGCTCAATCAGGTTGTCGAAGGCGTCGTAAACATAGTGGGTACTTAAACCGCGTTGATCGGTGACCTTGATCAGGCGGTCCTGATCATCGTATGCGTAGCTCACCGTCGCCGTGGTCGGCTCGGTTACCGTCAGCAGCCGGTTGAGGGCATCGTAGGCCTGCCCGGTGGGCTGGGTTTTGGGGTCCAGCACCTGGGTCGGGTTGTCGTTGACATCGTAATCGATATGGGTGGTCTGCCCGGCTGCGCCAACGATATCCATCACCCGGCTGAGTTCGTCGAAGGTGCGGGTGAGGGTATAGCGCAGCATACCGCTGCCGTTTTTGATGACCTCGGCGGTGCGGTTACCGGCGGCATCCAGGGTGTATTCGAGGCGCTCGCCGAGGGCGTTTTCGATGGCGGTGAGCCGGCGCGCCGCATCGTATTCGTAATGTAAAAAGCTGCCGTCGGGCAGTGTGATACGGGTCAGCTGGCCGGTCGCATCATAGGTGTATTGGGTCAGCGCATCCCGGGCGGGGTCGCCGCCCGGGTCTTTCACGGTGGAGGACAGCAGCCAGCCGCGCATATGGTAAGTCAATACGGTTTCCACGCCGTTGGCATCGATTATCCGGCCGGGCTGGCCGCGGCCGTTGTAGTCGAGCCACTGCACCAGGTGGTTCAGGGCATTGGTGGCGCTGCTGCGGTTACCGGCCGGATCATAGGTGTAAGTGGTGAGGTCGTTTACATCGGTGCGGGGGCCGTCGGCAGTTTCCACCAGACCCAGGGTGTTGTAGGTATAAGTCCAAACCTGATCAGCTTGAAGACCGGCACTGCCAAGCAATGCACTCAAGATCCATGCTGTGAGTAGAGCATTTTTTATCGTAGACATGGCAAATCCCTTTACGGCTATGGCAGTGGCGGCGCTGACAGGGTTCGGGTCAATAAGCGCCCGGCGCTGTCATAAGTAAACACTGTGATGCTTTCCGGGGTAGTAATCTTTAACGGCAGGGCCAACTCGGCGTGCCACTCAGTGGTAATGGTACGCGCCTGCGGCGTGCCGGCTGCTTCGGTACGCGAAGTCTCCAGGCCGCGGCTATTGTGGCTATACACTGTGATCTGCCCATTGCGATTCATCTGGCTGATATTGCCAGCGCTGTCGTACTGATAGAGGGTAGTGCTTTGAATGCAGTTAGCCGTCGGCTCACCGGTAACACTCTGCAAGCGGCGCACATTATTAAACTCCGCAAAGCGGTAGGTTGCTGCTTTGCCGAGGCTGTTTGTCACACGGCGGGTCAAACTGTCGGGATAGGCGATGGTGATGGCATCGGCACCACCGGCCAGGCCACTGTATATGACCCGACCGTCAGTATCATACTGAAAGGATGCATAGAGTTTCCGGGTTCCGCCGATAATATCGCGGTCGAAAACCTGGGTAATGGCTGTGGGCCAGTTAGCGTCGCCATACTCAAACTCCCTCATACTGGCCGGTCTCCTACCGATGTACGGCGATGTGATATTGATAAGCATACGATAGGTTCGCGAAGCGCCGTAGTGTATGTGATCCCAACTCAAAGTAGATACGCGACCGGTATGGTCGGTTAACTTGGTCGGGTAGCTGCTGGCAATATGATCCAAACTGTAGATAGAGCCAGTAATACGGCCGGCGTAAGTAAAATCGATATGCCCGTTAATCGAGTGTGCGATACGGGTAATATCCACGCTATTGGCCGCATAACTGAGTTCGTGGTACAAGCCATTGGTATTGATTAACCGCCTGAGCCTGCCCAAATCGTCAAACAGTTTTCTGGGTTTGGTTGCCCCTTGTTCGAGCATATGCCCCGCAAAACCAAACGCTGTTACTTCGGTTGCACTCAGTACGCGCAGACTGACAGCGGGATAGGCGGCGCTGAGGCCGGCGCTATCAAATGTGATTTCAGTACCCGTGCCCTGGTAGAGAGTGTGCCCGCCATTTGGCCGAGGCAGCAGGGCCTCTTCATAGCTATGGCGCCAATAACGGGTTATGTTGCCATAGGCGGGTTTCAGGCCCATCTCCATATCGATATCCAACACACTGTTGGCATACTGATCGTTATAATCGTTGTAAATCAACGGCGTCATGGTGGCTGCAGGGCCACCGGCTGCAGGCGTGGATGCAATCACACCCAGATGGGTTTTTTCCGAGTTGCGTTGGTTGTTGTAGTGATAAATCAGTTCAATGGGAAAAACCTCCCCCACACCGATGATTTTTTCATTGAGATATTTTTTACCTTGAATAAAGTCGACAGGGTTGCGACTGGTAGTGCCGCAGGAATCGGCAACAGTAGGCGATACACAGCGGTTTTGCGAGGCATCCCAGGTTTGATCTGCCCCACAATAGACATGGCACTGGCTTCGATCAGCGCTAAAGGAAAAAGGTGGTGGGCAATAGTATTTAAATTCACACTGACCGGTGATCCGATTAACCGTCTGGCCTACCGGACAAGTTATGTTACAAAAATGTGCTTCTCCTGTCGAACGACAGCTATAACGCCTTGCCCATTTGCGGCAACGAACAACACAGGGAGTCCCCTGGGGACCATAGAAATAGCAATCTTCACAGGGAGCTATGCAGGCATCAATGGCCTGCGAACAGGTATCGTGATAAAACTCGGCTGCGGTGGCAGGTGGGCTTAACAAAAGTAACAACAAAGCCCCAATCAGCGACTTAATAGACTTGCTAGTAAGATAATTCCATGGGTAAGACGAGAACAAAAAGCGGGATAGCTTCTCAAACACAAAAAAACTCGACTGTAGCACAAATAACCCTCCCTGCTATTTAAAACAGTACGTGTCTAAATCTGTTCAATACCTACTTGTCAAGAGATCGTAAAGACGGCGTAGCCCACTGAGCCATGAGAGATCCGTGAAGAAAACATACCTGTCCTCATACCTTGCGACATGAAAAAAATCCAAATGATGGAGGTGACACTATCCGGGCAAGGACGATATGTCAAACAAATTATTGGTTACTTGACGCAGATCAAGTGTAAAAATATAGGGTAGATATAGCGGGTTGTAGGCAGGCATGATCCATGCTGCCGACGAGAATTTCTAGCTCTCCTATTTAGTAGTAAATGGGTGTGTAGTAGCAATGAGTGTGGGTTTAAGTACTAAATCGGTGCCTCTATGCATCCGGGGCTGTAAATAACACTGTATAACTGCCCGGCCAAACACAGCCTCTCAAACGGCCTTCGAACCCAACCACAATCGATTCCGGGCCGCTTTCCCATCCCTCTAATCAGAAAACCGTCTGCCTGCTTCAGCCAGCTGTTGCAGCAATGGTGCCGGCGTCCAGTTTTTCTCCCCAAAACGATCGCGGAACTCACAGATAGTCTCGTAGACGGTTTTCAGCCCCAGACTGTCGGCATAGTGCATCGGCCCGCCGCGATAGGCGGGAAAACCATAGCCGTTGACATAAACGATATCGATATCACCGGCGCGCTGGGCGATGCCCTCTTCGAGTATTCTGGCGCCCTCGTTGACCAATGCAAAGATCAGGCGATTGACAATCTCCTCATCGGTAAACGCACGCCGCTCGATGCCGTATTTCTGCGCCTGTTCCTCAACCACGGTCATAACCGCCGGATCGACAATACGCGCGCGGGTCTCGGCATCGTAGCGATAGTAGCCGCTGCCGGATTTCTGTCCCAGTCGGCCCATTTCCACCAGGGCGTCGGCAATGGCATAGGTTTTCGGGTCGCCTTTCTGTTCCTCAGTCAAGCCCTGGCGCGCCTTGTAGCCGATATCCAGCCCGGCCAGATCGCCCACCGCCAGCGGCCCCATGGCCATGCCCCAGTTCTGCAGTGCCGTGTCGATCTGCTCCGGTGTGGCCCCCTCGATCAGGCACAGCTGCGCCTCGCGACCGTAGTGGCCGAGCATGCGATTGCCGATAAAGCCGTAGCAGACACCGGACAGCACCGGCACTTTATGAATGGCCTTGGCGAGCTGCATGACGGTGGCAATGACATCGCCGGCAGTTTTATCCGCGCGCACCACCTCCAGCAGCCGCATGACATTGGCGGGGCTGAAAAAGTGCATGCCGATGACATCCTGCGGTCGCCCGGTGGCTGCGGCGATTGCGTTGACATCCTGGTAAGAGGTATTGGTGGCGAGAATGGCGCCCGGCTTGCAAATGGTGTCGAGCTTGGCAAATACCTGCTTTTTAATATCGATATTTTCAAACACCGCTTCGATGACCAGGTCCACTTGAGCGAGATCGGCGTAGTCGGTGGTACCGCTGATCAATTGCCGGCGCCGGGCCGCTTGTTCTTCGCTCAGTTTGCCTTTTTTAACCGTGGCGGCGTAATTGCCGGTAATAATGCCGAGCCCGCGCTGCAGCGCCTCGTCGCTGATCTCCAGCAACTGTACGGGAATCCCCACATTGGCAAAGTTCATGGCGATACCGCCGCCCATGGTGCCGCCGCCGATGATACCGACGCTGGCAATTTCACGTCGCGGCGTATCTCTGGCTATGTCTTTGACTTTGGCCGCCTCGCGCTCGGCGAAAAACAGGTGGCGCATGGCCGCCGACTGCGGCGATTGCAGGCATTCCATAAACAGCTGCCGCTCGGTAGTGAGCCCGTCGTCCATCGGCTGGCTCACCGCCGCCTCGATGCAGCTGACGATATGCTGCGGCGCCAGCTGGCCGCGGGCGCGCCTGGCCAGTTTCTCGCGGTATTGACTGAACAGTTCGGCCGGTGCGCTGGCCGGGTCGATGCCGATATCGCGCACGCGCCTGGCCGGTGCGCCGGCAGCGATTAATTCGCGGCTGTAGTCGAGCGCCTGCTGCAGCAGATCGCCGCCGTCAAAGACCCGGTCCAACAGCCCCAGGTCGGCGGCGCGGGCGGCCGCCAGCGGGGCACCGCTGGTAATCATATCGAGTGCTGCCGCGACCCCGGCCAGGCGCGGTACGCGCTGAGTGCCGCCGGCGCCCGGCAGCAGCCCCAGCTTCACCTCCGGCAGCCCCACCTTGGCGGAGGCCAGGGCACAGCGGTAGTGGCAGGCCAGGGCGGTTTCGAGACCGCCGCCGAGAGCGGTGCCGTGGATGGCGGCCACCACCGGCTTGTCCGAGGCTTCGATGGCCAGCAGCATATCCGGCAGCAGCGGCGCGCGCGGCGGCTGGCCGAACTCGCTGATATCGGCGCCGGCGATAAAGGTTCTGCCCTCGCAGACAATTACCAGCGCCCGGCTGGCGTCGTCGCGGGCGGCGTTGACGGTGTTGGTTATGCCTTCGCGCAGGGCGTGGGAAAGGGCGTTAACCGGGGGATTATTGACTCGCACAATACCGATATCACCGCGCAGTTCATAACTGACAATGGACATAGTTTTCTCCCAATCAATGGTATTGGCCGCACTGAGAGCGGGCTTGCCACCAGTTACTGTAGTCAGGTCGCGAGGTTGGCCCGGACCTCGGCGAGGGGCGCAATTTATAGCATCTTTGCACCATCAATTCCACTGTGCGGAATTGTATGATAGTTTTGCTCTGCTACCGCGGCCCGCAGTTGCGCCTGCAAGCCGGCGACGGGGCGGTCAATTTAGCATATGAGGACTGAGCTGATGAATATAGATTTTTCCCCGCAGGAGCTGGCGTTTCGGGACGAGGTGCGGCAGTTTCTGCAGGAAAAGTTACCGCCGCAATACAGCGAGCGTATCCTTAAAGGTCTTTATCTCAACAAGGACGACTATGTCCACTGGCAGAAAATACTCTATGAGCAGGGCTGGGCCGCGGTGAACTGGCCGGTGGAATACGGCGGCACCGGCTGGACGCCGACGCAGAAATATATCTGGGCCAACGAGTGCGCCCGGGCGGGGGCGCCGGAGGTGGTGCCGTTTGGGCTGAAAATGGTGGCGCCGGTGATTTACACCTACGGCAGCGACGAACAAAAACAGCGCTTTCTGCCCGATATTCTCGCCAGCAATGTCTGGTGGTGCCAGGGTTACTCGGAGCCGAATGCCGGCTCCGACCTGGCCTCGCTGAAGACCACCGCGGTCAGGGACGGGGACGACTATATCGTCAACGGCACCAAAACCTGGACTACCTTCGGCCACTACGCCGACTGGATCTTCTGCCTGGTGCGCACCGGCGCGGCGGCGGAAAAGGACCAGCAGGCGATCAGTTTTCTGCTGATCGATATGGCCGCCGCCGGTATTAACGTTGCGCCGATTATCACCCTCGACGGCCACCGCGAGGTCAACGAGGTGCATTTCGACAATGTCAGGGTGCCGGCAGCCAATCTGGTCGGCGAGGAGGGCAGGGGTTGGACCTATGCCAAGCTGCTGCTGACCCATGAACGCACCGGCATTGCCCGGGTGGCTGCCTCGAAGCAGCAGTTGCAGCGGCTCAAGCAGCTGGCCGCGGCAACCGCCGGCGGCGACGGCGCTACGCTGATGCAGGACAGCAGCTTTGCCGACAAGGTAACCGCAGTGGAGTTCGACCTGCTGGCGCTGGAGTATACCGAGCTGCGCACCCTGGCCGCGGTCAGCACCGGCCAGGCGCCGGGCCCCGAGTCATCGATCCTGAAAATCAAGGGCACCGAAGTGGCGCAGGCGATCGACGAGTTGATGGTGGAGGTGGCCGGTTACTACGGCCTGGCATTTGTCAAAGAGCAGTTTGCCCCCGGCTTCGCGGGTGAAATGATCGGCCCGGACACCCTGGCCGACAGCGGGCCGCATTACTTCAATAACCGCAAGGCGTCGATCTACGGCGGCAGCAACGAGATACAGAAAAACATTATCTGCAAAGCGGTGCTGGGTCTGTAACCGTTTGCGAGTGAGTTTGGGAGAAAGGCTTTGGATTTTTCATACAGCGAAGAGCAGCAGATGCTGCGCGACAGTATCGCCAAATTTGTCGCCCAGGATTACGATTTCGATACCCGCAAGAAAATTATCGCCCGCGACGAGGGCTTTAGTCCTGAGAACTGGCAGCTGTTTGCCGAACTCGGCTGGCTGATGGTGCCGTTCAGCGAGGCCGACGGCGGCCTCGGCGGTTCGGCCGCCGATCTGATGGTGGTGATGGAGGAATTTGGCAAGGGCATCGTCGTCGAGCCCTATCTCGCCTGTGCCGTGCTGGCCGGCGGCCTGGTGGCCGAACTCGGCAGCGAGCGGCAAAAGCAGGACATACTCGGCCCGCTGATGGCCGGGCAGCGACAACTGGCCTTTGCCTTTGCCGAAGCCCAGAGCCGTTACAATCCCGCCGATATCACCACCCGCGCCGAAAAGCATGGCGACCACTGGCTGGTGGACGGGCACAAGGCGGTGGTATTGAACGGCGGGGCCGCCGCGCAGTTGCTGGTGGCGGTGCGCAATGCCGGCTCGCAGCGCCAGCGCAGCGGCATCAGTCTGCTGTTGATTGACAGCGATAGTGAAGGTATAACGCGCCGCAGCTATCAAACCGTTGACGGTCAGCGCGGCGCAGAAATCCGCTTTCAGCAGGTTAAAGTACCGCTGGACAATCTACTGGGCAAGGCGGGCGAGGCGCTGCCCGCGATTGAGAAGCTGATCGATCGGGCGGCGCTGGCAGTTTGTGCCGAAGCGGTCGGGGCGATGGAAGTGGCCTATAAGAAAACCGTGGAATATACCAAAACGCGCAAGCAATTCGGCGTGCCGCTGGCGGCCTTCCAGGCTTTGCAGCACCGCATGGCGGAGATGTTTATGGAGTACGAGCTGGCGCGGTCGCTGCTGCTGATGGCGGCTCTGGAGCTGGATGCCGGCGGCGGTGTGGCGCCGAAGGCGGTATCTGCAGCGAAAAACCGCATCGGCAAAGCGGCGCGCTTGATCGGTCAGGAGGCGGTGCAGTTACACGGCGGTATCGGTGTTACCGAAGAACTCGATATCGGTCACTATTTCAAGCGCCTGACCACCATCCAGTTCAGCTTTGGCAGCGGCGACTATCACCTGCGTCGCTACCAGCGCCAGTGACGTTCGGCTTCCTGTAGCCGCGCATGGCTGCGCGGCCGCCGCCGGGGTGAATATTGATAAAAAAGCCCGCGCTGGGCGGGCCAGGATCTTAGGGGAATTAAATAAGCCCGGTGAAGAGCCGGGATATTTGCACGCGTGCGAAACCGGGCTAAAGGCAATTTATCCGCCGGTATCGGCAGACAGGCAAGACCCGGCGTTTTTCCGGTAATCGTAACTGCGCTGTTTTCCGCTGCTAACACCCGGCGGCGCTTGGCAAGCCGGGCAGGTAAAAAATAGTGTAAGCACACGAGTTAATATATGAAAGCTATTTTTGCCGGCTTTCTTCTACCAGATGGCTTCTACCTATTTGCCTCCACCAACTTGCTTTCACCGTGACAGGGGAAAAACCCCCGGCCGAGACCGGGGGCTGCCTGTCGTATTTGCGGCCTTACAGGATTGGAGTCATTAGAGCTTATGCCTGAGATCGAAGCGATCCAGTTGCATGACCTTGACCCAGGCGTCGACAAAGTCCTCGACAAAGCGCTCGCCGGCGTTGTCAAAAGCGTAGACTTCAGCAACGGCGCGGAGCTCGGAGTTGGAGCCAAAAATCAGATCGACCGGGGTGGCGGTGTACTTGACCTGACCTGTTTTGCGGTCAATGCCTTCATACAGGCCGTCGGTTCTGGTTTTCCGCCACTGCGTAGACATGTCCAGCAGGTTGACGAAAAAGTCGTTGCTCAACGTGCCCGGCTTATCGGTGAACACACCGTGCCTGGCGCCACCGGTATTGGCGTCGAGCGCGCGCATACCGCCGACCAGAACTGTCATTTCCGGTACGGTCAGATTCAGCTGATCGGCCTTATCCACCAGCATTTCTGCGGGTGAGCGGTAGCTCGCGTTGCCGTTGAAATAATTGCGGAAGGCATCGGCCGAAGGCTTCAGTAAGGCGAAAGACTGCACGTCGGTCTGTGCCTGCAGCGCGTCGCCACGCCCGGGCTGGAACGGCACTTCAATCTTGACGCCGGCATCCCTGGCAGCCTTTTCGATGGCGGCTGCGCCGCCCAGCACAATCAGGTCGGCCAGTGATATTTTCGCGCCGGAGCGATTGAAGTCGCTGCGGATGTCCTCCAATTCTCTCAGCACCCTGGCCAGTTCCCGCGGATTATTGGCCTCCCAGTCTTTTTGCGGTGCCAGTGCGATGCGTGCACCGTTGGCGCCACCGCGCATATCGCCGGCGCGAAAGCTCGAGGCCGAAGCCCAGGCCGTGCGCACCAGTTGCGGCACGGTTAAACCTGATTTCAGAATGTCTTTTTTCAGATTTCTAATATCTCTGGCGCTGGCAAGCCTGTGGTCCACCGCAGGGATGGGGTCTTGCCAGATCAGGACTTCCGCGGGCACTTCTGCACCGAGATAGCGTATGCGCGGGCCCAGGTCGCGGTGGGTGAGTTTATACCAGGCTTTCGCAAACGCCCGCTGGTATTCATCGGGGTTGGCCAGGAAGCGCTCGGCGATCTTCTTGTAGGCCGGGTCAAACTTCAGTGCCAGGTCCGCTGTGGTCATCACCGGCGGGTTGAACTTGCCTTCAATATGCGCATCCGGCACCGAGGTGTGCAGCGACTCATCTGTCGGGATCCACTGAATTGCACCGCCGGGGCTGCGGGTCTGCTGCCACTCGAAATTCAACAGGTTTTGCAGATAGAGTGTGGTCCACCGGGTTGGCGCCTGTGTCCAGGCACCCTCGAGACCACTGGTGACGGTGTCCTCGGAATGGCCTTTGCCGCACTTGTTTTTCCAGCCCAGCCCCTGCTCTTCAAGAGCGGCTGCAGCGGGCTCTGCAGCCACGCAATCCGACGGCTTGTGGGCGCCGTGCATTTTACCGAAAGTGTGACCACCGGCAATCAGGGCGACGGTTTCCTCGTCATTCATTGCCATACGGCCAAAAGCGATACGGATATTTTTCGCCGAACCCACCGGATCTGGTTTGCCCATTGGACCCTCGGGATTTACATAGATCAGACCCATATGGGTAGCACCCAGCGGGCGCTGCAACTTGCCGTCGCTGTCCTGGCGGTCACTGGCGAGCATTTCCACTTCCGGGCCCCAGTACACCAGATCCGGTTCCCAGTCGTCAGTGCGGCCGCCGGCAAAACCGTAGGTTTCAAAACCCATATTCTCCAGCGCGACATTGCCTGCCAGCACCATCAGGTCCGCCCATGACAGGTTGTGGCCATATTTTTGCTTCACCGGCCAGAGCAGGCGGCGCGCTTTGTCCAGGCTGGCATTGTCCGGCCAGCTGTTGAGCGGATCGAAACGCATCTGACCGCCATCGGCACCGCCGCGCCCGTCGAGCGTGCGGTAGGTGCCGGCACTGTGCCATGACATGCGGATAAAAAACGGCCCATAGTTGCCAAAATCCGCCGGCCACCAATCCTGTGAGTCGGTCAGTAGCGTGTCGATGTCTTTTTTGACCGCGTTCAGGTCCAGCTTTTTAAACGCCTCGGCATAGCTGAAATCGTCGCCGAGCGGGTTTGAACGTGCATCATGGTCTCGCAGCGGCGTAAGATCCAACTGATCCGGCCACCAGAATTTATTCGTTTTCGCCTGACCGGTATCCACATTGCCGGTGCCTACCGCGCCCTGGGGTTTACTCACGGTGGGTTTGCCAATGGCCGAGTATGGCGTTACAGCTATGGCCAGGACACCCGCCATCGTCGCCGTCATTAATAGCTTGCGTGTTTTCATGATGTGCTTCCTTTAGTTATGTCTGGTTATGTCGTTATGCCGCGGCGGCGGCATTGCTTGAATCAGGGGCTGTGATGGCGGGCGCCGGTGCATGGGGCCCCGGCGTGACACCTACAGCGTACTGCCTGCAGTGGCCATCACTGTGCTCCTTAGCTGATACCTGCCGCGCTTGGAAAGAGCGGTTCGGCACGGACCGTCACCCATTAAATAGAAAATGACTGAGTAATATCCCTAATTCTTGTATGTGGTAGGGATTGTTATAACCACTTGTTATAGCCATTTCCTATTGAAATTAAGATAACAATAACTTATAAATCGTGAAAATCGTTTTTTTCGATAGAAATAATAGGCAACACCTAAAGCAGGCTGTAATACAGATGAAAACTGTGGGGGATAAGAGAGCGGTATGAATATCAGAGATTTGCGCTATTTTTTGGCCGTCGCTGAGCTGGAACACTTTGGCCAGGCGGCGGATCAGTGCTGTGTCAGCCAGCCGACGCTCAGTGGTCAGATTAAAAAGCTGGAGGAACAGCTGGGTGTGACACTGTTTGAGCGCACCAACCGGCGGGTGATGCTCACTGAAGTCGGCGAGCATATTGCCCATTCGGCGCGGCGTATTTTACGCGAGGTGGATACCATCAATGACATTGCCAAAAGCAGCCATGACCCATTGTCCGGCAAATTCCGCCTCGGGGCGTTTCCCACCCTTTCGACCTATATTTTTCCCCACCTGGTGCCGAAACTGAAGCAGGCGATGCCTAATATCCGCTTGATTCTGATTGAGGAGAAAACGGCAAATCTGGTTGATAAGCTGCGCCATGGTGAAATTGATGCAGCACTGCTTGCGCTGCCTGTGTATGATGATTTTCTCGTTAGCCACAAACTGTTTGACGATGAGTTTTTGCTGGCCGTACCGCCCGATCACGAGCTGACGCAACACCCGTCAATCGAACAAAAAACACTGAAAAAGCAGCGCCTGCTGTTGCTCGAAGAAGGCCATTGCCTGCGCGATCAGGCACTGGAGGTATGCCGCCTTCACGGCATTGCCGAAGAGCAGGACTTCAAGGCGACCGGCATGGAGACACTGCGCCAAATGGTGAAAGCGGGCACCGGCATCACCTTCATGCCGAAGATTGCGATCCAGGAAAATGAGCGCGGTATTCACTATGTCCCGTTCACGGCACCGGCGCCGACCCGCACCATCGGGCTGGTGTGGCGGAAAACCACCACCAGGCAGCAGGTCATGGACCAGCTGATTCAGTCGATTTCGAGTTTGCGTGTGAAATAGAGGGCCGTGGCGGAAACGCCGCGACCTGTCTGCGGGTGTTCAGCCAGGGCTGCTGTGTTGCACAGCGATGGCGATAAGGCATTCTGAGTGCTTTTACCTAACGGTTCGAGTGCAGTTCGGATTTCACCAGCAGCTGCGAATAGGCGCGCGTATCCAGCGCCGCCCGCGCGGAGCGGTCGGTAACCGAAAACAACCAGATCGCGGCAAAGGCCGCCGGCATGGTAAACAGCGCCGGGTAGTCATAGGGAAACAGCGCCTGCGGGTAACCGAGAATCGCCACCCAGACATTGGGGCCCAGCACCATCAGCCCGATCGAGGAGACGAAGCCGACAATGGCGCCGGCCACGGCGCCGCGGGTGGTCATGCCGCCCCAGTACATGGACAGGATCAGTACCGGAAAATTCACGCTGGCCGCCACCACCATCGGCAGCGCGGCGATGATGGCGATATTCTGGTGCTGAAACACCACTCCCAGGGCCACCGCCAGTACGCCCAGCCCCAGCGTCACCAGGCGCGTCAGCCTGATCTCCTTGCGCGGGTCCGGTTTGCCGTCGCAGATGACCTCGGCGTACAGGTCGTGGGCAACGGCCGCCGCTCCGGCCACCGTCAGGCCGGCGACAACGGCGAGAATGGTGGCGAAGGCCACCGCCGACATAAAGCCCATCAGCAGGCTGCCGCCGAGGGCCTCGGCGAGGTGGATGGCCGCCATATTGCCGCCGCCGATCAGCGCGCCGGCCTCATCGAAATACTTGGGATTGCCGGTGACGAAGACCACCGTGCCGAAGCCCACCACGATCAACAACAGGTAAAAATAGCCGATAAACAGCGAGGCATAGAATGCCGAGCGGCGCGATTCCCGCGCGTTGGGTACGGTAAACAGCCGCATCAGAATATGCGGCAGGCCGAGTATGCCGAACATCATGGAAACCAGGATGGTGGCCACCTGTATCGGATCGCGATAGAGCACGCCGGGTTGCAGGATGGCGTCGCCCTCGGCATGGGTGGCGGCGGCCCGGCTCAGCAGTGTCTCGAAACTGAAACCGGTATTGTACAAAACCAGCACCGCCATGACGGTAATGCCGAACAGCAGCAACACCGCCTTGACGATCTGTACCCAGGTGGTGGCCAGCATACCGCCAAAGGCGACATAGGCGATCACCAGTACGCTGATCACCACCAGCGCCACTTCGTAAGGCAGGCCGAACAACAGTTCGATCAATTTCCCGGCACCCACCATCTGTGCAATCAGGTACATGATCACCACAGAGATGGAGCCGAGCACGGCAATAATGCGGGTGCGGCGCTTTTCCAGCCGCAGGGCCACCACGTCGGTAAAGGTGAACTGCCCCAGGTTGCGCACCCGTTCGGACAGCAGAAACAGTAAAATCGGCCAGCCGGCAAAGGCGCCGAGACCGAAGATCAGACCGTCGAAACCGGCGCTGTACATCAGTGCCGAAATACCGAGAAAGGAGGCCGCCGACATAAAGTCGCCGGCGATGGCGGCGCCGTTCTGCAGGCCGGTGATCTGGCCGCCGGCGGTGTAGAACTCGCTGCTGGTGGAGGTGCGCTGTGAGGCCCAGTAGCTGATCCACAGGGTTGCCGCCACAAACACCAGAAACAGCGCGATGGCACTGGTATTGAGGCCGCCTCCGCCGCCGACGGTGGCCAGCGCCGTGCCGGGCAGCAGTGCGGTGCACAGCAGCAGGCTGCAGCTCAGGGTGGTGCGGTGATTGTGCCTGAACCCGATCATGGTGTTGTGCTCCGCCCCTGCTCGGCCGTATCGGCGCTGCTCTGCAGATCCCGTTCACCGCTGTTGGCCACTTTCAGGTAGATAAATTCAATCAGCAAAAACAGTACTACCAGAAAGACAAAATACACCAGGCCGAATGTGATGTTCGATGCCGGCGGGGTTTTCTCGATAAACAGCGCCTGCAGCGGGCCGTAGCCGAGGGCGAAGCTGCCGTAGAGAACACAGACCACCGCTGTGCAAAAAAACCGTATTCGAACCCGTCGCTTGATGACCCGCATTTGCTCGGGTGTCGGTTCTTTTGCTGCTTGCGGCATGGCGGTTGCTCTCGGCGTTAGCACTTGGTTTTGGGTTTATGGCTGACAGCTTACAGTTTACAGCTTAACAGTTAAACTGCGGAAAAACCGGGGTTGCTGTCAGCTGTCAGCCCGGCTCACAGCCGGCGATCAATAATCATAGGTTACCGTAATCCCCGAGGTCCGCGGTGCGCCGAAAGGCGCAAAGGCAATTTCGCCACCGCGCTGGGTAAAGACGTGGGTGCGGTACTCCTCGTCGCGCAGGTTTTTCACCCAGGCGGCCACTTCCCACTCCTCCCCGGGCGACAGCCAGGCGAGCCGCGCGTCCCAGAGGCGATAGCGCGGGATGACGGCCAGGGCGTTGTTGTCCGGATCGTAAAAGCTCTCGTCCTGGAAACGGTAGTTGAGTTTGGCGGAAAATTTGCCGAGGTCATGCAGCGACCAGCTGTATTTGCCGTAGAAGCTGGCGGTTTTGCGCGGTGCCTGGCGCAGTTTGTTACCGGAAAAATCCGGTATCACCGGGTTGCCGGCACCGTCGTCGTTGGGCGTGTCGGGGGTGAATTCATCGAACTCGGCATTCAGGTAGGCGAAGCTGCCACCCAGTTCCAGCTGCTCTGACGGCAGCAGCATGAACTCGAATTCAATACCGTCGATAGTGGCGGTGGCGGCGTTCTCGGTAATGAATTCACCGAAGGTGCCGCCGGCCGGCAGGAAGAAACGGGTGACCTGCAGATCTTCGTAGTCGGTGTAAAATGTGCTGATATTGAGGCGCAGGCGGTTGTCCCACCACTGGGACTTGAGACCGACTTCGTAGCTGGTGGCCTCCTCGGGATCGAACGGGGTGGTGGCCCGCTCGGCGGTGGAGGCCGAACCGGTAAAGCCGCCGCTTTTGAAACCGGTGGAAATGCTGCCGTATAGCAAGATACCCTCGCTCAGTGTCCAATCCAGGGCGATGCGCCCGGAGGTATTGTCCCAGCTTTCGTCGGCCTGGACCTGATCAAAGGGCTGCAACAGGGCGCCGGCACCAATGACGTCGCTGGCCACTTTGATTTCTTTTTCTTCGCTAGAATAACGCAGGCCGGCGGTCAGGGAAAGATCGTCGCGCAGCGGATAGGAGCCCTGCCCGTAGAGTGCCCAGGTGGTGGAGTCGTTTTGCTGAAACGAGGTCTGGTCGCTGAGAAAGGAGGTAAAGGTAAAGCGCTCGGCGCGCTCGATATCTTCGAGGCTGTAAAACAGCCCCACCACCCAGTCGAGGGCGGCGTTGTCGGCCGAGGTCAGGCGCAGTTCCTGGGTGATCTGTTCGGTGTCCTCCACGGCGGCGTTGTTGAGGTCGAGAAAGAAACCGCTGCTGGCATCGGAGCCCGGTGCGGCGGTGGCCGGCGGCAGGCCCTCCGAGTCTTCGAGCCAGTCGAACTCACTTTCGCGGTAGCTGGTGATCGACGTGAATACGGCTGCGCCCAGATCCCAGTTGACTTTAGCGCTGTAGCCGTTGACCTGGCGATCGGTAAAGCCCTCGGTTTCGGCCAGCGTATTGAACGGGTCGCCGGCGCCGCCCAGGGCCCGGTTTACCGCCAGCGGATCGAGGTTGTCGCCGTTGCCGGAGCGACCGACACCGCCGACCGGTTCGCGGTTGCTGGCGCCGAACTCGTCGTCGGCGCCGTCGATGCTGAATAAGACTTCCACAGTGTCAGCGGGCAGCCAGCGCAGCTGCGCGCGCCAGGCCAGGGTCTCCTGCTCGCCCCAGTCGGCGCCGGTCTGCAGCTGCTCGATAAAGCCGTCGGATTCGCGCCGGCTGAAGGAAATTTTGCCGAACAGGTTTGCTGCCAGCGCGCCGCTGAGCAGCGCGCCGGTGTCATTGCGGCCGTAGTTCCCCAGTGACTGGCGCACCCGGAAGCGGGTGTCCTCGCCGGGCTTGGAAGTGACGAAGTTAATCGAGCCGCCGATGGAGTTCTTGCCGTACAGAGTACCCTGGGGGCCGCGCAATACCTCGACCCGCTCGAGATCGAAAATATCGAATACCTGGGCGGTGCGGGCGGCGATATACACATCGTCGATGGAGACCACGGTCGAGTCGCTGGCGGCGGCGCCGTCTTCCTTGGTGCCGATACCGCGAATGGCGATTTCCGGCTGCCCGGCGCTGAAGGCGGCAAATACCATGCCGGGGGTACGGCTGCCGATATCCTCGAGGCCGGCGATGCCGTCCTCGCGAATCTGTTCGCCGCCGAAGGCGCTGATGGCCAGTGGCACATCCTGCAGGCTCTCGGCGCGCTTTTGCGCGGTGACTACGATTTCTTCGATACCCTGGGCCGACAGCGCCGGTGAGATGCCGATGGCGGCACTCAGGGTGAATAACTGCAAGTGGGTTCGCTTGGAATAGGTCATCATCGCTCTCCGTCAGTGTTATCGGCCGCTGGCCATTTGCTATAACTTGCTATAGCCACTTACAACACCGCAGGGCGAATCCACCTCCTGTTTTTATGCAAAGAATAAAAAAAGAGTAAACAAAGCGTTAAAAAAAGTGCCAGGCAAACGACAGTCCGTAAGTGCGCGGCGTGCCGTAGAGAGCGTAGTCATTGCCACCGAGCACAAACAGATGGGAAATATACTGTTCGTCGAAAATATTTTTGCCCCACAGCGACAGTTTCCAGGGGCGGCCGCGGGGCGCATAGCTGAGGCTGCCGTCCACCAGGCGGAAGGCCGGCTGCACTGTGGCGCTGTTGTCCGGCTCGCGAAAACCCTGGGACTGAAAGCGATAGTCCAGGTTGAGCTGCAGGCTGCCGTCGAAGCCGGGCAGGCGGTAACGCAGCGCCAGGCCGGCCGAGTGCTTGGGCGCCTGGCGCAGATGGTTGCCGGTGAACTCGCGCCCCTCGGGGTCGTTGTAGTTGTCGTAGGTCGCGCGCAGAAATGCATAGCTGCCGCTGAGTGTCAGGCCCTCGAACGGCGACAGGATGAATTCCGACTCGATGCCGCGCAGTGTCGCCGAGGCGGCGTTGTCGGTTTCAAACACACCGAAGTTATCGGTGGTGCGGAACTGTACCACCTGCAGGTCGCGGTAGTCGGTATAGAAGGCGGCGATATTGAGTCGCAGCCGGTCCCGCAGCCACTGGGATTTCATGCCCAGTTCATAGTCCCAGGCGGACTCCGGCTCAATGGTGCGGCGGGCGATCTCCAGGGTGCCCGGTGCCCCCTGGAAGCCGCCGCTTTTCATACCGAAGGCGAGGCTGCCGTAAAACATCAGATCGTCGGCGGCGTGGTAGGACAGCGCCAGGCGCGGTGAGAAGTCGTCCCAGTCACCGCGCGATTTGAGCTGGAAATCCTCCAGAATGACCGCCGGCGCGCCGCCGTTGCTGGCGCTTTGCCGCAGCGATTTTCTGTCGTAGGTGTAGCGCCCGCCGAGGTTCAGCTCCAGGGCGGGGGTGAGGGCATAGTGCAGCTCGCCGAACAGGGCGTAGCTGTGGGTGCTGTTGCGCTGGTCCGAGCGCGCGGTGGCGTGCTGGAACGGGAAGATTTCGTTGCGGTGGGTGTACTCATTGAGATAGTAGGCGCCCAGCACCAGTGAGCGCCGCACCTGCGCGGTCGAGGCCCAGCGCAGCTCCTGGGAGAACTGGCGGTGGGTTTCCAGCACCGCGTTGCCGAGTATCTGGTCGCTGACGAAGGCCGGCAGCCCGGTGGACTCCTCGGCCCAGTGAAAGCGGCTGGCGCGATAGCCGCTGATGGCGGTGAAAGTGCCGCCGCCGAGGTTCGTGGTCAGCTGCTGGCTCAGCCCCCACAGATAGCGGTCGGTAAAGCCCTCGCCGTCGTTGGTGGCGCGGCGCGGGCTGCCGCCGAGGGCGCGAAATATTTCACTCGGCAGTTGCGTCTGGTAGAGCGGCTGCGGGCCCTGCGGCGTCTGCTCGAACAGCGGCTCACCGGCGGCGTCGCGCAGCGGAATGCGCCGGCCGTCGGCGTCGAGAAGGCGCAGCGGCACGCGCCCGCCCACCGGTATGCGGCCGGAGGCGTTGAGGTTTTCGCGGCTGCCGTCGGCGCTCCAGTGCAGTTGCAGATTCCGGTTCGGCCGGTAGAGCACCTTGCCGCGCAGTGCCCAGCGCTTGTTGTCGTGCTGGCGCTCGCCGCCGACCGTCAGGTTTTCCTGCCAGCCGTCGCGGCTGCGGGCATCGAGGGCCAGGCGCCCGAGCAGCCCGTCGCCGGCCAGCGGTCCGTTGAGAGTGGCGCTGATGCCGCGGTGCTGCAGATTGCCCGACGACAGTTTCAGTTTGCCATAGGGTTCGGCCTGGGGCGCTTTGCTGACCAGCTTGATGGCGCCGCCGATGGCGTTTTTACCGTAGAGCGTGCCCTGGGGCCCGCGCAGTACCTCGACCTGTTCGAGATCGAGCATATTGAGGTCGATATGGGTGATGCGGCCGACGTAGACATCGTCGACAAACACCACCACCGAATTGTCCATGGCGGCGCCGTCGTCATTGGAGCCGATACCGCGCATATGAATGGTGGGCTGCCCGAGGCTGTAGGACGAAACGGTGAGGCCGGGTATGCGCGACCCCAGCTCGCTGAGGTCCTGAATGTCGCTGCGCTGCAACTCGGGCTGACTGATCACCGAAACCGCCACCGGCACCCGCTGCAGGTTCTGTGAGGTGCGCTGCGCGGTAACGATGACCTCCTCGATGGCGGCGATACGATAGCGCTCCTGCCTGTCGCCGGCTGCCGCCTTGCCGCCGCTGTCGGGCAGTGCGGCGGATGGCGCCAGCTGTGCCGAGATGGAGACGGTTTCCGCATCGATGAAGCGGTAGCCGAGGCCGGTGCCGGCCAACAGCCGCTGCAGCGCCTGGGCCGGTGTCATAACGCCGCTCAGCGGCGCGGCGCGCAGGCCGGCTACGGCGGATTTGGGTACCAGCAGCGACAGCTGCGCCTGCCTGGCCAACTGGATCAGGGAGTCCGACAGCGGGCCGGCTGGCACATCGAACTGCACCAGCAGTCTGGCGGCGAAGGCGCTGCCGGCGGTGGCAGTCAGCACACAAACGGCGAGCACAGCAAGGCGGCGCGCCAGACTTCTCTGCCACGCAAAGCGAAATAGGGGCGGACAGCGCAACAAAAGCTTATCCTGTCGAATGGTTTCGCCTGTTATTGTAGAGTGATAAGGTCTTTGGCCGCTGGTATTCAGTCTCCCGAATGCGGGTACAGTACGACCAGATCTGCCGCTTTTTCCACAGCCACGACATTGAATGCCGACTCCAGAGCGGCGATGGCGCGGTCTTTACGGCGCACATCGATCACCGCCACGACTTCGATATCTGCTAATGACTCATTACCGAGCCTGATTTCACCGCTGAAATAGCGACTCAGGTCTGCCACCACAGCGGCAAAACGCTCGCCGTTATATACCTGCCTGCCCTCGCGCCAGGAGGCCGCCGCCGCGGCGTCCACCTGCTGCAGTTTGACGCTGCCGGCGCCCGCCGCCAGTGTCAGCTGCTGGTCGCCGGTCAGCAGGGCCTCGGGTTGGAAATCCGCGGCGACCAGTTTGTCGATATCCACCGCGGCGCTGTCGCCGTGCCTGCTGACACCGACGCGGCCCTCGATAACCGTGATTACACTGGCGGTATCGCTGCTGCGCACGGTAAAGCGGGTGCCCAGCACCCGCACTGAGCCGAGTGGCATCTGCACCACAAACGGCCGCTCTTGATCGGGGCTGATATCGAAGAAAACCTCCCCTTTTTGCAGCACCACCAGCCGTTGCTGTCGCTGCAGTTTTACCGCCAGGCTGGAATCGGTGTTCAGGTGCAGGCGGGAGCCGTCGGCCAGCTTAACCCGCTGCTGTTGTCCGGTTTCTGTCTGGTAGCGCACGCCGTCGATATCGGACCATAACTGCAGTGCCAGGATCAGTACAAACCCGGCAAAGGTCGCGGCGATGGCGGCGGGGCGGCGATACCAGCTGACCGCCGCCGCGGCGCCCGCCTGTGTCGCGGGCGGCAGGTTTTCCAGCGCCGCCAGTCGCTGCCAGTGCCGTTCGGCATCGATATAGGCGCGCTGGTGTTGCGGCCGCTGCCGCAGCCAGGCGAAAAAGGCGCGCCGCTGGGCGGCGGTCAGTTGCGGCGACTGCAGTCGCACCAGCCATTCTGTGGCGGTGCGGGTGGTAATGTCGTCCGGTGTGTCGTCAGTCATGTTCAAAGCTCGTTTGGCCCGCTGGCGCCTGGCCGTCTGCGCCCGGCTCCGCTGGTAAGTTTGTTACTGCCGTTGAGGCTCGCACTGCCGCCGCAAATGTGCCAGGGCACGAATCAGGTACTTTTCCACGGTACTGACCGAAACCCCCAACTCGGTACTGATTTCCCGGTAACTCTTGCCCTCGGCGCGGCTCAACAGAAAGGCGCGGCGCACGCTTTCCGGCAGTTGATTCACCGCCGCCAGCACAGCGTCCAATTCGTACTGCGCGCAAACGGCCTGCTCCGGCGACACGGCGTCGCCGCGGCCGTTGGCCTCGCCGCTGAGACGCCACTCGCAGTGCTGCTGGCGGCGCTGCTTGCGCATTCTGTTGAGGGCCAGGTTGGCGGCGGTCTTGTACAGATAAGCCCTGGCGTTTTCCAGCTGCTCCGGCGCCTTTGCCCGCAGCAGGTTGTGGTAGGCATCCTGAGCGATATCCTCGGCCTCGTGCGGATCGGCCAGCTTCGCAGTCAGAAAACGCAGTAAGCCACTGTTATGTTCCTGAAATATCGATTGCAGGAAGTTAACGCTTTTGCTTTTCATCGTCTCTAATTTCAGTCACCGGAATGCTGAACTTCAGCCTGTTATTTTATCCAGAGTCCCTGTTGTATCCCGTTACTGCAGCTAAAACACCGCCATGGGCTCGGGCCTCCATGGCTTTTTTCAATTATATTTGCTTTATTAATGTGTTTTGTAAATGATACAAGAAAAGGTTTGACAGTGGTAATTGTGTAATACAAAATATTTTTCAGCGGGCGCCGACAATGCGCACTGCAGCGCGCCTTACCTGCCCAAAGCGGCGTGACTCACTCTGTTCACGGCGGTGTGCCCAGTTCATCGCAGTGCCTGATACACACAATAACCCATAATCACAAGGCTTGTGACCTGCCGACAGGGCTGTCAGCTTAAGACTGGAGAGATGATGCCGATGTTGAAGCCGCAGCAGGGCCTGCACCCGATTGAGACGGCCAGTGTGGATGAGCTGCGCGCCCTGCAGCTGCAGCGCCTGCGCTGGTCACTGAACCACGCCTATACCAATTCCACCTTCTATCGCGGCCATTTCGACAGCCATGGCGTGCATCCCGATGAGCTGCGCAGCCTGGAAGACCTGGCCAGGTTTCCCTTCACCGCCAAGCAGGACCTGCGCGACAATTACCCTTTCGGCATGTTTGCCGTGCCGCAGTCGCGGGTGGTCAGGGTGCACGCCTCCAGCGGCACCACCGGCAAACCCACCGTTGTCGGCTACAGCAAAAACGATATCGACACCTGGGCGCAGGCGGTGGCGCGGTCGATTTATGCCGCCGGCGGGCGCCCCGGTGACAAAGTCCATGTCTCCTATGGTTACGGCCTTTTTACCGGCGGCCTCGGCGCCCACTACGGTGCCGAGGCGCTGGGCTGCATGGTGATTCCCATGTCCGGCGGGCAGACGGAGAAGCAGGTGATGCTGATCCGCGATTTTGATCCCGATGTGATTATGGTCACGCCCTCTTATATGCTCAATATTGTCGACGAACTGGAGCGCCAGGGTGCCGACCCCCGGCAGTTGGCGCTGCGCACGGGCATTTTCGGCGCCGAGCCGTGGACCGATTCCATGCGCCGCGAGCTGGAGGCCAGGGCCGGTATCGACGCGGTGGATATCTACGGGCTGTCCGAGGTGATCGGCCCCGGGGTGGCGCAGGAGTGTGTGGAAAGCAAGGACGGCCCGACGGTGTGGGAGGACTGGTTCTATCCGGAGATTATCGACCCGGCCAGCGGCGAGGTAGTGCCTGATGGCGAGGAGGGCGAACTGGTTTTCACCAGCCTGACCAAGGAGGCGATGCCGGTGATTCGCTATCGCACCCGCGATCTGACCCGGCTGTTGCCGGGCAGCGCCAGGGTGATGCGGCGCATCGGCAAGATTACCGGGCGCAGTGACGATATGATGATCATTCGCGGGGTCAATGTATTTCCCACCCAGATCGAGGAGCTGCTGCTGGATTTCGCCGAGTTGTCGCCGCACTACCAGATCGAACTGACGCGCAGCGGCAACCTGGACAATATGGCGGTGAAAGTCGAGTTAGACCGCGGCAGTGAGAGCGTCGAAGTCGGGCAGTTGGGGCGCAAGCTGCAGCACCGCATCAAAACCATGATCGGTGTCAGCAGCGCTGTGGACATCGGGCAGCCGGGCAGTGTGGAGCGGTCGCAGGGTAAGGCCAAGCGTATTGTTGACAGGCGTAAGTAGTGGGTCGGAGTAGCGCGATGCGGGGTCGGAGTCATTTTTCAAAAAACAAAAAATGACTCCGACCCCGATTGTGCCGACTTACCTTCAGTGTTCTTAACAGATGTTGTTGGGACTGCGGTGGTAGGTCCTAACCCGGTCAGGGTCTGGGGTTCGGGACTCTCGACAGCAGGGATGCTGGCGAGGAGCCCCCACGGATGGGTTTACGGCGGGTCTCGAACCCCAGACCCTGACTGGGTTAGGGCCGGGTCGGCCACCACCGTTGTTTCTTAAAATCAGTGCCATTCAACTCCGACCCCGATTGTGCGGCCGCCGGCATTTCCGGCACCTGGCTGTCTCAATACTGAATCAGCGTCGCCTCAATATTGCGCACCATATTCCTTAGCTGGGGCGCGACCTCCCGCTGCAGATAGTCCTCTTTCAGGCGGTAGGCGGGGCCGCCGCAATTGAAGGAAAAAATGGTGCCCTGGTTCATGACCAGCGGTACCGCTACGCCGTTGACGTCGCGGTTCCACTCGCCGATGACACAACAAAAGCCGTGCCGCTGGTAGAACTCGACCGCCTCCTGCAGTCTTTCCCGCAGCGCCGGCCAGTCTCTGCCGGCCTTTTGCTTGACATGGCTGAGAAAGTATTCCCGTTCATCAGCCGGCAGCGCCGCCAGGTAGGCGCGGCCGATGGCGCTGGTGGGCAGTGGCACGCGGTCGCCGATTTCGCTGCGAAAAGTGGTGACCGTGGCCGGGGCACAGTACTCCACATAGATCATGTCCAGGCGGTCGCGGCTGGCCAGGCCCACCGCCGTATCGGTCTGCCGCGCCAGCTCCTGCATCAGCGGCCGGGCGATGCGGCGAATGGCGAGGTTGGAAATAAAGGCATAACCCAGCGCCAGGACACCGCTGTCGAGCTGGTATTTTTCCAGTCGCCCGGAGTAGCTCAGGTATCCCAGCTCGGTGAGCGTATAGGTAATGCGCGAAACACTGGAGCGCGGCAGGCCGGTGCGGGCGCTGATCTCCTGGTTGCCGAGAAAGCCGTCGCCGGGCTGGAAGGCGCGCAGCACGTTCAGGCCGCGCGCCAGGGCTTCGATAAACTTGCGATCAGTTTCCCCTTCCCTGCTGCGCGGCAGCCCGGTGAGTTTGCTCATTGCTGCGGGCGCCCGGCAGGGCCCTAATACTGTGATTCTGGCAGCCGTACGATCAGGCCGTCGAGTTCCTCGGTGACCTCGATCTGGCAGCTCAGGCGGCTGTTGTCGCGCGGATCGGGCGTAGCTTCCAGCATTTCCTTCTCGATATCACTGGCGGGACCGACCTTTGCCGTCCAGTTCTCGTCGACATAGCAATGGCAGGTGGCACAGGCGCAGGCGCCGCCGCACTCGGCCAGAATGCCGTCGATCATATTGTCGACGGCGCCCTGCATCACGGAATTGCCGACGGGCACATCGATTTCATACTCCGCACCGTTGGCTTCGATATAGGTAATCTGAGGCATAGGGTAAAACCTTTTTGCTGCGTAGTTATCCCGGTCAGGCGCCGTGCTTCCGGGCACCGCGGCCGTAGCGCGGGGATAGTTTGTCAAACGCCACTGACACGGCGCGCCGCCAGCAGTTTACCTGCTTTTGCCGGCGGTGCAACCGAGCCGGCTGGTCAAATTACAGGCAGGGTTTCCAGTGCCTGAGGCTTTATATGCCTGAGGTTCATCTGCCGCGATACTGGAGACTGTCACAGGCGCCTTGGTTGCAGGCTGGCGGTGCGGGGGTAAGTGGACGATATACCGGCACAGCGTCGAGCACGCTTAGCGTGCAAGCAGCTTAGTGACAGCGCGGATGGTAAAGTCGGCATAGTCGCCGGCGCTGACCCCCTCTTTGGCAAAGCGCCAGTTTTTCAGGTACCAGTTCTGGATCATGGCGATAATCGACGAGCCGACCATGCCGGCGTCGATCAGCGGGTCGAAAGTACCCTGCTGCTGGCCGCTTTCCACCACTTCGCGAAACATATTGACATCGCGTATCTCCATGCCCTTGGCCATTTCTTTCTGGCGCCTGGTCATGCTCCTGGTTTCCATGAAAATAAACTGATACCAGGGCTGGAACATCTCGCCCATATAGATATAGACGCGAATCGACATTTCCAGGCGCGAGCGCGGGTCCTGTATCTGATTGACAAACTGGCGGCCGGTATTGGCCATGTGTACGTCCATAAAAGATTCGATCATATCGGCCAGGTCATCCTTGCTGCCGATATAGTTGTAGAGCCCGCCCATGCTGATGCCGGTCTCGCGGCTCAGGTCGCGCAGGCTCATGGCTTCGAAGCTGTGGCGTCCCGACAGCCGGAAGGTAGCCCGCAGTATCTTCTCCAGATTGGGAACGGCGGCATCCTCGCGCTGCACCTGGATGCGACTGGAGAACGCGTGGAACAGCGCCCGGTAAATGGAAGACTGGTTAAACGGCATTTTTTGCTTGAAGGCGTGAATGGACGAGTTATGGGGCCAGGATTCAGACATGGTGGATGCTTTGCTTGCTGCTCTGTTGTCGTTATTTGTTAGTAGTTATCAGTGCTTGTTTATCAATTTGTAATTATTTGTCGCAGGGCGGAGTTTGAATATAACCCATTAAAACTGCGCAGTACATTGCGTGCTGCATTGACTGGAAGCTGTTTCATCATTCTCGGCGGTAGCGAGGCGAGTGATAAGCACATTGAGACGGAACTCCGCCGCAGTCGGGAGTTGACTCGCCCCCTGGGGCTCGTTATAGAATAGCGAGCGCTCGCTCGGTTGGTAAGATAATTGTAATAAAGCCGGGCAGGGCGGATGAGTGATGATGCGGAGGTGCCGATGCCGGCCATAGGGCACCGTCAAGTGGCGGTTAATGATATCGAGCTGCATATTGCCGAACTGGGCGACGGTCCGCTGGTGTTGCTGCTGCACGGCTTTCCGGAGCTTTGGTATTCGTGGCGCCGGCAGCTGCCGGCGCTGGCTGCGGCGGGTTACCGGGCGGTGGCGGTGGATATGCCGGGCTACGGCGATTCCGACAAACCCGAGCAGCTCGGCCGCTACAATCAGGTGGCGCTGGCGGCGGATATTGCCGAACTGGCAACACAGCTGGGTTATCCCGAGTTTGTCGTCGTCGGGCACGACTGGGGGGCACCGACGGCCTGGCACAGCGCGCTGCTCTATCCCGAGCGGGTGAAGGCGGTGGCGGGTCTGAGCGTGCCCTACGGTGGTCGCCCCCCGGCGCCACCGACCCAGGGGTTCCGCCGGCTGTTCAAGGACACTTTCTTTTATATGCTGTACTTCCAGCAGCCCGGCGTGGCGGAGCGCGAGCTGGAGGCGGACCTGCCGCGTTTTTTGCGCTCCTTCATCTACAGCTGCTGCGGTGAAAACCCGCGGGACTACCTGCGCTCGGCGGGCTTTGCGCCAACGGCGACGCTACTCGACACCATGCCCGACCCGGCGCAAATGCCGCCCTGGATCAGCGACGCCGACCTGCAGTACTACATTGATGCGTTCTCCCGATCGGGCCTGCGCGGCCCTCTTAACTACTATCGCAATCTCGATACCACCTGGAGCCTCACCGCGCACCTGCAGGACAGGAAAATACAACAGCCGGCACTGTTCATTGCCGGTGACAGGGACCCCGTGCCCAAGCTGGGCGGCGAATTGAAACGCATGGAGCGCTGCGTGCCGCAGCTGGAAAAAGTGATGATTCCCGGTGTCGGGCACTGGACCCAGCAAGAGGCTCCGGATGCGGTCAATGCCGCCTTGCTGGCATTTCTGTCCGGACATTGATCGATGCCGATCCCCGGATTAACCGAAACGGCGATTTTCCGGCTGCAGTGAATAACTGTGTTGAGGTATTGCCGATAACTATCGTCTTAGCTATGCCTTACAACGGGCTTGAAAAAAAACGATTTGGTGTGCGCGACTGACCCGTTTGCACAACAGTCCGTACAGCAGTTGGTACAAAAACGACCCGCATGGCCGCGAGGCGATCGGGTTGGCCGCGATACCAGCGGTGCGAGGAGACGGCAATGCAGATACGCCATTGTTCAGCGATGCGGTCTGGATTGCGGATGTAGAACTCAAATTACCCCAAGGGGGACAAACGACGAATGAAAACGAGATTTAGTACAACCGGTTTGAGTCTGGCCGTAGGCCTGGCAAATGCAATCGCCGCCGGTGGCGCCAGCGCTCAGCAGTTGATGCTTGAAGAAATCGTTGTGACGGCGCAGAAGCGCGAGCAGA
The DNA here is from genome assembly GCA_028280195.1 of Exilibacterium sp. GTDB lineage: Bacteria > Pseudomonadota > Gammaproteobacteria > Pseudomonadales > Cellvibrionaceae > Exilibacterium. The sequence goes on from JANQMH010000053.1 coordinate 28,491, forward strand.
GCATTCAGGATGTGCCGATTTCCGTCAGTGCGGTGAGCGGCGATAAAATCGACGATGCCGGTATCGGCAATCTGGCCGATCTGTCCGCCTATGTACCCAACCTCAATATCTCCGATGGCGGTGAAACCACCAATATCTTCATGCGCGGCCTGGGTTCCGGTGTGAATTTCGGCTTCGAGCAGTCCGTGGGCATGTATATCGATGGCGTCTACTATGGCCGCGATCGCCAGTACCGCTCGCCGTTTCTCGATCTCGAGCGCGTCGAAGTGCTGCGCGGCCCGCAGGGAACCCTGTTTGGCAAAAACACCATCGCCGGGGCCATCAATATCACCACCGCCAAGCCCACCCAGGAGCTGGAAGCGGATATCTCCGTGGAATATGAACCGGAGTACAATACCCGGACCTTTATCGGCATTCTCTCCGGCCCGCTGACCGATAACCTGGCCGGCCGCGTGGCGATAAAGCACTCCGAGACCGACGGCTTTCTGGAGAATACCCTGTCCGGCAATGACGAGCCGGCGGAAGACGAACTGGTGGTGCGCGGCACGCTGCTGTGGACACCGACAGATGAGCTTGAAATCATTGCCAAGCTGGAAACCGCAGACTTTGATACCAGCGGCCGCAATACTCAGATTTCTGAGGTGGGTCTGGGGCTGTTAGGAATTTACGGGCCGACTGGCCTGCTGCCTGTTTATCAGCAGGGCGATCCGCGTTTTGATGGCCGCCTGAACGATACCACATCCACCCAGCCGGAGTGGGCCGACAACGATGCCGACAATGCCAGCCTGACGGTGAACTATGACCTGGGGCAGTTTACTCTGACCTCTATCACCGCTTTTTCCGCCTACGAATTTACCGAGCTGCAGGACGCCGACTATTCGCCGCTGGATTTGCTGCCGCAGTCTTTCGATCAGGAGTTCGAGCAGTGGAGCCAGGAGGTGCGGCTGACGTCGCCGATCGGCGAGCAGTTTGACTATATTGTCGGGTTTTATTATCAATCCACCGAGTTGGACCATACCCGCCTGACCAGCGCCAACGGTGCGGCCCTGTTTCTGGAGCGGGTCAACCCGGCCTTTGCCACGCCTTCAGCTCGCTATACCATTTTTGATCAGGAAAGTGACAGTTATGCCCTGTTTGCCCAGGGCACCTGGCATATCACCGATCGCTGGCATTTCACTGCCGGCGTGCGCTATACCGATGAGGAAAAAGAGGCCTCGCAGTCGGTCGACTTCACCCGCTTTGGTACCACTACGCCCATAGACCCGGTTACCGAGACCCAGCTTTTTATCGATGCCACCACTTTCTGGAATGGTTTGGCCGGCAGCTTTGAGCACCAGTATGATACGCAGGAGCGCAATGAAAGCGATGTCTCGCCCATGGTCAACTTACAGTGGGATGTCACTGACGATATTATGCTTTACGCTAGTGCCAGCAAGGGCTTTAAAGGGGGTGGCTTTAACCCCAATGACGTTGCCGGTACCCGTGAAAACAGCACGCCCACGCTGATCGGTGAGGGTTTCGAGTTCGAAGAGGAGGAGGCCACGGCCTTTGAAATCGGTGGCAAGAGCACACTTGCCGATGGCGCCGCGCAGTTGAACTTCGCACTGTTCCATACGGAGTACGACAACCTCCAGGTCAGTGCCTTTGATGGCAATGTGTTCGTGGTTACCAATGCCGCCGAAGCCACCACGCGGGGGCTGGAAGTGGACGGTATCTGGCGGCTGACCGAGAGTCTGACACTGAGCGGTTCGTTTGCCTGGCTCGATACCGAGTACGACAAGTTTGATACCGCGTCCTGCTCGGTGGTGCAGACCCGAGGTATCGATTCCACCTGTACCCAGGATCTTTCGGGTGAAGACCTGACTTTCTCGCCGGACTTGACTGCCAATATCGGCATCGAATATGTCACCTCGCTGACCAACAGCCTCGAGTTGCGCACCCGTTTCGATGCCAACTACTCCGACGAGTACCAGATCCAGCAGGACCAGGACCCGGCCGACCGGGTTGAGAGCTATACCTTGCTCAATGCCAGCATCGCTCTGGCCAGTATCGAGGACAACTGGACAGTGGCCCTGATCGGCCAGAACCTCAGTGATGAGGATCACCGCACCTACAGCTTCGATATCCCGGTGCAAATCGGCAGCCACGCGGCGTTGATTACCCCGCCGCGCACGATTGCCATCAGAGCGTCTTACAGCTACTGATAAAACGGCCCGCCAGTGCGGCAGCCGGCGATAAAAAGCCGGCCGTGCACTGGCGGTGCCAGGCGAAACCCTTTAAATTGACGGCCGTTACGGCCGTCTTTTTTTGTTATGATCGAATCATGGGGAGCAAACAATGACCGAATACAAAAACCGCAGAGTGGTACTGGCGCGCCGCCCGAAAGGCGAAGTGGCCGATGCAGACCTGCGCCTGGAAGCTGCCGAGATCCCGGCGCTGGCCGAGGGTGAAATCCTGATCAAAGTGCTGTGGCTGTCTCTCGATCCCTATATGCGACCGCAGATGAACGATATGAAGTCCTATATAGAGCCCATTGCCATCGATGCGGTAATCAGTGGCGAAAGCGTCGGGCAGGTAGTGGAGTCCCGCTCCGCAGATTACGCCGTGGGTGACTACGTCAGCAGTTATTCGGGCTGGCAGGAATACTTTGTCGCCCCTGCCTCCCAGCAGAGCATGTACAAAGTCGAGCCCCGCGGTCTGCCGCTATCGGTGTTTCTCGGCGCTGCCGGGATGCCGGGCCGCACCGCTTACCTCGGGCTCACCCGGGTCGGCAAGCCGCAGCAGGGCGAGACCGTGGTGGTCTCGGCGGCCTCCGGCGCGGTGGGCTCGGTGGTTGGCCAGGTGGCGAAAATGCTCGGTTGCCGCGCCGTGGGCGTGGCCGGCGGTGAGGAGAAATGCCGCTATGTCACCGGGGAACTCGGCTTTGATGCCTGTATCGACTACAAGGCCGGCAACCTTGCCGCCGATCTGGCCGCGGCCTGCCCCGGCGGTATCGATGTCTATTTTGAAAACGTCGGCGGCGAGGTCACCCGCGCCGTAGCGCCGCTGTTGAACAAGGGCTCGCGCGTGCCGGTTTGCGGCTATATCTCCGCTTACAACGAAGAAAACATTGCCGCTGTGGAGACGCCCTTTGATATACTCGGCGCCCTGCCCGAGCCGCCGGAGCACAGCTTCTTTGTGGTTAGCGACTGGCAGGACGAGCACCAGGAGGTTACCCGGCAGCTGGCCGACTGGGTCGAGGCGGGAAAACTGAAATACCGTGAATCGGTGGTCGAGGGCCTGGAGAACGCAGCCGATGCCTTCCGCGGTATGCTGCGCGGCAGGAACTTCGGCAAGCAACTGGTCAAGATTGCAGAGTGAGTGTGGTGACCAGCGCAGACGTCAGGCCGGGCCGCTATCGCCACTTCAAGGGCAAGGACTATGACGTTATCGATGTCGCCCGCCACACCGAGAGCGAGGAGTGGCTGGTGGTCTACCGCTGCTGTTACGGTGAGCGCGACCTGTGGGTGCGGCCATTGTCGCTGTTTACCGGCACGGTGGAGGTTGACGGCCGGACGCTGCCGCGCTTTACCTACCTGGGCGGCGGCTGAGCGCGGCCGGCTTTAAACGGGAACTCAGCGATGCCCACTCCAGACGATACGCAGTGGATGCGCCGGGCGCTGGCGCTGGCAGAGCGTGCCGGGGCGCAGGGTGAAGTGCCGGTGGGCGCAGTGGTGGTCAAGGACGGCGAACTGGTGGGCAGTGGCTGGAATCAGCCCATCACCTGTGCCGATCCCAGCGCCCACGCCGAAATTGTCGCCTTGCGCGATGCCGCCCGGCGGCTCGGCAATTACCGCCTGCCCGGCTGCAGACTCTATGTCACTATCGAGCCCTGCAGCATGTGCGCCGGGGCTGTGGTGCACGCGCGTATCGACAAGGTTTTTTTTGGTGCCGCAGAACCCAAAGCCGGCGCGGTGATCAGCAACCTGCGGCTGTTCGACCAGCCCTATCTGAATCATCGTGTCGCCTATGAGGCCGGCGTCTGTGCGGAGCAGTGCGGGGCCCTGGTCAGCGCGTTTTTTCGCGCGCGCCGCGCCGCTGTCAGGCGGTGACTTACAGCAGCGACATGGACAGGTTGCGGATATAGGGCATATTGACTTTCTGGAAATCGCCCTCGTCCTTGCGTTTGGCCTCCAGGGCGGCCGCCAGGCGGCGCTGCTCCAGTTTTTCGTTCCAGGCGAGGATGGTGTAAAACTGGCGGATATGCTGCACGTAGGTCACCGGCTCCCAGCCGCGGGCGTAACCGTGACGGGTGCTGCGGTAGTATTTGCGCTTTGCCAGTTTGGGCAGGTGTTCCCTGACATCGACCCATTTGTCCGGATCGCCGCCAAAGCGCTCGGTCAGCACCCGGGCGTCCTCGAGGTGGCCGAAGCCGACATTGTAGGCGGCCAGCGCCAGCCACAGGCGGTCACTGCCCTGAATATCGGCGGGGATGCGATCATAGATCTTTCTGAAATACTTGGCGCCGCCGTAGACGCTCTGGGTCGGGTCGAGGCGATTGCTGACGCCCATTTCGCGGGCGGTGGTCTGGGTCAGCATCATCAGCCCGCGCACGCCGGTGGGGGATTTGGCGCGCGCATTCCAGTGCGACTCCTGATAGCTGATGGCGGCCAGCAGGTGCCAGTCCAGGTCGAACTGTGCGGCGGCGGTTTTTAGTTTTCCTTCCCATTTCGGCAGTCTGGACTCGATGCGCTTGGCAAACAGCAGGGCCCCGCCGCTATTGATTTCATTCACATGGCCGTAGTAGCGCTCGCGAATATCCGCCAGTGTGCCGTCGGTTTTGACACGCTGGAAAAAAGCCTCGGCGGCGCGCAGCAGGCTGTCGTCCCGCTGTCGCGGAAAGGCCCAGGCCAGCTGCTGGGTTTCCTCCAGCTCGAAGCCGACACGGGCGCGCGGGTAGAGGCTGCGGTTGATGGAGTAGGCATTGGAGTCGACCATGGCGTAGTCGATTGCGCCGCTGTGGACCATTTCCACCAGGTCCAGCATTTCCAGATCGGGCTGCTCGCGCCAGCTCAGCGCGGGATAGTCGTTTTTGAGCCGGCGCAGGTGCTCGGCGTGCGCACTGTTGGCAATCACCAGCAGATCGCCACCGATGACGTCGTCGAAGGAGCGCGGGCGTTTCTCGCCGGCGCGGTAGATAATCTGATGGGTGATGTCCAGGTAGGCGGGGCCGAATTCGACTTTCTCACTGCGCTGGGGGGTGACGGTCAGACCTGCTGCGCCGATATCCACCGCCGGCGTGGCCACCACATCGAGCAGGGTGCTGAGGTCTTCCTCGTCGCGAATGGCCAGATCGACACCGAGTTGATCGGCGAAGGCCTTGGCCAGTGTGTATTCGAAGCCCACCAGCCCGTTGCTGCCTTCGTAGTAGGTGGTGGGGCCGTTGCGCGATACGATCTGCAGCGTGCCGGCGGCCTTGATGCGCTCCAGCTCGGTGGGGGCCTGACTGGCGACACTCAGGGCGCTGGCCACACAGATCAACACGGCCGCATTGAAGGCGCGCCGAAAAGCCGGTAAGCCCTGTAGAGTGGTTTTATTGCGCATACCCATTACCCTGTTTCGCAGTATCCTGTCTCAATCCAAAGTCCACTTTCCAACTTTTTTCAGCACTTCTGGCCGGCTTCAGCACTTCTGGTCGGTACCTTTTGCCTTAGGTTTGCCTGAGTTGCCCTGGGCCTTATACGTCCTGCCTCTACGTCTGGCCTTCGACCCGAACCCGCCGCCACCGGGTAATGCCACTGTCCGATAATGGCGGCACCGAGCTGAACAAACCCTGAATGTGCCTTTTATGTGATATTCCCTTACTTCCCTAGTATTGTTGTCCTACGCGCCAAGGTCGCGCAAATTTTGTGCGATTGTAAACGGTTGTGACGTGATCCTCTAGCTTGTTTTTGCAAAAATATTATTGTAGGGATTGTCTGGCTTCAGCCGTTAACTGTCGAAAATCAAATCGCCGTATGACGATATTCTTTACACTTTTTGCCGTAAGCGGCAGGTTCTGATCAGGTTGCAGCAAAAGTAGTGCCAGGTGGCCAATACCGGTGCCGAAATAGCTGCCGGCTGTGGGTTAAAGCGACTGCCCAAAGTTGTGGAGATCAAGTACAATTGCGGCCTTTTCAGAGAGGCACTGGATCGACTATGCTGACCCTTCGCGGCGCACCGGCAGTTTCGGACTTTCGTTCGCAAAAGCTCCTCCAGCAGATACAAGCCGTCGACCCCTCAACCAGTGCCGTTCACGCCGAATTCGTCCACTTCGTGGATATCGATAAGCCGCTCGCGGAGAGTGATCAGGATCTGCTGCAACGGCTGTTGGCCTATAACGAGGCCGCTGATCCGCCGCAGGGGCGGCTGCTGCTGGTGGTGCCGCGCCCCGGCACCATTTCGCCCTGGTCTACCAAGGCTACCGATATCGCCCGCAATGTCGGGCTGAGCCAGGTCCGCCGCATTGAGCGCGGTATTGCCTACTACCTTCGGGGCGGATCGCGCGCAGCCGCTATCGATACCTGCCTGCACGACCGCATGGTGGAGGTGGTGCTGGAGGAACTGGACCAGGCCGAGCAGTTATTCCGCCGCGACCACCCCAAGCCGCAGCGCGAAGTGGACGTACTCGGCGGCGGCCGCGCGTCGCTGGCCAGGGCCAACAGGCAATTGGGGCTGGCGCTGGCCGATGATGAGATCGACTATCTGGCGGACAGCTTTCAGGCGCTGCGACGCAATCCGGTGGACGTCGAACTGATGATGTTTGCCCAGGCCAACTCTGAGCACTGCCGCCACAAAATCTTCAATGCCAGTTGGACGCTGGACGGCGAAAAGCAAGCGCTGTCACTGTTCCAGATGATTAAGAACACCTACCGGCAGGGCGGCGACAATGTGCTGTCGGCCTATGCCGACAATGCCGCGGTGGTGGCGGGCAGTCGCGGCGGGCGATTCTATCCCGATCCGCAGACGCGGGAGTACAACTACAGCGACGAGGACATCCACCTGTTAATGAAGGTGGAAACCCATAACCACCCGACCGCCATTGCCCCTTTCCCGGGTGCCGGTACCGGCGCCGGCGGCGAAATTCGCGATGAAGGTGCGGTAGGGCGCGGCTCTAAGCCCAAGGCGGGTTTGACCGGCTTTAGCGTTTCCAACCTGCAGATTGACGATTACCGCCAGCCCTGGGAACAGGACTACGGCAGGCCCGGGCGCATTGTCTCGGCACTGGATATCATGCTCGACGGCCCCATCGGTGCCGCCGCCTTCAACAACGAATTCGGGCGACCCAATATCTGCGGCTATTTCCGCACCTTCGAACAGGACTTCGACGGCGAGCGGCGCGGCTATCACAAACCGATCATGCTGGCCGGCGGCTACGGCAATATCCGCGCCGAGCATGTCGACAAACCCGCGTTTCCCCCCGGTAGTAAACTGATTGTGCTCGGCGGCCCGGCGATGCTGATCGGTCTCGGCGGCGGCGCCGCCTCGTCCATGACAGCGGGCAGTTCCAGTGAAGACCTGGACTTTGCCTCGGTGCAGCGGCAAAACCCGGAGATGCAGCGCCGCTGCCAGGAAGTGATCGACCAGTGCTGGCAGCTGGGCGGCGACAATCCCATCGCTTTTATTCACGATGTCGGTGCCGGTGGCCTCTCCAATGCCTTCCCCGAACTGGCCAAAGACGGCGGCTGCGGCGCGGTGTTCGATTTGCGCCGCATTCCCAGCGACGAGCCGGGTATGAGCCCGCTGGAAATCTGGTGCAACGAGGCGCAGGAGCGCTATGTGCTGGCAGTTGCCCCCGCCGACCTGGCAGTTTTTGAAGCGATTTGCCGGCGCGAGCGCTGCCCCTACGCGGTGGTGGGTGAGGCCAGCAAGGCGCGGCAGCTGGTGGTCAACGATACCCTGCTGGATGCCCGCCCGGTCGACCTGCCGATGTCGGTGCTGTTCGGCAAAGCGCCGAAAATGCACCGCAGCGCCAGTGCGCGCAGGGTCAGTTGCGAGAGTTTCGACAGTGCCGCCGTCGATATCAACGATGCCGCCGAGCGGGTGTTGAAGCACCCGGCGGTGGCCGGCAAGAGTTTCCTCATCACCATCGGCGACCGCAGCGTTAGCGGACAGGTGACGCGCGATCAGATGGTGGGCCCCTGGCAGGTGCCGGTGGCCGACTGCGCCGTAACCAGCGCCGCCTACGACAGCTACGCCGGTGAGGCCATGGCCATGGGCGAGCGCACGCCCATGGCGCTGCTGGATGCGCCGGCCTCCGGGCGCATGGCTGTCGGCGAGGCGCTGACCAATATCGCCGCGGCGCGCATCGGCCGCCTCGCCGACATTAAACTGTCGGCCAACTGGATGTGTGCTGCGGGCCACCCCGGTGAGGACGAGAAACTTTTTCGCACTGTAGAAAGCGTGGCCATGGAGCTGTGCCCGCAGTTGGGCATTACCATACCGGTGGGTAAAGACTCCATGTCCATGCACACCGCCTGGCGCCGCGACAGCGATGCGCGCGCGGTTACCGCGCCCTTGTCGCTGGTGATTTCCGCCTTTGCACCGGTGCTGGATGTACGTTCCACACTGACCCCGTGCCTGCTTACCGGCAAGGGTGAATCGGACCTGCTGCTGATCGACCTGGGGCGGGGCAAAAACCGCCTCGGGGCCTCCATCCTGACACAGGTCTATAAGCAGATGGGGCGGGAGGTCGCCGACCTCGACAGCCCCGCACTGCTGCAGGGCCTGTTCAGCGCTGTGCAGGACAGCCTGCAGGCCGGGCAGCTGCTCGCCTATCACGACCGCAGCGACGGCGGCCTGTTTGTTACACTGACCGAAATGGCCTTTGCCGGGCACTGCGGCGTGGACATCGATATCGATGCCCTGGGCGAGGACGCCATTGCCGCGTTGTTCAGTGAAGAGCTGGGCGCCGTGTTGCAGGTGGCGCGCGAACATACCGCGGCGGTGCTGGCCAGGCTGGCGGCCGCGGGTTTGAGCGACTGCGTGCACAGACTCGGCCAGCCCAATGACGAGGACCTGGTCTGCATTCGCCACCGCGGCAAGATTGTGTTCGAACAGTCGCGGGCATTTTTGCAGCTGCTGTGGAGCGAAACCAGCTACCGCATCCAGGCCCTGCGCGATAACCCGCAGTGCGCGCAGCAGGAATTCGACCAGATCATGCAGCCCGACCCGGGCCTGAGCGTGCGACTGACGTTCGATCCCGCCGAGGATATCGCCGCGCCATTTATCGATGGCGGTGCCCGCCCGCGGGTGGCGATCTTGCGAGAGCAGGGCGTCAACAGTCACGTGGAAATGGCGGCGGCGTTCCATCGCGCCGGTTTCAGCGCCGTCGATGTGCATATGAGCGATGTTCTCGACGGCCGGGTGCGGCTCGACGATTTTCGCGGGCTGGTGGCCTGCGGCGGCTTTTCCTATGGCGATGTGCTGGGCGCCGGCGAGGGCTGGGCCAAGACGATTTTGTTTAACACTGCGGCCCGCGAGCAGTTTCAGCGCTTTTTTGAACGCGGTGACACCTTCAGTCTCGGCGTCTGTAACGGCTGCCAGATGATGTCGGCGATTGGCGAACTGATTCCCGGTACGGCGCACTGGCCGCGGTTTGCGCGCAATTTGTCCGAACAGTACGAGGCGCGTTTCAGTCTGGTGAAAATTGAACACAGCCCGTCGATCTTTTTCACCGGCATGCAAGGCTCGCATATGCCTATCGCGGTGGCCCACGGCGAGGGACGGGTGCAGTTCGCCAGCGCCGGCGCCCTGCAGGCCTGCGAGGACAGCGGGCTGGTATGCGCGCGTTTTGTCAGTAATAATATCGAATCTACAGAAGTCTATCCATTCAACCCCAACGGTTCGCCGCGAGGCATTACCAGTCTCTGTAGCGCCGATGGGCGGGTAACGATTATGATGCCGCATCCGGAGCGGGTGTTCCGCACTGTCACAAATTCCTGGCACCCGGATAACTGGGGCGAGGACAGTGGCTGGATGCGTATATTCCGCAATGCACGAGTCTATGTAGGCTAGACTTTGCGTATATAGCGCTGTATGGGTGCCGGTGCCGGCCCGACTGCGGGCGGGTTTGGTTTTTTTGTCTATCGAAAGGTTGTAAATGCTAAAACATATCGCTGTCAGATTGCAGAAAGCTCACCATGGAGAAATCGGCTTCTCATTAAAAAACGCCACTGTTGTCAATGCCTCGCTGGAAAAGCGCGACCCGGCGCTGAAAAACCTGCAGGAGGGCCTGAACCGCAAAGGTTTGCAGTATACCGTCGACGGTTGCGACCTGTACTGGTTCCAGATCGACGACCAGCGGCCGCTCAGTTTTTATGCCGCCCTCAATGAGGTGGAGTGCGTATTTGACAGCGGCTGGTTCGAGGCTGAAAAGGAAAAAATTCGCCATATGGCCGGTATCCGCTATTTCGATGCCAGCGCCGGTCTCGCCGATCACTTCGACATTAAAGACCAGCGGCGGGCGATTGATTACGATGTCTCTTCGGTAGCCGCTTAGCCTGCAAAACCGTTTACAAACAATTCCACTGGCGTGCCGGGCTGATTCCGGGCCGGGTATAAGCCGGGGCTGCAGCGCCGTAGCGGCAGGTGAACGGCGGTCAGTCCTCGACTTTGCCCGCGCGCAGAATGATCGGCCAGCGCATGCGTTTCTTACTCCCGGCATCCCCCCACAGGCGCTGCAGTTGCGGCAGAAATTTCTCCAGCGGCGAGGCGCCGTTTTTAGCCGCCTCGCTGACCGCCGACCAGGTTTGCAGATAACCGCTGAACTCGGCCAGGGTCCAGCGGCTTTCCATGGCAAAGTCGGGGGTGGCGATTTCGGCGAAGGGAAAGGCCAGGTCGCGGTAAGCGGTGTCAATATGGCGGCGCTCCGCCGGCCAGTAGCGGCCCAGGTCTTCGCTGTAGAAGACTTTCAGGGCGCGGTCGAGCGCTGCCGATTCGAATGTTGCCAGGCCGTAGCCGAGCAGGGCGATGGCGGCATTGCCGGCTGCCACCCGGCGCACCTCGCGGTAGAAACTGTCCAGCGCAAACCAGTGGACTGCCTGGGCGACGACAATGAGATTGACCGACTGCGCGTCGATGGCGGATTTTTCCGCGGTTGCAACGCGGTAGCTGATACGGGGATGGGGCCGGGCCTGAGCGATCTGGTCTGCGCTGGCATCGCTGGCGAGCACTCGATCGAAGTGGTTCGCCAGCGGCACCGACAGCTGACCGTTGCCGCAGCCGCAATCCCAGGCACAGTTTTTTTCGCTGACCAGGTTCGCCAGCCAGGTGACCAGCTCTTGTGAATAATGGGGCCGGTATTTGGCGTAACCGCAGGCGCCCTGGGAAAAATGATCCTTGAAATTATCGGTACTCATCGCTGCATTTCCCCCTGTATGGTTTGTCACACGCCCGCTGTCGGGCAGGTCGCCGCCAGCTTAACGAAGCCGCTTGGCGGAAGAAAGCGTAGGAACCTGCTAACCACTATCAGTCATATCAATAACCTGCAGCTTTAATGGCGTTTTCGTTGCTGAAATGGCACAATCATTGGCTTATAGCCAGTGTTTTGGACGATTAAGGAATTTAGCAATGAAAGCAATAAAAATAATTCTGGGAATGGTTATTGGAGTGGCGGCTGTACTTGCTTTGGTGGGAATGTTTTTACCGGATGAAGCCCATGTTGAGCGCTCGCTGGTGATTGAAGCGCCGGTTGAGGACATCTATTCCGTACTCAATGGCTTCAGGCGTTTTAACGAGTGGTCGCCCTGGCATGCCAAGGACCCGCAGACCGAATACACCTTCAGCGGACCCGAGCAGGGCGTGGGTGCGCGCATGGCCTGGAGCAGTGACAACCCCGAAGTTGGCAGCGGCAATCAGGAAATCATCGCCACCAGAATCAATCAACGCATTGAAATAAGACTGGATTTCGGCACCCAGAGCGATTCGATTGCCTACTATAGTCTGCAGCCCGCCGGCGACGCCACGCGCGTCACCTGGGGTTTCGATACCGACTTCAACGGCAGCATCATCGGCCGTTATTTCGGCCTGATGTTCGACAACATGATCGGTCCCGACTACGAAAACGGCCTGGCAAAACTAAAACAACTACTGGAAACAAACAGAATCAGTTACTAGTCGCTAGTGACTAGTAACTGATTCTGTTTGTCGCGAAACTGCAGTTGTGCCAATCGGCGATAGAGATCGGATGTGGACAGCAGGCTGTGGTGATCGCCGAGCGCCACCAGCCTGCCCTGATCCAGCACGGCGATTTTATCCGCATGCAGGATGGTTGACAGGCGGTGGGCGATAATAATCGTGGTGCGCCTGTGCATCAGTTTTTCCAGCGCCTGCTGCACATGAAATTCGCTCTGCGCATCCAGTGCACTGGTGGCTTCATCCAGCAGCAGGATATGCGGGTCTTTGAGAATGGCGCGGGCGATGGCGATACGCTGGCGCTGGCCGCCCGACAGCCTGGCACCCAGTTCACCCAGATTGCTGTTGTAGCCGTCCGGCATGCGGCGGATGAAATCGTCGGCGTGAGCAGCCTTGGCCGCGGCAATAACCTCGTCGTCTGAAGCCTGGGGTTTGCCGTAGCGGATATTGTGGGCGACACTGCCGGTAAACAGCGCCGGCTGCTGCGGCACCAGCGCCATCTGCCGGCGCAGCAACTGCGGATCGAGTTGGCGAATATCGATGCCGCCCAGTGTGATCTGCCCCTGCTGGGGATCGTAAAAGCGCTGTAATAACTCGAATACCGTCGACTTGCCGGCACCTGAAGGTCCCACCAGCGCCAGGCTTTTACCGCGTTCTACCGACAGGCTCAAATGTTCCAGTGCCGCCTGTGCGGGTCTGGACGGATAGTGAAAGACAATGTCTTGCAGCTGGACTTCGGCTGCGGGAGCTTGGGTGTCGGCAAGCTGCAGATTCGGTGCCCGGATCAGTGCTTCGACACCGAGCAGTTCCAACAGCCGTTCGGTGGCGCCGGCGGCCCGCTGCAGTTCACCGTATACCTCGGAGATGGTAGCTACGCCGGTGGCCATCATAATGGCGTAGAACACGAAGGCGCCCAGTTCGCCGGCGCTCATTTTGCCGGTCAGGACATCGTTGCCTCCCACCCACAACATACCGGCGATGGCGCCGAACACCAGCAGGATGACCGCGGCGACCAATATCGCCCGCTGTCGCACCCGGCGGCGCGCCACCTGGAAGGCGCGCTCCACTTCAGCGCCGAAGGCCCGCTTCTCGTTTTCCTCCTGGGTATAGCTCTGCACGGTCTTGATATGCTGGATGGCCTCGCCGGCGTAGCTGCCCACCCCGGCGATAGTGTCCTGGCTGGCGCGCGAAAGGTTTCTGACGCGGCGCCCGAACAGCAGCAGCGGCACCAGCAACAGTGGCACGCAGGCGAGAACGATCAGGCTCAATTTGAAGTTGGTCACCAGCAGCATAACCAGGGCGCCGGTAAAAGTCAGAAAGCTGCGCAGGGCCATGGAAAAAGAGGAGCCGATAATCGTCTGCAGCAGCGTGGTATCGGTGGTCAGGCGGGACATGATTTCGCCGCTGCGATTGGTTTCGAAGTAGCTCGGATGCAGCTCGATAATGTGATCGAAAACCGCTTTGCGGATATCGGCGCTGACCCTTTCACCGAGCCAGGAAACCAGGTAAAAGCGGATAAAAGTGCCAATCGCTATCAGCAGCGTCAGCCCGGCCAGCAGCCCGATGGCGGCATTGAGTTGTTGCGCGGAGCCGCCGGCAAAGCCCTGGTCGATCAGTACGCGCACGCCCTGGCCGATGGACAGGGTTGCGCCGGCGGTAAACACCAGGGCCGCGGCGGCGGCGCTGAGAGTGCCTTTGTAGGGAGTGAGAAACCGGATCAGCTGCCATAACACCGGCAGACCGCGCTTTGACTTTGCACTTTCGGACATGGGGTTTTAAGGTATCATGAGCGGTATTTCCAACCGGAGTGGCGGCATCATACCGCAATGACTGTCGCTTGAGTGTAAGGAAGCGTAAGGGCGCCGCCGCGAGTGGCGGGACTTTTGCGGAGACCTTCGAGGAGACCTTTGAGAAGAGCTTCGGCGAGGTCTGCAAAGAGGCTGCCAGAAAAGTAACGGGTATACGGGGTAACTGACAAGTGAGTTCACTACAGGATCAACTGCTCAAGGCCGGCCTGGTTGATAAAAAGAAAGCGGCCAAGGTCAGTCGGGACAAACGCAAGAGCGAAAAGCTGCAGCGTAAAACCGGACAGGTACAGGCCGATGCCGGCAAACTGCAGGCGCGACAGGCGAGCGCGGAAAAGGCGGCGCGCGATCGCCAGCTAAACGCCCGCAAACAGGCCGAGGCCGAAAGCCGGGCGGTTGCCGCACAGATCCGCCAGCTGATCGAAATGAACCGGCTGTCGCCGGCACAGCGACTCGGCGCAGGTAGCAGCGACTATAACTTCAGCGACGGCCGCACCATTAAAACGCTGCAGGTCTCAGCGCTGGTGGGGCGGCAGCTGGCTCGCGGCCTGCTGGCAATTGTCAGACTCGACCACAACTACGAACTGGTGCCGGCGGCGGTGGCGGAAAAAATTGCCCAGCGCGACGAGGCGTATCTGGTGCTGCGCAACGCGCCGCAGACAGAGGCGCAGGACGAGGACGACCCCTATGCCGACTACAAGATTCCGGACGACTTGATGTGGTGAGCCCGGCGCCGCACGGCGCCGGGTGACAGGCCAAACCAGCGGCGGCAGCCGCGGCCGAAATTGGCCGGATCGCTGTAGCCGACGCGGGCGCCGATATCGGCGATGGGCAGGCGGGTTTCGGTCAGCAGGTACAGGGCCCGCTGTTTGACCACTTCATCCCGCAGTGCCTGGTAGGAAGTCTGTGCCCGCTTCAGGCGCCGGATCAGCGTGCGGCTGGTAATATGCAGGTGCTCGGCCACCTGTGCCGCCGAGGGTATCGGGCGCTCGCCGCCAGCGCCGTCCAGCTGCCGGTCCAGCGCCTCTGTCAACAGTCGCCTGACCGTATGGGGGGTACTGTCTTCGGCGGCGCGACTGCTCAGCAGTGCCTCACATTCCGCCAGCGATGTCTGCCACAGCGGGGCGTCATGCAGGGGGTTGGCCAGGCTGCTCCAGGCGGCCGGTATGATCAGTTCGTTGTTTTCCGCATTGAATGTCAGCGCGCAGTGAAACCAGTCGCGGTAGTGGTGGGCGTAGTGCGGCGGGCGGTAGCGCAGGCGCAGGGCGGCATCGCCGATGGGACTTTCGGTGAATATCTGCAGATAGGTCTGCGCCACCTGGAATACCATTTCCATGATTACCGGCTCCAGCGGCCCCAGCGACAGGCCGGTACTGCAGGTCACGTGCAAGCGGTTGCCGGCGGCGTGCGCTGCGATATCGATGGCGGGGGCCCGCAGGCCCAGATACTTGTGCCAAATGTCGATGCCCTGACCCAGGGTCGGCGCATTGATGGCGGCCATGCCGGGCGGGCCCAGGGTATTGAGACTGATGCGACTGCCGAAGCGCAGCGCCCAGGCGGGGTCTTTGCTCAGCGCCGCGCAGTTCTCGAGAATCCGCAGATGCTGTTGCAGGGTGATATGGCTGGCGCTCTTCAGGCCGGCCGACACCAGTCCGGTGCCGGCCAGCAGGCTGTCACCGGCGGCGATTTGCTGGGCCAGCAGACGCGCAAAGATCGCCGGCATCAATGTCTGCGCAAGCTCTTTGGTTTGCGCAAGTTCCGTGGTCTGCGTAAGCTCGGTGGTCACCATGGTCGCAATTGCATCGCTTATGGTAGCTGTTTGTCACTTAATGACCACCATGATGTCATAACATCTGCAACGGGTCCATTCGGCCGGTGTATATTGTAGACGCCGGCCAAGTTTCGGTATTCTACGCCAGCCACCATTGCCATCGACTGACGCTTTTTCGGCCGCGCCGCGGGCAACTCGCTGAATATTGCCGGGCCCTGATGTTAACGGTTTGTATTTAAAGGAAAATTTGGAATAATAGCGGCCTGCCCGCGGCGCCGTCACGGCGCCAGACAACTAAATAAATTAAGGTGCAATACTGCATGCCTCGGCTACCGAGACTGAATCTTATCAATGTACCGCAGCACATCATCCAAACCGGGCACAACCGCCTTGCCTGTTTCTTTGATGAAGAGGACTACGATTTTTATCTGCGCAGCCTGCATGCGTCGGCACAGCAGTACAGCTGCGAGGTTCACGCTTATGTGCTGCTGGAAAACATGGTTCAGATCATCGCCACGCCCAAGTTGAGCGGCGGCATATCGTCGATGATGCAGTCGCTGGGGCGGCGCTATGTGCAGTATGTCAATCACCGCTACCGGCGCAGCGGTACGCTGTGGGGCGGGCGGTATAAAAGCAGCCTGATCGACTCCGAAGCGTTTCTGCTCTCCTGTTACCGCTATGTGGAACTGCGGCCGCTGAATCTCGGGCTGGTGGAGAAACTGGAGGATTATCGCTGGTCGAGTTTCGGCCATCACTCCGGCAGTGACCAGTGTGACTGGATTATCGATCACCACCTGTACATGGAGCTGGGGGAGACCCGCGAAGACCGCTGCAATGCCTACAATCAACTGTTTCGTTACAGCTTTGACAACCGATTGCAAGAATACATCGCCGAAACCATCAGCATGGGGCAGATTCTCGGCGGCGATAAGTTCAAAGACGAAATCGAGCGCATTTCCCAGCAGCGTGTCAGGCCGTTGAAACGCGGGCGGCCGAAGAAGAATGATCCGCAGGCGGAGGAGCCCAGTGTCAACCGGCCCTAGAAGCTGTGTCATAACTCTCGGCCGTGGCGAGGCGAGTGATCAATAGTGCCGCCGCAGCAGGCCGGGAGTTATGACACAGCTTCTCGTCAGCGAGTAGCCACCGCCGCTTTGAGTGCGTCGATTTCAGCCAGAATACCCGGCCACTGTTGAACCCAGCAGCACTGGTGATCAAAGTGCGGGTAAATACTCGGGCGCAGGCGGTTTTTTTCGAAAAAGCGCCGGGCTGTCGCCGCCGGAACATTGCTGTCTTTGCCGCCGCTGAAGTGCAGCTGCGCCAGCGCTGCGCCGCTGTCGAGCTGCGCCGGGTTCAGCGATGCCGCCAGCGGCAGATAACCGTGCAGCTGCGTCCAGGCATCGATGTCGAGATTGGCGGCGACGGTGACCAGCGCCGCAGCACAGGGTAGCCGGCGCGCCAGCAGTGCGGCGATGACCCCGCCACCGCTATAGCCGATCAGTACCAGCCGCCGGTCACAGTAATCCAGCAGCACTGCCGCCATACTGCCGATAACCGCTTCTCCATATCTGCCGCCGGTCCAGTGCAGCGGTTGGCAGTGCGGGTCGCGGGTATCGAAATAGCAGGGGCGGCCGAGGTAAATTGCCGCGCTGTCATCCGCCGCCATCAGCGCCAGAGCCAGTGGCTTCGACGGTGTCGGGTCGGCGCTGACATAGCGGTGATCGATCCACGGAATGCCGTCGCCCTCTATGTAAACATGCAGCCAGCTGCCGCCATTGGCGCTGTCTGTGGTGGCGGCAGTGACAGCACTGCGCTCGATCAGCAAGTGGCGAAATGCTTTGCCGCTGCGGTACGAGACGACATCGCCGCTGCTCAGATAGGGTAGATCGAGCCGCGCTGCAGTGCCGCAACCGCCCGATAGCAGGGCAATAAAAATGACACCGAGACTGCTTAGCGGGCGAACGGCTCTGCATAAGCGAACCGTTCTGATATTACTAATAGATATTAACTGCATTTTTGAAATGTGAGTATTTACGTTAAATTTCACCGGCGTTGATTATACAATTGCCGCGCGCTGCAGATGGCGTGCGCGGTGGTCAAATTGCCCAGTGGTCAAAATGCCCAGTGGTCAAAATGCCATAACCCCGACAAACCGCTGCTATCTTACCGATAAATCACAGGATGAAAGACAATAACGTATGTGCAGACCATCATTTCAGCGATTCTACCGACCGGCAAAACTCCGCATCGCCGCGATCCCGGCAATTTGCATGGCACTGGCCTCCTGTGCGGTTAACCCACCGCCCGACGCCGGCTCGATCAATCCGGTGGCCGATCTGCATGTGGTGGACTGTCTGCTGCCCGGCCAGGTGCGCATGCTGGGCAACACCTCCTATATGACACCGCGCCGCCCGACCCGCACCACCGCCGCCGATTGCAGGACCCGCGGTGGTGAATACGTGGCCTACGATCGCGCCGATTACAAAACCGCGCTGTCGGTGTGGATGCCGGCGGCGCAGGAGGGTGATGCCGAGGCACAGGCCAATGTCGGTGAGATATTCGAGCGCGGACTGGGCGGCGCGGCCAATTACCAGGCCGCCGTCATCTGGTACAGAAAGGCGGCCGAGCAGGGCAATGCGCGCGCGCAATACAATCTCGGCACGCTCTACGAGCAGGGGCTGGGTGTGGAGAAGGATCAGACCCAGGCCCTGAACTGGTATCGCCAGGCCTGGGGACTGCCGGAAGACAATATCATTTTCCAATCGGCCGCGGCGCGGACACAGCAGACCATGCGCGCCGATCTGCAGCGACAGATCACCCAGAAAGACGCGCAGATCAAGGCGCTGCAAAACCAGATAAAACGGCTGCAGATCAAGCTCGAGTCGCAGCAACTGGACGCCGGTGTGCAAGCCGAACTGCAGTCACTGCAGGAACTGGTGACGCAGTTGCGCAGTGAACGCCAGCACAGTGCCCGGCAGGTTGCGGCGCTGCCGAAGTTTCGCCAGCCGCAGCAGGTTCAGGCGGACAACACGGTGGCGCTCAGCGGCGAGGCGCTGTCCTCACAGGGCGTCAACTTTGGCAAGTATTACGCGCTGGTAATCGGCAATCAGGATTACCAGATGCTGGACAATCTGGATTCGCCGCGGCTGGATGCCCAGCGGGCGGCGGATATCCTCAGCAACAAATACGGCTTTTCGGTGCAGACACTCATCAACGCCGACAATGTACAGGTTATGAAAGCGGTGAATGAATTGAATGACGTGTTGACCGAGGAGGACAACCTGGTTATTTTCTACGCCGGTCACGGCAGTCGCGTCAAAACCGGTGACTTCGTCACCGGCTACTGGTTACCCACCAATGCCGAGCCGCCTCCCACCGACACCTACTGGGTTTCGAATGAATTTGTCACCCGCCACCTGGCCAGGCTGAAGGCCAAGCGCGTGCTGGTGGTGGCCGATTCCTGCTATGCCGGGCTGCTGTCGTCGGCACCGGGCTACCTGTTTATGGGGGAAGATGTCAGCTTCGGCCTCGACTATGTGCGCTATAAACTGCCGCGCAGATCGCGCCTGCTGCTGTCCTCGGGCGGCGATTACCCGGTGTTGGACAATGCCGGCCAGGGGCACTCGGTGTTTGCCCGCGCGCTGCTGGATGAGCTGGAAAGCAACAATGCGGTGCTGTCGGGCCCGGAATTGTTTCTGCGTATTCGCGAGCGGGTCAAGGCCGGGGCGGCATCGCTCAATGTCAAACAGGAACCGGAGTTCAAAGCGATAAAAGGGGCCGGACACGAGGTCGGCGATTTCTTTTTTGTGCCCCAGCAGGATCTGCCGGGTTGACGGCGGAAACAGCGTTACAGAAAAACAATATGACTGACACGGATGCAATCCATGAGCATTAGTATTCACAAAAGTATTCACCAAGTATTCTTCACCCCGGCCTGCGCCGCCCTGGCACTCGGTCTGGCGCTGCCCGCTGCCGCCGACCTGGGCGAACTGGCCGGCTCTTTTCAGACCGAGTTGGAGGAATTGGCGGCGGCCGCCAACCAGCGGGTTTACGATCGGCTGCTGCAGCAGGGCTGCGTCGACCCAGTGCGCGACCCCGGCGGCGAGGGCGGTGGCGGTGAGGGCGAGTTCGTGTCGATCACCCAGGAGGGCGACTTTTGCACCGGCCAGACACTGGCCGTATTTGCCAATGTGCGCGAACTGGTGCACACCGCCAATGAGCTGACCGGCTCTGGCCCCACCGAGTTCAGCCTGGGGCTGGGCCTGGAGGAGCTGGGTTTCGCACTGCGCTGGACCTCGGCGGAGGAATTTGCCGCGCAGGGCTCGCTGTCCAGCAGCTTTGTCAATGGTCAGCTGGCCGGCCTCGCCAGCCGCATTACCGCGCTGCGGCGCGGCTCGCGCGGCTTTGTCATGAGTTTCGGCGCCGGTGAGGAGTTGCAGCTTGCCGGTCGCGATCGGCGCCTGGGCGGTGGTGCCAGCGCCGACGGGGCGGAAGCGGCCGCCGCCGGGCAGTGGAGCAAGTGGGGCGGTTTTATCAATGGCTCTTACCTGTTCGGCGAAAAAGATCCCACCGAACTGGAGCCGGCGTTCGATTTTGACGGCCGCGAAATCAACGGCGGCATCGACTACCGGCTCGACCCCAACTGGGTGGTGGGTCTGGTGTTCGGTTACCAGGAGCAGGAAGCCGACTTTGACGCCGACATCGATGTGGTTGAGGCCCGTATCGACACCGACGGTTTTTCGCTGATGCCATTTGTGCTCTACCAGAGCGACGACTGGTTTTTCAGCGGCTCGCTCGGTTATCAGTCTCTCGAGTTTGATACTGAACGCAGTATCAGATACGCCTCTCTCAACCCCAATGTCGAAAGCGTCGATACCG
The DNA here is from genome assembly GCA_028280195.1 of Exilibacterium sp. GTDB lineage: Bacteria > Pseudomonadota > Gammaproteobacteria > Pseudomonadales > Cellvibrionaceae > Exilibacterium. Next base: position 49,095 of record JANQMH010000053.1, read on the forward strand.
TGGCCAACAGTTCCACCGACTCGGATGTGCTGTCGGTCTATACCACCGCCGGCTATACCTGGCGCCTGCAGGAGCAGTTTCGGCTGGAACCCTACCTGTCGCTGGAGTACCAGGATATCAGCGTCGATGATTACCGCGAACGGGATTTACTCAACGACGGCTTTGACTTCCTGGTGCCGGAACAGAATATCGAGTCTCTCGAGACAGTGCTCGGCTTGAAGGCGCACTATGTGAGCAGCGGCAGCTGGGGTGTCGTCAATCCGTTTGTGGATGTGCAATGGCGCGGCCAGCAGCAGGGCGATTCCCGCGGTATTCGGGCGCTGTATGCCAGCGCTGCGGGCCTGACTGAGGCTGAGTCCTTCGTTATCCCCACTGACGAGCTGGACAGTGAATACTTTGTTTACACTGTCGGTGTGGCGGCGGTCATTCGCGGCGCGGCGCAGTCCGGCTTTGGCGGTCCCGCCGCGGGCGGTATTCAGGCCTTTATCAACTGGCGTTTTATCGAGAGTCTGGACGACTACGATCAGGACGTTATTTCTTTTGGCGTGCGCTACGAGTTTTAATCGGCAACGGCCATTGCTGCGCCGGCCATTGCGGCGCAGCTAAGCTGCGAGTAGGGCCCATGGTGGATACATGTATTGACCCCACCATGAGCGGCAGTCCCTAGAGCGCTTCGAGAATCGCCTCCGCGCTGCTGACCTCGAAGCCTTTTTCATCGACATTGACCAGTTCCACCACGCCGTCATTGGCAATCAGCGCAAAGCGCTTGCTGCGCGCGCCCATCTGAAAGCCGCTGGCGTCCAAGGTCAGCCCCAGAGCGGTGGTGAACTCGCCGTTGCCGTCGGCCAGCATGGTGATATGCTCGGCGTTCTGGGCTTTGCCCCAGGCGTCCATGACAAAAACGTCATTGACCGACATACAGACAATGCTGTCGACGCCTTTGGCTTTGATCTCATCGGCCTTGACCACAAAGCCGGGCAGATGCGCTTCCGAGCAGGTGGGGGTGAACGCGCCCGGCACGGCGAACAACACCACTTTCTTGCCGCTGAACAGCGCTGCGGTTGAAATATCTTCCGGGCCGTTAGCGCCCATTACCTTGAGGGTTATATTGGGGATTTTGTCACCGACCTGAATGCTCATAGCAGAGTCCTTAACATGATTGCGGGAATTTTCCCGGGCGGGTTTCGCCCGGGCGGGGCTTGTTACGTTTCAGAGCGGGAATTGTGTTGCAAATCCGCGCTTAAGGCAATGTGGTATTTACTGTCCGGGTAGGGGAGGCGCCATCCCCCGGTCGCGCGGGAATAACCCGCAAAACTCTCGGGCTTTGTTAATTTCATCTATCAATACTATTTTGTAACTCTGTGAAAAGTAGACATAATTTTTTATCTGTTGAGTTCGGTTTATCAGCCTTACCCCGCCGGGCGGGGTCCGCTGGCGCCGGGCCCCTGCCCGGGGCTTGACATTCCACTGGCTGGAAGCATTAGATTGAGGGTCTGTAGAGAGGTAGACCGACGTGAATATCAGTGCAGCCGCCAGGCGCAGCGGATTGTCCGCCAAAACCATCCGCTATTATGAGAGTATTGGCCTGATCGAGGTTGCCGCCAGGGGGCAGAATGGCTACCGCGACTACAGCGACAGACAGCTGGATCTGTTGTGTTTTCTGCAGCGGGCACGGGCCACCGGTTTCAGTCTGCAGGAATGCCGCCAATTGCTGCGGCTGTACCGGGACACCGGCAGGCATAGCGCCCATGTCAAGTCCATGGTGCTGGAAAAGGTCGCCAGGGTCGATGCCCAACTGCGCGAGCTGCAGGCAATGCGCGATACCCTGGTGAATATGGCCGGGCGCTGTGCCGGTGATGAAGGCCCGCACTGTGCGATCATTGATGAGCTGGCGCAGGGGCACGGCGGGGCCGGGAACACACCCGGGCCGCATCAGCGAGGTAGAACCTTGTGAGTGATTGCTGCGATAAGGCGAAAGCGCCGCCGGCTGCCGCGGTGGTAGCGGTTGAGAGGGCAGGGGCCGGCAGCTGCTGCGAGCCGCCGCCGGGCAGCGGTCGCGCGCCGCCGGACTGGCTGCTGTGGGGCTGTCTGACGGGTGTGGTGCTGAGCTACGGCCTGTTTCTGTGGTCGCCGGCTTTTATGCCGCAGTGGTTGCACGTGATTTGCCACACCGTGTTCGAGCTGATCAATACCATGTGGTGGAGTCTGCTGCTGGCGGTATTTTTCGTCGGCGTCCTCGGGCGCATTCCCCAGGAACTGGTGATCGCGATCCTGGGGCGGGGCGGCAGTCTGCGCGGGGTGTTTCGCGCGACACTGGCCGGGGTGCTGCTGGACTTGTGCAGCCACGGCATTCTGATGGTGGGTATGAAGCTCTATCAAAAGGGCGCCAGCCTCGGTCAGGTAATGGCTTTTCTGATTGCCAGTCCGTGGAATTCCCTGTCGTTGACGCTGATTTTATTTGCCCTGATCGGCTTGCCGTGGACACTGGCCTTCATTGCGCTGTCGATGCTGATTGCCGTCATCGCCGGCTGGATTTTTGACCGCCTGGTGGCGCGAAAGGTATTGCCGGGCAATGGCGATCACCAGGGCTTGCCCGAGGGCTTTGCATTCTGGCCGGCGCTGAAACAGCACAGCGCCGCCATCCAGTGGAATACGGCGCTGTTTCGGGATATTGCCAGGGACGGTATCGCCGGTTCCAGGATTGTGCTGCGCTGGCTGTTATTCGGGGTGTTGCTGGCTGCTGCGGTGCGCGCCTTTGTCGATATCGATCAGTTTCAGAGCTGGTTCGGCCCGACACTGGTGGGACTGGCCGCAACGCTGCTGGCGGCGACGCTGATCGAGGTCTGCTCCGAAGGCTCGACGCCCATTGCCGCGGATCTGATGACCCGCGCCAAAGCGCCGGGCAACAGCTTTGCCTTTCTGATGACCGGGGTGGCCACTGACTATACCGAGGTGATGGTGATCAAGGATACCATGCGTTCATGGAAAATAGCTTTGTTTTTACCGTTGGTCACGGTGCCGCAGGTGGTAGTGGTGGCTTTGATTTTGAATAGTCTCGGTTAATTTGGAGGTTTGATGTTGGTATATTGTCGCTTTTTGAAAGTGGTGCCATTCGACCCGTCCCGCCTCTCTGAAAGGCTTTTAGAAACCCGCCGTAAACCCATCCGTGGGGGCTTCACGACAGCATCCCTGCTGTCGAGAGTTTCTAAAAGCCTTTCAGAGAGGCGGGACTACCTATAGTGTCTTTAATAGACGTCGATAGAACTACGGCGTTAGGCCCTGACCTGGTTTGGGGGTTTGAGACTCTCGACAGCAGGGATGCTGTCGTGAAGCCCCCACGGATGGGTTTACGGCGTGTCTCAAACCCCCAAACCAGGTCAGGGCCGGATCGATTGGCACTGTTATAACCAACCATTACAACAACACATCGACCTCACAAACTAGAGTTCCCACCCCAGCTGCGGTAAAATTCGCGCCTTTCGCCAACCCGAGCACAGAACAGCCCTATGGAAATCAACCCCGCCCTCACCACGCTCAAAGACCTCGAACAGCGCACCGATGTCCTGCGGAGGTATCTTTGACTATGCCGGCAAGCGCGAGCGGCTGGCGGAAGTCGAACTGGAGTTAGCCGAGCCCTCTGTCTGGGACGATCCCGAGCGGGCGCAGCAGCTGGGGCGCGAGCGCTCTTCCCTGGAGGCGGTGGTGCGGACCATCGAGGAACTCGAAAGCGGCGTGGCGGACAGCCGCGAACTGCTGCAGATGGCGGCCGAGGAGGGCGACGGCGACAGTGTGGCTGAGGTGGAGGCCGAAATCGCCGGCCTCGGCCAGCGTCTGGCGACGCTGGAGTTTCGCCGTATGTTTGCCGGTGAGATGGACCCCAATAACGCCTACCTCGACATTCAATCCGGTTCCGGCGGCACCGAGGCCCAGGACTGGGCGGAGATGGTGCTGCGCATGTATCTGCGCTGGGGCGATGCCAGAGGCTTTAATACCACACTGGAAGAAGTGTCGCCCGGCGAAGTGGCGGGTATTAAGAGCGCCACCATCCGCTTTGAGGGCGAATACGCCTTCGGCTGGCTGCGCACTGAGACCGGTGTGCACCGGCTGGTGCGCAAGTCGCCGTTCGACTCCGGCAACCGCCGCCATACCTCCTTCTGCTCGGTGTTTGTGTCGCCGGAAATCGACGACAATATCGAGATCGAGATCAATAAGGCAGAGGTGCGCGAGGATACCTACCGCGCCAGCGGCGCCGGCGGCCAGCACGTCAATAAAACCGACTCCGCCGTGCGCCTGACCCACGAACCGAGCGGTATCGTGGCACAGTGTCAAAGTGAGCGCTCGCAGCACCAGAACCGCGACAAAGCCTGGAAGATGCTGCGCGCCAAACTCTACGAACAGGAAATGCTCAAGCGCAACGCCGAAAAGCAGGCGCTGGAGGACAACAAGGCCGATATCGGCTGGGGCAGCCAGATCCGCTCCTATGTCCTCGACGATCAGCGTATCAAGGACTTGCGCACCAATGTACAGACCAGTAATTGCCAGGCGGTACTGGATGGCGATCTGGACCCGTTTATCGAAGCCAGTCTGAAGGCCGGGCTCTAGGAATCTGACCATGAGTGACAATCAGCAATCGCAGGACGAAAACAAACTGATTGCCGAGCGGCGCGCCAAGCTGGCGGCCCTGCGCGAGCGGGGCCCGGCATTTCCCAACGATTTTCGCCCGCAGCACAAGGCCCGGGTTCTGCAGCAGCAATACGGCGATAAAACCAAGGAGCAGTTAGAGGCGCTGGGCGAGGTGGTCAGTGTCGCCGGCCGGGTGATTCGCAGTCGCGGCGCGTTCATGGTGATCCAGGACGGCAGTGGCCGCATCCAGCTCTATGTTACCAAGGAGGCGCGCCCGTTCGCCAAATCGCTGGATCTCGGCGATATCATCGGCGTCGGCGGCGTGCTGCACAAATCCGGCAAGGGCGATCTCTATGTCAACCTGGACCAGTACCAGCTGTTGACCAAGTCGCTGCGGCCGCTGCCGGACAAATTTCACGGCCTCGCCGACCAGGAGCTGCGCTACCGCCAGCGCTATGTCGATCTGATCGCCAATCCCGAGGTGCGCGAGGCCTTTGTCGTGCGCTCCAAAGTGGTGGACTGCATTCGCCGCTATCTCAACCAGCGCGACTATCTCGAGGTGGAGACGCCGATGCTGCAGGCCATTCCCGGCGGCGCCAGCGCCCGGCCCTTCATCACCCACCACAATGCCCTGGATATCGATATGTACCTGCGCATTGCGCCGGAACTCTACCTCAAGCGCCTGGTGGTCGGCGGTTTCGAACGCGTCTACGAAATCAACCGCAACTTCCGCAACGAGGGCCTGTCGACGCGCCACAACCCCGAGTTCACCATGCTCGAGTTCTACCAGGCCTATGCCGATTACAAGGACCTGATGGATCTGACCGAGGATATGCTGCGCGGTGTCTGCCGCGAGGTGCTCGGTACCACTGAAGTGTCGAGCACGGTCAAAAACGACAGCGGTGAGGTGATACAGGAAAGCCGTTACGATTTCGGCAAGCCCTTCAGGCGCCTCAGTGTCTTCGAGGCGATTTTGCAGTTCAACCCCGAAATGTCAAAGGCGGCGCTGGCCGATGAGGCCGGCGCCCGGCAGATCGCCGAGCACCTGGATATACCGCTGAAAGACGGCTGGGGGCTGGGCAAGGTGCAGATCGAGATTTTCGAGAAGACCGTCGAGCACCGCCTCGACGACCCGACCTTCATCACCGAGTACCCGACCGAAGTGTCGCCGCTGGCGCGCCGCAATGACGCCAACCCCTTTGTCACCGACCGCTTCGAATTCTTTGTCGGCGGCCGCGAAATTGCCAACGGCTTCTCCGAGCTGAACGATGCCGAGGACCAGGCCGAGCGCTTTCGCCGGCAGGTGGCTGACAAGGACGCCGGCGATGCCGAGGCCATGCACTACGACGCCGACTATGTGCGCGCGCTGGAGTACGGTTTGCCGCCAACCGCCGGCGAGGGCATCGGCATCGATCGCCTGGTGATGCTGCTGACCGACTCGCCCTCGATTCGAGACGTGTTACTGTTTCCGCATATGCGGCCGGAATAAAAACTGAGGAGGCGCAACAGTGACTGATAACAACGCCGGTATTCAATTGCATCCGTCCTGGCTGGAACATTTGCGCGGCGAGTTCGAACAGCCTTATATGCAGGAGCTGAAGCGCTTTTTAGTGGCGGAAAAACAACAGGGCAAGGTCATCTACCCGCCCGGCAGCCTGATCTTCAACGCCCTCGACTCGACCCCCTTCGAACAGGTGAAAGTAGTGATTCTGGGGCAGGACCCCTACCACGGCCCCAACCAGGCCCACGGCCTGTGTTTTTCCGTGCTGCCAGGGGTGGCGTTTCCGCCGTCACTGCTGAATATTTTCAAGGAGATCGAGCAGGAGCTGGGTATCCCCATTCCCGCTCACGGCAACCTGCAGGCCTGGGCCGAGCAGGGCGTGTTACTGCTCAACGCCACCCTGACGGTGCAGCAGGCGCGCGCCGGTTCTCACCAGGGCAAGGGCTGGGAACAGTTTACCGATCGAGTGATTCAACTGGTCAACGAGCAGCGCGAAGGGGTGGTATTTCTGCTCTGGGGCAGCTATGCGCAGAAAAAGGGTCAGTTTATTGACACCGGCAAGCACCTGGTATTGAAGTCTCCCCACCCCTCGCCACTGTCCGCGCACCGCGGTTTCTTCGGCAACCGCCACTTCAGCCGCACCAACGAATACCTGCAGCAACACGGCCGCGAGCCCATTGACTGGCAGTTATAACAGTCACTAGCGACTAGTTACTAGTGACTAGTTACTGCAGTAATGCCATTGCGGCTTCCATTTCGTCGCTGAGGTCTTCGGCTTCGGCAAACTGCATGTCCGGGTCCAGTCCCAGGCGCGCGAAAGCGGTGACCTGGTGGTAATCCACTTTTGCCAGTGAGTGGTCACTGCCCATATGGCTCTGCAGTACCGCTACGGTGACGATGTCGGCGTAGTCCACTGCCTCGGTCTGGCGGCCGAAGTCCAGGTACCTGCCGGGTACATGGCGCAGTTCTTCCGGGAAATCCCAGTGTTGCAGGATGCGGTCGCCGATTTCCGGGTGCAGTGACTGGATCACATTGTCCAGGGTGATGCTGTCCTTCAGCAGCGAGGCGTGTTCCTCGGCGTAAGTCAGTATCGGCAGAATGCCGATCTGGTGTACCAGGCCGGCCAGGGTGGCCTGGTCGGGGCGCAGGCTGGTGCGATGGCGGCACAGCACGTGACAGATACCGGCGATCTCACTGGAGCGGCCCCATACCTCGCGCAGGCGCTTGTCCACCAGATCCGAGGTGGCCTGAAACATCTGTTCCATGGCCAGGCCGGTGGCCAGATTGCAGGTGTACTCCATGCCCAGGCGCATCAGCGCCATTTTCAGATCTTCGATTTCCCGCGACGCGCGCAGCAGCGGGCTGTTGGCCACCTTGATAATGCGCGCGGTGAGGGCGGCATCGTTGCCGATGACGCCCACCAGTTGATCGAGGGAGGCATCCGGGTCTTCGGCCACCTCCCGCACCCGCAGGGCCACTTCGGGCAGGGTCGGCAGAACCAGTTGATCACTTTCAATGGCGGCAATGATTTCTCCGCGCACCGTGGCTGTAACTTGGTCCATAGTCACTTTCCATAACAGTACTTACTAATGGCGGCCGGCAAGCGCCAGTGGGCAGATAGCATGGGCACTGTACTGTCTGTAATTACTATCTGTACTCACTGTGCTGTACTTACTGTCTGTACTTACTGTCTGTACTCACTGTGCCCGCTGTCTGTACCTACTGTATAGCATACGGTAGCGCCAGCAGCTCGAGTGACTGCTGCCTTTGTCGATCCAGGTAGACCTGGTTCTCACTTGCCGCTTCGATGGTACAGACCGCCAGCAACTCGGCGCTGCTTTCATCAGAGTTGGCGCACATTACCACATTTCCCACACTTTGGCTTGTGCTGCCGCCATAAATCTCATCGCCCGGTGCCGCGCTGGCGGGGTCTGCGGCCCGCAGCCGGTACATATGGCGCTTGAGCTTGCCGCGGTACTGCATCCGCGCCACCACCTCCTGGCCGGTGTAGCAGCCCTTGGTAAAACTGATGCCGTCGATCAACTGGTAGTTGAGCAGTTGCGGAATGAACATTTCGACGCTGCTGCCGCGCACCTGGCCGATGCCGGCGCGGATATCCAGCAGATCCCAGTAGCCGCTGCCCGCCAGCTGGCTGCGCGACAGCAGCGTCGCCAGCACCTCCGTCGCGGCCCCGGCGTCTATCCAGCATTCAAAGCGGGCACTGTCGAGTTTGATCACAGTGACGCCGTCTGCCTGGCAGACCCGGCCGGCCGAGTCCGGCACCGCGGCGAAGTTATCAGCCAGCAGACTCTGCGCGCCGGCACCGCTCAGGCCGACAATGCAGGTGTCGGTATCCGCCTGCAGTTGCGCCTTGGAAAACACGATGTACCGGGCCAGAGACTGCTGTAGCGGCGCCAGTGCGCTGCTGTGCAGGCGCAGGCCGCAGGCATCTTCGGCGCCGGCGGCGGTGCGGAAGTCGGCGATCATACGCCCCTTGTTATTGCAGTGGGCGCCCAGATGGCTGCGGCCCTGATGCAGATCGCTGACATCGCAGGTCAGCTGACCCTGCAGGAATTTGAAGGTATCCGGGCCGCTGACCTGCAGCAGCCGCTGGTGGCTGAGCACCGACAGTACCGGTGCCTCGCTGTCCGGATCGGGATGGGTGTCGACCGTTATATCACCGCCGCTGCTGCGCTGCGCCCCGCGGGATATCAGAAACTCTTGCCAATTGCTCATTGCAGTGGACCGCTGATTGCTAGACGGCTGGCTATCATAGGCGCGAAGGCTGGTGTTGGCCATACCCTGGGTTATAATTCCGCCTGCTGCAGCCGGCCCGGCGGGGCGGGCGCGAGTTGAAGTGGAGATGCAAAATGGATAAAAACCGTTTGTTATGGGGAAGCCGGCGCGGTATGTTGGAGCTGGATCTGCTGCTGCTGCCGTTTGTGGAAAATACCTATCCCACCCTGGAGCAGGCGGACAAGGAGCGTTACTGGAAACTGCTGGGTTGTGAGGACCAGGATATGTTCGGCTGGTTTTTACACCGCCTGGAGCCCGAGGACCCCGAACTGCAAAGGATTGTCAGTCTGATTCGTGAGAACCACGCCTGAACCCATTCACAGCGGGCCGGCTGCCCTGGCCGTCGAGCTGCGGCCCTCGCCGCTGCTGGCCCTGTTTGTTATCAGCTGCCACCTGCTGGCCTGCCTGGGCCTGGCTTTGGCGGCGCTGCCCTGGCCAGTGCAGATACTTGGCCTGGCGCTGCTGATCTGGCATTTACGCCACTGCGCGCTGCGGCACTGGCGGCAGCTGCCGCAGCGCATCTGCTATGCAAACGGCGAGTGGCTGCTGGTTCGCGGGCGGCGCTCAAACCGACTGCAGCTCGAAGGCGAACAGCTGGTCTGGCCGGCACTGCTGGTCCTCAGGGGCAGGCTCGACAGCGGGCGGCTTGGCGTGCTGGTGTTGCCGGCCGATGCCCTCGATGCCGAGGATCTGCGCCGCCTGCGGGTAGTGCTGCGCTGGCCGCCGCGCGCCGCGGCCGGGCTCAACCCGCCGCGGCACTGACGATAATGTCCTGGGCGGCGAAGTTGGTCGGCACCAGAATGGTGTCGCGGGCAATGGCGGCCATCTCCGGGTAGTCGAGGGAGTAGTGCAGGCCGCGGCTCTCCTTGCGCTGCATGGCCGAGCGGATGATCAGCTCCGCCACCATGGCCAGATTGCGCAGCTCGATCAGGTCGTTGCCGACCTTGTAATTACTGTAGTATTCGGCGATTTCCTTCTGTAGCAGCTTGATGCGGTGAGTGGCCCGCTCCAGGCGCTTGCGCGTGCGCACGATACCGACATAGTCCCACATGAAGCGACGCAGCTCATCCCAGTTGTGGGAGATCACCACGTCCTCATCGGAGTTGGTTACCCGCGACTCGTCCCAGTGCGGCGGCTGGCCCAGCAGCGCTATGTGCTCGAGCCCGGCGCCGATATGTGCAGCTGCCGCGCGCGCGTAAACTACGCACTCCAGCAGCGAGTTGCTGGCCATGCGATTGGCGCCGTGCAGTCCGGTAAAGGAGGTTTCACCGATGGCGTAGAGCTGCTCGAGATCGGTGCAGCCGTTGGTGTCCACCACCACACCGCCGCAGGTATAGTGGGCCGCCGGCACTACCGGAATCGGGTCGCGGGTAATATCGATACCGAATTCCAGGCAGCGCTGTTTGACCGTGGGGAAGTGCGCGGCGATAAAGGCCGCCGGCTTGTGGCTGATATCCAGGTAGAGGCAGTCGCTGCCCAGGCGCTTCATCTCGTGATCGATGGCGCGGGCGACGATATCCCGCGGCGCCAGTTCGCCGCGCGGGTCGAAGCGCTGCATGAAGCGGCTGCCGTCGGGGAGCTGCAAATGCGCCCCCTCGCCGCGCAGCGCCTCGGTCACCAGAAACGATTTGGCCTTCGGGTGGTAGAGGCAGGTGGGGTGAAACTGGTTGAATTCCATATTCGCCACCCGGCAGCCGGCGCGCCAGGCCATGGCAATGCCGTCGCCGCTGGCGCTGTCGGGGTTGCTGGTGTAGAGGTAGACCTTGCTGGCGCCGCCGCTGGCCAGCACCACCGCCCTGGCCTGAAAGGTATCGACCTGGTCCCTGTCGCGGTTGTAGACATAGGCGCCGGTGCAGCGCACCTTGCGGCTGCCGGCATCGGCCTGGGTGATCAGGTCGATGGCGATATGGTGTTCGAGCAGGGTAATACTGTGGTGTTGTTTCACCTGCTCGACCAGGGTGCTGTGCACGGCGCGCCCGGTGGCGTCGGCGCTGTGAATAATGCGCCTGTGACTGTGGCCGCCCTCTTTGGTCAGGTGGTAGTCGTCGCGGCCGCTGTCGCGCGTAAAGTCCACGCCCTGGTCGATCAGCCACTGAATGGCCTGTTTGCCGTGCTCGACGGTAAATCTGACCGTGTCCGGGTGACACAGGCCGGCACCGGCATTGAGGGTATCGTTGACATGGGCCTCGACAGAGTCGCTGTCGTCGAGCACGGCGGCGATACCGCCCTGGGCGAACCAGGTGGAGCCCTCCTGCAGCGAGGCCTTGCTCAATACCGCTACCTGCGCCCGGTCGGCCAGATGCAGGGCCAGCGTCAGGCCGGCGGCGCCGCTGCCGATTACCAGGACGTCGTACTGATGGTGCTTCATGGGGCGGTAGGCCTCCCGCTTATTTATTCAATAGTCAGCTATTGTTGAAAGCAGTGGCATAGTATATACAGGCAGTTGGGGGCGACTGCAACGCTGACGGCCCCGGGCTATAATCATGGATGTTTAAAAAACAGCCTAAATAACAAAAAGTTAGAGCGTTCCATGAACTTATCAGTACCTCCCTGGTCTAGTTTTGGCGCTCCGCTGGGGTTTTTAGCGGCTATGTTCCCCGCTGACGGAATGGAGCTTTGGCATAGCTGATGCGGGCGTTTCGCCCGCCTGACAGTCAGTCGGCGAGGCTGTTTAGTGTACTTGGGAGCAAAGAATGACAGCGCAGTCGGCGCAAGAAACAGATCAACAACTGGTCAAAAGAGTACAACAGGGCGATAAGCGCGCATTTGATCTGCTGGTCATTAAGTACCAACACAAGATTGTGGCCATTGTCGGGCGCTATATACGCGACAGCTTTGAGGTGCATGACGTAGTGCAGGAGGCGTTTATCAAGGCCTACCGGGCACTGGCGAATTTTCGCGGCGAAAGCGCCTTTTATACCTGGCTGTACCGCATTGCCATCAACACTGCCAAAAATCACCTGGTCGCCCGCGGCCGCCGCCCGCCGTCCAGCGATGTGGATGTGGAAGAGGCGGAGTACTACGGCGGCAGCCAGGCGCTGAAAGACATCGATTCCCCGGAGAACAACCTGTTCCGCGACGAGCTGCAGGAAGTGGTCAACGCCGCCATCCGCGACCTGCCCGAGGACCTGCGCACCGCCGTCACCCTGAGAGAACTCGAAGGGCTCAGCTACGAGGAGATCGCCGAGGTGATGGGCTGCCCGGTGGGCACGGTCAGATCGCGGATTTTCCGGGCGCGCGAGGCCATCGACAAGCGCATCGATCCGCTGATGCGGCCGGCTTAGTTTTTTTTCCGGGTGGGAAACCAATGGCGCTCAGGTTTGTCATAACGTGTGTCGCAGGGCCGAGCGAAGCCGGCTACAGAGCGCCCCTCAGGCGCCGGCTGCGGCGGCAAGCATTTTCCCGACCGGCAGCAGCGGTGACTGCCCGCAGCCAGTTGAGTTCTCCAGTGCCGGCAAGGCAAGTGCAGCCGGTATCTGGTAAACAGTACGTTTTATAGTAAATTGTGTATTAAACTGTGGTAAACAAATAGCGGGGTAATAACGGAGATGACTGAAAATACGGCTAAGCGATCTTTGCGGGAGTCGCTGTCAGCGCTGGTGGATAATCAGGCGACTGAACTCGAACTCCACCGCATCCTGAAAGAGAGCGAAGGTAATGCCGAAATAAGGTCAGTGTGGGCCCGCTATCAACTGGCCAGTGCCGCTATGAGAGGTGATACCCCCGGCGGCGACTATGTGGATCTGTCCGATCGTATCCGCAGCGCCATCAATGCCGAACAGCCCCACGATATGGCTGCAGACCAGCTGGCGGGCGAGATGAGTGCCACAGCCCGGCCGCAGCGCTGGTGGCAGCAGGCCGGGCGTTTCGCCATTGCCGCCTCGGTGGCCGGTGCGGTCATTATCGGCGTACAGCAGAGCTCCCAGCTGCTGGCCGGCGGCCAGCCCGGTGGCGCCGAAGTGGCTGCCGCGGGCCCGACCCAGGACCAGATCCCCGCCCTCAACCCCGCCCTGAGTGTACGCAGTGTCAGCACCGATGCCGGCCAGAACCGTGCCGGTGCGCCGCCGATGGTGATATTCGTGCCCAAGCAGAGGGATCAGGCGGTGCCGGTCGAAGCCGTGCAGAAGCGCCTCAACCACCTGATGCTGGAGCACGCTGAACACGCTGCACAGAACAGTGGCCGCGGTATGCTGCCGTTTGCCCGTATTCCGCGCATGGAAGAAGAGTAATCCGGCAAAGGCGGGATTTGGCAGCAAATATCTAGTAACATACAGGCGCCACCCGCTTTCCGCAGCCGGGTGGCGGCAATGAGTGCAACCTCTTAAGTATAAACAGCCAACAACAAGACAGCTTAAGCATAAGATAAACAGTTCAGTACAATATGATGCGATTCGGTTACAGGCTTGTAAGGCTTTTTGCAATTGTGCTGGCAATTTCCGCAAGTCTTCCCCTACCCGCCGCTGCGGCGGAAACCCCGGAAAAGATGACCGAGCTGCTCGGCAGAATGTCGGCTGCGGTGCGCGAGCTGAGCTACCGCGGCCTGTTTACCTACGAGCACGGCGGGTCTCTCGATACGCTGAAAGTGATTCACACGGTACGCGACGGCATCGAATACGAGCGACTCGAGCACCTGAGCGGTCCGACACGGGAGTTTGTGCGCTCCGGCCAGCGTGTCGACTGCCTGCCCCCGGGGGACAAACTGCTGCGCGGCCGCCTCGGTTCACTGGGCGGTAAGGTCGGCGGGCTCAGCAATCACTACCATTTCCATATCCGCGGCAGCGAGCGCATCGCCGGTCGCGATGCCCAGATTGTGCAGATCCTGCCGCGCGACGAGTACCGCTACGGCTATACCCTGGGCATCGATCGCGACTCGGGCATGCCGCTGATGTTTCTGTTGTTGGGTGAAGTCGAGAAGAAGAAGCGGGTATTGGAGCGCTTCCAGTTTATCGAGCTGACCATCGGTGAGGTCGGTGAGGAGGAGCTGACGCCTGTCAATCCCGGTCACCGCGTTGCCGAACACCAGCTGGCGCGCTGTGAGGAGAACCTCAAGGCCGTGATAAAGTCCTGGCAGCTCAACTGGCTGCCGCAGGGCTTTATGTTTTCCGGGCAGCGCCGCACTGACTCAAACGGTGATATGCTGATGTACACCGACGGCCTGACTACCTTCTCGGTATTTATCGACCCGGTAATAGACACCTTTACCGTAGAGGGGCAGGCGCGGCGCGGTGCGACGGTGGCCTATATGCAGCAGGTGGAACGGCGCAACCTTCCCTACAGCGTTACCGTGGTGGGTGAAATTCCGCCGATCACGGCACGCCGGGTGGCCGAGTCGGTAAAATCGCTGTCGCAAAACTAGCGCGCCCATGGGCAGGCCCGGGCGCCGCCGTATTGAATGACTGTTATGTCCATTGTCGATGCGTTCCATATAGGACCTGTAAAGTAGGACCTGTAAAGCATGATTACTGAAACCGGAAAGGTCGTTGCCGTCGAAGCCGACAGCCTGTGGGTGGAGACGGTGCAGAAATCCACCTGCCAGAGCTGTGCCGCCGAACCGGGTTGCGGCCAGAGTCTGCTGGCGCGCTGGAGCGGCCACAGCAGCTATCTGCGGGTGCTGCTGCAGGGCCGCGATCCGTCGCGCTATCGTATCGGCGACCAGGTGGGCATCGGCATACCGGAGGACGTGGTGGTAAAGGGGTCGCTGTTTGTCTACCTGCTGCCGCTGTTGCTGCTGGTTGGCGGCAGCTGGCTTGGCCATCACTGGCTCGGCTCCGAGGCCGCCGCAATTGTCGCAGCGCTGCTGGGCCTGGCCCTGGGGGCGGCAGTGGTGCGCTGGCACGCTTATCGAAACCGCAATAACCAGCGCCTGCAACCGGTGCTGCTGGACGCTGAGCGGCCGATAAAATTAACCACCTAAGCACTGTATTTGCAGTGTTTTAACTGCAGTGTGTAAGGAGTGAAGTGAATGCAACTGCACAATGACCCGAGCCGCTGGTGCCTGCTTGTTGCCGGCCTGGTGCTGCTGGTACCGCTCAGCCAGGCGCGTGGCGGGCTGCCGGATTTTACCGATCTGATCGAGCAGAACTCACCGGCAGTCGTGAAAATCAATACGGTGGAGCGCTCCCGCGCGCGCAACCGCATCCAGATACCCCAGGGACAGAACATTCCCGATATCTTCCGCCACCTGTTCGAGCCGCGCAATCAGCCCGAGCGCAACCTACACTCGATGGGATCGGGTTTTGTAATTTCGCGCGACGGCTATGTGCTCACCAACAACCACGTGATAGACGGCGCCGATGAGATCATGGTGCGGATGAGCGACCGGCGCGAGTTTGCCGCCGAGGTGGTGGGCACCGATGAGCGCTCCGACCTGGCGCTGCTGAAGATCGACGCCGAGGATCTGCCGACACTCAAATTCGCCCAGCCCGACGAACTCAAGGTGGGCGAGTGGGTGCTGGCCATCGGTTCGCCATTCGGTCTGGACTACTCCGCCAGTGTCGGTATTGTCAGTGCCATCGGCCGCAGCATTCCCACCGACCGGCAGGAAAACTACGTGCCTTTCATTCAGACCGACGTGGCGATCAATCCCGGCAATTCAGGCGGGCCGCTGTTTAACCTCGACGGCGAGGTGGTGGGTATCAACTCCCAGATCTATACCCGCTCCGGCGGCTCCATCGGCCTGTCGTTCGCCATTCCCATCAGTGTCGCCAAACAGGTGGTGGCCCAGCTCAGGGAAAAGGGGCGGGTCGATCGCGGCTGGCTCGGTGTGGTAATACAGGAGGTCGACCGGGACCTGGCCAGTTCTTTTGGGCTGAAGAAACCCATGGGGGCGCTGATTGCCGAACTGAGGCCGGATGGACCTGCCGATCTGGCCGGCCTCAGGGTGGGTGACGTCATCGTCCGCTTCGGTAAGACCCGCATCGAGTCCTCCAGCGAATTGCCCCATGTGGTGGGGCGCACGGCACCGGGTGAGTCGGTGCCGGTTACCGTCATGCGCGAGGGCAAGCGCCAGGTCATCGATGTCGAGGTGGGCACCCTGGGCGGCGACGACGCGGTCGCCGCCGCCGGGGACCCGAATGGCGCCGGTGGCCGCCTGGGCATGGTGGTGAACGATATCGACGAGCGCCTGAAAAACGCCTGGCGTATCAGTGCCGGTGTGGTGGTGGAAAGGGTCGCCCCCGACAGCGCAGCGGCGCGGGCCGGCCTGCGCCCCGGCGATGTGATTGCCCAACTGGCGTTTACCGATATCGACGACCTGGCCACTTTCAACGAGGTGGAGGCCGGCCTGCCGGCCAATGAGCTGCTGCCGATCCGCTTCTTCCGCCAGGGCCGCCCGGCATTCCGCACCATCATCATCAAAGAATGAAAATTCAGTCACTAGTTACTAGTCACTAGCGACTAGTAACTAGTGACTGACCGTTCGGGTGCCGATTCGGGTATACTTGCCCCGAATTCTCTGACAAGCAGTTGCCAGCCCAACGTGACCGATCTCAGCCATATCCGCAATTTTTCCATCATCGCGCATATTGATCACGGAAAATCCACCATAGCCGACCGCTTTATCCAGGTCTGTGGCGGCCTGACCGATCGCGAGATGGAAGCCCAGGTGCTCGATTCCATGGATCTCGAGCGCGAGCGCGGCATTACCATCAAGGCCCAGAGTGTTACCCTCGATTACCGCGCCAGAGATGGCCGTACCTATCAGCTGAATTTCATCGATACGCCGGGGCACGTGGATTTTTCCTACGAGGTGTCGCGCTCGCTGTCGGCCTGTGAGGGCGCGCTGCTGGTGGTGGATGCCGCACAGGGGGTGGAAGCCCAGTCTGTCGCCAATTGCTACACTGCCATCGAGCAGGGCCTGGAGGTGATTCCGGTGCTCAACAAGATGGATCTGCCCCAGGCCGAGCCGGAGCGGGTGGTGCAGGAAATCGAGGACATTATCGGCATCGATGCCAGCGAGGCGGTAAAGTGCAGCGCCAAATCCGGCATGGGTATGGAGGATGTGCTGGAGGAACTGGTGCGCCTGGTGCCGCCGCCACAGGGAGAGATCGAGGCGCCGCTGCAGGCGCTGATTATCGACTCCTGGTTTGACAACTACCTGGGGGTGGTATCGCTGGTCAGGGTTACCCACGGCTGCCTGAAGCTCAAAGACAAGATCATTACCAAGTCCATCGGTCGCGCCCATGTGGTTGACAGTGTCGGTGTGTTTACACCCAAGCGACGCGAGACCAAAGCGTTGAAAGCCGGTGAGGTGGGCTTTGTGGTGGCGGGTATCAAGGATATCCAGGGGGCGCCGGTAGGCGACACCATTACCCACCAGCGCACCGCCGAGGTAGCGGCGCTGCCCGGATTCAAGAAAGTCAAGCCGCAGGTCTACGCCGGCATGTTCCCGGTCAGCTCCGACGACTACGAGTCGTTCCGCGAAGCGCTGGCGAAATTGACACTCAACGACGCCTCGCTGTTTTACGAGCCGGAGAGTTCCGATGCCCTGGGCTTCGGTTTTCGCTGCGGCTTTCTCGGTATGCTGCATATGGAGATCATCCAGGAGCGGCTGGAGCGGGAATACGGCCTCGACCTGATCACCACGGCGCCGACCGTGGTCTATCAGGTATTGAAAAGCGACGGCGAAGTGATCTATGTCGACAATCCCTCGAAACTGCCGGAGGTGGGCCTGATCGAGGAGATGCGCGAACCGATTGTGCAGGCCAATATCCTGGTGCCGCAGGAGCACCTGGGCGCGGTCATCACCCTGTGCATCGAAAAGCGCGGCGTGCAGAAAGACATGCAGTATGTCGGCGGCCAGGTATCGCTGACCTACGAACTGCCGATGAACGAAGTGGTGATGGACTTTTTCGATCGCCTTAAATCGGTGAGCCGCGGCTTCGCCTCGCTGGACTATACCTTCGAGCGCTTTCAGGCGGCGCGGCTGGTGCGCCTGGACGTATTGATCAACAGCGAGAAAGTCGATGCTCTGGCGCTTATCGTGCACCGCGATAACGCCCAGGCCAAGGGCCGCGGCCTGACCGAAAAAATGAAAGAGCTGATTCCGCGGCAGATGTTTGATGTCGCCATCCAGGCGGCCATCGGCGGGCATATCATCTCCCGCACCACGGTCAAGGCTCTGCGCAAAAACGTTACCGCAAAGTGCTACGGCGGCGATGTGACGCGCAAGAAAAAACTGTTGGAGAAGCAGAAAGCCGGCAAAAAACGCATGAAGCAGGTGGGGCGGGTGGAAATACCTCAGGAAGCGTTTTTAGCGGTGTTGAAGGTGGATAGTTAGCTTGCAGTTTACAGCTGACAGCTTACAGCAGGGCGGTGTTTTTGCTGCGAGCTGTAAACTGCGAGCTGTCAGCTTCGTCAAAATCTGGGATTAGCGACTGATAAACTTATGAGCGATATCATTGCGAGTGGTTTGACCCTGTTGGTTGTCGGGTCTTTGGGGATTATTCTGTTTGACCTGTTTTTTCTGGCGGCGCGGCGGGTGGCGGCGCAGGCACAGGTGGCGGACCAGTTTGGCAGCCTCAGCCCGGGCGACAAGAAGGCCGTGCTCGCCTACCGCAAGGCCCAGCAGGCGGTGCTGGCGCCACCGGCACTGGTCGAATACGCGCGCAGCTATTTCGCCCCGGTGCTGGTGCTGATGGTGGGCTACCAGCTGTTTTTCCAGAAGGCCGAGTTCGATTTTCCCCTGCTGCTGGTGATGCTGGTGTTCGGCTCCGGTGGTATCTGGCTGTTCGATGCGCTCTACCTTGGCAGGAAGCGTCGCGCGCTGGTCGACCGCGTCGGTGGCCATCTGGACGCTTTCAAAACCGCGGCGCCGGAGGAGTACCGGGAATTTGAAACCAATGCCACCAGAGAGCCCCTGGAGGTGGAGTACTCGAAGTCGTTTTTTCCGGTACTGTTTATCGTACTGGTACTGCGCTCCTTCGTGGTCGAACCCTTTCAGATACCTTCCGAGTCGATGTTGCCGACGCTCGAGGTCGGCGACTTCATTCTGGTGAATAAGTTTACCTACGGCATCCGCCTGCCGGTACTGCGCACCAAGGTCATGGATATGAACCAGCCTGAGCGCGGTGAAGTGATGGTGTTTTTCCCGCCGCATAAAAAACAGTATTTCATCAAGCGCGTGATCGGCCTGCCGGGCGATGAAATTCACTATATCAACAACGTGCTGTATATCAACGGCGAAAAAATGCCGCAGCGGCTGGTAGCCTCGCTGCCGCCGGGCAACCCGCAGTTTCAGGTGATGCGCGAAACGCTCGCCGGTGTCGAGCACGCCATGCGCAAGCATGTCGTGCCGGGCCGCCTCAGCCGCAAAGGCAGCTGGGTAGTGCCCGACGGCCACTATTTCATGATGGGCGACAACCGCGACAACAGCACCGACAGCCGCGAATGGGGCCCGGTGCCGGAGGGCAATATCGTCGGTAAGGCCTTTGGAATATGGATGCACTGGGATGGCTTTTTCAGCCTGCCGAGCTTTAGCCGGGTGGGATCGATACAATAATAACCCTGAGTGAGAGGCCCTATGAAAGTCAGTCGTCGCCAACGAGGTTTTGTCACACCGAAAAATACCCTGCTGGTACTGCTGCTGGTGTTTTTTATTCCCTTTGCCATCAAAGTGGGCAATGCCTATTTCAACAACACTTTCGTCGAGGCCGCCCTGGTCAGTGCCAGCCAGCTGGACCCACCGCTGGGCGAGATGACCAAGAAGCAAATCAAAAGCAAGATCCGCTCGGTGTTTAATCTCAACAATGTCAGGGGCGCGCCTGCCGAGTCGATCGAAGTGGTGAGGGTCAAAAGAGATATGTTCGTCAATGTCAACTACGAGGTGCGCGAGCCGCTGTTTTTCAATATTGACCTGGTGATGAAGTTCGACAACCAACTCGACCTGTCCGATCCCGAGGCCTGTTGCAAGCCGAAAGTGGATACAGCGGAAGTGAGCAAGTCGAATTGAGCAGGCCGAATTGAGTAAGCCAGGGTTAGCAAGCCAAGGTGAGCAAGCCACAGAAGGCAAACCGCAGAGGGCAAATCCGACAGTGACCAACCCGGAACTGCAGCGACTGTCGAGGCGAATCGGCTACTCGTTTGACAAGATCGAACTGCTTACTCTCGCCCTGACTCACCGCAGCTGCGGCGCTCACAACAATGAGCGACTTGAGTTCCTCGGCGATTCGGTGCTCAATTTCACCATTGGTGAAGCGCTGTATCGGCGTTTTCCCCAGGCCAGGGAGGGGCAGCTGAGCCGCCTGCGCGCGCAATTGGTCAAGGGTGAGACACTGGCCGAGATCGCCAGAGAGCTGGCGCTCGGGGACAGCCTTATTCTCGGCGAAGGCGAATTGAAAAGCGGCGGGCACAGGCGCGAGTCCATTCTCGCCGATGCGGTCGAGGCGATTATCGGCGCTATCTACCTCGACGGTGGTATGGCCGCCTGCCGCCAGCGCCTGCTGGCCTGGTACCAGACCCGGCTCGATGCATTGTCCCTGGACACCAGCCAGAAGGACCCCAAAACCCGGCTGCAGGAATATTTACAGGCGCGCAAGGTACCGCTGCCGCAGTACACGGTAGTCGATGTGGCCGGCGAGGCTCACGCCCAGGCCTTTACCGTGCAATGCAGTGTGGCGCTGTTGCCGCAGCCCACACTGGCCCAGGCGGGCAGCCGCCGGGCGGCGGAGAAGCTGGCGGCTTCCACCGCACTGCAGCAACTGCAGGCGCGGGAGTAGGGCGGTGGGTGCAT
>JANQMH010000100.1 GCA_028280195.1 Exilibacterium sp.
CCTCGCGCTGGATGCGCGGAAAACCGCTGACGGGCTTTATCGAAGCCACCTGTGCCAGGGGAATGCTCTCGGCGCTGCCGGGCAGGTGCACGGCCAGCGTCTCGAGGCGATCGAGATCCTCCCGCTCCGCCGCAACGGCGCGGGCAACAATGGGGAAAACCTCATCGCCATCGCGAAACTCCGCCACCGCACGGCCGGAAAAATACCCTGAAACAGCGCCGGCAATATCGCTGGTGCTGACACCGGCGCTGCGCGCCAGCGCCTGATCGACATCGACCTGCAGTGAAGTCGAGCGGTTAAACCAGTCGGACCACAATTGAATCGAGCCGGGTATATCGGCGAGAATTTTTTCCAGCTGCTTTGACTGGGCGTAGACATAGTCGGCATCCGGCCCCTTTACCTGGATCTGTATGACATTGGGATCGGACGGCCCCAAAAACATACCGGCCACACGCACATTGGCTTCCTGCAGGTAATTGCGAAAATCCTCACGCAATTTTGGAATCGCCGCTCTGGCAACCTCCTTGCTGGGGGCATTGATTACCATAAAACCGACATTCGGCGCCGGGTCCAGCGGGGTCAGCGACAGTACAAACCGCGGCCCGCCAAAGCCCACGTAAGCGATGACACTGCCGAGCTCGGGATAGCGCTGCCGATCGCCGATAATATCGGTCATGCGCAGCATCTGCGCCTCGGTGGCCTGGGTGGTAACGCCCGCCGGCAGGTTTACGTCGACCAGTATTTGTGGCCGGTCACTGGCGGGAAAAAAACGCTCCGGAACCGTGCCCATGGCAACGACAGAGAGAAAGAACAACACTGCAATCACAGCAATGAATGGAATACGCACAGCCAGCACGCGCCGCAGCAGTTTTTCGTAGGCCAGTTCCACCGAGGCAAAAAACTGCCATTTTTGCTGCCGCTCGCCACCCGCCTCCGGCAACTTGATAAACCGGTGACACAGTGTCGGCGTCACCGTCATGGCCAGAATCCAGGAGGTGGTCAACGAAATCAGTATCAGCAGCGAGATATTGCGCGTGTATTCGCCGGCGCTGTGCTGCGCCAGCATCAGGGGCAGAAACACCAGTATGGTGGTCAGCGAAGAAGACAGCAGCGGCAAGGCAAGCTCGCCGCCGGTTTCTTTCAACGCCCGGTCGCGATCGCCATGCTCCTGCAGCCGGCGTTTGAAGTCCTCGGCAACGACAATACCGTTATCCACCAGCAGACCCAGCGCGATGACCAGTGTCGCCAGACTCATACGCTCGAGCTGCATATCGAAAAGGCCCATGACGGCAAGCGTGGCCAGCATCACAGCGGGCACGATGGAGCCGACGATAAGGCCGGTGCGAACACCGAGAAACAAAATGACCACGCCCAATACAATGGCGAGGGTCTGCAGCACACTGGTGGAAACACCGTAGACCGCATTGGCGACCTGGTCGGCCTGATAGGTAACAATATCCAGCTGCACCCCGGCGGGCAGCGTCGCCTGTATCTCGTTGATGGCGTCGAGCGCGCGCTCGGAATAGTTGAGTACGCTCTCCTCGGGCTGCATACTGACGGCAAGCACGATTGACGGCTTGCCATTGAAAAACGCCGCGGTCTGGTAGGGCTCGGCATAGCCGCGGGTAATCGAGGCGATATCCCTCAATTCCAGTAGCGAACCATCGCCCGGGGCCTGAATCATGACTCTGCCGATATCCTCGACACTCTCGAAATCGCCGGACACCCTTATCATCACCGCGCGCTCGCCGAGGTCGGCAAGGCCGGTGGGATTGACGATATTCTGGTCGCGCAGTGTTGCATAGACCGTATCGGGGGGGATGCCCAGTTCGGCGAGAACGGCGTTTTCGAATTCCAGGTACACCCGCTCTTCATGGGCGCCGATAATATCGATCCTGCGCGTACCCACCACTGTGATCAGGCGGTCGCGGGCGTGCTGGGCCAGATCGAATAGTTCATACATTTCATACTCGTCCGACCACAGCGCCATGGTGATGACGGCGACATCACCGAAGTCATCGTTGACCACCGGCGGGCTGCTGCCCTCGGGTAAATGCACCCGCGCGGCCTCCACCGCCTCGGCAAGCTCGTCCCAGATCTGATCGAGTTCGCTGTATTTCTCCTCGACTTTGGCGTGAATAATGGAAAGGCCATCGATCGATGTAGAGCGCACCTCGTCGAGTTCCGGCAGTGTGATCACGGCCTCCTCGAGCGGCTTGGTGATGAGTTTTTCGACACGTTCGGCCGGCATATCGGCAAACGCCGTGGTGATCACCGCCTCGCGGATGGTAATCTCCGGATCTTCCCGCGCCGGCAAGGTGAAATAACTGGCAACCCCATAGACCATAACGGCAACGGCAATCAACATGACGACGGGGCGAAACTTGAAGGCGTACTCGGAAAGATTCATTACCGGTTCCTAAATCCCTAGGGCCTGTTGCATAACTCTCGACCTACTGTGGCGGCGCTATTTATCACTCGCCCTGCTACGGTCGAGAGTTATGCAATAGCTTCTAGGGGTTAAAGCGGACGATGCCATTGGTGAGCCCGGTCGGATACACCGCCTGGCCATGGTCGAGAAAATCGACGCCGCGGGTGACGATAATATCGCCCGTCGACAGTCCCTCACTGACAATTGCACCGGCGCCGGACAGCCGCTTCACTCTCACCGGTTTCAGGTGCAGCGTTGCGCTGACGGGATCGACCAGGTAAACCGCAGCGGCGGCCTGCGGACCTGCGGCGACAATGGCGGTATGGGGAACAATCAAATCACTGAGCCTGCTGTCGTTTGCCGCCGCAATATCGACAATCATACCCGGCGACAGCAGACTTTGCCCGACACCTTCCACCGCCGCGGTAACCGGATAGAGTCCGGCAGTATTCACGCTGCTGCCGATATGGGTTATCTTGCCCGGCAGCTTTTCCGCTGTCGATTTGATATGAACACTGACTGCGGTGCCGGTGGTAAACGACTGCCGCCATCGTTCCGGCAGATAAAAGGTAGCCTCCATACCGGCATCGGACCCCACCACGCTAAGCACCGGCTGGCCCACCTGGATGGTTTGCGAGGGTTCAATGTGGCGGGCGGACACCTCACCGTCATAGGGCGCGACGATACGCGTATCGTGCAGGCGCCGCCGCGCCGATCCGGTGGCGGCGACCAGCGCTTCAACCCTGGCGCTGGCGCGATCGAGCCGGGCGGCGGCGGCATCGAAGTCGGCCTTGGAAATCGCGCCGGTTGCAACCAGCTTGACCCGGCGGGCATGATCCAGCCCGGCCTCGACCCGCGTTGCCCTCGCCTCGATCAGATCCGCCTCGCTACGCGCCAGATCCAGCGCTATCAACTGGTCGTCTATCTGCGCGAGAATATCGCCGCGGTTAAACTGATCGCCGATATCGACATTGAGTTTAGCGACAACACCCGCCACATCGAAGCTCAATTCACTGCGATCGCGGGCGCGCAATGTGCCGGCAAAGGTGCGCACTGCCTGATCGGGCTGCTCGGCAATTTTCATTACCGCCACCGGCCGCGCCGGCGCCGGCGAAGCCATATCGTTTTGGCCGCCGCCCGAGCAGGCAGCCAGCATCAATACCGCGCTCAGTGGGGTTATAGCGCCAGATATGCGAAACATGGTTTGATCTCCTTGTTGAGACAGCGGGCACCCACGATCCTCGATATCGTGGGGCCCGGTTAATGTAAGACCCAAAGCTCCGAACCTGAGCCGCTGCTAGTTTTCACTCAGCACGGCAATGTCCTCCAGTTCATCATCATCGTCAGACATACTTGTTTCCTCGTAGTCCCGCTGCGGGAATGCCCTGTCAGGCGTGGGCATAACGGTCCCGCGGCAAGGGCCGCGGATCGGCTTCTTTGATATCAATACGCTGATTGTTGAGAAACAGGGCGGTGGGCGCCGGTGTATTGGCGACAAG
Organism: Exilibacterium sp.; assembly: GCA_028280195.1. Classification (GTDB taxonomy): domain Bacteria; phylum Pseudomonadota; class Gammaproteobacteria; order Pseudomonadales; family Cellvibrionaceae; genus Exilibacterium. The sequence continues at coordinate 3,931 of JANQMH010000100.1, forward strand.
GGTTTGCAGCGCCATACAGGCCTGTTTGCACCAGCCGGCAAACAGTTTGAGTTTTTCCGGCTTCTCACTGCTTTCTACAATCAAGTGCATTTCCGAGTATTCACCCTTACCGAACACTTCCTTGGGGTGAATACCGCCCAGGTCGAGCGTGGTGCTGAAGCTGCTTTTCTGTTCCAGCCTGACTTTATCGATCTTAATATCCATTTTTGCCGCCAGCATTTCCACATGGGACATCAGGCAAAGACCGATGCCGGCGGCAAAGTACATCAGTGGCGAAGGCGCCGTGCCCCTGCCGCCGACTGCGGTGCCTTCATCGCTGATCAGTTCCCAGGTACCGCCGTTTGGCACGTTGGAAAAAATCGTCGCTTTCTTCAGATGCTGGCCCTGGGGCATGGCCTCGACATTGATATGTGCGTCAAATTGCATCCTTTCACCTTGTTTTACCTTGGTCAGGTGGGGCGAGACAAAGGTTTCCTGCACGCCTTCGCTGTGGGCTCTGCGCACGATCGTCTGCTCGTTCATAGTCCAGCTAACTTCACTCATAGTGTTATCTCCAGCGTTACGTAGGGTTATGATGTTACGACGTCTAATTAATTAATCGATTGATTAAATCGAAGAGATAATACAATAGATTATCCCGCCATTGGAAGCAAAATCTTAATCAATTGATTAAATTCATTGAGTAAGTTATGATGCGCATCACGCCCCGCGGGTGCGACCTGTAAATTGAGAAACGGCTTGCAGGATGGCAGCTTACAGAATAATAGAAGGCTATTAGCTAATACTAACAGCTAATAGAAGGTACGGCCGATGCCCCTTAAATCCATGGAACAGCCTGATCTTCAGAGAATGAGCCAGCGTGGTGAGAAACGGTATGCGCTGCTTATGGCGGGGCTGAAACTGTTCGGCAAGAACGGCCTCGAGGCCACCACCACACGGATGCTGGCGGATGAGTCGGGTGCCAATGTGGCGGCCATCCCCTATTATTTCGGCAGTAAGGAAGGGCTTTACCGGGCGGTAGTGGAATATATTGTCGACCGCATCGCCGATTATATCGGCGACTCTTTCAAGGGGCTGGACCAGTCATTGCAAACCGCGTCGCTATCGCGCGCGCAGGCTCTGGCGTCATATAAATCCCTGATGGCAAAGCTGGCCACCATGCTGGTGGAATCCGATGAACCCAAAGCCTGGGCGCAGATCATCATGCGCGAGCAGGCCAACCCTACCGAGGCCTACGATATTTTTCACGACCGCCATATGAAATATATCCTGCAGGTATCGCACCAGCTGATCGGCATCATTACCGGCCTCGATCCCAAAAGCAGTGAAGTCAAAATACGCGCCCACGCCCTGTTTGGGCAGATGCTGGGTTTTCTGGTCAGCCGGGAGACATTGTTGCGCGGCCTCAAAGCGAAAAAGCTCAATAAGGCGCATCTGCAGGAAATGCATAAGGTCTTGTCCGATAATATCGATGCCTGTCTTGCCTGAGCCGATTCATACCGGCAGCATTACACTCAAAATGTATTGGTACAATATCGGAGATGGCCCCAACGATACGGGTAATCCTAATAAAAGGACCAGCCACACCCCAGCAGCAAACTCACCTGCCAGCTATTGGCAATAGCGATGGTTCCCATGTGAATCGCTACGCCCTAATCGGAACAGCTCGCTTCAATCCTCTCCTGGCGATTTCTCTGTTAGATTCAGAGATAGGTCCGCATGTTCGTAAAGGTCAGCATGGACATCGTGCTCGAAGGTCACCAGAGCTAGCTGTAGTCCTTCTTTACGGGCAAACTTCATCGGTGGTACAAAATCGCTATCACCAGTAACCAAGACAATAATATCCACCTGCTGCTTGAGGCTCAGAGAGGCAATGTCGAGCCCAATACGCATGTCCACTCCCTTCTGTTGCAGGGATGGGCGCATATGTTCGGAGGTGATTTCGTATCGCGCTTCACTGGCCGGTAAGGCATCCCGTTTTAATTCCCAGCCGCGAAAACGCACTTCACCCATACGCATTGCAAAATGATCAGCTTTCGCTAGCTCGGCCAGTAACTTGCGATTGTGGATAGTCAACGGGTCTTTGGAAAAGTGATGTTTGCCCCCGTTGAGGGGCAAATTATGCGATTTAGCATAAGGTGGAGCGTCATAATAATAGACCCGATATAGGTATTATCGGCCAAGAACGCATGCTCGCAGATTCGGGCAACCAAGTCAGTGAAGTCTTCTGCCGTGGCGGGTTGATCTCGGTTACCCAGTTTGGTCTTAGCGAAGCCAGCATCAATCAGAATGGCAAAACGCATAGAGAGTCATTATTGTTATAAGATTAGGGCGCCAGAGCCACACGTGGAAGCAGTAGCCTCACTTGGAAATAACGTGTGGATGGCAGCTTTTCGGTGAGCCGTTGCTGGCAATTCCTCCAGTATAGGTAGATCTGGGGCCGGATTCAATGGGTTCAGGCAGCAACTTCAATTTATTATTGGCCTGATATCCCCAACCACAACACCAACGCCGCTTTCAAATATGCCCGCTCCAACAATCTCGATCGTTCGGTGGGAGCCGCAATTACAGCGGGCACCGGCATCCGGCTATTGGACATGCCAGAACGAGATAATCCATGGCTAGTAACTGGAATCATACATCATCGACTCAATATGCCCCATAATATCCGCCGGCGCCTCCGAGTCGGACAATTCCCTCGCATAGACCACTTCCGCCACCGCTTTGGCGATATGCTTTGACACCGCGCGGATATCCGTCAGCGGCGGGTATAAACTGCCGGCCTGCAGTTCCCGATCGGAAACCTGCTGCGCCAGGCAATCGGCGGCGACGAGAAACATCTCGTCGGTCAGAAGACGGGCACGGCTGGCAAGGGCCCCCAGGCCGATGCCCGGAAACACATAGGCATTATTGCCCTGCCCCGGCTTATAGGTTTTGCCATCGTACTCGACACTGGCAAAGGGGCTGCCGCTGGCAAACAGCGCCCGCCCCCCGCTCCACTGATAGGCCTGCTCGGCAGTGCACTCCGCGCGCGAAGTGGGATTGGACAGCGCAAAGATCGCGGGCCGCTCATTGAGTTCAGCCATCAGGCTGACAATCTCCCGGGTAAAAGTCCCCGGCGCACCTGTGGCGCCGATCAGTACCTGCGGCTTGATCGCGGCAACGGCCTCTTTAAAGCCCAGCGGCTCGCGATCGTGGGCATAGGGCAGATTGTGCGGCGCCAAGTCCTGCCGCGACTTCACCACCAGGCCGTGCAGGTCGACAAACCACAACCGCCGGTAGGCTTCCTCGCTGCACAGACCGGCATCACACAAGGCAACGTGAATCAGGTCGGCGATGCCGGTTGCCGCCGAGCCCGCGCCGAGAAACATAATCCGCGTATCTTTCAGCGCGATATGGGAAACACGCGTGGAGGCGATCACCCCCGCCAGGGCGACCGCCGCCGTCCCCTGAATATCATCGTTAAAACACAGTACCCGCTCGCGGTATATTTCCAGCAGGCGATAGGCGTTGGGTGTCAGAAAATCCTCGAACTGAATCAGCACACCGGGAAACACGTCCTGCACGCCGACAACAAACTCTTCCACCAGATCCAGATAAGCCTGACCTTCGATACGCGGCTGCTTCAAGCCGAGGTACAGCGGGTTTTTGCGCAGCTGCTCGTTATTGGTGCCGACATCCAGCATAATCGGCAGGCACTGCTGCGGCGGCACACCGGCACAGGCGGAGTAAAGGGCCAGCTTGCCGATGGGAATCCCCATACCGTTGGCCCCCAGGTCACCCAGCCCCAGAATGCGCTCGCCGTCGGTGACGACAATCAGGCGCACGTCGCGGTGGGGCCAGTTGGCCAGAATTTGCCGGACCTTGCCGCGATCGGCGGCGGTAACGTACAGGCCCTGGCTCTGGCGAAAGATATCGGCAAATTCCTGGCAGGCCTGCCCCACCGTCGGCGTGTATATGATGGGCATCAATTCTTCGATATTTTCGATCACCAGCTGGTAGAACAGCCGCTCATTGCGGTTTTGCAGGGCGCTGAGAAAGATATAGCGCTCGATATCGTCGGTTTTGCGGCGCAGGTTCTTCAAGCTGCGGGCTATCTGATCGGCCTGCGAGCTGATATTGGGCGGCAGCAGCCCCTGCAGGCCATAGCGCTGGCGCTCCTCCAGGGAAAATGCCGAACCTTTGTTGCTGCGGGGGTTGCGGATCATATCCAGCCCGCTGATATTCGCTTGCGCCATAATCTGTTGTTCCTGTATTACGCTTCTTCTATTACGTTTCTTCGATTTCGAGAAACCGTCCTGTGAGTCTGGCAACTGTAACCTCAGGCCGGCGCCGGCGCCACCTTGGCTGGCATCAGCAGCCCATCGAGGTTGACAAAATATCCAGCATCAACGACTTGTCCGAGCGGTAAGCCTGGGCAGTGGCCTCACTCAGCATCTGGGGATCTTCGAGCGTGGCGCTCACAACCACAGACACGGGCCAGCACGACAAAGTCCGGATTTTCCCGACTCGCTGCTGCTGCGACTGTACCCGATACCGGGCTAGTTAATACTTGCCGCAATCTCCTTGACATAGGCGCACAGGGTCTCCCCCAGCTGCGCCTCTTTTTTTTCAACCCGCTCCGAGGGGCCGCCGATACTGAGCACCAGCTCGCGGCCGGAAAAGGTGACCGGCAGCGCCGTGGCCAGCGCGCCGACCCCCTCTATCACCCAGCCGTAGGATACCGCAAAGCCGCGCTCCCGAATCTGTTTGATCTCCTTGCGGATATCGTTGAGGCTGTATCTGGGCGTCTGCTGTGAGCGAAAATACAGGCGCTTCAGTTCAGTGCCGGACAGCGAGGCCAGCATGGCAAAACCCACCGCGCTGGACCAGACCGGAATGCGTGAACCGCAGGCCATGCGCAGAGCGATGGCCTGGGTGCTGGTAGCCACTCTGACCACTTCCATGTCCAGGTCCGAGCGCATAGTCAGCACCACGGTCTCGCCGGTCTGGTTTTTCAGTTTCTCCAGCCACTCGCCGATGCTGTGGTCCTGCAGGATCGAAGGCAGAATCCAGGCGGTCAGATCCTCCAGTCGCACACTGGGAAAGTAGGCACTACTCTTCCTGTGCAGGGTCAGGTAATCGAGGTTTACCAGGTTTTTCAACAGCAGGTTCAGACTCGACCTCGGGCAGTCCACCGCGCTCTGGATGGCCGACGCCGTCAGTGGCCGCTGCTCCCGGCGAAATAACTCGAGGATCTGAAAAAGTCTTTTTATAGAAATATTGGACTCATCCTTCATAGCATGATTTTCAGATATATGGTTGCAGGTTACCAATATCTGGCATTTCGTTGACTTTTGCAAGCACTCGTCATTATCGTAAGGAAAAAAGCGACTTCAATAAAAATCTCCTTGCAAAGAGGATAACTACTATGTGCAGACAAGGGAGCAATCACCGCGCCGAGTTGGGACTGGTTATGTCACTGGCCGTTGCCGCGGCAACGCAGGCGCAGATCGATACCGCCGGCGGCGGCGAACGCAGCGATATACTGGAGGAAATCACCGTTACCGCGCAGCGGCGCGAGCAGAGCCTGCAAAACGTTCCCATCGCGGTGACGGCACTCTCTGCCGACACCATTGAGCGCCGCCAGATCGTCGATACCAAGCAGGTGGTCTTCAATGTGCCGAACCTGACCGGCAACAGCAATGTCGGCCAGCAGACCGCCACCACATTCTTTCTGCGCGGCGTCGGCACCACCGAATCGCTGGCGACGGTGGACACCACGGTGGCGGTCTACGTCGACGATGTCTATGTGGCGCGCCAGGGCGTCAACAATTTCAACCTGTTCGATGTGGAGCGCATTGAAGTGCTGCGCGGGCCTCAGGGCACACTCTACGGCCGCAACGCCACCGGCGGGGCGGTGAAAATCATCAGCAAGCAGCCTTCGGCCGAGCCCGAATTAAACCTCGACACCGCCTTCGGCAATTTCGATCGCTACCGCGTAAAGGTATCCGGCAACACGCCCTTGATTGCAGACCGGCTGTTTTTCCGCGGCTCGGTATTGACCGAACAGGGTGACGGCTACACTAAGAATGTGACTCTGAACAAGGACGTCAACGACCTCGACTACCAGGGTGCGCGCGGCGCTTTCAGATATGTGTTTTCCGAGGATGCCGACCTTACCTTTACCGCCGACTGGAGCCGGGATCGGCAAAACGGCCTTTACGGCTCGGATATCGGCAACGTCAGCCGACCCTCGACCCGCGATCTGTTTCGGGTAACCAGCGGTGAGGATATCGACAATACGGCTGAAACCTACGGCGCCAGCATCCACGTCGACTGGAGTATCAACGACAGCTGGAACTTCGAATCCATCAGCGGCTTCCGCGAAACCACCCAGGAATACAATCTCGATATCTCCGACCAGCCGGTGCCGATCTTCCGCCTCAGCACCGATACCGAGTCCACCCAGTACTCGCAGGAGTTCAAGTTTTCCGGCCGCGTTGGCGAGCGCGCCAATCTGACCACCGGCGTTTACTTCTTTTACGAACAGAGCGATGTGTTTCTGCAGGATGATTTCGCCCCGCTGGGCGACGGGCCGCGGCAGCCGATTCTGGTTTCCGACCGCTTTTACGATGTCACCACCGAGAGCTACGCCCTCTATGCCCAGGTCGATTACGATATCACCGATAACTTGATCGCCACTGTCGGCGGCCGCTATACGGTGGATGAAAAATCCATAGAAGCCAATCAGATCATCAACGGCGCGCAGGGTTTCAACGACGCCGTGCTGGAGGGCCTGGGTGTGGACCTGGAACCCGACTTCGATGAGTTTACACCGAAGCTGGGGCTGGACTATGCCTTCAGCGACAACCTCAATGCCTATATCTCCTATACCCGCGGCTTCCGCAGCGGCGGCTGGCAGGCGCGGGTCAACAACGCCGCCCAGTTTCTAAACTTCCCGGCGGAGATCGTCGACTCCTTCGAGGCCGGCACCAAGGCGACATTGCTGGGCGGCAGACTGACTTGGAATGTGGCGGCGTTTCTTACCGACTACTCCGATCTGTTCAACTCCGTGCCGGGGGCCGACAACACCTTCCTGGTGGCCACCGCCGATGCCGAGATAATCGGCCTGGAAAGCGAGTTGACCTACCGCGCCAGCAACTGGCTGGATCTGTTCGCCAATTTCGGTTTACTGGAAACCGAGTATGAGGACCTGATTCCATCGGTGGATGCACAACTGGGTGAGGAGCTGCAGCGGGCGCCGGCACTGCAGGCAAAGGTCGGCTTTTCCATCGACTACCCGCTGGACAACGGCGACCTGCTGATCAACAGTGACGTGTTCTATACCGACGATTATTACACCAACCCGCAAAACGGCCCGTTTGCCGAAACCGGCAGTTTTGCCCTGGTCAATGCATCGCTGGGATATCGCTTCGGCGGCGGCAAATATACCGTCTCGGTCAACTGCCGCAACTGTTTCGACAAGGAGTACTTCGACAGTATTCTGAGTTTTCCGACCTCCGGCTTCGTTGTGGTCTATCCCGGCGCGCCGCGCTTTTACGAACTGGCAATCAGTGCCCGCCTGTAGTCGGTGCACAGCCGGTCAGCCACCGCTGACCGGCTTTTTTTCGAGGTCAGGTTTTGAATCATACTGATATTCACCCAGACACGGCAACACAAACGGCATCCCCCGCAGCCTGGTATGCCCTCGGTGTGCTGTTTATCGCCTATACTTTTTCCTTTATCGACCGCACCATCGTATCGCTGCTGATCGAACCGCTGAAAGCCGATCTGCAGCTGAGCGATACCGAGGTCAGTCTGCTGCACGGCTTCGCTTTCGCGGTGTTCTATACCTTTCTGGGAATACCGATCGCGCGGCTGGCCGACAGTTATTCGAGAAAGCGGATTATCGCCGTCGGCGTAGCGGTGTGGTCGCTGGCCACCTGCCTGTGCGGCCTGGCTTCACGCTTCTCGCATTTGTTTCTCGCCCGCGTCGGCGTCGGGGTGGGCGAGGCGGCACTGTCGCCGGCCGCCTACTCCATGATCACCGATATGTTCCCGCGCCAGATGCTGGGCCGCGCGCTGGGCATTTACAGTATGGGCGTGTATATCGGCGCCGGCCTGGCCTTTCTGATCGGCGGCTATCTGATCAGTATGGTCTTTACCGCCGACACCGTCTATCTGCCCCTGGTCGGCGAACTGAAACCCTGGCAGATGGTGTTTTTTGTCGTCGGCGCACCCGGGCTCATCGTCGCCGTTCTGGTGATGACCATCGCCGAGCCGCAGCGCACCGCCAGCCGGCAAACTGAAAGGGCGCCGCTGTCAGCGGTGTTTTCCTTCGTGCGGCGCGAGCCCGGCACCTTCCTCAATCACTTTATGGGCTTTGCCGCGCTGGGACTGTTATTCAATGCCTTTATCGCCTGGGCCCCCAGCCTGATGATTCGGCAGATGGCTTATACCACCGCGGAGGCGGGATTTCAGATCGGTATCGCGATCCTGGTCTGCGGCAGCCTGGGCATCGTCGCCGGCGGCTGGCATACCGACCGGCTGACTCACAAACAGATTAAAGACGCGCCGATCCGCACCGGCCTGCTGGCCGGCTGCTGGCTGCTGCCGGTGGGTATCGCCATGCCGCTGGTCACTGTTGCCTGGCTGAAACTGGTATTGCTGGCGCTGTTTTTTTTCTGGTCCGCCTTTCCCTATGCCGCTGCCGCCGCGGCGGTACAAATGGCCGCGCCGCCGCAGCTGCGCGCCCAGGTATCGGCGCTGTATCTGTTCTGCCTGAACTTTATCGGTATCGGCCTGGGCGCCACTCTGGTGGCGCTGCTGACCGACGGTGTTTTTGCCGACGAATCGGCGCTGCCCTACTCCATGGCCATTACCTGCCTGATCAGCGCGCCGCTGGGAATTTACTTTTTATTTGCCTGCAAAGCTCCCTTCCGCGCCAGCATCGAGCGGCGCAGGCAACAACTGTCGTGATGGGAAAACAACCATGAGTGAGTGGATCGATATCGTCGTCAATTTATTTTCACCCCGGGAAGTGGAAAACGGGCAGACCGGCTTCGACGCGGACTTCATGCAGCAGGTGCGCATGCCGCCGTCCATGCGCGGCGGCGTCACAATGGATCAATACCTTGAAATAATGGACGAGGCCGGTATTCGCCGCTCGCTGCTGATTGCCGTGCGCGCCGGCGACCGCGCCATGAAGGGCTCTTTCGAAATTCCCTACCGGCAGGTGGCCGACTGGTGCCGCCAGCACCCCGGACGCTTTTCCGGCCTGGCGGGTATCGACCCCTACCGCGGTATCCAGGGCTTGAAGGACCTGGACTACGCGGTGCAGGAGCTCGGCTTTGTCGGCGCGCACCTGTATCCGCACTGGTTTAAACTGGCGCCGGACCAGGCCCTGTATTATCCCTACTACGCCCGCTGCTGCGAGCTGGACATACCGATCATGATGCAGGTCGGGCAGAATCTGATTTACCAGCAGGACGTGCGCCTGCCCTCGGTGGCCAGACCCATTACACTGGACCAGGTGGCCATCGATTTCCCCGATTTGAAACTGATCGGCATTCATGTCGGTGTGCCCTGGGCCGACGAAATGATCGCCATGGCCTGGAAGCACAAAAACGTCTATATCGGCACCGACGCCTACGCTCCCCGGCACCTGCCCCAAAGCCTGGTGCACTATATGAACAGTTACGGCAAGCACAAGGTATTGTTCGGCACCGACTGGCCGGTTATCCACCCGCAGCGGGCAGTGCGGGAAATGCGCGACCACGGCCTGCGCGACGATGCCTTCGAGCAGGTTATGCGCCGCAACGCCGAGCGGGTATTTGGGCTCTAAACCAATCGCAGAGCACGACTGAAAGCGTCACGACATGGACATATCGATATGCAACCCTTGACACTGACCAGCGGACTGCGCACCGCGGCGATGCGCAGCCCGGAAAAAACCGCCCTGCTGCAGGGGCAGCGCCGCCTGACTTATGCGCAACTGCTGAACCGTATCAATCAGGTCGTTTACCGCGTGCGCGACCTGGATCTGGCGCGCGGCGATCACGCCGCGCTGCTGGCACCCAATTGCCTGGAATACATCGAGGTGGTGGCCGGTCTCAGCGATGCCGGACTGCCGGTCGCCACCGTCAATTACCGACTCAACCGCAGCGAAGTCAGCCAGATCATCAATGACTGCCAGGCCCGAGTCCTGTTTGTGCACCCCGACTGCCTGGCGCTGGTCGACCGCAGCGCCTGTGCGACGCTGCGCGAACTGGTAGTACTCGACGGCGACTACAATGTGGCGGCCGATATGCCTTGCACGACACCGCCACGACTTGCCGGCGATGAATGCAGTGTATTTTCCATCCCCTATACCTCCGGCACCACCGGGGCGCCGAAAGGCGTGATGCTGTCCCATCGCGCGCGCACGCTGACCTTCTTCGCCATGGCGGTGGAGTACGGCTGCTTTAACAGTCGCTGCCATTTTCTGGCAGTGGCGCCGCTGTGCCACGGCGCCGGTTTTGCCTTTGCCTACGCGCCGCTGTTCTTTGGCGGCAGCGTCGAGATCGTGCCGCGCTTTGACGCCGGGGAGATACTGAGCACACTGCACACCCGCCGGCACGACGGCATCTTCCTGGTGCCGACGCATTTCGAGGCGATTTTTTCACTGCCGCAGGCCAGCCTGGAAAAATTCGCCGGGCATGGGCTAAAGGCAATCATCTCCAATGCCTCGGCCCTGCCGCAGCCGATGAAGGAAAAAATCATCGCCTATTTCGGTGCAGGGCTTCTACATGAAACCTACGGTTCCACCGAAGGCGGCATCGTTACCAACCTGCCGCCGGACAAACAATTGAGCAAAATCAACTGTGTCGGCCTGCCGTTCCACGGCACCGAGATCGAGCTGCGCAACGAGGCCGGCGAGCCGGTGCAGGCCGGTGAGCCCGGCGAGTTGTTTTCGCGCAACCTCAGCAGCTTCAGCGCCTACTGGAACAGGCCCGATGAAACGGCAGAGACACTGCAAAGCGACGGCTGGATCTCGGTGGGAGATATCGCCATGTGCGACGAAGAGGGTTATATCTATATTATCGACCGCAAGAAAGACATGATTATCTCCGGCGGCATCAATATCTATCCACGGCAGATCGAGGCGGTCATCGAAGCTATCGAATGGGTAAAGGAAGTCGCCGTGGTCGGTGTGCGCGACAGTCGCTGGGGGGAGGCGATCAAGGCCTTTGTGGTCAAACGCGATCCGCTCGCGACACATGGCGAGCAGGAGGTTTTCGAACACTGCACTCGCCACCTGGCCGGCTTCAAGCAGCCGCGCGCCGTCGAGTTTATCGACAGTCTGCCGCGCAACGCCGGCGGCAAACTGCTGCGGCGCCAGTTGAAAGCGCCGGCCGATGCCCATGCCTGAAGCGCTGCAAAAACTCCATCTGTCGCTGCGGCAACGACAGCTGCACGAGCGTATCAATAGCGATGCGGCACTGCGGGCACTCTATTCCCACGATGTGTTTTTTCGCGCTGCGCACACACCGGTGGCGATATTGCAGCCACAGCACCACCGGGAAATCGCCACGCTCGTGGGCGCCGCCACCGATTGCGGTTTGAGTATCGAAGTGCGCGCCGGCGGCATGTCCTACAGCGGCGGCTATCTGGTGCAGAACGAGCGCTCGGCGGTGCTGGACGTCTCGGCCCTGCGCGGCATAGACTACGCCCACGGCGGCAACGATATCGTGGTGGTCGAAGCCGGGGTCACCTGGCAGCAGCTGGACGACTTCCTGCGGGGTACGGGTATGCGCCCCGCCATAAATGCGCCTTTCTCGGGTTCGGTATCGACCATCGGCGGCGCCATACGCCAGGGTCTGCCGGCGGATATGCACGCGGTGCTGGCGCTGGAGCTGGTTACCGCCGACGGCACGGTGTTTCAAACCGGCGCGCTGGCAACCGATACCGGAGCCTGCAGCGCCTGGCGCGGCCAGGGCCCGGACCTGACCGGCCTGTTTATCGGCGACTGCGGCGCACTGGGAGTGCTTAGCCGGGCCTGGATCAGGCTCGAGCCGCTGCCCCGCGAGCGCGGCTTTTTCGCCTGTGCGGTAAGCGGCCCGGCGGACTATCTGCATATCCTGCAGCGGCTGTCGACACTGCCCGGAAACTATCGGGCCTACTGCTTCGACCCGGGGCGCTCAGGCAACCTGCAGGCGCAGAGTTTTGGCGACAATCTGCGCACAGCGCTGAAAGTATTGCTGTCGAAATCCAACCCGCTGCAGGCCCTGAACAGTGCCGCGCAGATGCTGCGTACCCTGCGGCAGTGGCACAGCGGCACTGCGCCATCGACCTGGGCCGTACACCTGGTCTGCGAGGGCAGCTGCCGGCGGCAGGTGGCCGCCATGCTCGACAGCGCCAATGAACTCGCCGGCCAGCACGGTCTGCAAAGGCTGGCCACCGGCGTCGCCGAAGCCCTGAGCGAGCGCCCTTATTCGGTACGCGGTATGCTCGGCAAACGCTACGAGCGCTGGCTGCCCTGCCACGGTATCTTTCCCCTGCACTCGCCGCAGCCGGCCGCCGGCAGAATTCTGGCGGCACTGGAGGACATTCGCGAGCGCATCGGTGCGGACAGAATGGAAACACATATGCTATTGATCAACACCGGCCGCCACCATGTACTTATCGAGCCGATGTTTTTGTGGCCCGGATCACTGCTGCCTCTGCACCTGCAACACTGCCCCAGTGCCCGGCAGCCGGCGCCGGCGGGCGACAAGCCGGTGTCGGACGAGGAAATACTGGCGGCCCGCAAACAGTTGGTGGCACTGATGGATGAACTGGGGGCCCAGCATGTGCAGCTGGGACGCCACTACGACTACGGCACGCGGCTGAATCCGGTTGCCCGCCGACTGCTGCGGCAAATAAAGCGCGGCGTCGACGCCGAGGGTATGCTGGCACCCGGCATGCTCGGCCTGGCGGCGGAATAGAGGAGGCGAAGCGATGTCCGATTCCGCTCCCAGGCGCGCCTTTATCCCCTTTGCCGGCGGTCACCTGCATATACGCTGTGCCGGCAGCGGTCCGCCGCTGGTGATGCTGCACGAGTGCCCGCGCTCCTCCCTGTCGCTGTTGCCGCTGCTCGGGCTGCTGGCACCGCGCTATTGTTGCATCGCTGTCGACATACCCGGTTACGGCGATTCCGATCCGCTTGCAGTGGCGGACAAAGCCGCAGGTATTGACGATTTTGCCGATGCCTTGGCGCAATTACTGGACCGGCTCGAACTGCAGCAGGTATCGCTGTACGGCACCCATACCGGCGCGGCGATCGCCGTGGCATTTTGCGCGCGCTGGCCGCAACGGGTCAAACATCTGTTTCTCGACGCTCCTCCCGCCTTCAACGGCGGCGAACAACAGTCGATGCTGGCCCACTACCTGACGCCTTTCACGCCGCAGCGCGACGGCTCTCATCTAAACGCCCTGTGGACTCGGGTGCTGGACCAGCAGACCTATTTCCCCTTCTACGATCGCCGGGCGCAGACCCGGCTGGCTGTCCCCCGTTACGACCTCGCCTTTGCGCAGCGCACGGTCATGGGTTTTCTAAAAGCGGGCGAACACTATCCGACCGCCTACCGCGCCGCCATTCTCTATCCGACGGCCGCCGTGCTCGACTCACTGACAGATGTTCCGCTCAACGTCTTCTGTTTGCACAGCGATCTTCTCGCCGGACATTTAACGCGCCTGCCGGTGCACGGAGCGGTGGTAAAAACACTGGCCGATATCAGCCGCCTGATACTGCAGCCATTGGATCGAATCGACCTGCCGCACCGCAGTGCGGAAGATCTGTGCCGCCGGCAATCCAGCCGGCGCCGCTATCTGCAACTGCAGAACAGCGCCATCTACGCGGAGATACCGCAGGACTCTGCCAATACCGTAACACTGCGCAACCCCTTCGCCAACCCATCCCCGATAGGAGCCGAGACAGGCATGCCCACCATCAATATCGATCTGCCAGGCTTCGGCTTTTCGCAGGCGGGCACTCAGCCATTGACAAACGGCCACAGCGGCAGGCGGCAAATACTCGACACCATCGCAGAGCTCGAGCAACTGCTCGGTGCCAACTTCACACCCGCCACGACCGGCGCCGTTAGCCTGCTGTATTTCTTTGCCGAACTGGGTATTTTACCTCAACAATGGGCGGCGGAATATCGCCGCCCGGCGCCACCGGCGGGACAATTCCCACTGCCGGACCTGCGCCTGAGCTGGAGCGGTTCGCACCTGCTGGCGGCCTGGAAAACCGCCAGGGATTTTGCCGAAACGCTGCAACAGGACAACGCTGACAGCGATTATGCACTGCAACATAGCGCGCGTATCTTTCACTATCTCATGCAGTCGCGGGAAACGTTTGTGCGCCTGTTGCCCGCGCCCTTGTCAACGGTGCAGCAATAAATCGATCAATTGAAAAAGTCCTTTCACCGCAGACTATCATTGCTGCTATTTTTGGTATTTGCCAGCACACAGGCCTATTGCATATCACAGCGATCCATACGAAATGTGACAAAACGTACAGCAGGCCTCCCTGATCGATCAAGCCTTCATATCTACAGTCATCATATAGGCTAATAACGTAGCTATATACCTACAAGACCTTGTAAGCAGCCCACCTTTGTAGTAACGTGCCTACACTGTGTTTCTGTAAAGAAATTCATCCCATGACTATTACCACTATCTCCAGCCGAGAGTTTAACCAGGACGTGAGCAAAGCCAAACGGGATGCGCTGAAAGGGCCGGTATTTATCACTGATCGCGGCCACCCCGCACACGTGCTCCTGAGCATTGGGGATTATCAAAAAATTTCTGATAAGGAAACGGGCATTGTCGATCTACTGGCCATGCCGGATGCTGCCGATATTGATTTTGAAGCGCCCAAACTAGACAAAGGACTCTATCGCCCCGCGGACTTTTCATAGTGTATTTGCTCGATACCCATGTTGTTTCTGAACTGGGAAAAGCGAAATCGGGCAAGATCGATAACAATGTGTTGACCTGGGCAAACAGCGTTGCAACTTCAAGCCTGTTTTTATCGGTTGTGGCAATTATGGAGCTTGAAACAGGCGTTCTTTTGATTGAGCGCCGAGATCCAACACAGGGAGCCGTGTTACGCGCCTGGCTCAATGCCCATGTGTTGCCAGCTTTTTCGGAACGGACGCTGCCTGTGGATACTGCTGTTGCGCAGCGCTGCGCCAAACTCCATGTTCTCAATCCTCGCTCAGATCGAGATGCGCTGGTTGCGGCAACGGCCTTGGTTCATGGAATGACGGTTGTTACCCGGAATACCGATGATTTTGTGGCAATTCAAGTAGACCTATTGAACCCTTGGGAAGGCGGTTAGCAAGCCTGCATGGCTGAATCTTTAAGAAGAAAAATGGCGGACCGGACGGGGCTCGAGTTCGGTAATTAGTGTTTCGCAGTGGTCCGTTGTAAATGTAATCCATTGACTTTAAAGAGCCTTTTGCTTTTTATAGCCTCCACCTCACCCGGGGGCCGGCTACAACAGCATTAAACATCGCAGTCGAGCAACTATGCTTGTGCATTTCTGAATGACAATTGGACGTTTTAGAAAGGCTATCTACCCCGCCTTTCGTAAAGAGGAATCTCATGTGAAATACTTATGCATATTTATTATTTTTATCCATTTCTCCGGGCTCGCAATCGCAACCAATAAAGATGGGCCATTGATGACAGACGAGTTACTCGCCGGGATGGCGCTGAGAAGTATTGGTCCAGCTTATATGTCTGGTCGAATCGCAGACATTGAAGTCAACCGCAACGATCCTGCAACATGGTATGTCGCCGTCGGCTCCGGTGGTGTGTGGAAAACAAGCAACGGGGGGATAACATGGACCCCCATCTTTGACGAACAAGCGGTTTACTCAATAGGTGATGTCACCATTGACCCCGGCAATTCCAATACTATCTGGGTGGGCACCGGAGAAAACGTCGGTGGTCGCCACGTAGGCTTTGGTGATGGCGTATATAAGTCACTGGATGGTGGCCAGACCTGGGAGAATATGGGCCTTGAAAAATCGAAGCACATATCAGACATCATCATTCACCCGAATGACTCCAACACAGTCTATGTCTCTTCCCAGGGACCGCTTTGGTCCAAAGGGGGAGAGCGGGGACTCTACAAGACCTCCGACGGCGGTGAGACATGGAAGAATATCCTCGATGTGGATGAGTGGACAGGGGTAACTTCACTGGTTATGGATCCGCGCCACCCCGAGACGCTCTATGCGGCCACCTGGCAACGCCATCGCACAGTGGCGACTTACGTAGGAACCGGCCCCGGGTCCGGTATTCATGTTACCCATGACGGCGGCGAGAGCTGGCGCAAGCTGAGCGAGGGACTGCCGGAATCCAATATGGGTAAAATAGGTCTGGCAATATCGACGATCAATCCCGATGTCGTTTATGCGGCTATCGAGCTGAATCAACGTAAGGGTGGTGTCTACCGATCGGAAAACCGCGGTGCGAGCTGGGAAAAAATGTCTGATGAGGTGGGAGGTGGCACGGGCCCACATTACTACCAGGAGCTGTTCGCCGACCCTCACCGCTTTGACCGCATTTACATCATGAGCAATTACAGTAAATACAGCGACGATGGCGGAAAAACATGGACGCCGATCAATCTCGAAAACAAGCACGTTGACGACCACGCGATGGCATTTCACCCCAGCGACCCTGATTTTATATTAATCGGTTCAGATGGCGGGATTTACGAATCATGGGATGACATGGCTAAATGGCGCTTTATTGCAAATCTTCCGCTCACGCAGTTCTACAAAATCGCCGTCGATGACACCGAGCCCTTTTACTATGTCTATGGCGGTACCCAGGACAACTCATCCCAGGGTGGCCCTTCCCGAACAACCAAAGCGCACGGTATAAAGAACGATGACTGGTTTCTCATCCTCGATTGGGATGGCCATCAGCCCGCGACCGAGCCCGGCAATCCCGATGTGGTATATGGTCAGCGACAACTTGGGAATTTGGCGCGCTACCACAGGAAAACGGGTGAGTATGTGTCCATTCAGCCACAGGCGAAGCCGGGAGAACCGGCCGAGCGCTATAACTGGGATGCGCCGATTTTAGTGTCCGCCCACGATCCCAAGCGTATTTATCACGCTTCGCAGCGTATATGGCGCTCCAATGACAGAGGTAATAGCTGGGTGCCAATTTCAGGCGATCTAACCCGAAACGAAAACAGAATGCATATGCCGGTCATGGATAGAACCTGGTCCGTCGATTCCGGCTTCGATCTACTGGCAATGTCAAACTACAATACGATTGCCAATATTGCGGAATCGCCCATGGATGAAAATATCCTCTATGCGGGGACTGATGACGGCTTAATTCAAGTCACATCCGATGGTGGCAAAACCTGGACGCGATACGAAATTGGCAGAATCCGCGGCATCCCCGCGACGGCCTACGTTAACAATATCCGGGCCGATTTATTTGACAAAGATACGGTTTATGCGGCCTTGGATAACCACAAATATGGAGATTACAAACCCTATTTAATTAAAAGCACTAATCGTGGCAAATCCTGGAAATCCATTGCCTCAAATCTTCCTGACAAGCACCTGGTGTGGCGAATCGTCCAAGATCACGAGAACAGTAATTTACTTTTTGTTGGCACTGAGTTTGGTTTGTTCTTCAGCGTTGATGGCGGTAAGTACTGGACAGAACTCACCGGCGGCTTGCCAACCATCTCTTTCAGAGATGTACAGATCCAACGCCGTGAGAATGACCTGGTCGCCGGCACCTTTGGACGAGGCATATATATCTTAGACGATTATACGCCTCTGCGATCAATCTCTGAAAAACGTCTTCAGCAAGAGGCTCTCTTATTCCCCTTGCGCTCTGCACATTGGTATCTCCCCGACAGCTTGCACACCGATACGGCAGGTGATTTCGAGTACAGGGCCAAGAACCCGGAATTTGGCGCCACCTTTACTTACTATCTGCGCGACGGCCTGAAATCAGCCAAAGACAAGCGTGAAGAAGCTGAAGAAGCCGCCGCAGAAAAAGAAAACTACCCGCTCTATCCATCGTGGGACACCATCGAAGATGAACTGCGTGAAGCTGAACCTAAGGCGTATTTGTTGATAAGGGACAGTCAAGGCCAAATTGTGCGCAAGTTGGATGTCGAAGCAAAGGAGGGGCTTCATCGTGCAACATGGGATTTGCGCCATCCTTCATCGAACGCGCTTGGCACTGAGCCGGGCTATTTCGGCGATACAGGGCCACTGGTCGCCCCAGGTGCCTACACCACAGCACTGTATGCCACGGAAAAAGGGCTTAATCGCAGGCTTACCGACGAAGTGGGTTTTGACGTTAAGCCGATTTATACAGAAACGGTCGAAGGCGGTGTTTCACCAGCAGTGCGCACGGCGCAAATCTTACGCGTTGAAAAGCTCAGGGCCAGAGTATCTGCGGCAACCAGCCAGATTAATGACCTCGAATCCCAGTTAACTTCCTTCCGCTTGGCCATGGACCGATCGTCAGTGGCCGGTACTGAACTTGAGCAAATCCTGGAGAAATTGCGGCAAGACGTATTTTCGGCAAAAGAAGTGATTAATGGCCAGGAATCTCGCAAGGGCATGGGGGCAATGCCGGCGACTATTGCATCCCGTTTGTTTATGATCGAATTTGCCCGGGCCAATACCTGGGGCCTGACAGATACCCAAAAGCAACAGATACAATATGTCGAAGAGGCACTATCTACCTTGGAGCCAAAGCTAACGGCATTAATCAAAACGGATTTTCCCAACTTCAGGGAATCGTTAAACAAGGCTGGCGCGCCCTGGATTCCGGAAGGGCTTATGGAGGAAATCTCAGATGAGCCTGTTGAGATCGACTAAGGTATTAACGAACATTTTTACAGACCGATGAAATCAAAAGTTGTTTTCAGGAAGATCCACTACTGGGGGGCGATTATTGTCGCCCTGCCACTGGTTATCATGATCGTGGCAGGCATACTGCTGATGCTCAAAAAGGATATCGACTGGATCCAACCCCCATCGCAAAAGGGCATCGAAGGCAGTGCGGTACCGGTCGCATCCCTGGCGGAGCTGTTCGCCGCCGCCAAGTCCGTTGATATCGCTGGCTTTACCACCTGGTCGGAACTGCAAAGAGCTGACTTTAAACCTGGAAAAGGCATCGTTAAATTTGTGTCGGAAACGGACTGGGAAGTCCAGGTCGACACCCATACCGCAGAAGTATTGCAAGTTGCAAAACGACGCAGTGATCTTATTGAAGCCATCCACGACGGCAGTTTTTTTGCCGGATGGGTAAAGATAGGGGTGTTCTTACCGGCGGGTATTATATTGCTGATTCTGTGGTTGACGGGTATCTATTTGTTTGTGGTAACTGAGCTGGCAAAGGCGAGAAAACGCGCTCGGCGCGCTTATGCAGATGGTTCTAGAGATAACTCCACGTCTAGCTAGCAGTATTTAAGGTTCACTTGTGGTGATCGAGATACTAAGCAGGATAAATCAGGTAACGCACGTTCTTTATCCAGTGGGTGAATAAGCGCGTAGGACCACAGATGCCCCAAATAAGGCTGTTACAAGTTGTAACTGTCACGTAAGCAGCAGGGTGATCAGGCTATTCAGAGAGCATATTGAGACAATCCGGAGCCACTGGCAAATTGGCTGGCGTCACAACGCCCCCTTATATCAAAGGAGGTGGCCGCATCCTATATGGCCAAGACGATCTAAGAGAGTGGAGCGATCAGTTCCAAAAAATTACCAGTAACGCCCAATCGTCGATTCCGTCATAGTCAAAAAAACCTATAAAAAGTAACCATTGCAAAAAACGCATTAACCCATCGAATAACATCATTAAATGACAACATTCGGTGGTGCGTCCATGGTGCTACTGAATTTTTGCTAAGGGGAGGAAGGGTATAAATACTCGTAAGTACTTGATTGCTAATGGCGAACCGGACGGGGCTCGAATTCGGGGATTTGTGTTTTGTGGTGGACCGCAGTGAATATACTTCTTTGATTTTGAGGGTTTTTTTGCTTATATAGTTTCTACGGAGCACTATAAAACATACTAGATACGGCAAAAAGTGTGGCAGGTAGGGTGTTATTCATAGGGCGACTATGGAAGCAACAATGGATAAGGCGCAATTTCAATATCGGGAAAACCTCTAGTTGCTTATTTGCTTCTTTAAAAATGATAGCTTATAGACTATCATAAATATCAGCTTGAGCCCATATACGCTGTCACCCTTATGAAGGTTATTATTGATACCAATGTGCTTGTGAAGGCTTTGCTTGGTAGTTCTGGGAGCAACAGAAAGGTCATTGAGCAGAGTTTCAAACAAAGAATACAGCCCCAAATAGCCAATGCGCTTTATTTAGAATATGAAGACGTTTTTGAGCGTAGTGCTATTTTGAATAAATGCTTATTGACATCAAAGGGGCGTTCACAGTTTCTCGATAACTTTTTGTCTATTTGCCGATGGAATGAGCTTTATTACTCTTGGCGCCCCAATCTTTTTGATGAAAGCGACAACCATATTATTGAACTAGCAGTTGCGGTAGGTGCAAGCTATGTAATAACCAATAATGTTCGGGATTTCAGATCTGCAGAGTTACGATTTGATGAGGTAAAAATTGTGACATCCGGTGAGCTATTGGAGAAACTACTATGAGCACGTTGACTATCCGAATTCCAGATGAAAAGCATGAAAGGTTAAAAGCTCTAGCAGCAAGCCGGAAAATCAGCGTTAATAAGCTTATCGATGAGCTATCAACAATCGCATTAGTTGAATTTGATGCGAGAAATCGTTTCAAAGCTAGGGCCGCTCGTGGGAGTGCCGAACATGGTGTGTTATTGCTTGACAAGCTCTATCAACTTGAAATAAAGAGTAAATCGAAAAAATAATTTAGCATTAGTCAACCGAGAATCCATAATTTTGTTTAAGTCAAACAACTACCGAGTTAAGTAAATGATCAGCTCTGTTTACATAGAGAACTTTAAATCAATTCAAAAGCTAAGCATCGATATGGGGCGCTTCAACGTTATCATTGGAGAAAACGGTTGCGGAAAGAGCAATATATTAGAAGCTGTTGCTCTGTATGCAGCGGCGGCCTCAGGAAAACTCGATAATGAATTTCTTGCTTCAAGAGGAATTAGGGTTACTTCACCAATGCTTATGCGCTCAGCATTTAAACAGAACAGCAGCGAAGAGCCGATAGAGCTGGGAATAAAGTATTGGGAAACTGAGGAAGAGATAAAAAGTTATAGATTAGAGAACGACAATAAGCAGTACTCAAAATGGAAAGTTAACTCTGAACTTGGAAACAAAATGTACTCAATACTAAGGAAAGATTTATCAGAAAAATTAAATAAAGATATAGCAGAAGAAATTTACAAACTTTTGCAAAAAGATTTTGAACGAAAAGAGCTAGAAGCTTTAAATATTACGATAAAAGATGCCTTACAGAATGAACTTAGTAATAAGACTGAATTGCTAGAATTTTTAGAAATAGACTCTAGCTTTCAAAGAAACAGATTAAAAGGATTTATGATATATTCACCTGAAAATACTGCGCTTAGAAATTTTTATAAAGAAGGTCAAGTTGAGCCATTGGGAATAAATGGTGAGGGTCTATTAAAACTTCTCAAAATAATTAAGGACCGGGGAGATAAGGAAAGGTTAAGGGAAATCAGTGATAGCCTGGAGTTGTTCGACTGGTTTGAAGGATTAGAAATTCCGAGTGATTTTTCGGCATCTGAAGACAAAGTGAAATTAATCGACAGATACATAACGAATGAAATCGATCAAAGAAGTGCCAATGAAGGGTTTTTATTTGTTCTGTTTTATATCACTTTGATAATTTCTGAGGATACACCTAGTGTATTTGCAATAGATAATGTCGATGCATCACTTAATCCAAAACTGTGTACAAAGCTAACTAAAGAGCTGATTAGATTGTCAAAAAAATATGACAAACAACTATTTGTTACTTCGCACAACCCAGCCATTCTTGATGGAATTGATCTAGGTGATAGCGAGCAAAGATTATTAGTCACTTCAAGGAATAAGCAAGGTCATACTGTATATAAGAGAATATTGCCAGAGAACAAGCCAAAGTCTGCTAGTGGAGAGCCTTTAAAATTATCGGAGGCGTTATTAAGAGGGTATTTGGGTGGACTTCCTAAAGGGTTCTAAGGATAGAAATGAAATTTGCTTTGGCTTGCGAAGGCATCACTGACCAGATAAGCATTGAAAATATATTGTCTGGATACATTGAAGAGGATGTTAGCGAAGATACTACCTATCTTCAACCTCCGTTTGATGAAACAGATAAAAAACAAAGTGACTTTGGTGGTTGGGAGCTATTATTTGGATATCTTGCTTCTACTCGATTTAAGGAAGATGTCATAAATAATGAGTATGTGATAGTCCAAGTTGACACTGACGCATCTGAAAATGAAGGTTTTAACATCCGCCATACCGATAGCTGTAATAAAGAGCTTGAAGAGAATAGAATTATAGAAAATGTTGTTAAAAAATTAGTCTCTTTGATCGATTCTAAAGAGTGTGATTTTTATGAAAAACACTCTCATAAAATAATATTTTCCATAAGTGTACATTCACTCGAATGCTGGATATACGCTTATTATAATTATGAAACACCAAAAAAATCTAAAAGAAATCATGTGACAAAAAAGTCCAAAACAAAGGGGTGCTTTAAAGCCCTAACTTTTCTTTTAAAGAAAAACAACAAGTTTAAGTCTGTCGTTATTTCAAAAAACTATAAATCTTATGATATGCTGACCCGACCATTCCGAACCAAGAAATGCATTACAAAAGCAGCGGAAGGATCAAAGAGCTTAGCTATTTTCTTGGAGCAACTAGATCGCATCGATTACGAAAAATCAGCTAATTGACCGCTTCTAAGCATTTTTGAGACTATAAACTGAAACACTATAAACTGAAATAGTTCAGACCAGAACGTACATTTTCTCCTTGAAAAAGGTAGGGTTACCGATTTTGATGGAAGGTGCCTAAACCTGAAATCAGTAGGCATCCGATGTAAGCGACCTTAAATTGGCTTATTTTTCTCACCACCTCACCCTAGCAACCTTTTTCCCTGAACGTTCACCGCACAGGGGAAATCATCCATGGATACAACGGCTGAACAAAACACTCGCCTTGACTTCTGGCAAGGGCAAATGGCAGCCTGGAAGCAAACGAAGCGGCCCTGGTGATTTGCACCAATTGTGCATGATATTAGGGTTCAGGCCGTGCCTAATGGCGACAGCGGCCAGGGACTCCCCGGGCTGGTGGGCTTCGGCGAGGATCTGCAGCTTGAATGTCCGAGTGTAGCGGCGGCGAGACCTGGTGGTGCCAGGCTTAGTGGTGTCGTTATCCATTATGGGTACCCACTTAAAAATAGATGGGCACCTACGTTAGCGAGTAATACGTGTATGGGCAGATGAGTTTACCGGACGGTTACAACTGGACAGGCTTGAACTAAAAATTTAGTTCAAGCCCTTTCGCGATAGCGCTTAATAGCCGATGCAAAGCACGCTTTTCCAAATGCTTCGAAGAGATCCAGTTAAATGGACTGTATCTATTTTTCTATCCATAGTGACCACAATGATAGCAAAAGGAATACACAGCCGATAGGCAAACGTATAACTATAGACACTTTAGATAGCTTCTCCCTAAATGGGTTTTCCCACTTTATGAGGTAGCTCATATACCAAACAGCTACATTTAATCCGGCAACCGCAAGTAACAGGATGACTATAGCAGGACTAAATACATAAACTTGCCATGTTTCCATATGTTCGCTTAATTGGGGCAGTAGGCATATAAACTGGCCAAATATGAGACCAAATGAAAGAGCACCTATCGCATATACACTGGTTAAAATTTGATGGGCCGCAGCGGATAACCATTGAAGCCGGCTAAAGATTATGGAAAGACAAAAAAATGCAAGCCCAAAAGTCCCAATTACATTCCAGAGTATTGGTCCGATTCCTTGAAAGATTGCTTTTTCATAATATTCAACTGACCGGTATTTATTAACTTCTGAGACAAACACTACAAATACACATGCAGGAACTGCCCACCAAGAGAATAGTCTTGCAGCATCAGCCCAGGCTCTATTTGGATTGAAGTCGGATAGATTAAACACTGACAATTCTTTTTTTATATATTCCATATTGCAATCCCGATTACTTTTTTCTAAATATTTGGGCCATCATTATATTTTTCATTTATTTAGCTTCAGGAAATCCCTACGCGTGTTATTTTTCATCTCTCCGACACGCCTAGCCCTTCAAGGGCGGCCCATGCCTGGATGCTGACGACTTTAACCAACGTTGGCGAAAAGCATTAAGTGACGCTGGTATACGTTACCGTCGTGGTTACAACTGCCGCCACACCTGTACCAGTTTAGGCTTAACGGCCGGCGCAAAACCGGGGTTCCTCCACCAACAATTGGGCCATATTCTCAAAATTTTTTTCAGCACTTACGCGAAGTATATAAAATCGGAAGACGACGATCTAGAACTCGCCAAAATAGACGCTTACAAAAACCGGACACGAATTAGGTAACAACAAGGGCTTATTTCACATCACTTAACAATGAAACACGGAAAATCGGCTAAAAAACAGCAATAAGAAACTACCGGCTATTACATGACAAAGGGATTGACACATTTGGCACCCGCATCCTTCACATGATCAGTATTGCGTGTCACCAATATTAAACCATACTGTAAGGCCGTTGCCGCAATCAGCTTATCGACAGCATGAGTATCATCGGTTGCCGCCAACATCTCGCCCCAGATGATCGAGGTGTCAACATCTACCGGCAATAAAGAATCGGCAAAATCTGTTATTAACTGCTCTTGCCATTGCCTTAGTTTGTCGGCTTGTTGATGGTCGTTGTAGCGAGTGAGTTTGGCAATGCCCTTGCTAATTTCGCCAATGGTCAGAGCGGACAAATACAGTGCAGACTTTTCCTTTTTAGCCTTTTTCATAAAAGTCACAACGCCAGTATTGGGCCGGCGTTTAGCAAGCTGTGATATCACATTGGTGTCTAATAAATACACGATCACTTATCTGCAGGGCGAGCGGGGCTGACGGGCCGTTCAAACAAATGATCAACATCGGCTTCCAGTTTTGGGATGTCCATTATGGCGTCAACCAGTGAGCGTTTCTTAGGACCTGCGGAAATCGCAGCCTGTAAAATATCCTTGATCTCGGCCTCACGGGTGCGGCCATGTTCTATCGCCCTCACCTTTAATGCCTTATCCAGGGCCTCATCAATATCACGGATTAGAATATCAGTCATAAGCACCTCTACATTGATAACGGATGATATCATTGATATCTAGAATATCCATGATATCTTGCTGTCTAAAAGATGCCAAAATCATCCTGTTGGCTTTACTCTGCCAACAATTGGGCCACACCTTAGAAAGGTTTTCAGCACCTATGCCAAATACATCAAGTCCGAAGGCGACGATTTGGGACTCGCCAAAATAGGCGCTTACAAAAACTGAACAGAAATTAGCGAAAACCAGCTAAGCCATTGACTTAAAAGGAATTAAATGGCGGGTCAGACTCGGATCCAATTTCCGGTATTTACTTGTATCAAGGACCAAATTTAGTCTATATTTAGCCAAGTCAAATACTGGAGCGAAACTCGATGAAACTGTCCAGCCAGATCAAGCCTATCAGCTACTTGAAGTCCCATGCAGCGGAAGTCATCCGCCAGCTGGCCAGCCAACAAGAACCCATGATCATTACTCAAAATGGTGAGGCCAAAGCGGTTATACAAGATGTCAAAAGCTACGAACAAATGCAGGAAACCATGGCCTTGCTCAAGATTTTGGCACTGGGTAATCGCCAGGTTGAGGAGGGGAAGGTCCAGCCTGCCACTACTGCATTCCAGCATATACGTGAGCGCAGGAAGCGGCGTTAGTGGGTAGCTACGAGGTTTCACTCACTGACGATGCCATTATAGACCTCGAGGAGCTGGATGAGTATATTTCCAGCCATGACTCGCCTGAAAATGCAGCCTATGTTCTCGATAAAATTGAAGAAGTCATTCAAGGGCTAGAAGGTATGCCCGAAAGAGGGAGTTATCCGGAGGAACTTTCCCAGCTAGGCATTAAAGAGTACCGGGAAGTGTTCTTTAAACCTTATCGCATCATTTATCGTATTATTGGCCGACAAGTTTATGTGTTCCTTGTTGTTGATGGTCGACGAAATATGCAAAAGCTACTTCAACGGCGACTATTTTCGGCTTCCTTATAGTAGTACCGTAAGCGGTGTAAAATCCACAGCCTTGAGCCGGACATGCCAGAGGATGGCGGGAAAAGCTGTGGATTTTACACCGCTTTCGTTTGTTATGAATATTTTTCATCTGTATTAGATGAAATGTAACAAGATGAAATGTAATAGCCCAGACTTGATACGGCACCTTGCGTATATAGAGCGCAACTTGACCTTACAGTCTGTAACCTATGAACGGACATTGACAATTTGGCAGAGTCAGTTACGTTACTTCAACGTTGCCGCCATTGAGAGAGGATAGAGAAAATGCAAAAGCAGCCATTAACGCCCCAAGCTGCGGCGCGAAGCGTCCGACAGCCTTGGCTTGTTATAAGCGTACTTGCTATGAAACATAAGCTCCCAGAACGCCACCAAGCCAGCCCATTATTAGACTAAATATAAATAGGAAGAACGCCACCAGAAGACCGCCTACAAGAGCTTGAACAATCCAGTGCACTCCAACTTTACCTTGCCGAATAAAGCGAATATTTGGAAAAGAATAGTTTAGCAGCGTAAGTATTTGCTGATTTATAAAACCCCAAGCATTAGAAAAAATCAAAAATACAAAAATAAAAGTCAGTACAAACGCATTTTCTACCTTAAGGTGAGGCGCTGTTTTGATTGCGGCGATAAGACTAATAAGGAAACCAAGGCCAACTCCGAGGACTTGAACTACCAGCTGCGTCCAGGTATTTCTGACCCAGCCATTTTTGTTTTTTCCTTTCTCTAGAATCTCTAGTAGGCCGTTGTACACAGAGTCAACAGCATCTCCATCGTCTGAAGATGCTTGGATATAGCAATTGTTTGCATCGTTGGCATCCAGCCTCAGTTCAAAATAAGTTCCATAGTTACGGCCCGTTCGTTCACTTTGTGCAGAATCCAATGTAAAGATAATCCTTTCTACCTCTGTGGCCTGCTGGAAATATCGCATAGCCTCGTTCGCATCATGTAATCGATATCCGCGATTATCAAATCGGATAACATAGAATAAGGATAACTTCTGATTGGCCCTCTGCTCTGCCGTTAGCCCCTCCTGTTGATCTACAGCAGCGTTGGCGGCTATGCAACGTTCCACAAGCAATTCGTGGATAAGCTGCAGTATGTTTTCAGAGATAGATAAATTTGAAACTCTAATATCTCTTAAAAATCTTGCCATCTAGACCTCCGTTCTTGAGCGTAGTCGTGGTAGAACGCCCAGTTACCCGGACGCCCCCACACAGATCCCGGCGTGCGGAACTACCGCACCGGGCTCCTCAGTAATAACTTTGCTACCGTGCATGGGCAGCCCCCTTTTCAAACAACCAGGTCACCTTATACTGTTTTGGCTGTACCGATGACGGATGTGGCAGACACATAACCTCTAGCAGCTGCTTAAACCCAGCCCAGTTGTAACTCCGACGCTGACTCCGTCGGTTTAACCACTTAAACAACAACTCTACCACCATTGAGTGGTAGCGATAAAGACGATGACCATTACCTTTAACTGCGAAGTAGCGGTAATGCCCCAGCATTTTGACCCGTAACTCCCTAGCCAGCTGATACAGTCGCTTTTGGCGCGATTGTTTAATCCACTCCTTCAACGACTGACGCAGTGACTTCAGCTTGCCTAGGGCAGTGCGACGTAGCACTCGCGGCTTGCCATCCAAACCCGACCACCAATAGAACTCAAACCCTAAGAATTTGAGCCTCCGCCGTTGGCTGGGCCAAAAACGGGAGAAACGAACCATGGTGGTCTTCTCTTCGGCAAGATTCAAGCCGAATTTTCTCAGTCGTGCCGGCAGTGAGCCATAGACAGCTTTGGCATCACGATAGTGCTGGAAGGCCAGCACATAATCATCAGCATATCTCAGCAGAAAAGATCTTCCTCTGAGCTTAGGTTTGATCTTGCGCTCAAACCACAGATCAAGAGCAAAATGAAGATAGATATTTGCCAGGATGGGCGAGATTACACCCCCTTGCGGAGTACCCGCAAGAGGTTTTACCGCTTTGCCATCAGGCATATGTACCTTGACTTTCAACCATTGATTGATCAATGCCAGCAATGCTTTGTCATCGATTCGCTGTTTCAGCATCTCCAGCAGCCAGTCATGGTTGACGTCATCAAAGAACCCTCTGATGTCGCTCTCCACAACATAACCAAACGGCCCCCACTGGAGGTTGGCCGACAGGCTAGCAACTGCGTCACCAGCTCCCCGTGCCGGTCGATAAGCAAAACTGTACGCCAAAAAGTCTGCTTCGAAGATAGACCTCAGGATATCGGCTACCGCTTGCTGGACGATTTTATCTTCCAGCGCAGGTATGCCGAGCGGCCTTTGCTTACCGTTTGACTTGGGAATGAAAGTACGGCGAATGCCTTTGCAGCGATAGCGCTTGTCTTTTAATCGTTGTTCAAGATTGCGAAGATTCTCGTACAGGTCTGTCCCATAGTCCTGTGCAGTCACCTTATCAATACCCGCACTCGCGTTCTTGTTCAATCGATGCCAGGCCTGCACTAAATTCGGCAGGTTCAACATTCGATAGAGGTTTTGAAAACAGTGCTTCGGGTGGGAACGTGCTTTGTTTGCTATATCCATGAGGGAGGTTATCCCGATCGACTCCGGCCCTACATTGTCCGGTGCGGGTTGTCCTGTCATGGATGTGTCATTACCGCAAACCCCTTCGCCCTGTAAACGGCTTTCCCGTTCTCCGACTACTATGGGTTTGTCCGACTTCCTAGCGGCCATCGTTGGTCTCATTTTTCATTTGACGTCCCTACCACTGTCCTTATGGAGCCTATCCAGGATCTCTCAAGTTCTTGATACATCTTTCAATACATGCCGCGACTTGATAACTCCGCCGCCTCTTCACAACCAAACCATTAACGGCTGATCCATAGATGCTCCGCACTACGCGCAACACTCGCTAAGGGTGGCTGGTTAGGCCTTACCCTACAGGGACTCCCACCCTGCCAGATGCACCAGGCTTTCTTGACGCACTAACGCCCGCAGCACAGGCAAATTTGAAGCGCAGCGTATAATTTGTCCCGGTGCCTGCGATTGTTAGATTACGGCATCTGATGCCCTTGGCTTAAATTCAATCTTCAATCTTTCTTTAAGGTATGTCTTTAAGCAAAAAACCTCAATTTTATGAGCTTTTTTAGGATTATCCAAAAAGTAACTTGTATAGTCACCTTCATTTTCTGGAGCCACTATCTGCATTTTGCGCTCTTCATTATTTATATCGTTGAGAACATCATCATGCTTGATATCCGTCTCCCAGCAAACAACGCTATGTAGATTTTCAAAAGAATGATTAAAACCCTTACTTAGAGTGCGCTTAAACTCGACGTAAAATAGTTTTGCGCTAACAATAGGTGTAGTGTTATCTCCCTTTGCAATAACATCTATTCCATCATGAGTATCATAATCAATGACACAAAACGGGAATAATTTTTTTTCCATTTGAGATAACATTATAAAGATAGAAAACACTCCACTCTCACGCTCGGGCTCAACCAACTGAATTCCTCTATACTCGGCCACATTGGCCCGATTGATTTTCTTTACCCGCCAATCAAAATTTTTCTTCTCTTTTTCAGCAGTTTGATATGAGGATGCCTCCTCCTCTAGCCACTCCATTGCGGTCCATTCATCGCTTTTAATCACATCATCGTAAATCTTCTTGACTTCCTCTTTGATATCTTGAAGCACTTCGCTTGGCGTGTTGTCTACGGATCCTCTATTTGCAGTCAATCGTAGTTCTTGGCAATTAACAAACGCATGAAATTTTGTATATTCCGAGCCTTTGTGCGTAATCCACTCATTCTTTCTTTGGATTGGAATATAGTCTTTACAAAGCCATAGGCCATATCTTTCTTGTATGGTGTATGCGCCTTCTGGCGCGCTATAGCCTCTGCGACGCAACATATCATTGTAGCCATACTTGGCGTATTTGCCTTCAATGCAAAAAATCGTTTGATAGCTTATTTCGGGGTAGTTCTTCAAAAAACCTTGCTTGATTATTTTCTTAGAGTAATGGTCAGGCGCTTGTGTAAGGTGTTCCTCAAATAGTTTATTAATATCTTTGCTGTCATCGGGAAAATGATGACCTTGCTTAACTTCTTCATAATCTTGGCGCCCAAGGCCTTTCAGGAAAAGACCGACCTTTCTATATGATTCAGAGAACTGATTCTCAACGGCTCCATGTTTTGTAAACCAGTTTATGTAGTCTTTCAATATCGGGTGAGTAAATTTATCCCTTCGATTGTTGTTGTAACCTAATATTGTAATTTTCGTCCCCTTATCCATCTCGTCTATTTCTTCGACTTCCACAGTCGGAATCTGACGATCAAAAAGTTTTTTAAATGGTTCATCCATTACCGCTAAAAGTCCAGGACCCCCGCCGGAAGTTTTTACCTCTATCTTGTTGCTATTAAAATACACTTTAGTTCCATGACCTTTTTCACCGATACTACCTTCATCTCCTCGGCGAGTTGAATTTCCAAGATCAAAAAAATTCTGGAGCTGTTCTTTTTTCATTCCGGAACCATTATCCATGAGAACTATCTTTAGTATAGATTCGCCATACTTCTTCACTACCTCAAAAGAGATATGTATTTCACTCGCTTCTGCGTCATACGAATTGCTAATTGCTTCGCGGACTAAATCAAGAGGATTAGAAAAATCGCTCGCTATCTCAATGAACTCCTGAGTTTCATCTACTTTTGGTGTAATTATAAAGGGGTTCATTGTTTCTCCTAGGCTTGGTTAATAAGAATAGTAATCTAACCGCCGCCAGCAGGGGCCGAAAAACAGAGCGAAGCGGCGGTTTTTTGGTCCCTCTGGCTGGCTTTGTTAGTGCACAACACGCTCAGCGCGTGCGAGTGTAATCAAACCTATAAACATACCAAGGGCCTCTGGCAGAAGCTCCCCCATGCGAAGCTTGGCAGCCATATTGCTGAGCATACCGGCCTTCATGGGCTTGGGCCTGCTCCCTTGTCGGGTAGTTTTCGAGAATTCTCCAGTTGGATAAACCTACTACTTGAGATTCCCAGGCAGCTTTCCGTTCTTCTGGATTGGTTGTAATTCCTACTCTACATGGCATAACGATTTCCTCCATAATTGACCATTCTGATAGCATTAATAGCGAATTATAAAGACTAAGGCTTTATAACACTTTGGCCTTATAACACGAGAAGCAAATTTCATTGATTTGACTTAGAACTCCATGTCATAAGGGTTTCAGAGGAATTCGGTATTTTTGTTCTCTGGCTAAACAAGTCACTGGCCGACTGCGTCCCCAATTCCATCTGGCCCGTTGAATATAACTGATGTGGCTGGTAAATCAATAGCTTAGGGGGCATTTCCATGTGTTATAAAGCCATAGGTTTCTGAAAAGGTGGCATAACACTGATGTCTGCTCCTAGGCGGTTACAGACTTAAGGTCAAGTTGCGCTCCATATACGCAAGGTGCCGTATCAAGTCTGGGCTATTACATTTCACACTATTACATTTCATCGTGTTATATTTCATCGGCGTGTATTAGTGAACACCGCTGTTTTATTGAAACTGGACAAGACTAATAAATGCTCTACTGGACTATCTGGCTAAAAAGCCTTGTGAAAACGACATTGAAAACTCCCTAGCCGAGTCACGATACTAATTACTAGCTCTATCATTGGATTTTTCTTTTATTTAAACCTCTGTATTATGTCAGATGCCTTATCTCGAACATTCACCAGCTAGATTTTTTTTCATGAAATCCACAAAGGCTCTAATTTTTTTCATGGGCCTGCGATTTTCCGGGTAAAACAAATAAATGGCTGGCTGCATCTGGTTTGGGTTTACAATATAGTCATTTAACACCGAAACGACAGTTCCTTTTTCGAGGTCCTCATTAACCAACCAGTCCGGCAATAACGCCAAGCCAATACCACTTTTTACCGCGGATAGTAGTGCTTCAGAATTATTTGCGCGGAATCGACCTTCCAGTATGACTTCGATAACCTCTTCCA
The DNA here is from genome assembly GCA_028280195.1 of Exilibacterium sp. Lineage (GTDB taxonomy): Bacteria > Pseudomonadota > Gammaproteobacteria > Pseudomonadales > Cellvibrionaceae > Exilibacterium. The sequence continues at coordinate 36,261 of JANQMH010000100.1, forward strand.
GGTTGTCAGGCTTGGCAAATCGCCACGTATTTTGTCCTGCTTTGTAGTCGTATATCAAGGTGGAGTGTGCATAGAGTTCGTCGGGCGCTTGTGGCATACCATACTGCTCAAAATACTCTGGTGTCCCAACAACGTGGCGTGTTTGGGGCAAAACTTTGGTAGCAATCACATTGCCCGTTTTGGGTAGCTGACCGATGCGGATAGAGATATCCAGATCATGCTCCATCATATCGATATATTCATCAGAAAAGTTCACATCAATCTGAACGGCTGGATAGGCCGCCATAAACTGATTGATAACGGGCATGATATGCAATCTGCCCAAAGCCACAGGGGTAGATATTTTGATTGACCCACGCACCTCCGTGTCCAGGTCGCGAATCATATTTTCTGCGTGGCCGAGATCACGCAGGATAACTTTTGCTTGATCGTAAAATACTTCCCCTGCTGCTGTCAGGTTGATTCGTCTTGTCGAACGGTTTATTAGCGTTGTTCCCAGGTGATGTTCGAGGCTGTCAACTGAGCGTGTGACGCTGGACGTTGCCACCCCCATCTTACGGGCAGCAGCAGAAAACCCCTTCTCATCAATCGTCGCGATAAACGCTGCTAAGCCAGCAAATTTGTCCATGGATCAATCATAGTTAATCTTTGCGCATAACGCAATGATGATTTGCAAAACAACCTTATTATCATCTTTTATGGAAAGCTGTAAAGTGATCTCATCTTACACAAACAGGAGAAAATGATGAAAAAGCCAATTGAAATTACCATGACATCCGATTTTATTTGCCCATGGTGCTTTGTGGCTGAGCGTCGCTTGCAGCAAGCAGCGGAAAATGAGGGGCTCGATATTCGTATTAATTTCAAACCTTACGAGCTAAACCCAGACATGCCGAAAGATGGTTTGAATCGCAAAACCTATCGCAGCGCCAAATTCGGCAGTTGGGAACGATCCATGCAGCTTGATCAAGGCACCATCCAGGCAGCAAAAGATGACCCTCTGGAATTTGACTATGCCGCTATAGAGTTTACACCCAATACTCGCGCTGCACACCGCCTGGTCTGGTATGTCCAGCAAAATGCACCGGATAGAGAGGCAGCGGTTGTCGATGCCATTTTAGCCGGCTATTTCAGTCAGGGTGTGAATGTCGGTGATGAGAATGCATTGGCGGATATTGCGCAAGCGATGGGTTTGAAGCGTGAAGATGTCATGACTTTTCTTTTGAGTGATGACGGTTCATACGAAGTGGCAACGCTGGAGCAGGACGCTATGCGTAATGGCGTCAGGGGCGTACCCCATATCCAGATAGGCGATACATATCTCTATGGCGCAGAAAGTGCGGGTAATATGCGCAAAGCTCTGCTTGAGGCCACCGCTACTCAATCGAGCCCAGGCCCCGACAGGGACAACGCCTGAGGTGATCAGCCATGACACGTACGATGCAACCCTTCAACCCGATGGAGGCTACAATGTCCACAATATCGCCTAACAACGCCAAAAAAGCCATAGTGATTGGCGGCTCGCTTGGCGGGTTATTCGCAGGCAATATGCTGCGCACTGCCGGGTGGGAAGCCGATATCTATGAACGCTCGGAACATGATCTCGATTCACGCGGTGGTGGGATTGTCCTGCAGCCCGATGTCGTGGAAGTCTTCCGTAGAAGCGGTATTGATACCGCCCATATGGACTTGGGGGTAGCATCACGCCTGCGCACGACATGGCGTAAGGATGGGTCTATTCAAAACCGCAGCCCAGCCGCGCAAACCCAAACGTCGTGGTCGCTGATTTACACTACGATGAAAGATGCATTTGGGGATGACCACTACCACCGAGGCAAAAAGCTGATTGAGATCAAGGAAGACCCTGACACCAAAGAGGTCACTGCGATTTTTGCAGATGGCAGCACAAGCAGAGGCGATCTGCTGATCGGTGCAGATGGCAATGGATCAACTGTGCGTCAGCTTTTTTGGCCCGATAATAAGCCGACCTATGCCGGCTATCTGGCATGGCGCGGCCTTGTCTCCGAAAATGCGGTTCCCGAAGATGCCAAAGAACTGTTGGGGAATTTTGATTTTGCCAATCATCATGGTAAGACGGGTGGCTCACACATGCTGGGCTATCTGGTCCCAGGCGAAGGTAATGACACCCGCAAAGGCCATCGTTTCTATAACTGGGTGTGGTATCGCACTGTCGATGGTGAAACCTTGACAGATATCATGACGGATAAGGAAGGTCGAGCGCGAGGTTTCTCTATCCCTGAAGGCAAGTTGCGCGACCAATGGGTGACGCATGTTAACAGCGATGCCGATGACTATCTGCCAGCGAATTTCCGTGCAATGGTGAAAGCCACGCAGCACCCGTTCGCGCAGGCCATCCGTGATTTAACGGTCGATACAATGGTCAAAGGGCGCGTGATTTTAGTGGGTGATGCCGCCTTTATCCCACGCCCTCATACAGCCGCAAGTACATCCAAAGCCGCCTTTAACGCAATCCTTTTGGCTGAAGCATTGAAGAAATACCCCGATGATCCGGATGCCGCATTGAAGGCATGGATGCCACAGCAGCTTATGCTTGGCCGGCAACTTTACCACCAGGGCACGAGTGCAGGAAACCATTTACTGTTTCAGCTTTAGGCATTAACCCTCCGGGCGGCCGGCAAGCCGCCGGCAGCACCGGACTACGATATGAAGCAATGCCTAACCGCGCCTTCTGCGTTGTCGGGCCGCCTCCCGCGCACCAAAGGTAAAGGGTGAAAACATCTCGCGCATGGGTTCGCCGAGTTTGGGATCGATGGTCTCGGGAGAACCGGCGTTAAACGGCGGCTCGGGATGGTATTCGGCCGACAGTTGTACCACATGGGCATAGGGCTCGCCGCGCAGGCGCGCCACCATGGCCAGGGCGAAATCGATACCGGCGGAAACGCCGGCACCGGTGATGACATTGCCGTCGCTCACCACGCGGGCATCGACGGGAACAGCGCCGAACTCCGGCAATAACTCCCGCGCCACCCAGTGGCTGGTGGCTTTCTTGCCCTCCAGCAGTCCGGCCTGCCCCAGCACGATGGAGCCGGTGCACACGCTGGTGATGTTTTTCGCCCGGCTGCCGCGATCGACAAGGAAGTCGATGGTTTGTTTGTCGTTCATGGCTTTGAGGGTACCGCTGGTGCCGCCGGGAACAAAGAGCACATCCAGCTGCGCGGGGCAGTCGGCGAAGGATAGTGTCGGCACAACGGCAAAGCCGGTATCACCCATCACCGGTGACAGGTCTTCGTCTTTACTGACAAGATGGACTTTGGCACCCATCATCGAGGCAAAAAAGTATTGCGGCCCAACCATATCGAGCATGGTCATGCCCGGGTATACCAGCATGGCGACCTGCTCGCTGCCGTGCATTTTCAGGCCGGGAAAATCCGTCAACTGGTCGTGGGCTCTCTCGGATATCTGCTTTGCGCGGGCCGCGCTGCTGTCGGCCCGGGCCAGCGCCCGTTCCAGCGCCAGCAGCGGCGCGAGCAAACCGCCGCCGAGGGCACCGAGCATGAAGTTTCGCCGCGATACGGACATCGCCAATCTCCTTAAAATGTCGCTGCAAGTGATAAAAACGCCGAGCGCGGTTGTCCCGGCCGTAACACGTCCTGATTGAGATAGAGGTAGGGGGTGAAGTAGTCCCGATCAAACAAGTTGACCATCGACAGGCCCAGCCGGTAGCGGCCGAACTGATAACTGGCCTGGGCATCGACTACCGCGAAGCTGCCGGCGTAATAGGCATTGCTGAGGCTGAGCGCGGACCGGTCGCTATAGGTAATGCCCATACCCAGGCCGAGCCCGTCGAAGGCACCGCCTGCGAATCGGTAGCGGGCGGCGAGGCGCGCACTTTTTTCCGGCACCCTGGGCAGTTTGCTGCCAACGCTGAACTGGTTGTCGCGGGTTATTTCCGCATCGTTGCGGGCAAAATTCGCCAGCAGGGAAAAGTGCTCGCCGGGCTCCCAGACCAAATCGATTTCAAAACCCCGGCTCTGTTCTTCGCCAACCTGCACCTGCTCGCCGCCGAGCACGATAAGGTCGTCGGGGGCGGCGGTGGGTACATCTTCGCGGGTAAGCTCATAGGCGGCGATGGTGCCGTATAAGCCCGCCTGCGGCAGATCGAATTTCAAACCGATTTCAGCGGATGCCGACGTTTCCGGTACCGGTGGCGCCGCCTCGACGCCGGTAAAGAACAGCGACAGCCTGGAGCCGGTGGCGTAGCCGGCAAACACTGACCAGTGACCGCCGAGTTCGTAAGTCAGGCCGAGGCGCGGGTCGGTTTCGCGATAGGTTTTATCGGTGTCCTGGCCGCCGGCCTTTTCAACTAACCGGTATTCGCTGTAGCGGGCACTGAGCAGTATATGCAGGCGCTCGGCAACGGTGATATGGTCCTGCAGGTAAACGGCGGTGGTGCGGTACTCGTTGACGATCTCGCGGTTGAGGGCCGGTATCGCACCAAAATCCAGGTCGTTGGCGTTCGCTGCAAAATCGAGAAAACCCACCGGATTAAAGAAATCGAAACCGATGGCAGCGCTGTAATCGGTGGCGTCATAGCTGACTCCGGCCAGTACGGTGTGCTCAATATTACCGCCGGACCATTTGAAGGTGGTACTGGCATCGATGGTCTGCTGCTCGACATCGGCCGGCAGCTGCACGCGAATAATGGGCGCGACGGTGCCGTCCAGCTCAAAGCCAAAGGCGGGCGCTTCGAAAAACACCGATGCAAACTCATCGAAACTGTTATCGAAGTCGTGCACCCGCAATGTGGCTGCAAGCCGTTCACTGAACTGGTGACTGAGTGTCGCCTGCAGCGAGCGGTTTTCTATCTCGGTGCGCGGCGCATTGGCAGCGCCGGGAAACTGAAATGCATCGACACCGGGCAGATCGACAACCGCTGCCGGCAGGCCGGTGTATTCGAGCTGTTCAATTTTATTGTAATTGAGCTGCAACAGCAGCCGCGTCGTATCAGTGATATCGGCACTCAGCGAGGGGCTGAGAGTCAGGCGGTCGATCTCCACAGCGTCGATATAGTCCTCGGAACGGAAGTCCTCGGCGGCAAGGCGAAAACCGATGCGATCACTGAGCGGCTGGTTGATATCTATGGACGGCGCCAGGGTATTGAACTCCCCGGCCCGAATACCCAATTCGTAGAAGGCTTCCGGCTGTGGCGTCTTGGTCACCACATTGATCAGTCCGCCCACCGGCGCGCCGGTGCCGCCGCCATACAACACCGAGGTCGGGCCCTTGGCCACTTCGATACGCTCGACGCTAATCAGGCTGGAGGGATCGGCAACTGCGGTATCGCCGTAACCGACAAAACCGTTGATATATATTTCCGACTCGAAGCCGCGCACAATGGGATTGACCAGCACGGTCTCAGCCGGCGCATTGGGGACCACGCCGGATACATTACGCAGCGCGTCGGACAGAGTATTGAGTTCCTGCTCCTGCAGCAGCTTCTGCGGCAATACCTGAATCGATTGCGGTATTTCAATCAGCGGCACGGGCACTCTGAAAATATCGCTTGAATCGACGGCGTAGGGCCGTGTTGCCCGGCCCACCACATCAATGGTTTCCAGGCGCCAGTTAACACTGTCTGCAGCCGGCTGTTGTGCGAAAACCGGCAGGTGAAGCAGGCCGGCGGCGGCGACCAGGCGGTAATGTCGGGACTTCATGGCAGCTACTGTTGTTTTGTGGACACGACTGTTTTGTGGACACGACGAGATCTGCAAGCCCGACGATTATAACCAAGCGCGGCTGCGCCATCCTGCGGCATATTGCCGCAGCTATAGGTGGTATAGAGGCCGGCCCGCTTGGTATGACGGTGCTCTTATAGAGGGGAAAGAATATGCGCAAACTACTGCTGACCCTGACACTGGCTTTTGCCGCCCAAGGCGTATCCGCCATTGAAGGACTGCGCGACAATATTATTGCCAGGGACTACCGGCAACATCTCGGCGCCCTGTTCGAGCACTTCCAGCGCAACTCCGAATCGTCACATATGGAGTTCGAAACCGCCAAGCGCTTGGCCACTGTCATCGCGCGGCTGGAGCTGCTGAAAAAGTAATCCGCCTAGTGCGGCGCGCTGGCCGCCACTGCGTCGCGCCGCCCGAGTTCCGCCACCCATTGCGCCAGCGCAGGCGCCCGTTGTTGCCAGTCGATTGTCGCCAGCCGGAAAGAGATATACTCGAAGGCCGTTACCGTGGTTATCGCGTCGAGACCGAGCCGCTCGCCGCTTTGCGGGGCCGGCTCGGCAAGCGCGTTCAGCTGTGTGGCTATTCTGCCCAGGGCGGCAATCCAGCGTTCGACCAGCGGCGACTCGGGGTCGCCGAAACGCCCCTGCATCACCACACCGACGGCACAGTCCATGGCGGCGCGGCTGAGGCCGAGAATGCGCCACTGCTGCAGTTCGCGCGGCAGCATCTCCTCACGCCCGGCACGGGCAATCAGGTATTCGCAGATGCAGGTGCTCTCCACCACGACACCGTCATCGTCGCATACCAGTGCCGGCACTTTTGCCGCCGGTGTAATCTGTTCCAGCTTTGCGGCCTCGTCCCAGGGGCTGGCGTCGATGAACTGCACACCGGCCAGGCCGGCCTCTGCAACGGTAATACTGGCTACGCGGGCGTAGGGGGAGGTGGGGCTGATATAGAGTTTCATGTCACTTTCTCTCGAGAGGTTGGCGCAGCAGCGGCAGCGCCGTGGCACACAGTAAGCCGCTGGTAATGACCAGCACCGGGCCGAAGCCGCCGAGCACATCGGACGCCAGCGAGGCGCTCAGCGGTCCCAGCATCTGGCCGCTGGCAAAGGCGGTGGTCAGCAGTGCCAGCAGGCGGTAGGCACCGTCGCCGCCCACCGCGCGCGATTCCCGCAGCGCCACCATGGTGATGGTAAGGAAGGTGGCGCCGACCGCAACCCCCGCCAGCGTCAGGGGCACTATGGACGGATGGAGCCCCGGCAGCAACACCCCCACCCCCATCAGCAACTGGCTGCCGGCCCAGATGCGGCGATCGGAAAGCCTGTGGCAACGGCCCGCCAGCAGCGTCGCAACGCTTGCCGCCAGGCCAAAAACCGGCCAGCACCAGCCGAAAACCAGGGGCTTGGCAATTTCATCGCGCGCCATCAGCGGCAGGAAGGTGGCCGGAATACTATAGCCAAAGCCGCATGCGCCGTAGGCTAACACCAGTGGCCACCGCTGCCGGTCACCACTGCCGGCGGCCGGTGCGGCGGCCGCCGGTGTCGCGCCGGCAGGCACCGGGCTTTTATATACCGGGACGATAACAGCCAGGCAGATCGCAGCCAGCAGGCACCAGCCCAGAGCACTGCTCAAGCCGGCGAGCATAAACACCAGCGCCAGCAGGCCAGTGGCGCAAATACCGATCCCCACCCCCGCCAATACCCAACTCTGCAGTTGCGGCCTGTGCGCCGCCAGCAGGCGGTTGCCGTAAAAATGTCCCACCAGGATAAATACCCATGCACTCAATACGCCCGTGAGAAGGCGCAGCACAAACCAGAGGTGATAATCCGCCGCCAACCCCATTGCGGCGGTGCCCGCGACAATCAGCAACAGTGATATCCGCAAGCCGTCACCCGAGCGCAGCGGTTTCCAGTGTGCGCTGATCGAGCCGAGCCAGTAGCCGAAGAAATGAATGGAGGCCAGCGACCCGGCCTCGACCACGGAAAGCAGGCCTTCGGCGCGCATCAGTGGCAGCATGGGCGTAAAGGCGAAACGCCCCACCCCCATGGCCACCGCCAGCGCCACTGCGCCGGCAATGCAGATGCGCAGCTCCGGCGGCAATCGCTGCGCTGTCAAAACCCGGGCAGTTAACACAACAGTCCTCACAACAGACGCCGGCTTGGCGATGCAGGACAGCCAGTTTAAAATCAACCCCACATCATAAAAAATGAATTATCATGATATTAAATTTCTTTTTATGAGATAGCTTAAGGGATACCATGCGCAATATAGATCTGGACTCCCTGGAAATTTTCCAGGCCGTTGTCACTGAAGGCGGCATCTCGCGCGCCGCGCAAAAACTGCACCGGGTGCAATCCAATATCAGCACCCGTATCAAGCAGCTGGAACAACGGCTGGATACGCGGCTGTTTCTGCGCCAGGGCCGCAGCCTCAGGCTGTCGCCGGAGGGCGAGGTGTTGCTGGGTTACGCCGATAAACTGCTGCGCCTGGCCGCCGAGGCGGAAGCCAGCCTCAGCGGGGGGCCGCCCAGCGGGACATTGCGCATCGGCTCCATGGAGAGCACTGCCGCTGCGCGCCTGCCGCCCCTGTTGTCCCGCTACCATCAGCTGTATCCGCAAGTGGACATCGTTATTGCCACCGACACCGCCGACGGTTTGCTGCAGCGGCTACTGCAGTACGATATCGATGTCGCTTTTGTGGCAGAGCCGGTGCTGCACAACGCCCTTGATACCCGCAGGGTTTTTCTCGAGGAACTGGTGTTGTTGAGTCCGCCGTCCAGAGCAGAAGCGCCGACCGCTGCCAATGCCAGCGGCGCCACCCTGATTGCTTTCCGCAGCGGCTGCGCCTATCGCCGCTATCTCGAGGAGTGGCTGCGACAGTCCGGCGTCGTGCCCGGTGCAGTGATCGAAGTGAGTTCCTACCATACCATTATCGCCTGCGTTGCGGCCGGAACCGGTATCGCCGTGGTACCCAGATCGGTGCTCGAGGTTGTGCCCGAATACGCCAATCTGCAGCTCTATCCGCTGCCGGGGCGGATCGCCAAAATTCACACGCTGCTGGCCTGGCGTCAGGACTATGGCGGCGCCAAGCTCGATGCTCTGAAACAAATACTCGCTGCATAGAACCACACCATAAATATGGATACTTGCAAAAACTGTTACTACACTCAGACACAGGCCTTGGACCAGATCTGCTTTTGAGACTTTTCTTAATCCAGATCAACAAACCTGTAGTAATTTCCCGGTTCAATGGACGCACATAGAAATTTGGACAATAGATATGGGAAACCCTATGAAATTACGCACTACTACCATGGCTTTTGCAACCGCAGCCACCCTGTCGCTTTCCGCCTTGCAGGCGGCTGCCTATGAGCCTGGCGAATGGATCGTCAGAGCCGGTGCCACCACGGTCGCGCCGGATGAAAGCAGCAGCAAGGTCAGGCTGGATGGCACCGTACTGAGCCTGGACGGCGGCACTTCCGAAGTCGGCGTCGATAACAACACCCAAATCGGCCTTACCGTTACCTACATGCTTACCAGCAACTGGGGAGTCGAATTGCTGGCCGCTACGCCATTCACCCACACCGTGGAAGGAAAAGGCGAACTGGGAGCAGTCGGTGATATCGCCGACATCGACCACCTGCCGCCGACACTGAGTGCGGTTTATCACTTTGACCTGGGCAACGGTTTTACTCCTTATGTCGGTGCGGGTCTCAACTACACCTTATTTTTCGAGGAAGACCTGAAGTCTGGGGCGGACAGCGTGCTTTCCGGCCTCGGTCTGACCGGCGGCGATGTGGAGCTGGACAATTCCTTCGGCATCGCACTGCAGGCAGGACTGGACTATGAAATTAACGACAAGTGGTTTGTCAACGCCTCTGTCAGGTGGATAGATATCGATACCGATGCGGAGATTGGTTTCGACAACGGCAGCAAACTTACTGTGGATGTGGATATCGACCCCTTTGTCTACAGCGTTATGATCGGCCGGCGTTTTTAATCGACATCAGCACTGGACCGCAAGCAGAAAATTCAGTGCGCCAGCGCCTTCATTTGGATGGGGGCGCTTTCAGGCGCGGCAGCGTCACTATCGATAGCCCGCTGCTGCGTTTTTTTGTTTTGAAGCTGCTGTGATGCTTATCGAGACCGTTGTGGCGTTTCATCAAGACCGCTGTGGCACTTTATAAAGACCGCTGTGGCACTTTATAAAGACCGCTGTGGCACTTTGTAGCACTTCGTCAAAACCGCTGTAGCACCTTATCAGTCACTTCGCTGAAATCGCTGATTACCCAGTCCGCCAGGGATGCATAGCTGGCATTTTTGCCGTTGTCGATCAGGCAGGCAATCATGTTGGCGCTGTTGGCTGCCTGCAGATCAAATTTGTAGTCGCCGATATAGACAATGTCCCGCGCGGGCATGGGCCAGTCCGCCGCTATCTGCAACAGACCTTGCGGGTGGGGTTTGGGCTGGCAGTCTTCGCGGGTCACCATCCGGTCGATGGGAATTCCCAGGCGCTCAACCGTGAGGCAGGCGGCGCGGCGCATATTGCGTGTGACGATACCCATGGGGACGCCGGCCCGATGCAGCAGTTGCAGCATGTCGCGGGCACCGGGCATCCACTCCGCCCGCTCGGCTCCCTGCATTTCATGCCGTTCCACCACGGCGCGCGCCCGCGCCTGCTCGCACGCATCGTCGATGCCGGCCAGATACTCCAGCAGCGGGGTGCCGGCGGGTATTTCAAGTTCGGCGCACATGGCCGAAAAGTTCAGTTTGGTATTGGCCAGGGTACCATCGAGGTCGAAAATAATACCCTGGATATTGTCGAGATTGCCGCTCATAACAGCGCAGCGCCGGGAGTGGCTCAGGAAGGCGAGTCGTATTATTTGAGGCTGGCGTAAAAAGCCGCCAGGTTTTCGATGTCCTGGTCGGACAGGCCCATCGCCATCGGTGTCATCGCCGGGTCTTTGCGGTCACCATCTCTGAATGCTTTTATCTGCTTGACCAGATAGCCCTTCTTCTGTCCCGCAAGGTTCGGCCAGATATCGTTGGGGCTGATGCCATTGGCACCATGGCAGGCGGCACAGGTGACGGATCTGGCCTTGCCGGCGGCAATATCGCCAGCACTGGCGACCGAGGGCGCGAGGCAGACACCTGTCAGTGCGCTTAGCGCAATTAATCGTTTCAACAGAGATACAGACTGGTTCATCACGTTTTCCTTGGAATGTAAAGGCTCGTAAAATTAGGAGCCCCGATTTTGGCCTACCCTGGAGGCAAACACAAGCAACGGCGCTTCGATCCACGCCGTTGCCGGTGGGCGCGGATCAGGAGGCCGCAGCGAGTTTGGAAGGCGCAGCGGAACCGATTTTCATTTGCGTCATCGCTGCCATTGCCGTGACAATCAACAGCACGTAGATGATAAAAGCGATGTCGTAGGAACCGTGGATCGTATAGAGAACACCGGTCAGCCAGATGCCGAGCCCGCCGCCGATGGCATCGAGCACGGTAATGGTACCGAGGATTTTACCGGCGGCTTTCAGGCCAAAGGCGTTGACCACATTCAGTTGAATCAGCGTATAGACGCCGCCCCAACCAAAACCAAAAGCGGCCACCGCAATCCAGATCAGCGCCGGCTGCATCGAAGCCAGGCAAACGGCGCCGGCAATCATAATGATAAAGTTTCCCACCAGCACTTTTCTGCCGTCGAGGTGATCGGCCAGCAGGCCGAAAATAAATTTACCGACCAGCGCGCAGCCGAAGAACACAGAGATGGCATTGGTGGCCATCGCCGCCGTGAACTCCAGGTCACGCATATGCAGAAACAGGTGAGCCTGTGCGCCGAGCACGGTGTAAAAGGTGGTCATGGCGACCACGGTAATGGCCCAGAAAGTCCGGGTGCGCAGCGCTTCGCCGTAGCTCATCCCTTCTTCGGGCACCACCGCCGCACTGTCGGTCTCCGCGTCCTCCGCTTGCGCCGTGTTATTGCGCACCACAAAGATTGTCACCAGCAACATCAGCACGGGAAAAACGATCTCCGCCTGGAAGGCCTGGCGCCAGTCCATTTTGGTCAGCAGGTAGGTGCCGTACTGGGGCATCAGCGCGCCGCCGAGGCTGGTACCGACCAGGGCAATACCGATAGCGAGACCGCGGTGTTTGACAAACCACTGCGATACCAGAATGACCGCGGCGTTTAAGCCGCACAGCGTCAGCACAATGCCCAGCACCACATGAATGGCGTACAGCTCACTCAGTGAGTTGATCAGGCTGTAGCCATACAGGGCCAGGGCCAGCAGTACCCAGCCAAACACCATGCAGATGCGCACACCGTAGCGATCAATCAGCACGCCGGCAAAGGGGGCCACCAGCCCGGCCACGGCCAGGGTGATGAAGCCGTTGAGTTTTAACGCGCCGCGGTCCCAGCCAAACTCATTGAGCAGCGCCTCGTCGAATACCGACAGGCCGGAAATACTCAAGCCATTGCTGATCCACAGCGCCAGACAGGCGACCAGGGCCATAAGCCACGGGAAATAGCGTTTCATAATCTGCAGGTGCCTCTAAGGTCCGTGTATTATCCTGTCAGGCGCTCGTCGCAGAGCGTGCGCTTGCCCTGAAACCAGTGCCAGGTGCGGGCACGGGATTTTTGCCCGGTGCCATCACAATAGTCTCATAGAATGTTGCGCCGGGCTCATCCTTTCCTTCCAGCTCGAGCAAAAACATACTGGCACCGGCGACCCAGCCATGGCCGCGGAAGGTTGCCGTGTCCCGGTATATACGCCCCTCTTTTAACACAGCGTCGAATTCGGCGTTGTATTCGCGCCCGCCGTCCCAGCTAAGATAGACACCCACCGAGGTACCGGCATGCTCCGGGACAGGCGGCGTTAATTCAATCAGCGGGTTGGGCATTGGTATCGCCAGCGTCGAAAAAACCCAGCATAACCGCCGCCACCCGCCCGGGCCAGAGGTCCAAAAAGCCTGCGCCCCAATCGGGAAAATCCCGGCGCCGGCCGTTTTTCAGCAGCGCATCGGCGCGGCGGCTGTGGCGATAGAGGTCGTCGTTGATATTCATTACCAAAACCGGCTGCGGCAACCGGGACAGTTTGCGCGCATAGGCTTCCGTATAGTGAAAAGCGGCGCGATGACCCCACTCGTAATGATCGCCGCCGCGCAGGTTTTCTGCCATGGACTCGGCCGCTATCTCCAGGGTCATACCGGGGCCGCGGTAGTGCATGATACGCTGCCACATGATGCGAAAACGCTCGCCCTGTTCATCCAGCGGGATGGGGGCAAAGTACTGGTGATAGTCGGCCACTTCCTGTGGGGTGAAAATCGGCGCGGAGATATTGATCAGCCGTTCGACGGCGTGCGGGCGCTGGTGCGCGGCTTCCACCGCCACCATCGAACCGGTGTGATAGCCGACGATGTTCACCCGCGACAACTCGAAATGATCGATCACCTCCCACACGGCACGGGTATAGTCCTCGATGCTGACTGCGGGCACGGCCGGCGGGTGGTCGGACTCGCCGTAACCCGGATAGTCGGGGGCAATGACCAGGCGCTGGCGCGCCAGCTGCGGCATCAGCCTGGCAAAAGAGCGGCCCGACTTGGAAATCATATGCAGGCAGACAATTGCCGGTTTGTCCGTCGCCCGGCCGGCGCTGCGCAAGTGCATCTGGCCGTAACCGGCATCGATAAAACACCTGCGCACCGGCGGCACTGCCATCGCGCGGCCGCCTAGAAGCGGTAACCGAAGTCGACGCCCCAGGTCAGCGGCTCAGCGGCATATTGAGAGAAGTCTCTCTCGGCCGAGGCGCGGGCATACTCTTCGTCCGACAGATTTTTGCCCCACAGTGCCAGCTGCCAGTTGCCGTTGTCGGGCTGATAGGCAATGCGCGCATTGATCAGGGTATCCACATCGACCTCGGCACTTTCCGGCGCATTGGCCACCAGATTGTAGGACTCGTCTTCAAACGACAGATCCAGCCGCGAAGTCAGCACACCGCCGGCGATGGCGGCGGTATGGGTGATACCCAGGGTGCCTTTGAATTCCGGCGCGTTTTTCAAATCCAGATCCTCGGCGCAGTCGATCAGGGCGGCATCGCGGGCAGCGCCGTCGAGCCCGCCGAGATCACACCCGGGGCTGGAGCCGTTGTTGGTCAAACCACCTGCCTGCGCCGGAGTCAGCTCGGTGTATTCGGCATCGAGGGTGCCGAGGGTGGCATCGAGGGTGATGTTTTGCGTGGCCTTGAAAATCAGTTCCACTTCCAGCCCGCTGATTTCCGTTTCGTCGACATTGAAGCGGGTGAAGCCCAGATCCGGTACCGTGGCGGCAATCTGGAGATTGTCGTACTGGTTGTAAAAGTAGGTGACATTCAAGCGCAGGCGGTTGTCGATCAAGTCACTGCGGATACCGACTTCGAAAGAATCCAGTTCCTCTTCATCCACCGGCAGAAAACAGGTCACATCGGAAAAGCAGTCGGGCGACCAGCCACCGCTTTTAAAGCCGGTGGAAAAGGAAACATAGCCCATCAGCGCTTCGCTGAACTGATTGTCCAGCACAATGTTAAACGTGGTGTTGGTGAAATCACGCGACTCCACCCGGCTGCGGGTGGTGCCGATCGCCGCGGCATCCAGATCCTTGGTTTCATCGGTATAGCGCACGCCGGTGGTCAGTTTCAGCGAGTCGGTGAAGGCATAAGTGGTCTTAAAAAAGACAGCCCAGGCATCGGTCTCCACACCCAGGGAAAACGGTGCAACGAAAACGCTGTCGAGCTGCACATCTTCGGTATAAAAGTACAGACCGCCAACGAAATCAAACGGCCCGTCGTAATTGGAAGTCAGCGTCACCTCCTGGCTGAACTGATCCTGGTCGGTTTCCTGTGTGTACGGGAAACCGATACGGCTGGACAACTCATCCTCCATCTGCCGAAAACCCGTCAGAGAGGCCAGTGTATACTGGCCGATAGTGCCGCTAACACTCAGCGATGCACCGCTGGTTTCCACTTCGCTGGCATAGTCGGTAAAGCAGCCCATCGGCTGGAAGTTGGCCGGTACGGCTGCGCTGCAGACAACCCCCGGCCGCGGCTCGATGGTGAACAGATCATTGTCGCCGTCCAGGCCGGGCTGGGTACTGTCGGGCACCGGATCGGAGTCATCCTTGGTATAGTCAAAGGCGAGACTGGCGCTCCACTGGTCGGAAAAATCGTGCAGCAGGCCCACCCGGAAACCCCGAGTTTCCACCTCGCCCACTTCTTTGCCAGCCTGGTCGGCGAAGTCGCCATTGGGGTTGAGGGTATGAAAGCCGTCGCGGTTTTTACTCAGGAAAGTAGCCCGCATTGCGGTCGACTCGCCCAGCGCCAGATTGCCGGTCAGCTTGGCGTCGAAACGGCCCTCGTTGCCGGCGGTAAAATCGATATCGAGTGTGTTCTCATCTATCTGCGGCGCCCTGCTGACCAGCTTGATGGCACCGCCGTTGGAGTTGCGGCCGTAAAGGGTGCCCTGGGGTCCGCGCAGCACTTCGATGCGCTCCAGATCCACCAGATCGAACAGCGCGCCGACCTGGCGGCCGACATAGATGCCGTCGACATAGATGGCCACGGCGGGGTCGGCCGATACCCGCGACTCATCCTCGCCCACACCGCGCAGAAATACCCGGGCACCGCTGGCGGTACCGGTATTTGTAGCCAGGCTGATATTGGGCACCTGGTACTGCAGGTCGAGCACATTGGCGAGCTGCTTCAGCGCCATTTCCTCCGCGCCCAGTGCCGTGACTGCGATCGGCACCTCCTGCAGTGACTCCTCCCGCCGCTGGGAGGTGACAATGATTTCTTCAAGCTCGAGGACGTTCTGCCCCTGCGCCTGCGCCGTCGCCGCCGGATGAACGGCGCCTAGCGCCAGCGCCAGGGTGGAAACCTGTAGCGTTTTATTAAAATTGTCACGCATCTTATTACTCCTCCAAGCAGGTTTTTTTAATTATTCACTGGTATTAAGCTGACAAACACTAAAACTTAATAGTATATTGACATAATATTATAGCTATTCTATGGGGCCGCCCGCTCTTTGTCCAGTGGCGGCGGCAGGAGACCGGCCATGCTCAAATTTATCCTTATCGTCACGCTGATGGTGGCTGACCTGCAGCAGACCCAGCAGGCCTATCGCGACCAGTTGCAATACCAGACCGTGGAACAGGGCCGGTTAAATCCGCGCCTGGCTGCAGCCTGGGGGGCACCGGCGCTGGCCGGCAGGGACTATCTGCTGATGGCGCCGGCCAGCGGCAAGGGGGTGACACTGCGCTTTATTCACGAACCGGACAGTGGCAATTACCGGCCCATGAAGACAGAGGGCTGGAATGCGCTGGAGATTCTGGTGCAGGACCCGGACGCACTGGCACAACGGCTGCGGGGATCGGCTTTCGAGATTATCGGCGAGCCGGCCTATCTGACCGAACAGCGCAATATCCGCGCCTTTCAGGCCCTGGGACCGCACCGGGAGCTGATTTACTTTACCCGCGTCATCGATCCGTCGAAGTCGCCGTTCAATCTGGGCACGGCGAGCACCTTTGTCGACGGGGTGTTCATTATGGTAGTGGGCGGCAGGAACCTCGGCGCCATGCAGGCCTTTTATCGCGAGCGCTTACAGCATACGGTCTCCGAGCCGCTCCCCTACCGGATTTCGGTACTTTCGCGGGCTTACGGCAAACCGCTGGACACCCTGCATTCCCTGGCGCTGGTGACTATGCCGCAGCCTTTCCTGATCGAACTGGATCAGTATCCCGCCGCCGCCGAGGTCAGGCGGCACCCGCCGGATACTCTGCCGCCGGGCATCGCCATGGTCAGTTTTGCCGTCGACTCGCTGGCGCCGCTGCAATCGGCGTTGCTGGCAGTACCGCTGAGCGTCGACGACATACCCTACGGCGGCGCCCGCGTTGGTGTTATCAGAGGCGCAGCCGGGGAGCTTATCGAAGTGGTGGAAAGTGCCGCCGCGGCGCCTGTCGCAACACCTCGGCGCCCATAGGTTTAACGGCCTCAGCAGTCCATTGCCGGCACAGAGTTATTTGCAAGGCTTTGCCAAAACCTATGATTTATAAAGTATGCACATAGACAAGTTAAACAACTTCGCTTTAGTTTTACGGAGGAATTTATTGCCTGCCAGTGTCAGTTGCGAATAGCCGCATAGGCATCCAGCGCGCGCTGGCGGCTGACTTTTAAATCCACCAGCGGCTGGGGATAGGTTTTACCCAGGCTAACGCCTGCCGCCGCCAGTATTTCAGCCGGCGCCTCCCAGGGCGCATGAATATGTTTATCCGGCAGCTGCGCCAGCTCGGGCACCCAGCGGCGAATATAGCCGCCTGCGGCGTCGAACTTCCGCGACTGGGTCACGGGATTGAAGATGCGGAAGTAAGGCGCGGCGTCGGCACCGCTGCCGGCCACCCACTGCCAGCTGGCGGCGTTGTTGGCCAGGTCGGCATCCACCAGCGTATCCCAGAACCAGTCTTCACCCTGCTGCCAGGGAATCAGCAGATTCTTCACCAGCAGGGAGGCGACAATCATCCGCACCCGATTGTGCATCCAGCCGCTATGCCACAATTCGCGCATACCGGCATCCACCAGTGGAAAACCCGTCTGCCCGCGCTGCCAGGCGCGCAGCGCCCG
The DNA here is from genome assembly GCA_028280195.1 of Exilibacterium sp. Lineage (GTDB taxonomy): Bacteria > Pseudomonadota > Gammaproteobacteria > Pseudomonadales > Cellvibrionaceae > Exilibacterium. The sequence goes on from JANQMH010000100.1 coordinate 53,624, forward strand.
GCGGTCGCTGCGCCAGGGAAAGGCGGCAAAGTCGTCGCGAAAGGGTTGGCTGGGCAGCTGTGGCCAGTGGTGCAGCAAGTGGTAGGAGAACTCGCGCCAGCCCATTTCGCGCAGAAAGTGTTCACCATCTTCCGCCGCCGCCGGCTTGACCACCATTTCCTGCTGCAGTGTATGCCATATCTGCCGCGCCGAAATCTCACCGAAGTGCAGGTGCGGCGACAGTTTCGACGTATAGGGCAGCGCCGGTTCGTCGCGCCCATCCTTATAGCCGTTCAGCCCTTTGTTGAGAAACGCCTTGAAACGCTTCTGTGCACCCACTTCGCCGGGCGTCCAGTTTTCCCGCAGCCCGCCGGCCCAGTCCGGCGCAGTGGGCAGCAGGTCCCAGTCCGGCAGGCGGTCGCCGGCTATTCTGCGCCGATAAAAATCCATCTGCCGCGGCTTGGGCTGCGCCGGCATCGGCGCCGGCTGCTGCAGGCAGGCGCGCCAGAATGGCGTAAAAACTTTAAAGGGACCGCCAGTCTGGGTACGCAACTGCTCGGGCTCAAACAGCAGATAGCTGCCGAAGCGCTTCACTTCCCGATTATCGGCCGCCAGCGCCGCGTGCAGGCGCTGTTCGAGAGCGGCGGCAAAGGGCTCGTAGTGGCGGGAAAAATACAAACCGGCGGCATCGACCTCTTCAGCCAGCTGCAGCAACTGCGCCTCGGCCGGGCCGCGGCGCAGCAGCAGGTGTCCACCCTTGTCGCTCAGGGCCTGTTGCAGGGCAGCCAGGCTGTGGTGCAGCCACCAGCGGCCGGCGCCGCCGGCACGCCACTGCGCCGGGGTGTCGTCGTCCAGTATGTATACCGGCAGCAAAGGGTGGCCGCCGGCAATAGCCGCGCGCAGACCTGGATTGTCATAAAGCCTGAGATCCTGGCGGAACCAGTATATAATGGGTTGTTTCAATGGTATGGCCCCAGCGATCCGATTACCGGAGAATTACCGGCCATCAGAGAAATTGTCCGAGCAGTATACGCCGGCGGGCGTGGTCCGGATTGGCACAAGCGGCGTACCATAACGCAAACACTACAAAAGTGCATTGGCAAAGCAGATATCTGTATGAACACAGCTGCCACATTTCCCAAAATTCCCATCGGTATCAGCAGCTGCCTGCTCGGTGAAGAGGTGCGCTACAACGGCGGCCACAAACGCAATGCCTATATCGTCCAGACCCTGGGCGACTATTTCGAGTTCAACCCCTTCTGCCCCGAAGTTGCCATCGGTATGGGCGTACCGCGCGAGCCGATCAGGCTGGTGCGTCAGGGCGATGATATTCGCTGTGTCGGCACCGTCGACCCGACTCTGGACGTCACCGACAAGCTCATCGATACCGCCGAAGAACAAAAGGCCTGGCACCGCCATATCTACGGTTACATTCTCAAGAAAGACTCGCCCAGCTGCGGTATGGAACGGGTCAAGTTGTATCGTCGCGAGCACCCCGAACGCGATGGCGTGGGCCTCTACGCGCAGCGGCTGATGCAGAATTTTCCCCACCTGCCGGTCGAGGAGGAAGGCCGCCTGGGGGATGCGGTACTGCGTGAGAACTTTGTTCAGCGGGTGTTTATCTATCACCGCTGGCGCACGCTGCTGCAGCAAGGCGCCACCTGGAAGGCGCTGACCCGCTTTCACGCCCAGCACAAAATGATTCTGATGAGCCGCAGCCAGAGTAAGGCGCGCGAACTGGGCCGCTTTTTATCGGAGTCGCCCGATATGCCTGTCGATCAGCTCTGCAGCGAGTATATCGCGCGGCTGACCGCCATCCTGAAAACCAACGCCAGCCGTAAAAACCATGTCAATGTGTTACAGCATATTCAGGGCTATCTGAAAAAGGAACTCGACGGCGACGATAAAAAAGAGCTTTCCGAATCCATTGAACAATATCGGCTAGGACTGTTGCCGCTGATTGTGCCGATAACGCTGCTGCGGCACCATTTCCGCAAAAATCCCACGCCGTATATCGACGACTCCTTTTACATGCATCCGCACCCCAAGGAACTGATGCTGCTAAACAAGCTATAATAACGGACCCCAGCCAACCACTATGTCCCGATACACCGCCCTGCACGGCAGTGACACCGATCAGGTTCACGCCACTGTTAAAGCGGCCGCCGCAAAAACCGGTGTGCTGATCACCAACCTGGGCACTCCCGATGCACCCACTGCGCCGGCACTGCGGCGCTATCTGGCCGAGTTTCTGGCCGACCCGCGGGTGGTGGAAATACCGCGACTGATCTGGCTGTGTATTCTGCACGGCATCATTCTGCGCCTGCGGCCGCGCAAATCCGCGGCCCTGTACCGCAAGATATGGTTCGAGGAGGGCTCTCCGCTGCTGGTGATCAGCCGCCGCCAGCGCGAACGGCTGCAGCGGCAACTGGGCAGCGCCGCGGTGGTGAAGCTGGGCATGCGCTACGGCAGCCCATCGATTGCCGCGGCGCTGCGCGAATTCCAAACCGAAGGCATCAACAACATCGCGGTACTGCCGCTTTACCCACAGTACAGCGGCCCCACCACCGGCGCCACCTTCGACGCCGTGGCCGGCGAGCTGAAACGCTGGCGCCGGGTGCCGCAACTGCACTTCATCAGCAGTTACTTCGACAGCCCAGCCTATATCGAGGCACTCAGCAACAGCATTGCCACCCATATCATGCAGCACGGCATGCCCGACCGACTGCTGTTTTCCTACCACGGCATGCCGAAACTGTTTCTCACCCGCGGCGATCCCTATCACTGCCAGAGCCTGAAAACCACGCGCCTGGTGCGGGAGAAGCTCCAGCTCGAGGAAGACCGGGTTATTACCTGCTTTCAGTCACGCTTTGGCAAAGCCGAATGGCTGCAGCCCTATATTGACGCTACACTTGAAGAACTACCCCGGCAAGGGGTCAAATCCGTGGCGGTGGTATGCCCGGCATTCAGTGCTGACTGTCTGGAAACTCTGGAGGAGATCGCCATGCAAAGCCGCGAAACTTTTCTCGCCGCCGGCGGCACCGAGTACCACTACATCCCCGCACTCAACGACAGTGACGAGCATATCGCCGCGCTGGCGGCAATGCTGCAGCCCTGCCTGCACGCTGCCGATCCGACACCGGCGGCACAGATGCGGGAACAGTGATGCGATGTTCGACATTCTTGTCATCAATGCCCTGTTAGTTACCGTGGTGGTGGTGATTCATTTTGAAGCGCTGAAGTGGATTTCGGACCTGCTGCCGCGACTGCCGAATAAACCCCGCATCAAAGTCTTATTTGGCGTATTTGCGGCCATGGCAGCACATGTCGTCGAGGTCTGGGCCTTTGCACTGGGCTACTACTTCCTGATCGGGGAGGGAAACTACGGCTACCTGCAGGGCAACACCGACAATACCCTTATGGACTGCGCCTACTTCTCCTTCACCACTTACACGTCCCTGGGCCTTGGCGATATCGAGCCGATTGGCCAGATCCGTTACCTGGCAGGCCTGGAATCCCTGGTAGGGCTGGTATTGATTGGCTGGACGGCTTCGTTTATCTATATCGAGATGCGGCGGTACTGGGGCAACCAATAGCCAGTGGGCCGCAGACCGATATCAGGCCCTGCTGCGACTATCGCCGAGGGCACTGATCCGCTGATCACTGTCCTCGAACGACTCGATAATGCCCAGTATCTTGCCGCGCAGCCACTGGTGCGGCAGCGAACTGTCCGTGCGCCGGTGGCTGACCAGCATATAGTTGATATCCACCTGAAACCCCACCGGCATCGGCAGGGCGACAACGCCATCGTTGATTTGCGGGTGTCGGGCAAAAAACGGTGCCGCCGGCATCAGGCAGTCGGTGCGCCGCAGCACTTCCATCGCGGTAAACAGGTGGGAGGTTTCAAAGACGTATTCAACCAGGCTCTCATACTCGGCCAACCTGTTGCTGATCTGGTGCATAAACTCCAGCTCTTCGATATCGGAAATATACAGGCTGATATGGGCATAGGCGCTGACGTCGTCCCAGGTAATGGTGTCTTTGCGACTCAGCGGGTGTCCCTCACGTACCAGCAGGGCCGGCGGCATGCCGCCGAGTTCCACCACATTGAAATCGGCGCTGTAGGCGCTGTGCCGCATTTGCAGGGCAAAATCGAGATTGCCGGCGGCGAGTTGATCGAGCTGGTTCTCGATGCGACTGATAGTCTGAATACGAATATGGGGCGCCTCGCGCTGCAGGGTTTCCATCAGGCCCGGCAGCACTGCAACGCCGATATACTCGGCTACGGCAATGGTGAACTCGCCATCGAAGGTGCGCGGATCGAAGTCGCGCGCGCTGACCAGTTGCTGCACGCCCTGCAGCACCTCCAGCAGCACCGGCTGCAGCTGCCTGGCACACGGTGTTGCCACCATGCCGTGGGAGGTGCGGGTAAACAGCGGATCGCCGAAGGTATCGCGCAACCTGCTCAGCGTTTTGCTCATCGCCGACTGGGTGACAAAGAGCCTGTCGGCCGCTTTGGAGACATTGCCTTCCTCCAGCAACACCTGCAGTGAGACCAGCAGATTGAGATCCAGGCGCGCCAGCTGGCGGGTGTCCACGTTACCTCCTATCGTCAAGCCCGGGTTACAGACCTCTTGGCTATAAGCCTGCTGGACTATAATCCCCTTGGACTATGAACTACAGTCATTGGACCTCGTATCTTAAACCATCTGGGGACTATCAGCAGCGTCTATCTGGCTGGCAGCGGTATCAGATCCAGGGACCGGATCTGTTTGCCTGCCTGGCCATAGGAAGCACAGAATATGAATATATTTCCTACCAGAGCTGAATCTAAACCATTAGATACATATCATCGGCTTGCGTAGAGTACTAACCAGTACTTGGTATCTGCCCCCGCAGTTCCTCTCCACGCCCCCGCTTACGGGGCTCAGTACGGGATAGCCGCCAAGGTTATTTTCTGTTTATCTTCGAGTTTTGCTTGCTCCACCAACGAGACCCGCGCTGCCATGCGGGTCTTTTTTTGCCCCGCCGCCAGGCCCGGGCTCAGGCAAAAGGATGGCGCAGGACAATGGTCTCGACGCGGTCGGGACCGGTGGAAATGATATCCACCGGCGCCCCTACCAGTACCTCCAGCCGCTCGATATAGGCGCGGGCATTGGCGGGCAGGTCCTGCAGCGATTTGACACCGACGGTGGACTCGCTCCAGCCGGGCAGCTGTTCATAGATAGGCTGGATGTCCTCCCAGCCCTCGGCATCGAAAGGCACGCCCACCGACTGGCCCGTAGCGTCGCGATAGCCGACGCAGACACAGACACTGTCGAGGCCGTCGAGCACATCCAGCTTGGTCAGACACAGGCCGGAAATACTGTTGATACGAATGGCGTGGCGCACCGCCACCGCATCGAACCAGCCGGTGCGGCGCTGGCGGCCGGTGGTGGCGCCGAATTCGTCACCCTTTTCACCCAGGTGCCGCCCCACCTGGCAGGACAGCTCGGTGGGAAAGGGGCCCGAACCGACACGCGTGGTATAGGCCTTGGTAATGCCCAGCACGTAGTCGAGGTACATCGGGCCGAAGCCCGAACCGGTCGCCGTGCCGCCGGCGGTGGTATTGGAAGAGGTCACGTAGGGATAGGTGCCGTGATCGATATCCAGCAGCGAGCCCTGGGCGCCCTCGAACAGGATGTTCTGGCCGGTCTCGCGCGCCTCGTGCAGCATTTCAGTGACATCCGCCACCATCGGCTGCAACTGTTGCGCCCAGTCGAGGCAGTCGGCCAGCACCTTGTCGCAGTCCACCGGGTCGGTCTGGTAATACTTGCTGAGAGCGAAATTGTGGTAATCCAGCAGCTGCCGCAGTTTATCTTCGAAGCGCTGGCGATTGAGCAGGTCGCCCAGGCGCAGGCCGCGGCGCGCCACTTTGTCTTCGTAGGCGGGCCCGATACCGCGGCCGGTGGTGCCGATTTTGGCCTTGCCCCGCGCCAGTTCGCGCGCCTGATCCAGCGCCACGTGGCAGGGCAGTATCAGCGGGCAGGCGGGCGACAGCCGCAGCCGCTCGCGCACCGGCACGCCGCGCTGCTCCAGCTCGCCGATCTCCTGCAGCAGCGCGTCCGGCGCCAGTACTACGCCGTTGCCGATCATGCAGCTGACACCGTCGCGCAGGATACCGGAGGGGATCAGGTGCAGCACGGTCTTCACCCCTTCGATTACCAGCGTGTGGCCGGCGTTGTGACCGCCCTGGAAGCGCACCACCAGCGCCACCTGTTCGGTCAACAGGTCGACGATCTTGCCCTTACCTTCATCACCCCACTGGGTACCCAATACAACGACGTTTTTACCCATGTTCAAATCGACTCTCTCTGGTTTGATCTCGGCGCCCCGGCGCCGTCAGTGCTCGAAAGGCACCACCACATACTCGCCCCGCTGCAGTACCAGGCGGCGCTCACATTGCATTTCGATGGCATCCGGCGCGTTGTTTGACAGCCCGCAGACCACCCGTTCACCGCTGTCGCGCAGCCGCTGGATCGCCTGCCACTGCGCCTGATCGTCACTGGCCTCTGCATAGATCCCACCCGCCCGGCCATTGGCGCCGGGGCCGAGCCGGTTGAGGGCGCTCAAGTCGGCGGCAAAGCCGGTGGCGGCGCGCGCCCTGCCGAAGACTTCGCCGATATGATCGTAGCGACCGCCTTTGGCAATGGCGTCGCCCTGCCCCGGCGCGTAAGCGGCAAATACCAGGCCGGTGTGATAGTGGTAACCGCGCAGTTCGCTGAGGTCGAAATAGAATTCCGCATCGGGGTAGCGCCGGGCCACCGCCGCGGCAACACTGCGCAATTCGTCCAGCGCCGCCTGCAGTTCGGCCGATGCCCCGGCCAGCACCTGCTCGGCCCGCACCAGCACCGCGCTGTCTCCGGCCAGTCCGGGCAACTGCCGCAACAGCTCCGACAGCGCGGCGTCGGTCACATTGCTCTGTACCCAGGCGGCTATCTCGGTGGCCGCCTTGCGCTGCAGCAGCTCAAACAGCGCCTCTTCCTGCTGCTGCGACAGACCCGCCTGCTCGGCCAGGGCACGGTAAATGCCTACATGCCCCAGTTCGATATGGGGGCGCGGCAGGGCCGCCGTGCGCAGGGTTTCCAGCAGCAGGGAAATCACCTCGATATCGGCATCCAGACCGGCTTCGCCGTAAAGCTCCACCCCCACCTGAATCGGGGTGCGGGTGGCCAGCGGGCTCCTGGGTTTGGCATGCAGCACATGACCGGCGTAACACAGGCGGTTGGGGCCGCGGCGCTTGCAGCTGTGGGCATCGATACGCGCCGTCTGCGGGGTGATATCGGCGCGAATACCCATGCTGCGGCCGCTGAGCTGATCGGTAACCCTGAATGTCAGCAGGTCGATATCGCTACCCAGGCCGATCAGCAGCGACTCGGTAAACTCCACCATCGGTGGAATAACCAGGTCGTAGCCCCAGCGGTGGTAAAGATTGAGCAGGCCCCGGCGCAACTGCTCGATGCGTTCGGCCTCGTCCGGCAGAATCTCTTCTACACCGTCGGGCAGCAACCAGCGATCGGCATATGTCATAGGTCAGTCTCTAGTCTTCAGTGGCCAGTCTTCAGTTCAAGAGGAACAGCAGGCCGGCGCCGGTCAGCATGCTGGCCAGGCCGGTTATGCGCAATTGGCGATCGCTGACCGTTGCCAGTGCCGCTACCAGGGCGCGCCAGCGCCCGGGGTAGAGAAAGGGCAGTATGCCCTCCAGTACCAGCATTAAACAAAACGCCTTGCCCAGCTCTTCCCACATATACGTTTTCCCGTCTACAGCCGCCGGCACTGCTCGCATCCCGGCGGCGCGACTGGCTGGGAAGGCCGGCGTATACCCCGCGCACAAATAAAAACCGGGCCAATAGGCCCGGTTGCAGGATTTTACCACCATTTACAGGGAGATGTACTCTCTTCGGCCGGTCTCGCCCTAGTTTTGTCCTACGCGGCCCGTGCGATCCTCCAGATAGCGAAAGAAATCGCTGTTCGGGTCTACCAGCAGTACATCGTTTTTGTTATTGAAGGTATCCCGGTAGGCATTGAGGCTGCGCACGAAGCTGTAGAATTCCGGATTTTTGTTGAAAGCCTCGGCGTAGATGGCCGCGGCCAGGGCATCGCCTTCACCGCGCAGCAGCTCGGCATCGCGATAGGCTTCGGCCTCGAGGATGGTTCGCTGGCGATCGGCATCGGCGCGAATCACCTCGGCCTGCTCATCACCCTTGGAGCGGTGTTCGCGCGCCTCGCGCTCGCGCTCGGCCTTCATGCGGTTAAACACCGATTCACTGACCTGCTCGGGCAGCTCCATGCGTTTGACCCTCACGTCCACCACCTCGATACCCAGCGCCTCCTGGGTGAAACCGTTGAGCGCGGTGGTCAGCTCATCCATCAACTGGTCGCGTTCACCGCTGACCACTTCCTCCATGGAACGCTCGGCCACGGCATTGCGCAGGCCCTCGTTGACCCGCTGCGCCAACAGCCGCTCGGCCCGCGTCTCCTCACCGTTGGTAACGGTATAGTACTTGCCCACATCGGCAATGCGCCATTTGACGAAAGAATCGACCACCATGCCCTTTTTCTCCAATGTGAGAAAGCGCTCGGGGCGCGCATCGACGGTCAGCACACGCGCATCGAAGATGCGCACTTCGTTGATAATCGGCCACTTTATGTGCAGGCCCGGTTTGATATCGGCATCGATGACGCGACCGAACTGCAACAACACGGCGCGCTCGGTCTCTTTGACGATAAACAGTGTGCTCATGGCGAGCAGCACCAGTGCAACAATACCCGCAAGGGGAATGATAAGTCTGCTATTCATGATTAACGGCCCTCCCGACGACGGCTGTTACTGGCTTCGCGGCGCAGCCGGTCCATCACCCGCGCCTCGACCTCGCGCACCAGATCCTGTGAGGCACCGACGCCGGCGGCCCCCGGGGACTGCTGCATCATCCTGTCGAGGGGCACATACAGCATGTTGTTGCCGCCCTCGACATCGATCATCACTTTGGAGCTGCTGGCCATAACCGACTGCACCGCATCCAGATACAGGCGCTCGCGGGTTACCTCGGGCGCCTTGGTGTACTCCTCCAGCAGTTTCTCGAAGCGCTGCGCCTCACCCTCGGCCCTGGCAACCACCTGCGCCTTGTAGGCATTGGCCTCTTCAATCACCCGCTGGGCGGCACCGCGGGCCACCGGAATAATGCCGTTGGCATAGGCCTCGGCCTCGTTCTTCTTGCGCTCTTCATCCTCGCGAGCCTTGTTGACATCGTCGAAAGCGGCCTGCACTTCCCGCGGCGGATTGGTCTCTTCGACGTTGACCTTTTCGATGCGGATACCGGTACTGTAAGTATCGATATAGTTTTGCAGCCGGGCCATGATATCGACGGCGATTCTCTCGCGACCCTCGGTCAACACTTCGTGCATTTCGGTGGAACCGGCCACATGCCGCAGGGCGCTGTCAGTGGCCTGATCCAGGCTGTTCTCCGGGTTGCGCACCCGCAGCACGAAGTCGCGCGCATCGGCGATACTATACTGCACCGATACATTCACCTCGACAATATTCAGATCCTCAGTCAGCATCAGCCCGCTTTTGCTGAGCAGGCGCACTTTGGTGACATTGACCGGAAACACCTGATCGATCAGCGGCGGCGCCCAGTTCAGGCCGGGGTTGAAGGTGGTGCGGTAAACGCCCAGGCGCAGCACCACCGCACGCTCCTGTTCGTTTACGATATTGACGCCGGCCGCGCCGTATATCAGCGCCAGAATGACGATGATGACGATAATCGAGGTACCGCTCAGGCCACTGCCGCCACTGGAGGAACCCTTGGGCTTGCCGCCACCGAACAGGCCGTTCAACTTGTCCTGAAACTTTTTCAGCGCTTCGTCCAAGTCCGGCGGGCCCTCGTTGTTGCGTTTACCGCCCCAGGGGTCCTGGTTGTTACCACCCGGTTCATTCCAGGCCATAAAATGTCTCCGTTATCTATTAGTACGCGCTGCCACCTGGTAGGCAACTGCCAGCGGCCAGTGCTGTGATCGGCAATCAGGGGTAAAGCGCCCACCGGCAAGGCACAGCGCGGCAGCGATTTTACCAAAGCTCAGCCGGGATTATATACGCCTGCGTCAGATTTCCCCGCTATTTTAGCCGGCCAGCTGCCGTGACGGCGCCAAATCGACCCACTCCAGGTCTTCCAGGGTCATGGATTCCGTATTCAGCAGGCGCCGCAGATCCGCTTCCGGTATCCGCAGCGCCAGCTCGCTGCCACCGCTGTCCCGGGGTGTCTCATCGACCACGGCGCGGTGCTGGTAGAGCATCGCCCGCAACCGCGCGCGGCTGGCCGGCAGGCGCACGCGCTGCTGTATCACCGCCTCGCCCAGCAACTCCGCCAGCGCCTGGTACAGCAGCGCCAGCCCGGTACCGCTCTGGGCGGAGAGCCACACCGCCTGCGGGCGCCCCTGCGGGTTGCGATCAATGCGCGCCGGCATATCCGCCAGCAGGTCGATCTTGTTGTACACCTTCAGGCGGGGTATGGACCCGGCGCCAATATCGGCCAGTACCTGCTCGACCTGTTCGATATGGTGCTCGCGCTGCTCCGCCGCCGCATCAATTATATGCAAAAGCAGATCGGCATTGGCAGCTTCCTCGAGGGTGGCCCGAAATGCCTCTACCAGGCGGTGAGGCAGGTGGCTGATGAAACCCACGGTATCGGCCAGCACCGCCGAACCGACCTCCGGCAGGTCAATGCGCCGCATGGTGGGATCGAGGGTGGCAAACAACTGATCCTCGGCGTAAACACCGGCGCTGGTGGCACGGTTGAACAGGGTGGACTTGCCGGCATTGGTATAGCCGACCAGTGACACGGTATCGACAGCCGCCCGCTGGCGCGAACGCCGGCCCTGGTTGCGCTGGCTTCGCACTCTCTGCAGACGCTTCTCAATCGACTTGATACGGACCCGCAACAGGCGCCGGTCGGTTTCCAGTTGGGTTTCACCGGGGCCGCGCAGACCAATGCCGCCTTTTTGCCGCTCCAGGTGGGTCCAGCCGCGGATCAGCCGGGTTGACATATGGCCGAGCTGGGCCAGTTCCACCTGCAGCTTGCCTTCATGCGTACGGGCGCGCTGGGCAAAAATATCCAGAATCAACCCGGTGCGATCCAGCACCCGGCACTGTAGCGCCTTCTCCAGGTTGCGTTCCTGGCTGGGCGACAGCGTATGGTTGAAAATCACCAGTTCGGCACAGTGCTGCAGCACCAGCTCGCGCAGCTCTTCGACCTTGCCGGCACCGAGAAAGAACTTCGGGTTTGGCGCGCTGCGCCGGCCTGTGACAAAGGCCACCGGATCACCGCCGGCGGACAGAACCAGCTCTTCGAATTCGCGGGGATCTTCAGGATCGGTATCTTGAGAAAACCTCAGGTGAACCAGCACCGCCAGTTCACCGGATTCGGGTCGATCAAAAAACAACGAGTTACCTCATGCCCGTAGGCCTATTCCGCATTTTCTCCGCCTTCTCCCGGCGCCGGATTGAGCATCGGCACCCTGACCGCGCGGGACGGCACAACGGTGGAAATGGCGTGTTTGTATACCATTTGGCTCACTGTATTTTTCAGCAGCACAACAAACTGGTCGAAAGATTCAATTTGCCCCTGCAACTTAATCCCGTTGACCAGGTAAATAGAAACGGGAATTCGTTCTTTACGCAACACATTCAAATAAGGGTCTTGTAAGCTATGCCCTTTTGACATTGTTATTCTCCTTAAAAAAGTAATTGAACAAAAACAGAAGACAACCACCCGGGGTTTCCGTGCCGGTGTGAAAAACAGCGCCAATCGGCAGAGTAGTGGCAACAAGTACAATAACTGACTAAAGTTATACTCACCATTATATGGCTGCTACCGGCATAAAATTCAAGGCCTGGGCCAGAATTTCCTCATTTTTTAACGCATTCCCCCGCTGGTCGTCGATATACACCCGATGGAGTTGCGGCCAGGCGCGCAACCAGGTCAATTGCCGCTTGGCCAGTTGGCGCGTCGCCGCTTCAGCGCGCTGGCACATTTGCGCCCGCGAACTCTCACCCGCTAGCAATGCCCACACCTGCCGATAACCCACTGAGCGAATAGCGGGCAGATCGACATTCAGGTCACCGCGCCCGTACAAGGCTCTGACCTCTTCGAGCAGACCTTGTTCCAACATTTTCGCAAAGCGGACTTCGATACGCCGGTGCAGCAGCGCCCGCTGTCGCGGCACCAGCGCCAGCTGCACCGGCGCGTATTCGCGCCGCAGCGACCAGCCGGCCGCGGCCTGTTCGGCGTGCAGCTCGGTCATGGTTTTCCCGGATATACGATAGACTTCCAGCGCCCGGCTCAGCCGCTGCGAGTGATTGGGGTGAATACGGGCGGCGCTGGCCGCATCGACAGCAGCCAACTGCTGGTGAATATAGGGCCAGCCTCGCGCCTCGGCTTCCGCCTCGATGGCGGCTCTGACCGCCGGATCGGCAGCCGGCAATACCGCCAGCCCATCGCGCAGCGCCTTGAAGTAAAGCATAGTTCCCCCCACCAACAGTGGAATACGACCGGCGGCGGTAATAGCGCGCATCTCGCCGATGGCATCGTCACAGAACTCCGCCGCCGAATATGGCTGAGCCGGATCGCGAATATCGATAAGGCGGTGCGGCGCCTGCGCCAGCTGCGCGGCATCGGGTTTAGCACTGCCGATATCCATACCCCGATATACCATGGCCGAATCGACACTGATAATCTCCACCGGCAGTCGCTGCCGCAGAGCGATGGCAAGATCGGTTTTGCCGCTGGCGGTGGGGCCCATCAGCAGGATGGCTGGGGGGAGGGG